>CAKUKM010000076.1 GCA_934663595.1 uncultured Clostridia bacterium | reverse complement strand
CTGGGCATCCTCCGTAGGGCCAGACGACGCGGTAAGGTGCTGCCGGATACGCTGCGGGAAGCGCTGGAGCTGCAAAGCGGCCTGCGTATGGCCGATCTGGTGACGCTGCTCCGGCTGGGCCTGCTGAAAGCCTATCACATTAACCAGCGGGACGAGGGCATCGACCTAGGCGAGACTTCAGGTGCGCCGGTGGCGTTTGCGGCCAACCAGCGGGATGAAGTCCGTGACTTGGGCGACAAGGCCGGTGCGCTGGGCGCACAGCCGGGTATGAAGCAGCAGACCTTTGTGGCCAGTTTCTCCGCAGGCGCGGGAGCGACTGCCGGAGGTATCGGCTACAGCGAGGAGGTCACCCCGACGCTGAAAGGCAGCGCGGGCGGTAACAGTATGCCCTCTGTGCTGTGCATCAACGATCAGGGCGGACAGGTCATGGAGCTGTCTGAGAATATGACCGGTACGCTGCGGGCACAGGAGCATGGTCACCAGCCGCTGGTATTTGAGAACCACGGCATCGACGCCCGGTATGATCAGGTAGGCGATGTGGCTCCCACCATGTCAGCCCGCTATGGGACGGGCGGCAACAATGTGCCGCTGGTGAAGGAGCCGATCTACTGCATCACCGGAAACGCTATCGATCGGAAGCCGGAGAACGGCGGTAATGGCATCGGTTATCAGGAGAACGTGATGTACACCCTGAATACCATGGATCGCCACGCGGTGTGCTATTCCACAGATGATCTCTATACCTGTGAGCCTGCCGGTGACAAAGACCTGCCGTTCCTCCTCATCCGCCGTCTGACGCCGCTGGAATGTGAAAGACTGCAAGGCTTTCCGGACGGATGGACGGATATCCCCGGCGCGTCCGACAGCGCCCGCTACAAGGCGCTGGGCAACAGCGTGGCCATTCCCTGCGTGGATTTCGTGATGAGATGCATGGCGGATACCATACGGGAGAGCGAAGGAGAGCTGTGAACACTTTAAGAGAATGATAGAAAAGGAAAAAGCAATGTATTATCAAATATACAGAATACATCTTCTGAATGGCGATGTGATCGAAATAGCAGAGAACTATGACCTCCCCGTTAAAAAAGGTTTAGTTGGAGACTTTGAGCGCATGGAAGAAGGCGATATTTTGTCAGTTGAGGATGCACTCATGGGCTGCGCCTATATTCCAAGACGAAGTATCCTTTATATCTCAACGGGTGGCGTAAGAAAAGGAGACGCACCAATAGCCAATCCTGCTCGGAAAAACGCAAGGAAGAAATAGCTTTGTCCATTCTGCTTCGTTTGCGCTTGCATTCTCGTTGTACTTGTCAATAGCTTTGCCGCGGCGTTTGGGCTATGCTTTGCTTGCCTCGCGGGAGGCGGAAAGGAGCATCCATCATGGAGGAAAAGAAAAACCTCTGCGCGCCTATCCCGCTGTCCCTGCACCAGCAGCTTCGGGCGGAGCAGGAGCAGCGCGGACAGACACTGTCCGACTACATCACAGACATACTCAAAGAACATTTTGACG
>CAKUKM010000075.1 GCA_934663595.1 uncultured Clostridia bacterium | reverse complement strand
TCCAGTATGGAGCGCACCTCGTCGGTCGTGATCGCGTCCACGCCGCAGCCGAACGACACCAGCTGCACCAGCTGCGTGTCCTGATGCTCCGAGGCGTACTGCGCCGCGCGGTAGAGCCGCGAATGATACGTCCACTGATTGAGCACCCGCACGCGCGGCAGCTCCGCCAGCTGGAAGATCGAGTCCTCGCTCACCACGACGAAGCCCAGCGACGCGGCCAGCTTGTCTATGCCGTGGCTGATCTCCGGATCGATGTGATAGGGCCGGCCAGCCAGGATCATAATGCGCTTTCCATGCTCGCGGGCATAGGCGAGCGCCTTTTCGCCCTCGGCGCGCACGGCGGATTGATAGTCGTGGAACGCCTGCATACCGGCCTTGACGGCGCGGCGCGCCTCGCCCCGGGTAATATCCGGCCAGAGGGGCGACAGCGCGGCGTAAATCTCCTTTGAGAGCTCCTTCTCCGAATTGATGTTGAGGAACGGATAGAGGAAGCGCACGCCCTTCAGGCTGTCCATGTTGCCCTTGAGCAGCTCGGAATAATAGGCCACGACCGGGCAGTTGTAGTGGTTGTCGCCGCCCTCCTCGAGATTGTAGCTGAGGCAGGGATAGAATATCGCGTCCACATTCTCCTGGATCAGCTTTTCGATATGGCCGTGCATGATCTTGGCGGGATAGCAGGCCGTGTCCGAGGGGATCGAGAACTGCCCCATCTCGTAGATACGGCGGCTGGACGGCCCGGACAAAACCACCTTGAAGCCCAGATTGGAAAGAATCCCGTGCCACAACGGCGCAAGCTCCAGCATGCCCAGCGCCATGGGCAGGCCGATCGTACCGCGCAGGGCGTTCCCCGCGGGCAGCGAATAGAGCGCCCTGCGCTTGAATTCATACAGATTGGGCGTGGATTCGGCGTTCAGCCCCAGCCCTGCGCCCCTTTCGCACTGATTGCCGGAGATGAAGCGCCGCCCGCCCGCGAAGCTGTTCACGGTCAGATGGCAGTGATTGGTGCAGCCGTTGCAGATGGCCTGACGCGCCGTGTGCGAGAACGCCTTCAGCGCCTCGGGCGATATGATCTGGCTGGCGCTGAGCTTCATGGCGGAGAGCGCCGCGCCGTACGCGCCCATCAGCCCCGCGATGGCGGGACGCACGACCTCGCAGCCGGTCTCCATCTCGAAGGCGCGCAGCACCGCGTCGTTGAGGAACGTGCCGCCCTGCACGACGATGTTCTCGCCCAGTTCTTTCGGCGAATTGGCGCGTATGACCTTGTAGAGCGCGTTCTTGACCACGCTGACCGACAGTCCGGCGGAAATGTCCTCTACCGTCGCGCCGTCCTTCTGCGCCTGCTTGACCGAGGAATTCATGAACACGGTGCAGCGGCTGCCCAGATTGACCGGCGCCTTCGACTGAAGGCCGAGCTTCGCAAAATCCGAAACCGTACAGCCCATGGAGCGCGCGAACGTCTCGATGAACGAACCGCAGCCCGACGAGCAGGCCTCGTTGAGCGTAATGGAATCGATTGCGCCGGCGCGAATCTTGAAGCACTTGATGTCCTGACCGCCGATGTCGATGATGAAATCGACGTTCGGCCGGAAGAAGCGCGCCGCGGTGAAATGCGCGATGGTCTCGACCAGACCGATATCCACGCCGAACGCATTCTTGATCAGCTCCTCGCCGTAGCCGGTGACGGCGCTGCCCGCGATGGTGATGCGGCCTACGCACTTTTCATAGATGATCTTCAGCTGCTCGCGCAGAATCTCGACGGGATTGGCGCGGTTGGAGCCGTAATAGCTGTAGAGAATGCGGCGGTTTTCGTCCAGCAGCACGAGCTTGGTCGTGGTGGAGCCGCAGTCTATGCCCAGATAGGCCTTGCCCGTGTAGGACGCGATGTCTCCCTCGGGCACGCTGGCGCG
>CAKUKM010000074.1 GCA_934663595.1 uncultured Clostridia bacterium | reverse complement strand
CTATCCGACTCGATTTCTGGAACGACCAAGCGCGGCAGCAATTGGGGGGCGGCCCAGCCGCCCGACTCGATTTCTGGGACGACTAAGCGCGGCAGCAAGCGGGAGGCGGCCCTGCCGCCATAGCGCGCAAGCCGCCACCACGGCGGCGCAGCGAGCGGTAAATTGGGAACGGGAAAGCATGTAGAGCAAAGGAAAGAAATCGAGTCGCTATCCGACTCGATTTCTGGGATGACCAAATGCGGCAGCAATTGGAGGCCTGACTCAGGCATGAATAGGGATTGTGAACTGGCCCGGGGGATTGCCCGGGACGTTTTTGAGGCCGGCGGACGGGCCTATTTCGTCGGCGGCGTGGTGCGCGACCGAATGATGGGCGTTGAGAGCAAGGATATCGATATCGAGGTTTACGGCGTTGCGCCGGGAACGCTGCGCGAGATTCTTGCGCGGCGCGGCACGGTGATCGATAAGGGCGCGAGCTTCGGCGTGCTGGGCCTGAAGGGCAGCGATCTGGACATCGCAATGCCGCGGCTGGAGCGGCGCACCGGCGCATTGCATACGGATTTCGACGTGTCGGTCGACCCGTTCATGTCGCCGCGCGAGGCGAGCGAGCGCCGGGATTTCACGATCAACGCCATGATGCAGGACGTGCTGACCGGCGAAATCGTGGATTGCTGGGGAGGGCGGGCGGATCTGGAGCGGAGAATCATTCGCTGCGTGAGCCAGAAAACATTTCCGGAGGACGCATTGCGCGTGTTCCGCGCCGCGCAGTTCGCCGCGCGCCTTGAGGCGACCATCGAACCGGAAACGCTGAAGCTCTGCCGGGAAATCGACGTGCGCCTGATTTCGCACGAGCGCATTTTCGAGGAAACCGCCAAGGCGCTTTTGAAGGCGCGCACGCCGTCGGTGTATTTCCGCGCGCTGCGGGAAATGAATCATTTGAGCGAGTTCTTTCCCGAGCTCGAGGCCTGCGCCGCCGTTCCGCAGAATCCCCAATACCACCCCGAGGGCGACGTGTTCGAGCACACGATGCTCGTGATCGACTGCGCGGCCCGGCTTCGCGAGCGCGCAATCGAGCCGCTGGCATTCATGTTCGCCGCGCTGTTTCACGATCTGGGCAAGCTCGTCGCCACCCAAACGCAGCCCGACGGCCGCATTACCGCTTACGGCCACGAGGTGCTGGGCCTAACGATCGTCGAGCGCCAGCTGCGGAGGCTTACCAACAACGCGCGCCTCATTCGCTATGTGCTGAATCTGACCGAGCTGCACATGCGCCCGAACAAGCTGGCCGAATGCAAATCCAAAAAGAAAAAGACGCGCGAACTGTTCGACCGCTGCGTCTGCCCGGAGGATTTGATTCTGCTCGCCCGCGCCGACGCGTCCGGCAAGCTCGATCAGCCGTATCCGGACGCAAACGAGACCTTCCTGCGCGAGCGCCTCGCGGATTATCGCGCCGTGATGACCCGCCCGATGGTCACGGGAAACGACCTGATCGCCTCCGGCGTCGCGCCCGGCATTCAGATGAAGGCGCTGCTCGCCCGCGCGCGGCAACTGCATTTCGCCGGCGTCGAAAAGAAGAACGCCCTGAAACAGCTGCTGAAGGAATACGAACAGAATAATGCAGGAAATCATGCATAATCAGATACAATAAGCAAATGAATCCTGCAATAACGCCGCGCCCGAATTGTGATGAAGGATCGGGCACGGCGTTATTTTTCTGTAAAACATGGGAATTCGCGGCAAAAAGGGCGGAAGCAGGGGATTGACGGGCCGAAAAAAGGGTGCTATAATAATATACTGCGTTAGTATGGACGATAATTCGCATTTCTGCCTGAAATCCCGAAGGAAACGCGTTTTCCCCGGGAAATGCGGCGGAATTTAACGTAAAATCGGGCATGTTCACCCAAATTTTACGGCGAAGATCGTGCCTTTGAATGCCGCGGAAAGCGGCGGGTTCAAGTATGAAGACAGGGGTGATTGAAGGTATGGTTCATCCGGTGCAAATGGGCAAGCGCACGCGAATGAGTTTTGCCCGCATTGAAGAGGCGCTGGC
>CAKUKM010000073.1 GCA_934663595.1 uncultured Clostridia bacterium | reverse complement strand
CTCAAAATCTGGCGTGATGCGAAACGGCAAGCCGTTCCCAATTTACCGCAAATGGAGTCGGATAGCGACTCCATTTGCTCAGTTTTAGCGTATATTTGGATTTGTCCGACATAGTAAAACGCATGAAGGAACCAAGCATTCCTTCATGCGTTTTGTTATTCCTGCACACCATACCCAGGGCGCAAGCCGCCACCACGGCGGCGCAGCGACCGGTGATATGGGAACTATATACCGCCTCAAACGTTGCCAGATTTTGAGTCGCTTCCCGGCTCAAAATCGTCGCGATCAAACGCGGCAGCAATCGGCCGTCGGCCCCGCCGACCGCTTCCCGACTCAAAATCGCCGCGATCAAGCGCGGCAGCAATCGGCCGTCGGCCCTGCCGACCCAGCGCGCAAGCCGCCACCACGGCGGCGCAGCGCGCGGAAAGATGGGAACCAAATATCGCTTCGAACCAGGGAAGATTTTGAGTCGCTTCCCGACTCAAAATCGTCGCGATCAAGCGCGGCAGCAGCTGGCCGGCGGCCCCGCCGCCTTCATGGATCGTTTACAAAATGACGGGGGTTTGTTCATTGACTTTCACTGACAATCGAATTATAATGATTGCGTCAAAAGGACAAGGGCGCTGAATGAAGGAAGCGCCCCGGATGAATAATAGCGAATGAATCCAAGGAGGGTTTAATATGAAGGAACGTAAAGTTATGCGGAGCAGAAGGAGCGCGCTGGTGTTCCTGTCGCTGGCGCTGGTTTGCGCAATGGCGATATTTGCAACGGCGGGCATGAATCGCAGCCCGATCGCGATCGCGGAAAGCGCGAGCGCTCCGAGCGGCGATACGAGTCCGGCAGCGTACGTCGCTGAAAAGAACGCCAATTCGGTCGTCGGCGTGCTGACGAATTCCCAGACCTGGTCGTCCTCGACGGGCGTAACGAATCAGCCGGTCGCGCAGGGCTCGGGCGTGGTCATCCGCGAGGGCGGCTACGTTGTCACCAATAACCACGTAATCGAAGACGGCACCGCGTATCAGATTCTGATGCCGAACGGCGATAAGGTCGATGCGACGCTGGTCGGCGCGGATTCCTCGATGGATCTGGCGGTTCTGAAGGTCGACGATGAAGAAGCCGCGAAGCAGCTGGTTCCGGTGGACGTCGGTTCCACGTCCGAACTGAAGGTCGGCTCGACCGCGATTGCGATCGGCAATCCGGGCGGCGAGGTTCTGGCGAACACGGTTACTCAGGGCATCATCTCCGCGCTGGAGCGCACCACGGTTTCCGCGTCCAATTCCTCGCGCAGCATCAGCTACATTCAGCATGACGCGGCGATCAACTCCGGCAACTCCGGCGGCGGCCTGTTCAACTACAAGGGCGAGCTGGTCGGCATCAACACGCTGAAGTATTCCGGCAGCGTCTATTCCACCACCACGTTCGAGGGCCTCGGCTTCGCGATCCCGGTGGAGACGGTCACTGAAATTTCCAACGATCTGATTGAATACGGCAAGGTCATTCGTCCGGGTCTGGGCGTGACGGTTCGCAATCAGGATGGTCCTGACGATCCGCTGCCGAACAACGCCCCCGCAAGCGTCTGCATTTACGGCGTAAACGATGGCGGCGCGGCCGACAAGGCGGGCCTGAAGCAGTACGATTTCATCGTTGCGGTCGATGGCGAGCGCGTATCCTCGATGATTGATCTGACCAATATTCTCGATCAGCACGAGGCCGGCGACACCGTAAAGGTCACCGTGGTTCGCTACAATCAGGCCGGCATTTACCAGCAGCCCTCGATGAACAGCATCTTCGGCTATGGTTACGGCTATGGCTACGGTTACGGCAATGACAACTCCTCCTCTTCCTCCAGCGGCGAGCTGATGGTAGGCGGCGGTTATCAGGAAATCACCGTAGACGTAACCCTGGAAGTCCTCGACTAACAAGGCGGCGCCTTGAGGCAATTGCTGCCGCGTTTGGTCACATCGAAATCGGGTCGGTTAGCGACCCGATTTCTTTCTTTGTGCTGGATGATTCTTTAGTACCCAATTTCCCGGTCGCTGCGCCGCCGTGGCGGTAGAACCGCCCGTCGCCTGCTGCCGCGCATATCACATCGGAATTGAGTCGGACAACGACTCAATTCCTTTTTTGTACGAAGCGAAGCCTCCTTCCCATCCTCCCGGTCGCTGCGCCGCCGTGGTGGCGGCTTGCGCCCTGGGTAAGCACGATATATGCAAAACGCATTGCCATTTGGCAATGCGTTTTTTCGGACTTAAACCTCCGACTTGTAAACAAATTGCGCCGCTTCCCGGTGCAATTTGTGGTGCCATGGGAACCCGTTACCACTTCGAACTACATAAGATTTTGAGTCGCTTCCCGACTCAAAATCGCCGTGACCAAGCGCGGCAGCAATCGGCCGTCGGCCCCGCCGACCGCGGCAGCAACTGGCCGTCGGCCCTGCCGACCGTCTTTATTATGGGCGGTTTATGCGTGTTTGTTTACAGTTTGGCGATTATTTGCAATTATTCCGTGTTGTTCTGCGCTTTTTATGCCTTTGGTAATAAAATTTTTTAGTTTATGTTGACAAAAGCCTCCAAACAGTCTATAATGTCCTTGTCGCACGAAATGGATATTTCCGTGCACGAATGGAAAACTTTGCGGTCTTTCTCGTCCGAGAATGCCGTAAGGATAAAAAAGGAGGTTAGGTCAATGCGTAAGTTTCTGTCTCTCCTGCTGGCGGTTTTAATGATCGCATCGCTCTCCGGCATTGCGTTTGCCGAAGAGACGACCGCCGTCGGTACTCCGCGTACCGAGACCCTGAT
>CAKUKM010000072.1 GCA_934663595.1 uncultured Clostridia bacterium | reverse complement strand
TGAGCTGCACCGTGACCGAAACGCTGAACGGCGAATGGGAGCTTACACTGGTGCATCCCGGCTTCTTTTCGACCTTCAGGATGCCGCGCTGTGTGAAATTCTCCAGGTAATAGCCCGTTGTTGAGTATATGCTTCCGGCTGCTTCGGACGCATCTCGGACGGTGAAACCTTCGTTGGGGAAGGCGTCCATCAGGCGAAGCAGAACGTCTCGCTGCTTATCCGGCATCGGATAGCACTGCGGCCCACTTTTGATCTTGGGGACAATGCGGTAGGTTCCTTCATCAAACTCGATGAGACCTCGATTCATTCCGACGCGGAGAACCGCAAAGCCGCTGTCTTTTGAAGTCGCGGGATTTTTGCTGTTCCATTCCGTATAATCGAACTCCTGCTTTCCCTGATCCAGCATATCCAGAAGTCCAGCCGCCACTTGACGCTCCCGCGAGTACTCGGAGTTCAGCATGCGCTTCAGCGTCTCCCGTATGCCCGCGTCCTCGGACGGGGCTTCCGACTCGGGCTGACGCTCGCCGGGTATCAGGGGAATTCGATAGATCTTGATCGCCCGACTCCTCGATTCGGCGATATTTTCGCAGCAAATCAGCCCGAACTTGTTCATCAGGAAAACGTCTTCTTTTGAAGTGCCCAGCGGGATGCCCGTCAGCTCCGCCCACTGCGCTCTGCGGAAAACATGCGGCCCATTCCGCGCAAATTCCTCCAGCCGGCTGCAGAGCCGCTCCACGCGCTCGGGCTGTATCCGGGACATGCGCTTCTTTCGGGTATCATGAAGCAGGCTCAGGTATTCTTCATAGGTATACAGCTGAACGGGAGGGCTTTCATCCGGCAGGAGCGGCGTTTCCTCATTGCCTGTGTTTTCCGCGGCTGTTTCAGTTTGAATATCTTCATCCGGCGCTGAAACTCGCGGTTCCTTCTCAGGCGGTCTGTCTCCGCCCAGCGGCGTTGCCGCCAGCTTCCGTTCCCGCAGCAGCGCGTCCCGCTGACGGCGCTGCTCCTGCTCTGCCTTTTCATCTATGGAGCGCGCCAGCAGATCCAGATAATACTCAATGAAGTAGGTCAGGTCTCCGTCGCTTTCGCTTCGGATGACGTCCTGCATGCTCTTGTAATAACGGTAGCCTTCCTTCGCAATGACGGCGGAGATGGAAATGTCGCGAAAGAAATCATAGCCGCACCGGAGAAGAACGGCGTAAGAGATCATACGCGACAGCCGTTCGTTGCCGTCAGGAAAGGGGCGTGCAATCAGCAGAAACGCCTGCCCAACTGCCGCCTTGATCAGCGGATGCACCTCCGCGCTGCCGAGAAAAGCGTAATACTCCTGCATCAGCCCGGGAATGGCCGCCGATGAGGGCACGCTGTAGCTCTCGCTGCCCATGGCGGCGATGGTGTGCGTGTCCGTCTGACGGTAGTCCCCGGCATGTCCTTCCATTTCATCGGTCAGCCGGTGCGCCAGCTGGCGGACAAAGCGCTCGTCCAGCGGGTAATACAGCGCGTCAAGCATGTCCGACCAGGCGTTTCGGTTGTTCTGAATCAGCTGCTCCTGCACGTTTTCCGGCTCGGTACCGCGCCCCAGAAATTCCATGGCCTCCTGCAGGCTGATCTGCGCGCCCTCCACAAAGCCGGTAAAGAACAGCTCCTCGGTCATCGCGCCGGTCAGCTCCGCCTTGTACGGGTCGATCTGATCCGCGCTGTCCAGCGCCAGCGCGCAAAGTCTTTCGCTGGCGGCGATCATCCTGTTCGTCAGCACATACCACAGCGGCTTTCCGTCCGCCCGGTGCAGCGGCAGTACCACGCCGCTGAGCTTTCTGCGCTGCACCAGCTCAGGCCAGAAGCTGTCGATGGAGATATTCAGCGGCAGTCGGAAGAGGACTTCCTGCCGGGTCAGATACTGATTCTGCAGGCGCTCCAGCAGCATTTCCCTGTTCATGGTCATGCGCGTTCCTCCCTTCAGGCGCGCCGCCCCGGCGGATTGCCGCCGGACGGCTTCAGCTGCACCGGAACCGCGCCGTGCAGGTCAAACGCAATCGCGTGATGCTCGGGAATGGCAAAGCCCTGAACCTGACGGGGACGGTTATCCAGCCAGCCCGTCAGCTTTCGAATGCGCCGCAGCAGAGACGGTCCGCTGACCTCAAACTGCTCCGCGGAAAGCAGCGGAACGACCACGGCCTCGCGATCCTCGATGGAGCAGGCCTTGAGCAGCAGCATTTCCTGTTCTTCGTTGATCAGCAGCTGCACCTGACGGGGCTGCTCCAGCTGATCCAGCACATTTTTGTTCAGAAGAATGCTCTCTTCCTCGGGGCAGAGGGTCATGACCAGCGGTTCTTCCTTTCTGAACGCAATGACGTCGTTCATACCTTCGTCACCTCCCCGGTCTCCTGATCGACCATTTCCATGGGCATCTGTTCATTCGCATTTGCCTGCACATCCTCCATGGCTTCGTAGCCCTCATCGAGGTTGACCTGCATGGACTGCGTGTGCTCCCGAACGGGCAGCCCGAAAGAATCGCGCCAGTCCGCGAGGAAGCGGACGGTGGATTTCTTTTTGGCCTTCGCGTCGGGATCCGCGCTCTCCGAGGACGAAGGAATAAACACCTCCGTGCTGGTCAGGTCAAAAACATACAGCTGCTCACCCTGATAGGAAATCCGGGTTCCCTGCATCTTGTAGCGATACAGCGTTTCCCAACCCATCAGGTCGTAGAGCTTTGCCGTGAACATGCTGCAGGAAATCTGACGGCTCTTGCGCTTGTCCTCCCGGGCAATGCACCAGCGCACCGCGTCCCGCGCGCCCTCATCGCAGGGGCGGACGACGAGTTTTCCCGTATCGGGGTTGATGAGCACCTGCACGTACACAACCTCGTCCAGTCTGGAAATGCAGGCGTTGTTGAAGGTAATGCCGTTGCTGCGAATGGTCAGCGTAGGATCAAACTTA
>CAKUKM010000071.1 GCA_934663595.1 uncultured Clostridia bacterium | reverse complement strand
AACGGCTGTCCGGCCCACACGCCCTTGGTGTGCTTCAGGGATTGAATGAAATTGACGGCGTGATCGGCGCGCTCCTTATCGTAGTGCGAGGTGGGCAGCATGAATTCCGTGGGTTGGTACTTCTTAGTGCGGGCCACGCCTGACGCCTCCCTTCGGGAAATTCAGCCGGGCATATTCGCCGAACAGCAGCCGGGCCACGCAGTCCCGCGTCCGGGCCGCCAGCAGCGCGTCCGGGAACAGCCCCAGATGATGCTTGCGCCCATGATGATGAATGTACGCCTCGAAGCATCCACGCCCGCGGGCATAGCTCACGCCGATATAGCCGCTGGTGTTGGTGCGGCGGCGCTTCTGGTTGAAGGCGTTCTGCTGATGCGTGCACAGCCGCAGGTTTCGGCGGCGGTTGTCCAGCTTGTCGCCGTTGATATGGTCGATCTCATATTCCTGCGCGTCCGGAAACAGCAGCCGGTGCAGCACGACCGTCCTGCCGCCGATATGTGTGGCCGGATAGCCGCGCTTGCCCAGGTGCCATGTGTGAGCGCGGATCAGCGGCAGGTCGATTTCATCAAACAAAAACTCACCGCCGCTGGCGAAGGAGGCGACATAATAGCCGTATTTCGTTTTGCGAATGGGGTTTGCCAATGCGGCCTCCTTTCAGTGAGCATGAAAAAAGCCCCTTGCGGGGCGGATGAATTTAGAATGCGTAGCCCGCACAGCGGATGATCTCGCGGATGGCGTTCATGGCGCGCCTGGGGCTGGAATAGTCGCGCTGGCCCAGCAGGCGGCCATTTTCGTACAGCTGAATGAGCGGCGTGCCGAAGCTGATCCGGGCGGTAACGCGGTAGGTACTGGCGCACTCGCCGTACCAAACCACCTGACAGGTGCGCGTCCATTCGCGGGCGAAGATCACGTTGCCGTCGTAGTCGGCGGTGCCGGTGGATTCAAAGCCGTTGTCGGCCATGAGGCGGAAGAATTCGTTGCGAGTCTGCTGAATATTTTTCATGGAGAGCGCCTCCTTTTTGTGTGCCTTCCGGCTGACTGAGTGTTACCAGAGACACGTCGAAAAAGAAAGCTCTTTTCCTCGAAAAACAGGCGGAAATTTTGAAGTTATGTTTCGATTTTCTCGGCCTTTTCGCCGGTGAATTGTTCCCAACGGCGCACGATCAGATCGCAGTGCAGCGGGTCGCTTTCCATGGCCCGGCAGCGCCGTCCGGATTGCTCGCAGGCGATCAGCGTGGTGCCCATTCCTGCAAATGGATCAAGAATCAGGCCGTGCAGATCGCTGTGCATCTTGAGACAGCGCCAGGGCAGTTCCACTGGAATCTGCGGTTCGGCGCTTTTGTTGCTACGCATGGCGGCGATTTCCCACACGCCCGCATAGCCCCATTTCCGCCGTTCCTCGCGGGTCAGGCGCTTCACGAATTGAAAGGCGTGGGCGGCATAGGCCGACACCCAGGCATATTCCTGATCGTTATACGCCTCGGGCGCGTCGCTGGCGTAGGCCGTCACATAGTCGAATTCCGGCGCGGGTTTGTTCGAAGTAGTCTGCAGCGCCGTCGCGGGCACGCTGCCGGTCATCTTCCAGACGCGAATCCACAGCGGGCGAAAATTTTCATTCGCAAACAGCCGGTTGGAATGGAAGGACAGCGGCTCAATGAACGGACTGCCGGTTTTCATCAGGTCGGCGGTCTGCCAGCAGATGATCCCAGCATAGTGCGTCAAGAGCCGAATGACCTCCGCCATTCGCTTCAGCCACGGCTCCAAGCCGTCCTTCGCGTATTCCTTCGGGTCGGCGGGTGGCGAGGTCACGGCGCATTGCGCCTGTTCGCTTCCCAGCAGCTTTTCATAGGCGGTGGGATCAGCAGCATCACCGCAAAGCAGCAGATGATCGCCCAGCCGCCAGCAATCGCCCGGCTGAGTCACCGGGCCGCCCGCGTCCGCGATTTTCTTCTTTTCGCCTTCGGCATCAAAATTGTCCTCGGTGGCCTCATGGGAATAGAATTTGTTCAGCAGTGCGTCTACTTCCTCCGCTTCAAAGCCGGTGAGCGATACATCGAAAGCCGAAGCGTCAAACTCCGCCATGAGGGAGGCCAGCTTGCCTTCGTCCCAATCCCCCTGGATTTTGTTGAGGGCGATGTTCAGCGCCTTTTCCCGCTGGAGGTCGAGATCGACTACCACGCAGTCGATTTCCTGCTGGCCCAGATCGACCAGCACCTTCAGCCGCTGATGGCCGCCTACGACGTTCCCAGTTTGCCGGTTCCAGATCACCGGCTCTACATAGCCAAACTCCGCGATGGAGCGCTTGAGCTTCTCATACTCTCTGTCGCCGGGCTTCAGGTCTTTTCGGGGATTGTAAGCCGCCGCGTTCAGCCGGCTGGCGGGGATTTTCTGAATGTCCATGTGTTACTCCCTCTGATAATTCTCATACGGAATGCCGATATATTCCAGCGCCGAACGCATTCCCAGCCCGCCTGCCTCCCAGTCCTTCATGCAGTAGCGCCAGAGCTTGGGATGTGTCTTTTGCAGGCGCTGAAAGCGGGTAGGCTCGACGTCCAGATGTGCGCCGAACATACAGAAAACGCAGCCGGTGCGCTCATAGCCCATGTCGTAGATTTTGCAATAGGGAACCTGATATTTCCGCAGGTATTCCCACACGTCCTTTTCCAGCCAGAAGGACATGGGCATGGAAACGGGCCGCTTGGCCTCGAAGGCGTTGCAGCCGGTTTTCAGCCAGTTCTTCTCCCGCAGCTTGCTTTCGGAAGCCATGGTGCCGATGATGGGAACGCGGCCCGTCTCGTGGGCGTACTTCTTCAGCGGCTTCTTTTTCATCTCGTTGCAGCATTCCGCGCTGATCTTAAACGGCGCGTTGAACAGCCGCCGCCATTCGGCGGAGGTGCAGAAGCGCGAATGCGAGCCGTCCGGACGTATGCCGTACAGCTTTTCGCGAATGACCTGCGGATCGCCGCGCCGGGCGCGTTCGATCCATTGCGCCTGCTCCTTGCTGATGACGGGATAGCCGTGCTTTTCAATGACCTTCTTAAAGGTCATCGCGGGCCGAAGCCACGTCACGTTTGGAACGGTTTTCACGAATTCCCGTATCTCCGGGAATTCCAGCCCGGTATCTGAAAACACGGCGGGCACATCCGGATAATACTGGCGCACGAGGTGCAAAAGCACCGTGCTGTCCTTTCCGCCTGAAAAGGAAACGTAGACGTTCCCATCCCAGTATTCGTACCATTCCCGGATGCGCCGGAGCGTCATGGCGATCTTGGC
>CAKUKM010000070.1 GCA_934663595.1 uncultured Clostridia bacterium | reverse complement strand
ACGCTGGGCTATTTCTCGCCCAAGCAGCACGACGGCGGCGGCTACATGATCCAGAGCTCCTACACCTTCCTGGACAATGAAAACCGCATCGTCTGCCCCACCAGCCACAACCATGTGCTGATGCTGCGCGCCACGGATGAAGAGGGCAACGTGCTGCCCGAGTTTGAAAAGGTGCTGGATATCGATATCAAGGCCGCGGCCGAGGCGGCGCTGGGCAGGGAGCTGACCCAGAACCTGCTGTCCGTCGTGTTTGATTACGAGGGCAATCTCTGGTTCGCCACCGGCGGCTTCCGCATCTATCCCGAGCGCGGTCAGCAGGGCGTGCTGGGCTACATCGCCCGCAGCGCCATCGACGCGATTCTGAAGGGCGAAGAGGTCGATCTCGCCAGCGCGGTCTATGTCTGCGATCTGCCCGCCGGCGAGGGCGCGGAAAACGGCATCGCGGCCTCGAAGGACGGCGCGGTGATTCTGACCAACCAGAACTGCTACCTGCTGCGCGCCAATGAGGGCGTGGAGGTCGTCTGGAAGACGCCCTATGAAAGCGTCGGCGCGAAGGTCAGCGGCGAGGGCGACAAGACGACCGGCGGCGGCCTCGCGTGGGGCGGCGGATGCTCTCCCTCCCTCACGCCCAATCTGGTGCTGTTTACCGACAATCAGGAAATCGTCAATCTCATCGCGCTGGACATGAAGACCGGCGAGGTCGTGGCCAGCACGCCTGTGCTCGACGATCTGCCCGAGGGCTATCAGGTGGCGGTCGAGAATTCCGCCATCGTCTATGACGACGGCGAGGGCAAGGTCAGCACGATCGTTTGCAACTGGTTCGGCGCAGGCAGCGCGGGCCTGGCCAATCCCGACAGCGACTCCTCCATTCAGAGCTACGCCAACATTTACGACATGAACTGGCTGACCCAGGGCAACGCCATGATCGCGCCCGGCGTTCAGCGCGTGGACACGATCAAGACCGATTCCGGCTACGAAATGAAGAGCGTCTGGAGCCGCAATGATTTGAGCGATACCTCCATCATGAAGCTCTCCACCGCCACCGGCTATATCTACGGCTATGTGCAGGATCTCACCACCCGCATGTGGCAGTACGTCATTCTGGATTGGGAAACCGGCGAAACCGTATTCACCATGGACGTGGCCAACAAATACGGCTACAATAACATGGCCATCGGCATGTACGCCGGCAACAGCGGAAACGCCCTCTATTGCCCCACCGGGTATCTCGAGCTGCTGCGCCTGCAGGATCGCTTCGTGCATCTGCCCGAAATGCCGTATCGCCAGGTCGATCTGGATCAGGCGGCGCGCAATGTGCTTTCTCAGGAGCAGTTTGCCGCGGACGGCGGCGCGGGCAATGTCGCGAGCTGGCTCAACACCGTGTCCGTGCGCAGCGTGCACCCGAACACGACCGTGGCCTTCCGCGTGAACAACCTGTCCGGCAGCGCCTCTGAATTCGCGCTCTACGCCTATGGCGCGGACGGAAAGCTCCAGCAGGTCGCACCCGAGCTGTGGAGCATCACCGATGAAAACGGTCAGGCGGCCGAGACGCTCGAGGACGGCGCGCTCTATGAGCTGCGCGTGACCGTGGCCGACGGCGGCGCGTTCGACCTGAACGAGGCGGAGCGGACGATCCAGGTCTCCGTTGTGCTCGGAAAGTAAACAGGTGCTTCGCTCCGGTGCGAAATTCACCGGAGCGATTTTATGAAAACCACCGACGGAGGAAGAATAGTAATGAAGCGAATCCTGATTCTCGCGCTGGCGGCGCTCACGCTGCTTTCCGGCACGCATGCGGAATCCGCGCTGAACGCCGAGAAAAAGCCGGCGACCGAAATCACCGCGCAGAAGAACGCCGAGGTCTATCAGCTGCTCGACTTTTCGGACGAGCAGAAGAGCGAATTTGCGAGCCGCGGCCTGATTGCCGCGCCGGAAACGCTGACCATCACCGCCGAAAACGGCATGACCATCTGGTCGCAGGACGCATACAATTTCATTCGCGAGAACGAGACCGCGCCCGACACGGCCAACCCGAGCCTCTGGCGCAACGCCCGGCAGAATGCGCTCTACGGCCTGTTTCAGGTGACCGACGATATCTATCAGGTGCGCGGCTATGACATTTCCAACATTACCTTTATCCGCAGCGCGCACGGCTGGATCGTTATGGACTGCGCCAGCAGCCGCTACACCGCCGCCGAGGCGCTGAAGCTGTTCCGCGCGGAAATGGGCGACGATCCCATCGTGGCCATCGTGATCAGCCATGCGCACGTCGATCACTACGGCGGCATCGAGGGTCTGATTTCCGCCGAGGACGCGGCCGACCCGTCGCTTCCGCTCGCCGAACAGATCGCCTCGGGCAAAACCGCAATCATCGTGCCGCAGGGCTTCGTCGATTCGGTCATGAAGGAAAACGTATTCGTCGGCACCGCGATGAAGCGCCGCGCGACCTATCAATACGGCAGCTTCCTGCCCTACAGCGAGCAGGGCCGCCTGTCCGTGGGCATCGGGCTGACCGCCGTGCAGGGCGGCACGGGCTATATCGCGCCCACGTTCGAGATCACAGACGCGCTGTTTGAAACGGAAATCGACGGCGTAAAGGCGGTCTTCCAGCTCACCCCCGGCACCGAATCCCCCGCCGAAATGAACACCTATTTCCCGGAGAGGAAGGCGCTGTGGATGGCCGAAAACTGCACCGGCACCATGCACAATCTCTACACGCTGCGCGGCGCGGAGGTGCGCGACGCCAACGGCTGGGCGCGCTACATCACCGAGGCGCAGACGCTTTTTCCGGACGCGGAGGTCGTGTTCCAGTCCCACAACTGGCCGCACTGGGGCAGGGATGTGGTGAATGAATACCTGACCAACACCGCCGCCGTGTACAAATTCATGCATGATCAGACGCTGCTTTACATCAACGAGGGCTACACCGCCGATGAGATCGCCGCAATGATTCAGCTGCCGGAGGCGCTCGAGAAGGTCTGGTACACCCGCCAGTATTATGGAACGCTCAAGCACAATGTCAAGGCGGTCTATCAGAAATACATGGGCTGGTACGACGCGAACCCGATTCACCTGGATGCGCTGGAACCCACCGAATACGCGAAAAAGCTGGTGGAATATCTGGGCGACGCGGATAAGGTGCTGGAATTGGCGCGCGCCGACTATGCAAAGGGCGAATACCAGTGGGTCGCGGAGATCACGAACGCGCTGGTCTTTGCCGATCCGGCCAATCAGGACGCGCGGTATCTCTGCGCCGACGCGCTGGAGCAGCTGGGCTATCAGGCCGAATCCGGCGCATGGCGAAACGTCTATCTGGTCGCCGCGTTTGAATTGCGCAATGGCACGGAGAACTACCCGCAGACCGGCCGCATCGGCGTGGGCACCACCGCGCAGGGCATGGACGCGCAGACGATGCTGGATTACAT
>CAKUKM010000069.1 GCA_934663595.1 uncultured Clostridia bacterium | reverse complement strand
TTTCTTGTCAACGCCTTCCGGCTTCTCCGGATGCGCGAAGGATTCATAAGTGCCTGCGGAATAATACATGATTCATTTCCTCCCGTTCTCGCTTGATGATTTTATTATACCCGCGCGGAGGAATCCTACAATGGACAGAAATTGCCCCGTGCTCAATTTTTCAGCACGGGGCGCGCAAGTGTATGATTTTTGATCAAAACGGGCGAAATGATGCAATTACAGCCTGAATCTGCCGAGCGCCTGCGAAACGGAGCCCTTCAGCACCAGCGCCAGGCGACCCACCAGCGCTTCGGGGTCCTCGCGCATATCGTCGCGAATCCAATCGAGCATCAGCCCGACGAACGCATACGAATACACCTGCGCGATGAACGCTTTGTCCTCGTCGCGCACGGTCATGCCCACGGCTTCTTCGTCGATTACGCCCAGCAGCAGATTGTCCACCAGCGGCTTCAGGTATTTCTCCACCTGCTCGCGGTGCACGCAGCGATAGACGTTCATGATAAACGGCCTGTTTTCGCGCACGGCTTCGAAGAGCTGAATAAAGCCCTGCTGCCATGTTTCGTAGGTCTTCTTTTCCTCCAGCGCCTTGCGCGCGTCCTCGAGGCACGACCATTCCACGAGATCGTAGATGTCCTTGAAATGGTAATAGAAGGTCATGCGGTTGATGCCGCAATCCTCGGCGATATCGTTGATCGTGATCTTCGTCAGCGGCTTTTTCAGAAGCAGGTTTTTCAGCGACTGTTCCAGTGCGCGCTTCGTTATCTGCGACATGTGGATTCCCCCTTGCGCGGAGATTGAATAAAACCGCCTTTCGGCGGCTTTATCAGCTTGTCAAAAATAAATTTTTGACAAGCTGGTGGACGAGGGAGCAAGCTCCCCCGCCACTGCCACCCCCTCCAAATCCCGCTAGGATTCCTGCGGAATCCCCGGGCGCGGGATTTGCAAAGTAGCTATTTTCTCTCCGGGAAATGGGATTTCCCTGCGATAAAATAGCCCCGAGCCCACCGTACACGCCGCTGGGCTCGATTGAAAGTTCGAGAGGGCTTTGGCCCTCTCGATCTCTCCGGGGTGGGATCGGAACTTACCCCTGATTTTCGCGGTTCATTTCGGCCACGGTGGAATCGTCGTTGTAGATGAAATCGTGCAGCAGCTCGGCGTTCTTTTCAAAATCGGGCTTGATGCACCAGACGTTTCCGAACATGCCGGATTTGAAGGTCTTGTCCGCGGGCAGGCGGAATTGCTGAATGCTGCTCAAATCCATTTTCAGGCCGACCGCCGCGAGACCCACCAGATCGGGCAGCGAAATGTTGGTCTTGACATACGGCATCAGCTTGTTGATCACGCCGATGATCGTGACCGAATCGTTCGCGCTGAGCTTGTGCGCGATCTCGGTCAGCAGCGTGCGCTGGCGGCTGGCGCGGCGGGAATCGCTGTCGATCTTGCGGATGCGCGCGAAGGCGACCGCCTGATTGCCGTTTAAGTGCACGTTTTCGCCGCTTTCCTCCAGCTTTTCCATGCCGGACAGGCTCGACAGCTCAAACAGTCCCTTGTTCAGCGCCTTGCGCTCCGCCTCGGTTACGTCCAGATCCACGCCGCCGAGCAGGTCGATGATCTCGGCGAGGCCGGAGATATTCACCATTACGTAATCGCTCAGATCGGTGCCGAAATGCTCGTTGATCGTCTGCATCGTCAGCTCCGGGCCGCCGAACACGCACGCGGCGTTCAGTTTGTTCGAGCCGTGACCCTCGATCTTGACCCAGGTATCGCGCAGGATCGAGGTCAGCTTCGCCTGGCCCGTGGTCTGATTGATCGACAGGATGATCATGCTGTCCGTTCGGCCGTGGTGTTCCTCGCTGCGGTTGTCGGTGCCGAGCAGGAGAATGTTCCACCAGTCGGCCTCGGACGAGGTTTCCGCAGCGGCGCACGGAAGTATCAATATGGCGAGCGCAACGAGAAGCGCCGCCAGCTTTTGCAGTTTCATCTTGGCAGGTACCTCCTGAATGTTTTCATAGATATTATAATCGGCTTTTCGAAGAAAATCAATCGCTGCGCGGAAATTGCAAGCATTTACCATGTTTTCGGCACAATCCCGTGCTATTTCTTGACAGCGAAATCCAAATGATGTAAAATATGATACAGCAGAATTAACGCTGTAAAGGAGGATTCCCCATGCCCAAAAAGATTGCTTTTATCGGCGCCGGCAGTTTCGGCTTCACTCGCTCGCTCGTGCGCGATATTCTCTCGTTCGAAGCGTTTCACGACGCGACGATCGCGCTGATGGACATTGATCCCGAGCGCCTGGACTACATTTACCGCGCGTGCAAGCGCATTGCCGAAGAGGGCAAATACCCGGCCACCATCATCGCCACCCAGGACCGCAAGGAAGCGCTGACCGGCGCGGACGGCGTCGTGACCACGATTCTGCACGGCGCGGTGGACGTATGGCAGCACGACATCCTGATTCCGAAGAAGTACGGCGTGGACACGAACGTGGGCGACACGCGCGGCCCGAGCGGCATCTTCCGCTATCTGCGCACGATCAATCCCATTCTCGAGATCGCGGCGGATATCGATCGCTATTGCCCGAACGCCGTGTATCTGAACTACACGAACCCGATGGCGATGCTGTGCCGCACGGTGCAGTCCGAGTTCCCGCACCTGACCACCAGCGGCCTCTGCCACAGCGTGCAGGGCACGGCGATGATGCTGGCGAAGTGGATCGGCGCGAAGGACGAGGAAATCACCTACACCTGCGCGGGCATCAACCATCAGGCGTTCTATACGCAGTTCCTCTGGAACGGCAAGGACGCGTATCCGCTGATTCGCAAGGCGGTTCTCGAGCGCCCGGAGATTTACAACGAGGAAATCGTGCGCAACGAAATGTTCCTTGCGCTGGGCTATTACGTCACCGAGTCGTCCGGCCACAACAGCGAATACAACGCCTGGTTCCGCAAGCGTCCCGACCTGATCGAGAAGTATTGCACGAACGGCACCGGCTGGAATCCGGGCCACTATGCTTTTATTCTGAATGAGTACCGCCGCCGCGAGCATGACTGGAAGGACGACATCGACAAGTGGTTCGCCGAGCCGCTGGATCTGAATCGCGGCCACGAATACGCCGCGTCGATCTTCAACGCGATCTTCGGCGATGGAGAGATGTTCAAGTTCAACGGCAACGTGCGCAATTTCGGCCTGATCGACAATCTGCCCGAGGGCTGCTGCGTCGAGGTGCCGGTGCTGGCGAGCCGCCGCGGTCTGGAGCCGATCCACGTGGGCAAGATGCCGCCGCAGCTGGCGATCCTGAGCGGCACGAGCGCGCAGATCGAGGAAATGGCCGTGCAGGCGAGCCTGACCGGCGATCGCGAGCTGGTCTATCAGGCGATCTGCTACGATCCGCTCACCGCCGCGGTCTGCTCGCTCCGCGAGATTCGCGCGATGGTCGACGAAATGTTCGAAGCCAACAAGGATTGGATGCCGCAGTTTAAATAAGCACGCGAATAATCATCCCCCGGCAAAGCCGGGGGTTTTGCATATGCGGGCAAAGCCCTAGAATACTAGGCCGCGCCCTCGCAGGCGCATAGACGGTCTGGCATTTGCGTGGGTCTGTTACTTACCGCCCGTTAAAGACGGGCT
>CAKUKM010000068.1 GCA_934663595.1 uncultured Clostridia bacterium | reverse complement strand
ATTCATAAATCAGATGACTCATGCAAGTACTCTGCGTGAATCACTTGACGATGAAGAATTGCTTTTTCATCTGGAAGGATGAACTATTTTTGTCAATTCATTGATCTTGTGTCCTAAGACAAGAAATACCGCGAGAATTACGTAATAGCTATCCCAACGACCTCCCCATCTGAGAAGACAAAATGGTGTCGCCGTTCCATCGATCTCATGCTCGAAAACGAGAAGTACCGCGGAAACTCCGTAGCGACGGCCCCAACGATGAGCGACGCGCCGAAGGATCTGCCACGTCGTCGCTATATGCTGTCCATGCACCACGAAGGAATCATCTCGAGCGAACAGTTTGATGATGTGCAGAAAGAACGAGAGCGTCGCAGCAATATCGAATTCGATGACAACGGTGTGCATCGGAAAAAGACGCAATACAGGGCAAAGCTGAAGATCAGCGAGGATGGCTCGATATCGATTGATCAGGAACCAGACTAAAGGCAGAATAGACTACTCACTTTATCAAGGTATGTGAGTAGTCTATTTTTTATTCATATGCGGTGCATCTCTTTTCCTAGGAATATCACGTTATTTCATAGTGCGCTTTTACCATGAACGTTTTCGATTATTAGGCAGTAATACATATCCGTCTTATCTTGAATTCAATATTTCAAGCATAAAGGGGGGTGCAAATTTACCCCTTAAAGCGGTAACATGAGTAGGCTGAACCGAAAATTAGTCGTTTCATAGGGGTGTTCAGAATGAACGATAGGATTCATTTTGAATTACAAAATCGTGAAACCGACATTTTCAGCGGCAAACATGCTCTATTTCTTCCTTTTAATCCCCGTTTTTGCGTCATGCAGCGCCCAAATATGTAAAAAAGAAGTACCCAGGTATTGTATCAATATCTGAGTACTAAGGTGGCAGTGGCGGGGGAGCTTGCTCCCCCGTCCACATTTACGCCTTTACTCTCGGCAAAGTGGAACCACCATACGGCATCGCCAATACGGTCGCATCCTTGCCCAGGCGCTCAAACGCGCGGTCGAGCGCTTCCTGCGCGCTTCTGGCGGGCTTTAGGAAGATTTTTTTCACGAATTCGGGCTCGAGATCGCTCACCAGCTCGATTTCCGCGTTCTGCAGCACCATCGCGATCGCCGCGGCCTTGTGTCCGCCGAGCTGGAATTCGCGGCCGATGCGCTCGATCATGCTTTCCGGCGTGGGCGCGGAGAGCATCCATTCCTCAAATACCTTCTCGCCCAGGCCCTCCTTGCACGAGCCGATCAGTATGATCGTTCCGCCGGGCTTTACCGCGTGCTTGGCGTTGTCCAGCGCCTTCTGCGTCTGATACAGATTCAGATCCTTCGGCGCGCCGCCCTGCGACACGATCACGATGTCCGCGCGCGCGTCGAGCTCCTTCAAATACATCGCGTCCAGGAACTTGCAGCCCTCGCGATGCGCCTTCACCAGATCGCCCGCGACCGCCTTCACGATCTGCTTGTGCTCGTCGAGCACGACGTTTACGATGAAATCCACGCCCACGATCTGCGCGGCCTGCTCCAGATCCTGCCGGAGCGGATTGGTATCCAGATTGCCGGCATGGCAGCGGGGATCGACCATCTTGCTGTGGTTGGCCTGAATCGCCTCGCGCGTCGATACGCCGGGCATGATCGCCTTCGCGCCGCCGGAATAGCCCGCGAAATAGTGGTATTCAATATTGCCCAGGCAAATCCGCCGGTCGGCCTCAGCCACCACGCGCGTGATGTCGATGGGCGTGCCGGTATCGGTCTTTCCCATGTGCACGCAATCGCTGCGATCGGAATCCACGCAGCGAATCTCGCGATACGCGCGCTCGCCGGCGAGCTTCTTCTTTTCCTCCTCGGTGTGCGCGCGATGGCTGCCCAGCGCGAATACCAGCGTAATGTCCTCCGCGCGGCAGCCGGCGGCATACAGCTCGTCCAGAAGCGGCGGCAGAATCCGATACGACGGCACCGGGCGCGTGATATCGCTGGTAATGATCGCGATTTTTTCGCCCGGATGCACGATTTCAGAAAGCCGCGGCGTGCCGATCGGGTGATTCAGCGCGCGCACGACCTCTTCCTCGTTCGTAAGTCCTTTGGGAACCTCGTTCGCCATCAGCACGCCCATCAGGTTTTTCTCGGGCAGCTCCACCGTCTGCACGCCCGTTCCAAATCCAAATTCCAGCTTCATGCCTTACCTCCCTGCGCAAACGCCTTCGCCGCATGCCGCAGCGCCTTGACCACCGGCAGCTCCTCGCCGGTCAGGAACCGGATCAGCGCGCCGCCGCCGGTGCAGATATAGCCGAGCCTGTCGGTCACGCCGAACTGCTTCGCCGCCGTTACGCTGTCGCCGCCGCCGACGACGGTATAGCCCTCGGTGTCCGCGAGCGCATGGAACAGCTCCTTCGTGCCCAGCGCGCTCTCTTCCTTTTCAAACACGCCGACCGGGCCGTTGGCAAACACGGTTTTCGATTTAAGAATGATCTCGCGATACATCTTCGCGGTCTCCGCGCCGATATCCAGCGCGTCGAAATCCGCCGGAACCGCGCCGATTTTCGCCTCGACGCGCGCGCCGTTTACCACCTGCGCGAGGTCGACCGGCAGCACGATCCTGTCCGCGTACTTTGCATAAATGCCCTTCGCCTTTTCGATGAATTCGCCGTAGCCGGATTTTTCGATGAATCCGCGCGTGCCGGAGCCGATCTCCTGCCCCTGCGAGGCCAGCAGAATCTGTCCGACCAGGCCGCCGGTGAGCACCTTATCCGCCGCCCCCGACGCGAGCACGGTTTCCATCATCATGAACGCGTCCGAAATCTTCGAGCCGCCCAGCACGAACGCGCACGGATGCTCGGGCTTTTCCATCAATTCGGATACCACGCAGTATTCGCGCTCGAACAGCCGGCCCATCGCGGACGGCAGCACCTGTTCAAAGCCGCACAGCGTCGGCTGATCGCGGTGCGCGGCGGCAAACGCGTCGCAGACGTACAGATCGCCCAGCGGCGCGAGCTTTTCCACCACCTGCGTGTGCGCCTGCTGTTCGTGCGTCAGCTTCAGATTCAGCTCAAACAGCGTCTGTTCCTCGGAGCAGAAGCGCACGTTGTCCAGCAGAATCACGTCGCCGTTCTTCATTTCCCGGATCGCCTCGCGCGCGGTCGGGCCGCACACATCCTCGACCCACTTCACCTCGCGGCCCAGCAGCTCGGACAGCACGCGCGCATGCGGGCGGGTGTTGTAGAAATTCTTGTATTCAATATCGCTGCCCTGATGCGCCATCACGACCACCTTCGCGCCCTTGTCGGACAGCTCCTTCAGCGTCGGCGCGCAGGCGGTAATGCGCTGAATGCTCTTCAGCGAATCGTTCGCGCGGTCGATCGGCTGATTCATGTCCACGCGGCAAAGCACGGTCTTCCCTTTTACGTCGAAATCGTCCAGCGTATAGATGCCAAATCTCATTTCGTTCCTCCTGACTGCGAATTACCAAAACGCAACGCGGGGGAAGCGCTCCCCTCGGATTCAAAAGGAACGCTTCCCCTATGCGCTTTCCGGCTTTACTTCTTGAACTTGCCGATGCCCAGATACTTGTTGGTCTCGGCGGTGCCCTCCTCGCGGGTCAGCTGCATCTGCATAGCCGCGCGGATCGCGTCCATCGTCTCCGGAATCGTTACGGATTCCTGCGGAATGTTGATCGCATACATGATATCGTTGCCGGATTCAACGATCGAATCCTCCCACAGGCCGATCTCATACATGTCGCCGCGGCGATTGCCCAGGTCGCGCGCATACTTGAAGAAGCTCGCGTTGCCCTTGAAGCCCTCGTCGATGCTGACCACGCGGATGCGCGGATGCTTGCGGAACACCTCCAGCGCCATGTCGCGGGTGATCTTCTTGCCGTCCTTCGCCGTGGCCAGAACGGTAATGATGTGGCCGTGGGTCACCGGGGTATGTACCAGAATGCCCGTCGCTTCCACGTGCGGCATGATCGTCATCAGGTCCACCGCCTGGTGCGTGGGCGCCTTTTCCATCTGCAGCGCGTTGGTCAGTCCCCTGTGATAATCGCCCGGATCGGCAACGCGGCGGATGATCGTGATCGCGACCTTCTCCAGGCCGTATGCGCGATCCAGCGCGTCCACCGTGCGAATCAGGCCGGTGGTGTTGCAGCTGGTGAGCTTCAGGTAATTCGCGCCCAGACCCTTTTCATAGTTCGCATAGCCGTGGAAGAACACGTCCGCAACGGAATTCTTTTCGCCGCCCTGGAAAATGGCCTTCACGCCGTAGCGCTCGTAGAGCACCTTGTTCTTCGCGCCGACGCCGCCGGGAGCGGAGTCCAGCATGATATCGACCGACTGGATCAGCTCGTCAAAGCTGCCCGCGACCGGAATGCCCTGCGCGTCGAACGCCGCCTTGTCCGCGCCGTCGACGAGGTAGAGATTGTATTTGACGTTGTTCGCGCCGATCATGTCGTTCTCGGCGAGCGCGCGAATGGAGAGCGTCGGCGCGAGATCCGCGATGCCGACCAGTTCCATATCGCCCTGCATGGCCACGCCGTCCGCCAGACGCTGACCAATGGTGCCGTAACCGGCGACGCCGACTCTGATTTTCTTGCCCATAGAAATGCCTCCCTCAAGTTGATAAACGCAACTCATGCGCTTCATGGCATTATTTTATAATTTTGCCCCCACCTTTGTCAAGCGCGAATGATAAACTTACTCATTTGCTGCGCGTTTTTGTGGCTTTTTTCGTCTCTTCCATTGACGAATTCCCCATTTTTGTGCTATATTGAAGGGGAGGTGAATCGATATGAAGGCGGCGCGTCTGGACGAAATGGAGCAATACATCCTGCAGAACGAGCGGGCGAGCATACAGGAGCTGATGCAGCGGTTCGGCATTTCCATCAACACCCTCCGGCGCGATCTGGACGAGCTGGAGCTGCGCGGCCACATCACGAAATACTACGGCGGCGCGGAGGCGCGCACGCTGACGGCGCTGACCCCCGTTCCGGAGCGCTTCCACAAAAACGCGCGCGCAAAGCGCCTGATCGGCGAGCTGGCGAGCGCCGAGGTGCCCCCGGGATCGGCGGTATTCATCGATTCCGGCTCCACGGCCTCGAATGTCGTGCACGGGCTGGAGGGCCGCGGGCGGTTCACGATCATTTCGCATTCGCTGTCCGTTTTGAGCGAGGCCGCGCGGCTGAAGGAGGTCAACACGATCTCCCCCGGCGGCATTTACAACGCGGCGATCGGCGCGTTCGTCGGCCTTTCCACCTATGAATCGATCCGCGCGATGTCGGTGCAGGTCGCGGTAATGGCGGCCACGGGCGTATCGATCAAGCACGGCCTTTCGAACACGACCTATTTCGAGGCGGAAATCAAGCGCCTGGTCACGTTGAACTGCGAAAAAATCATCCTCGTGGCCGACCGCAGCAAATTCGGCGTGGAGGCGATGATCACCTATTGCCCGCTCGAGCGCGTTTCCACGGTCGTGACCGACGCGCGCCCGCGCGAGGAATACCTCGAATTCTTCGACAAGCACAATATCACGCTGCGCTGCGTGGAGGATGAACAGCAGAAAAAGATTGTGGACGGGGGAGCAAGCTCCCCCGCCACTACCACCCCCACGGTGCCGCGTCAAAATCTTTGATTTTGCCGTCGGCAGTTTCGCCTTTGGCGAAACCTGAAAACCCAAAGGGTTTTCAGCCTTTACCAGATTTTGCTAGGATTCTTTCAGAATCCCCGGGCGCAAAATCTGCAAGGAATCTTTTTTCGCTCTCGGGAAAT
>CAKUKM010000067.1 GCA_934663595.1 uncultured Clostridia bacterium | reverse complement strand
TCTGTGACAATCGCTCTGACCGGCATACCAGACGAATCCACGGCAAGGTGAATCTTGGTGTTGAGCCCCCTTTTGTACGGCTCATATCCTGATTGCCGCCCTTTGCTCCGGCGGCGTGAGGATGAACCTTGCAATGGCTCGCATCGATCATAAGCCATTCGTAATCCGGATCGTCTATCAATGCTTCGAGAATCTTCTCCCATATGCCTTTATCCCGCCATCGACGAAACCGTTGATGAACGGATCCCCATTTTCCGTAGTCTGGCGGCAGATCACGCCATGGCGCTCCGGTGCGAAGAATCCAGAACACTCCGTTGATAAATCTGCGGTTGTCCTCCGCGATGCCGCCCCATTGCCCTCGCTGTCCCGGCAGCATTGGCTCTAAAATGGCCCACGCTTTGTCGCTGATATCATGCCGATGCTGTGATTTCTCCATGACGACACCCTCTTTACTGTGATGGCGTCATTATACCACTTGGCTCGTGTAGACGCAACCTAAGGACGGCAGTGCCGCTGGCCGGTTGCTTTCTTGATTCGTTTTTAGGGGGCGGCAGCGCCGCCAGCCAATCGCTGGCGCGTTTGATCGCCCGGAATAGAGTCGGATAGCGACTCCATTTACTTTCCAGGTTCATTTTTGGCGGTAGTGCCGCCGGTCAATTGCTATTGCGTTTGATTGCCCGGAGTTGTGATTAGGCGAAACTTATTCCCAATTAGCCGCGCTTTGCGCCGCCATGGCGACGGCTTGAGCACTATTTTTGTCGGTTCCAATTGAAAAGAGTAAAAAAGAAAGCAAATTGCACCGTTGTCCGGTGCAATTTGCGGGAAATTGGGAAGAGGGTGCCGCTTCGAACCAGTCAGATTTTGAGTCGCTTCCCGACTTAAAATCGTCGCGACCAAGCGCGGCAGCAACTGGCTGGAGGCCCAGCCTACACGCGATCCGGCTCGAGTCCCGGAATGTATCGGCAGGCTTCTTCGAGAATATTGCGGATATCGCGATAAATGCCTACGCAATGGTGAATATACGGGCCGTAAATCAGTTTCTTTTCCCAGCGGCTCCAATCGTCGACCTCCATCCAGAGATATGCGCCCACGGTTTTGGGTCCTGAAATTCCCTGCGCTTTTCCCAGAAGCAGGCGATAATCATTCGTAAATCCATCGAAGCGCAGGATATTCAGCAGTCCCTCCTTCAGCTCCCATTCGCCCACTGCCGGACAGAGCCGGTTGTAGTGATTGGCGATTCGCAGCTGATCGGGATATCGGGCGAGACTCTTGGCAAAAACGCCGCAATGCCAAAGCAGCTCGGCATTTGGGTTTTCGGGATGGCGAATGGTAATATCCGCAAGGAAGATCGGCTCTTCATAGCGCGTCGCCGCCATGGCGAGAACGGCGGTAATCGCCCCGTGAACGTCCTCTTCGCAGATGAACGGAAGGCCGTCGTCGCAAACCTCGCTCAGCGCAAAGCAGGGCATGACGCCCGCCGTTTCCACCATCGGCCCCCAGCATTGCGTCGCAACCGCCGACAGCCGCTCTTCCTCCGCCCATTGCTCTACGGTGCGCTTCAGCACGACGATATCGCGCATTTTTTCATCGGAAATGCACGAGGATTCAAAGCGCTCGCGCATTTCGGCGCATTCGCGGAGAATCGATTCGCCGTTTTCTTTCCTGTATTTTTCCAGCCGCGCGCGCAGATCGGTCATGGTCATCGGCAGAATCTCGATGCCGAATTTCTGCAGAAGCTCCATTTCATTGCATTTTACGGAGGCGAACGGCGCGGGGCGCGCGCCGATCTGCCCAATGCGCAGATTGCGAAACGCCTTGACAACGCTGACCACCGCCAGAAAGCGCTGAAAGCCTTCGGCGAACGTCGGATCGTCCACGGAACAGTTCTCGATATAGGTAAACGGCACGCCGTACATGTTCAATACCTTTGAGGTTGCAAACAGGCCGCACTGGCTGTCGCGATACCGATAGAAATCCTCCGGATTGATTTCGTCCTTCGGCCCCCACAGCAAAACGGGCTTTCCGACCTTTTTGCACAGCCGGGCAACGGATTCCTCGCTGCCAAAGTTGCAGTGCGGAACGAATACGGCGTCGACATTTTCGCGAATGAATACGTCCGCCACGCGATCCGCATCCTCGACGTTGAACAGCAGGCCGTCCTCGGTCAACCCTTCCAGCGAAAGAATTTCGCAATCAAACGCCTGCAGCGCGGCGAGTATCTTTTCCTTGTAGGCGATGGCGACGGGCAGGTTAAAGGGCTTATGCGTCCATGCGGTGCGGCGAACCGGCGCGACTCCGAGCTTGATTCCGCGGCGATCTGTGGTAAAACGGTTCAGCATGAATCTTTCTCCTTTCGGCGTTTTTCTGATAATTCAAGCATACGCTTTCCGCCCCGGAATTGGCAAGAAAGGATATTGTTCATTTCATCCGCGGCATGGAGAATATTGCTCATTGATTGGCAAAGCGCGCCGCGCTTAAATATTCCGGATATTTCCGGGCGTAAATCTCCGCAAGCGCCGGGTCGGGATCGTAGCGCCGCGCAACCTTTACCGAAATATCCTCCAGCGCAATTGCATTCACGGCCCTTCCGGCCAGCATCGCCGCGCCCATCGCCGCCGCCTCCGTACATGCAGGCGCTTCCAGCGGCCGGTTCAGCGCGCTCGCCTTGACGGTGAGAAACCATTCCGACTGCGCAAGTCCGCCCACGACGCGCAGCGAATCAAATCGGCAATGCTGCGTCCGCTCGTAGCTCTCCAGGCGATCGCGCAATCCAAAGCAGAGCCCCTCCATCAGCGCGCGAATCATGTGGCGGCGTTCGTGCGCGTCCTTCAATCCGGTGAAAGAGCCCGCCGCGCGGGAATTTTCCTGCAGGCCTCTTATATACGGAACATAAATCGGCGTGTCCAAGGCGTTCGCAGAGGCGGCTTCGCGAAACAGCGAGGGATACACGTCGCCCTCCGGCGCGCCAAATGCGCGAAGAAACCATTCCACCGAAGCGCCGCACGCCTGCATCGACGTAATCGCGCGATACGGCTTTTGCCCGAAATGCGGATAGCAGCAGATGCCGTTTGCAAATCCCTGCGCTTCGTCCACCGGCGTTTTCAGCGCGCAGATCGTCGTTTCCGAGGTCCCCATGGAATCCAGAACGGAGGATTGCCGATAAGCGCCGGAAGCCACGAGCGCGCACGCATGATCATGTCCGCCCGTGCAAACGGGAATTCCGCTCCGCAGACCGCAGAAGCGGGCGACCTCCGGAAGCAGCGTCCCGGCAACGCTTCCGCCCTCCAGCACCTCGGGGAAGAGCCCGGCGGGAATGCCCAGTTCGCTTAAAAGCTCCGCATCCCATTGGCGCTTTCGAATGTCATAGCAAAGCGAGCGCGACGCAATGGAAGCGTCCGTCGCGGCGGCGCCGGAGAGGCGATGGAGAATAAAATCCTCAACGCTGAAGAAGTGTTTCGCGCGAAGAAGCAGCTCCGGCTCTGAATCCAGAATCCACATCAGCTTGCACAGGCCGAATTTGGGGGACAGGAATTGCCCGGAGCGCCGGTATATTTCGCGATCGGAGCGGAGCGCCCGCACGCGCTTTTCCTGTTCCGCGGCGCGCAGATCAAACCATGCAATCGCCCGGTGGAGCGGCTTTCCCTCCGCATCGGCGAGCACGTTCGTTTCGCCCAGCGATGAAACGCCGATGGCGCATACCTCCCAATCGCAAATCTGTTCGGCGACCTCCTTCAGACACGCGAGCGCGCTTTCCCACATTTCCTCCAGATCGTATTCGTAAAAGCCGCGCCGGCTGCTGTGCATCTGCGTGCGGCGGCTGGCATATGCGATCTGGCGGCCCTCCAGGTCGGAGGCGATCGCCTTGGTGTTGGTGGAGCCCATATCGACGCCGAGAACACATCGTTTCATGTTGATTCCTCCCTGCTCATGGCCTTTGATCGCTGGTAATTACGGGAATGACAATCGTTACTCGGAAGAAGCGATTCTCATCCGATTCAATCCACATCGAAAAGCGCTCCCCGAAGAACAGCTTCAGCCGCTGGCGAATATTCGCAAGGCCGATCCTGGGCCGGGATCCGTTTTCCTTTTTGATGCCGTCGATGGATGCACGCAATTCGTCCAGCGCCGCCGGAGAAATGCCGTGGCCGTTGTCTTCAATGGTAAAGACAATCGTGTCGCGGTCGCGCTTGCCGAGAATCGACAGACTTCCCTGATACGGAGTGCCCCCGAAGCCGTGCTTAATGGAATTTTCGGCAATCGGCTGGATGAAAAATTTCGGAACGATCAATGGATAGAGCTCCGGATCGACCTCGATGCGCACATCCAGCTGGCCGGCATAGCACTGCTGGCAAATGCTCAAATAATCCCTGGTAAACGCGATTTCCTCCTGAACGGTCGATACATATTCCTTCGTATCGAGCGAAAAGCGGAAGAGCCTGCTCAGCGAAAGCAGCATGCCGTTTGCCCGCTTGCGATCGCCATACATGATTTCCGATTGAAGGAATTGCAGGGTGTTGAACAGGAAATGCGGGTTGATCTGCGCAATCAGCGTGTCCAGGCGCATCCGGCTGTGCTCCAGTTCATAGGTGTAGTTGCGCTCGGTGGCGGTGCGCAGATCCTTGACCAGATGATGGAATTTTTGCGCGAGGTCATCCGCCTCCTGAAACAGCATTTCCTTGGGCTGCGCGTTGAACGTCTCGATTTCCACGAGGTATTCGAGATATGCGTGCATTTTCTTGTTGAGAAAGAGGTAAACGCCCGCGAAGAGAAGGCAGGTGAGCAGCGTCGTCATCAGAATGATCGCGATATCGCGAATCTTCAGCGCGCTCAGCTGCTCGTGAATGCCCATGAGCGAGCGATAGGCAATGATTCGGCAATCGTTGTTGAAGACCTCCGCCTCCACCCAGACTTCGTCCATATTCAGCAGCACGTCGTTGGACATGCCGCAGAACGTCTGAAGCGAGAGAAGCGGAAGATCGCCAAGGCGCGCGGGCGCAATCGAATCGTCGCCCTCGGAGGAGAACGAAACGATGATTTCATCCTTGGAATTCACGAGATAATACGCCTCGTCGCTCTTGATCTCCTTGCTGCCCAGCGGAATGCCGCGCAGCGCTTCCGCATCCAGAAACAGAAATACCGCGCCCACATAGGTGCCGTCGTAGCTGAATACCGGAAGGCCCATGCCCACGGCGTTCATATTGGACAGGCGGCTGTTTTTATAAAACGACAGATTGACCACGAATACCTGAAATTTGGGGTCCGCTTCCATCCTGAGATACCATTCCGGCTCCGTATCGGGAAAACCCGGATCCAGAGTGCCCCATTTCATGTTGTTCAGCACCGTTTGCCGATTCATGATCAGGATATCCAGCGTCATCGAATCGAGAAACGCGGCGTTTTCGATCAGGTTTTGAATCGAGCGCTCCATATTGTACCGCGTCAGGGGCGCCTGTTCGTCATAATATTTCAGATAGGAAATGATGCGGTTGTTCTCCGTCAAATACAAAAGCCGGTCCTTCAGCACCGCCAGCTGCTTTTCCAATCCCGAAATCGCCTCGTTCGCCGTATCGATCAGATCCTCGCCGGCGTTTTCAACCAGCATCCGATGCGTCTGGTTGGTCACGACGCCGAAAACCGCCACGCACGTAACCATGCACAATAAAAACAACATTATACAGATCGTGAGCAACAGCGAAAGCTTGCGCTTCTTTCCTTTTTCCTTCATACATACTCCTTCTTTGCCGGCCTGCTGGAAAAATTATAGCATTCCTATTCCATAAAGTAAAATAAATTCATTGCACAATGGGCGTAGAGCAATCGTTTTATATAAAATTGCAACCGTCTATATTGTAAATCTGCCATCATTTTGATATATTACAACCAAGAAAACGGCAATGCAGCCGACGAAGGAGTGACACCCATGGAAAAGAGAGCCGCCAGACTTACGCTTGACGCCGCGTTTCCCATCGGCAAAATCGACCCCAGAATTTATGGTTCCTTTATCGAACATATGGAGCGCGTCGT
>CAKUKM010000066.1 GCA_934663595.1 uncultured Clostridia bacterium | reverse complement strand
GATCCGGCGCACCCGTACACGGAGCTTCTGATGAATGCGATTCCGCGCGTTGGCGACAAGTGGGACGAGAGCATGGTAATGCCCGATCTGGAAGAAAAGGAATACTCTCTAACCTGCTGCAAATTTGCCGCCCGCTGTCCCTACGCGACCGATCGCTGTCGTCAATCCCGCCCCTCCGAGACCACACTCCCCCACGACCGCAAAGTCCTCTGTTTCAGGGCTGAGCCCTGACCCGCTTGCTGCCGCGCTTAGTCAGGGCGATTTTGAGTCGGATAGCGACTCAAAATCTGGCTTTGTTCGAAGCGGCGCGCTGTTCCCAATTTACCGGTCGCGGCGCCGCCGTGGTGGCGGCTTGCGCCCTGGCGGTGGAACCGTCTGTCGCTTGCTGCCGCGCTTGGTCGGGGCGATTTTGAGCCGGGTAGCGACTCAAAATCTGGGTTGCGTGCAAAGCTTACTCTGTTCCCAATTTGACGCGAATCGAGTCGGGTAGCGACTCGATTCGCTTTGTTTGGTTCCTGTTTTTTCGCGTGCTTTGCTTGCGGAACGAATGGTTTTTAATGATCGCTTTTGCTTGATCTCTTCATTTATAAAACCGCGCATCGAGGGATGATCTTCGATGCGCGGTTCCTTATTCGATTCTGCTGCTGACGGGGATTTTGGTTTCCAATGCGCCTACCTTTTCGATCATTTCTCCGCAGAAGGCGTCCAGATTTTCGATTCTCTCGTTCCTCGGGCAGGCGACGAAGGCTTTTATCGGCCCAATCAGCGCTTCTACGGCGCTTTTGAGCTCCGTTTCCGGCGCTCTTCGGTCGCGCAGGCATCGGACGAGCGTTTCGCACGCGCGAACGAGCTCCGGTTCTCCCGAGCGCCGCGCCTCCTGATTCAATGAATCACAGGCGGCGGCGACGTCCGCGTGCGCGCGATGATTCACCGTCGGCGTATCGCAGGCGACGCCCTGATCGTTCAGGCGCGAGACGATGCCGCGCACGTAATCGGGCCGGCTCTTGACCACGGCGCGGTATTTGTTCTGATAGCGCAGCATCAGGCTGTGGTCGCCGCCGGACAGCTTTTGCAAACACGAGCGCACGCTCTGGCCCGCGGCGCGGGCAATCAGCACCTGCTCCATCAGCCATTCGACCTCTTCGGGCGCGAAGGGCACGAAGCGCGCGGGATGCCGATCCGCGTCCTCGCGCTGGCGCACCTGGGCATAATAGTAATTCCGAATGCTGTTGGGCCGGCGGCCGGTCTGTTCGGCAACCCGCTCGAATACGGCCTTCAGCGGCAGACCCTGCTGCTGCGCCTCGTCCGCCGTTTCCCACAACATTTGATTCTCTTTTTCGCTCCAACCGGAATGCCGGCCGGTCCTGGGCATCGCCTGCTCCATAGGATCCCCTCCAAACTGCGTTGATGATACAGAGTATGCGCGCCGTGTGCTCAGAATATACTTCCAATCGAAGATTTCCTCGCGCGTAACGAGCCCAGCCGCGCAATCCGTTTTGCGCTTATTGCAGTATCATTGTATGCGTAAAGCAGGCGATTCAGAACGCAAAAGCCCTTATCGGCGCAGAATTCGCACCGCGCACGCGCCCAGCAGCGCGCCCAATGCATTGAGGAAAACGTCGTCGATATCCGTCATGCCGGTGGACAGCGCGAACTGAAGCGCCTCCAGCGCGGCGGACAGCAGCGCGCCCAGTCCCAGCGCGCGGAGCGGATTGCGATCGGGGAAGCGAAGCTGAATGAAAATTCCGAGCGGCACGAACCACGCGAGATTTCCGCCGACATGATAAATAAACGGCCATGCGCCCGCCCGAAGGGCCGAGAGCGTCGTTTCCAGCGGCATGAGCTGCAGCTCGCGCTCCACCGGCGGCATGCCGAAGCGCAGCGCGATAATTTCCGTGACCGCGGAGAGATACATTACACACAGCAGGCCCGTTTTCCTTATCCGCTTTTTGCAAATCCGGAGCGCAAGACAGTAGATTGCGCCCACCGCAGCGGCAAACGCGAGCGCGCGAATCAGATACGCGCAGATTCCCGAAATAGACATTTCATCACCTCCATGCTTTGATTATATCCTCGATTGGCCAAAATAGCAATCTCGAGCGCGCTTCGGGTCCGCCGCTCTTCATTGCGCGGTTGCCAAGAAAACCGATCTGTGGTATCATTATTCTATCGAACGAAAGAGGGATTGCCATGCCGTTTTGCAGTTTTGCCCAGAGCGCGGCGATGTTTGATGTAACGCCCGTTGAAAACCTGTTCCTGCTGGAATACCTGCCGACCGCGCCGGACGGCTTTTTGCGCGTGTATCTGTACGCACGCATGCTGAGCCTGCACCCCGAGCTGGGCGGCGGGCTGGAGGAAATGGCGGCGGCGCTGAACATGACGGCGGACGCGGTTTACAACGCGATGACCTATTGGGAGCGCCAGGGACTGGTATGCCGAATGACCGATCAGCCGCCGACGTACCAGCTGCTCTCGATGCGCTCCGAGCGCGCGAGCGACCCGATGGACGCGGATTATTACGCCTACCGCGATTTCAACGCGCGGCTGCAGGCGCTGTTCGGCGGCGGCAATCTGATCGGCCCGAAGCAGTACGGCCTGGCCTACGACTGGCTCACGATCCTGAAATTCTCGCAGGACGCGGTGGTGCGCATGGTCGAGGCGCAGATTCAGAAAACGCGATCGAAGAATCCCGATCCCGCGCGCATTTTCAAAAAGGTCAACGAGCAGGCCGCGGCGTGGGCCGAGCGCGGAATCAGCAGCCTGGAGGATGTGGAGCGCGCGCTCGAAATCGATGGAAACGTCGAAAAAATCACAAACGCCGTGCTCAAGCGCCTGTCGATTCGCCGCACGCCCACGATGGACGAGCTGAAGCTCGTTTCCGTATGGGTGAGCGAATGGCATTTTTCGGAGGACGAGATCCTGAACGCGTGCGCAGAAACGACCAAATCGCGCACGCCGTCGCTGAGCTATTTGAATTCCATTCTCGAAACGAAGCGCCTGGGCGAGGGCGAGCTGTTCGAGGGCGCAAAGAGCGTGCTGCGCGAGCTGATGGGCCCGACGTGCCCCGCGCCCTCGCCCGAACAGGTGCGCAGCTACGGCGCAATGCTCGCGCGCGGCTTTGAGCCGGAGGCGATTCGCTTCGCCGCCGTGCAGTGCAATCGCAAAAACAAGCGCCGCTTCGAGGAACTGGAATGGATGCTCGACAAATGGGCGGGCATGAAGCTGTTCACCGGCGCGGCGGCCGAGGCCTATGTGCGCGATATGAATCGCACGCTCGAGGCCGTGCGCGGCATACTGGAGCTCTGCGGAACCGATCGCCGGCCGCAGATGGACGATCTCGCGCGCTATTCCGAATGGGAAAAGGAATATTCCGAGGATCTGATTCGCTATGCGGCGGAGTGTGCGCGCGGCATGCAGCTTCCGATCAAATACATGGACAAGCTCCTTTCGGAATGGAAAAGGGCGGGCGTTTCGGATGTGGAATCCGCGCGCGCGGCGCACGAAAGCCACGGCAAGCGCGCCCCGGAATCCAATCCCGCGCTCAATTACGAGCAGCGCACCTACACCGAAAAGGATTTCGAGGGCTTCTTTGTGGATCTGACCGACGGCGAAAACAAATAGCTTCTTCAATTAGGAGGCGAATGCGATGTCTCTTTTCCTGTTTGATCTGCTGGTTCCCGCAATTGTGATCATCGCCGGCTGGGCAATGTGGAAGCACTGTCCCAAGCGCATCAACGCGCTGCTCGGCTACCGGACGACGCGCTCGATGAAAAACATGGACACGTGGAAATTCGCCCACGATTATTGCGGGCGGCTCTGGTGGAAGCTGGGGTGGAGCATGCTGATCCTCTCCGCGCTGATTGCAATTCCGTTCTATCGCAGCGATTCGGCGACGATCGGCGCGGTTGCAAGCGCGCTGCTGCTCGTCCAGTGCGCGGCGCTGATTGTCTCTCTCTTCCCGGCGGAGGCGGCGCTGAAGCGGACGTTTAACGACGACGGCACGCGAAAAACCGGCCGATGAGCAGGAGCATCCGCGTTTCGGCAAAGGCGCTGGTCATTCAAAACGGCCGCATGCTGGCGATCCGGGTGCGCGACCGGGACGGAATGTTTTTCATCATGCCGGGCGGCGGACAGCGCGCGGGCGAGCTGCTGCCGAATGCCGCGGAGCGCGAGGTTGCCGAAGAAACCGGCGTCTCGGTTCGGGCGAAGGAAGCCGCGTTCATCATTGAAGGCGCGCAGGGCGAGCCGCACCACCGGGTCGATATCGTGTTTTTGTGCGACTATCTCGGAGAGACCGGAAGGGCGACGCATGCCGATCAGAATCAGCTGGGCTTTGAATGGCTGCCCATCGCCACGCTGAACGCAGCGCCGCTCTATCCGTCCAGACTGCGCCGCGCGATCATGAATCTGCATGCGGGCCTTCCGCGCCCGTTTTATCTGGGCAACGAAAGCGTCGGCGATCCGGAAATCACCGATTGACGGCTATCAACCAATCATGGAGGGCAATGCTATGACCCGTTCTGAATATGTCAGGAATCTGCTGGAGGACTATGCCCGGCAGCGCGCGGCGGACGATGCGGAGCTGAATGCGCGCACGCGCGAGGCGGAAGCGCGCGATCCCGAGATCGCCCGTCTGCGCGCAGACAATGTTTCGCTCGCGCTGAACACGATGCGCACGATTCTATCGCTCCCGACGCAGGAGGCACGCACGGCGGCGGCGGAAAAAATGCGCAATCAGGGAATTGCGAACAACGCGGAGATCCGTCGCCGCTTAAAGGCGCTCGGGCTGGAGGAAGATTCCCTCGAAATGCGCTATCGCTGTCCGATTTGCCGCGACACCGGGTATGTGGGCGACGCGCCCGCCCGATTCTGCGATTGCTTTGAGGCGCGCCTGCGGACACTGCAGCACGAGGACGGCTCGATGGCGGGCGTAGACGAGCAGAATTTTGCGGCCTTTAATTTAAATCGATTCCCGGAAGAGGACGGGCAGCGGGCGCAGATGGCGCGCGCGCGGGAGCTTTGCGAGGCGTATGCGAACGAATTTCCCGATTCGAAATGCCGCAATCTGCTTCTGACGGGCGCGGGCGGTTTGGGCAAGACGTTCCTGCTGAACTGCATTTACGCGCGCGTGACCGATCGCGGGCTATCCGCGGTGCGCGTAACGGCGTTCAAGCTGTTCGAGGCGATGCGCAAGCAGCACGTTGGCAGCGATGAATCGTTCGACGGATTTTCTTCGCTGCTCGAGGCGCCGCTATTGCTGATCGACGATTTGGGCACGGAGCCGATGATGCGGAACATCACGGTGGAATACTTATTCACGCTTTTAAACGAGCGCATGGCGAACAAGCGGCACACGGTCATTGCGACGAATCTGACGCCGGTGCAGCTGCAGGAGCGCTATGGCGAACGCGTGGCCTCGCGCCTGCTGGATCGCAGCCAGACGCTGCCGCTGCTTTTGCGGGGAAAGGATTTAAGGCGTTTATGAACACGGAGCAGATACGCAACCAGGTATACGCCTATTTGGATTCTCTGGGCATCGCTTATCGGACGCTGAAGCACGCGCCCGCAGCCACGATGGCGGACTGCGCGGCCGTGAGCGCGGCTCTGGGCGCGACGGAATGCAAGAATTACTTTCTCACCACGAAGCGTCGCAATGTATTCTGCCTATATCTGGCGCCGCCGGAGGCGCATTTTGTCACCTCGGAAATCTCCAGGCAGGCGGGCACGGCGCGGCTCTCCTTTGCAAATGAATCCGACATGGCGCTCCTGCTCTCGACCTATCCCGGTGCGGTAAGCCCGATGGGTCTGATCTTTGACGCTGAAGATCGCGTGCGCGTACTGATGGATGCGGCGCTATACGACACGGAGGAGCTGGCGTTCCACCCCTGCGACAACACCGAATCCCTCGCGATGAAGACCTACGATTTCCTGACCATTTTTCTCCCCTCCCTCTCCAAACCCCCCACTAAAGTCGGGTGGTAGAACCGCCAGCCAATTGCTGCCGCGGTCGGCAGGGCCGACAGCCAGCTGCTGCCGCGCTTGATCGCACGATTTTGAGTCGGGAAGCGACTCAAAATCTTATGTAGTTCGAAGCGGTAACGGGTTCCCATAGCACCACAAATTGCACCGGACAAC
>CAKUKM010000065.1 GCA_934663595.1 uncultured Clostridia bacterium | reverse complement strand
ATGGAGCCAATGAAGGGACTTGAACCCCCGACCTGCTGATTACGAATCGGCTGCTCTACCAACTGAGCTACATTGGCACGCTCATCGCGTCAACATTAGATATTATAGCACAGTATCCCCTATTTGTCTAGAGGGTATTTCAAAAAATCCATTTTTTAACAATCGAGTCCATGTCCGACATGTACCGCGTACTCCCCTTTCACTCGCAAACCGAAGCTGTGCCCACGGAATTGGATCTGCATTACAGCGATACGGGCGTTTGCCGCGGCTCAATAAGAACCCCAAGCCCAGCAAAACAGTCTTACGCGGGACTTGATCGAATCTCGCCTTCACAGAACCGGTATTGCGCGACTCTCGCCCATACTCAGCAAGTGCCGCGCACTCCCCTTTTCGCCCACAATCCGAAGCTGCCCCCAAGAAACTAAACCTACATTGCGGCAAAAAGTGCGTTTGCCGCGGCACACTAAGAACCATGCCCGACAAACCAGTCTTACCCGGGACTTGATCGAATCTCGCCCCCGCAGAACCGGTATTGCGCGACTCAAGTCCATGCTCAGCAAGTGCCGCGCACTTCCCCATCGCTGACAAAACGAAACTGTGCCTAAGAAATTGAATCTACATTATTGCGGCAAGACATGCATTTGCCGCGGCACAATAAAGAACCAGAACTATGCCCAGCAAAACAGTTTCGCCCGGGGCTTGATCAAATCTCCCCCTATGAAACCGGTATCGCGCGGCGTTTGCCGGCAAATGGGAAAAGCCAGCGCTTTGACACGCTGGCTTTCTTCTTTTATTTTACGCTTTCACGCTCGACAACTCCTCCGCTTCGATCGGGAAGCGCTTGAGCAGGTGCAGATAGCATAGGAAGTGAATCGACGCCGTGAGCACCCACGAGACCGGATACGAAATATACAGCATAAACGGCGTGCGGTCGAACGGCAGGATGCAGTAAATCCAGAAAATTCGGAACGCGCACGCGCCGAGCAGCGATACGATCATCGGTATGATCGTGCTGCCCAGGCCGCGGAGCATGCCGCACATCACGTCCATCACGCCGCAGGTGAAATAGGTCGCGGCGAAAATCTCGAGGCGGACGATCGCGCGCTCCATCACCAGCGGGTCCTTGTTGTAAATCGTGATCAGCTGGTGCCGGAACAGCATCGCGATTCCGCCCAGCGCGAGGCCGATCGCCGATACGACCAGCACCGTCGTTAAGCAAATCTGGCGAATGCGGCGATGCTTGCGCGCGCCGACATTCTGGCTGGTAAACGTAATCGCCGCCTGATAGATCGAGTTCATGCTGACGTACATGAAGCCCTCGATGTTCGACGAAACCGCGCTGCCCGCGATTTCAATCTTGCCGAAGCTGTTGACCGTGGACTGAATCAGCACGTTCGAAAGCGAGAACAGCGTGCCCTGCAGGCCCGCCGGCAGGCCGATGCGCGCCAGCTCGATCAGCTTATCCTTGTAAACGTGCATCTTGCGCGCGTCGAAGCGGATCGACGTCTGCGCGCGCATCAGGCACAGCAGCACCAGAATCGCCGAAATCGCCTGCGAAATGATCGTCGCCAGCGCCACGCCCGCAACGTCCATCTTAAATGCCGCCACGAAGATGACGTTCAGAATCACATTCGTCACGCCCGCGATCGCCAGGAAGATCAGCGGCCGGCGCGTATCGCCCACCGCGCGCAGCACCGCGGAGCCGAAGTTGTACAGAATATTAAACGGCATGCCGATGAAATAAATTTTGACGTAGACCGTCGCCAGCGGCCGCACGTCGTCCGGCGAGCCCATCCAGACCAGAAACGTCTCCGCAAACAGGAAGCCGAACACCGCCAGAATCAGGCCGCCGATGAAGCTGATGGTGATCGACGTATTGACCGATTCGGACGCGTCCTTGTGCTGGCCCGCGCCGTAATAGCGCGCGACGGCGACGTTCGTGCCGATCGACAGGCCCAGAAACAGGTTGATGATCAGGTTGATCAGCGCGCCCGTGGAGCCGACTGCCGCCTGCGCGGAGCTGCCGTCCGCCGCAAAGCGCCCGACCACCACCAGATCCGCCGCGTTGAACAGCAGCTGCAGCACGCTCGAAAGCATCAGCGGAACGGAGAAAAGCAGCACCTTGGGGAGAATCGGCCCGCTGGTCATGTCCATCTCATAGCTGCCCTTGCGAGATCGCATGCTTGCATTCCTTCTTTCTTCTATCAGTTCATTGAGCGGAGCGCCTCCGCCGCAGAAAATGCAATTGTATTATAGCATACATTCTTTGCGTTTGTGTCGGCTCTCTGTGAATTTTACGAATTTTCCCCCGCCCCCGATTTACTCAAACTCAATCCAAATTCAAAGCAATTATGCTAGTACATCACTATACTAAAGTGCTAAACTATGATCACAAACCAACGAACGGAGGAACTCAAAAATGAAAAAGACGATTGCGATTGCGCTGGTATTTCTGATGACGCTGTGCTCGGCGGCCTGTGCGGAGACGTTCAAGATGGGCATCGACGCGGAGTATCCTCCGTACAGCTATATGGACGAAAACGGCGACTATACCGGTTACGACGTGGAAATGGCGACGGCGGTGTGCGGCATTCTCGGCTGGGATCTGGAAATCGTGCCGATCAACTGGGACACGAAGCTGATTGCGCTGGATTCGGGCGAGATCGACTGCATCTGGTCGGGCCTGACGATCGACGTGCTCGATCCGGAAGCGTATTCGATTTCGATGGCCTATGCGGACAATTCGCAGATGATTCTCGTCAAGTCCGACAGCGGCATTGAATCGCTGGCCGATCTGGCGGGCAAGGTGGTCGGCGTGCAGCTGGGCACCTCGGCGGATCTGCTGCTGCAGGGCGATCAGGCGGAGCTGGCGGCCACGTTCGACGGCGGCGAGCCGGTGCGCTTCGAGAACTACAACGTCTGCTTTACCGAGCTTGCGGCCGGCTCGATCGATGCAATTGCAATCGACTATCCGGTTGCGGCGGCGAAGATTCAGCAGTACGGCGACGATTACAAGATGCTCGATGAATCGATTGCTTCGGAGGAATACGGCATCTGCTTCCGCAAGGACGACGCCGAAATGATGCAGCAGGTCGAGGACGCGTTCATGAAGCTCGTCGAAGACGGCACGTATCTGTCCCTCGCGGAAAAATACGGCCTGGAAACCGCCTCGATGTGTCTGGCCAAGTAAATCCATTCATGGTATAATAGGAAAGAAACCAACCGGAAAACGGGTTATCCGCATGCGATAGCCCTTTTTCCGCGCACAGGAGAATGAGAAATGACGACGCTTACGATGATTCAAAAAATGGCGACGGGTCTGGGCAGAACGTTCGCGATATTCTTTTTAACGCTCGCGTTTTCGCTGCCGCTGGGCGTGCTGATGGCGCTGCTGCGGCGGTCGAAAATCGGCGTTTTGCGGGGAATTACGCGCACGCTGATTTCGATTCTGCGCGGAACGCCGCTGATGCTGCAGCTGCTGGCGGTGACCTACGGCCCGTATTACATTTCCAAATTTCTGGAATCGCAGTTCGGCCTGTCGCTGGGCGTCGGCGTGGCGCGGAACAAGCTGGTTCCGATCATCGCGGGCTTCGCGATCAACTATGCAGCCTATTTTGCCGAGATCTATCGCGGCGGCATTGAATCCATGCCGCAGGGCCAGTACGAGGCGGCGGAGGTGCTCGGCTACAGCCGCGCGCAGACGTTTATGCGCATCATCCTGCCGCAGGTGATCAAGCGGATTCTTCCGTCGATCACAAACGAGGTGATCACGCTGGTCAAGGATACGTCGATGGCGTTCACCGTGGGCTATCAGGAGATGTTCACGATCGGCAAAACGATTTCCAATTCGGAATCGAGCTTCATGCCGTTTCTGATTGCGGGCGTGTTCTATTTCCTGTTCAACGGAATCGTCGATTTCGTCATGACGCGCCTGGAGCGCAGGCTGAACTACTATCGGTAAGGGGGAAAGGCAATGAACATCATGGAAATCCGCCACTGCCGCAAGCAGTTCGGCGAAAACAGCGTGCTGAAGGACATTTCCCTCTCCGTAAGCGAGGGCCAGGTCGTATCGATCATCGGCCCGTCCGGCAGCGGCAAATCCACGCTGCTGAGGTGCGCGACGCTTCTGGAAACGATGGACGGCGGCGAGCTTCTGTATATGGGTAAAAAGGCCGTTTCGGACGAAAACGGCCGCGCGGTCTATGCGCCGAGCGCGACGCTGAAGGAAATCCGCGGCTGCTTCGGGCTGGTATTCCAGAATTTCAATCTCTTTCCGCATTACAGCGTGCTCAAAAACATCACCGAGGCGCCGATGCTGATTCAAAAGCGCCCGAAGGACGAGGTCTATGAAACGGCGCGCGAGCTTCTGAAAAAAATGGGCCTCGCGGGTAAGGAAAGCGCCTATCCCTATCAGCTCTCCGGCGGCCAGCAGCAGCGCGTATCGATTGCGCGCGCGCTGGCGATGCGCCCGAAGATCCTGTTCTTCGACGAGCCGACGAGCGCGCTCGATCCCGAGCTGACGGGCGAAATCCTGAAGGTCATTCGCGATCTGGCAAGCGAGCACATGACGATGGTGATCGTCACGCACGAAATGGCGTTTGCGCGCGACGTGTCCGACCACGTAATTTTCATGGATGGCGGCGTAATCGTCGAGCAGGGCGACCCGAACGCGATCATCAACAACCCCGCGCACGAGCGCACGATTCAATTCCTGAGCAGGTTTAACTGATATGGACATTCAATTCATCAAAACGAGCCCGACGCAGAACGTGACCATTCTGGTGCTCACGCAGGTTCCGCGCGCGTCGCAGCCGGAAATTGCGGCGCAGCTGCTGCGCTACGACGGCGTCGGCGGCGAGCAGGTCGGCTTTCTGGAGCCGTCGCAGACGGCGCGCGCGCGCCTTCAGATGATGGGCGGCGAATTCTGCGGCAACGCGTCGATGGCGACGGGCGCATACCTCGCGTGGCGCGACGCTCTCCCCTACGGCGCGTCGGCCGAATACCCGCTCGAGGTCTCCGGCGCCGATGGAATCGTCACCGTCGGCATTGCGCGAACGGGCAAAAGCTATCGCGGCCGTGTGCAAATGCCGGGCGCGGAGCGCATCGAGCAGCTGAATCTGAATACGGATTCCGGGAATCTGGCCGTGGACGCGGTCGTGCTCCCGGGCATCACGCATCTGATTTTCAAAAAAAGCGCGGGCATGACGCTCGAGGAAATCGAGCGGCGCATTCGCGATTGGAACGCCGTCGCCCGGGCGGACGCGCTGGGCGCGCTGCTCTACGATGAAGAAGCGCTCGCCATCGAGCCGGTCGTATATGTGCCCGGCCCGAACACGATTGTCCGCGAGCGCGGCTGCGGCAGCGGCACCGCGGCGATCGGTTGCCGCAACGCGCTGCGAACGGGCGCGTTTTCCGGAACCATTCGCCAGCCCGGCGGCGAAATTGCCGTGCGCGCGGAGCATTCCGGCGGCCGATTCACCGTTCAAATCGAAGGAAATGTAACCATCACCGCCAGCGGAATCGCCTACCTGTGATTCCGCCGGCGGTTTTGTCGTTTGAAAGAGACATTGATTTAATCCTTATGAAAATTGTTCCAATGGATTTGATCTCGCAACCTTTCACATTTGCGGCTTGCATCAGTTGGCTCATAATCATCATCAAGAAGCTCGATATACAGATCATCCAACGCATCCAAAATATCCATTGCGTCATTAGATGCAAGAAGCGTATCAGCTTCATCCGGAAGAAGGCGCTTAAGTTCCTGCGCCTGTTGTACCGTGATATTCATATCATAATTTCTCTTTCTCATAGGTGAAGCAACTGGATTTTTGGATTCCGATAGCAAGAGCGCCTTATGGCGGCTCACTATTTAAACAATTCCTGCAAAAGCCCTCATCAACCCGGCCATGATCCGATACCGGCTCTGCTCAACGAAGACCCATTCATACGCTCTCTTCGCATTTATAAGCCCTTGGCAGGCGCGGCATTCCCCTGCATCTCTCGGGTTTCCCCTGTCTATACCATCGGCGTGTGGTCGCCGCGAGATTTACCACCTCAAGGGCTTTGCGCCTAACAGACCAGCGGCGGGCGTCGCCTCTCCCGCATCTCTCGGGTTTCCCCTGTCCTACCATCGGCGCGTAGTCGCAACGAAATTTACTACCTCGCCAGTCCTCTCAGGCGCAATTCTATTATAGCATTCTCCAGCACTCTTGCAAAGAATCCCCAAATATTAAGATTCTGTCAAAACTGCTTGGACACGCCGATGTGGGAATAACGTACAACGTCTACATCCATCTCTACGGCGATGCCCTTGAAGAAATGCGAAAGATCATTGACTAAATCGCACAAAAAAGAACACTCCGCATTGCGCGAAGTGCCCTAATTTTCAAGGTGCCACCCGGATTCGGACCGGGGAATGAAGGTTTTGCAGACCTTTGCCTTACCACTTGGCTATGGCACCATAAA
>CAKUKM010000064.1 GCA_934663595.1 uncultured Clostridia bacterium | reverse complement strand
CGAGCCCAGCGGCGTGTACGGTGGGCGCGGGCTTTTTTCGCGAAGGGAAATCCCATTTCCCGAGAGCGAAAAAAGATTCCTTGCAGGCTCCGCGCCCGGGGATTCCGTAGGAATCCTAGCGGAGACTGTCAAAGGGGTGGCAGTGGCGGGGAAAGTAGTTTCCCCGCCACAAATGCATTTCTATAGGAGGCTTCATGGAACCCATTCGCATATTGATCGCGGACGACGATCCCGGCATGCGCACGGTGATGCGCCTGCTGGTCGAGCGCTCGGAGGGCTATCTGCTTTCGGGCGAGGCCGCGGACGGCGACGAGCTGCTCCGGCTGTACGACCAGACGCACCCCCAGGTGATCCTGATGGATGTGGAAATGCCGGGCATGTCCGGAATCGACTGCGCGCGCGTGATTCAGGATCGCGACCCGCGCACCGTGCTGGTGTTCGCCACCGCGCACGAGGAATACATGCGCAGCGCGTTTGAGGTGTACGCGTTCGACTATCTGGTCAAGCCCTTCCGCACCGAGCGCGCGCTGAATACGCTCAAGCTGATTCGCGAACGGCTGACCGCGCAGAGCGCGCCCGCGGAAGCGCCGAAGCCGACCCCGATCGCGTCCACCGGCCGCATGATGCTCAAGCATCGCGACGGGCTGAGCTTTTTGAATTTCGCAGATATTCTGCTCGTTCAACGCGAGGAGCGCGCGAGCGTGCTGTATACCGAGGGCGGCGGGCGATACGTGACCGGCGACGCGCTTTCCGAAATCGAGGCGCGGCTGCCGCAGGAGACGTTCTTCCGCTCGCACAAGAGCTATATCGTCAATCTCAATCGAATCGACTCCATATCGCCCTACGGGCGTTGGACATATATCGTGAAGCTGCAGGGCACGGATCGCGACGCGCTGATCACGCACGAGCGGTTCGAGGAACTGCAGAAGCGATTTTCTTAAAGGAGGACGGGCATGATTCAGAAAAAAACAGCGGAGGCCGTATTGGCAGCAGCCATGAAAACCGGCGGCGATTTCGCCGAGATTTTCCTTCAGGACGAGCGCTCGAGCGCGCTTTCGATGTCGTTCGACCGCATTGAGGACGCGGTAACCGGCCGCGCGCACGGCGCGGGCATTCGCGTGTTCAAGGGCCTGAATTCGGTGTATGTTTACACGAACGACACCTCGCTTTCCGGCCTTCTGCGCGCCGCGGAGCGCGCGGCGGACGCGGTCGGCACCGGAAACGAATCGCGCGATGTGCATCTGACCGGCTCCTACGGCCGCAATATTCACGCCTTCCAGGAGCTTCCGATGGACGTTCCGGGCGCGAGCAAGGCCGAGCTTCTGCGCCGCGCGTCGGTGGCGGCCAAGAGCGTCTCCCCCGTGATCGGCCAGGTGCGCGCGTCGATTGCCGACAGCGACAGCGAGGTCCTGATTGCAAACAGCGAGGGCCTGTTTACCGCCGACCGCCGCGTCTATACGCGCATCCGCATTGCGGCAATCGCCTCCGGCAACGGCGAAAACCAGACCGGCACGGAAGCGCCCGGCGCGCTGATGGGCTATGAACTGTTCAAAACGCGCGTAAACGTCGAGGAATATGCGATCAAAGCGGCGCAGCGCGCAGTGACAATGCTGAACGCCGAGGCGTGTCCGGCGGGCAGAATGCCGGTCGTGATCGACAACGGCTTCGGCGGCGTGATCTTCCATGAGGCGTGCGGCCATTCGCTGGAGGCGGCGGCGGTCGCATTCGGCAATTCGGAATTCTGCGGAAAACTGGGCACGCAGATCGCCTCCCCGATCGTGACCGCCATCGACGACGGCACGATGGAAAACGAATGGGGCTCGACCAACATCGACGACGAGGGCACGCCCACCACGCGCCTTACGCTGATTGAAAACGGCATTCTCAAGAACTACATGATCGACCGGCTGAACGCGCGGCGCATGAACATGCCCGTGACCGGCAGCGGCCGCCGCCAGGACTACACCTTCGCGCCGACCTCGCGCATGCGCAATACGTTCATCGCCCCCGGCAAGGATGAAAACGACGAAATCATCGCCACCTGCGGCGACGGCCTGTATGCCAAGAGCATGGGCGGCGGCTCGGTCAACCCCATCACCGGCGAATTCAATTTCGCCGTCAGCGAGGGCTATCTCATTCGCGACGGCAAAATCGATCGCCCGGTGCGCGGCGCGACGCTGATCGGCCGCGGCAGCGAAATCTTAAAGAAAATCGATCGCGTCGGCAAGGATATGCGCATGGCGCAGGGCATGTGCGGCGCGTCCAGCGGCTCGGTGCCGACCAACGTCGGCCAGCCGATGATCCGCGTGACCGATATCACCGTAGGAGGGCGCTAAGATGAATGTAAATTCGTTTATCGATTCCCTGTTCGCCCGCGCAAAGGAAGCGGGCTTCGAGGCGTGCGAGGTCTATTACACCGCCGCCAGCGAATTTGAAACCGACGTGCTGCGCGGCGAAATCCTGCGCTACAGCGTCTCCGACACGCTCGGCCTCGGCTTCCGCGGCCTGATTGGCGGCAAAATGGGCTATGCGTCCACGCAGATTCTGGACGGCGACGCGATCGACCAGCTTGTGGACGGTGCAAAGACGAACGTGGCGCTGATTGAGAATCCGGACAAGCAGTTCCTGTATCCCGGCGACGCGGATTACCCGGCCGTCGATACCTTCAATCCCGCGCTCGAGACGATCGCCTCCGCCGAAAAGATCGAAATGGCGCGCGAGCTCGAGAAAAAGGCGCTCGCCGCCGATCCGCGCATTACGCAGGTGGACGGCTGCGTGATCTTCTCCGAATCCACGGAAACGCTGATTCGCAATACGCTGGGCCTGAATGTCAGCGCCCGCGCCAATGCGCTCGGCGGCTATGTCGCCGTAATTGCGCGCGAGGGCGATCAGGTCAATTCCGGCGGCGATACCTTCTGCGTTCACGCGCCGGAGGAAATCGATCTGGACAAAACCGCGCGCGCGGCAGTCGCTGAAGCGGTGGACGGCCTGAATCCGAAGAGCGCGCCGTCGGCGGCCACGCCGGTCATTCTCGCGCCGGACGCGGCCATCAGCCTGCTGCGCACGTTCACGGGCGTATTCTCCGCCGATTCCGCGCAGAAGGGCATTTCGCTTCTGAAGGACAAGGAGGGCGAGCTGGTCGCCAGCGAATGCGTAACGCTCCTGGACAATCCGCTGCTCGCCGGCAGTCCCGCCTCCCGTCCGTTCGACGGCGAGGGCGTTCGGGCGAGGGAAAAGAAGATCATCGATTCCGGCCGCCTCACGACGCTGATGCACAATCTGAAAACCGCGCACAAGCAGGGCGTGGAGAGCACCGGCAACGCCACCCGCAGCTACAATTCCGCCCTCGGAATCGCGCCGAGCAATTTCTATTTCATGCCCGGCGAATGCTCGCAGCAGGCGCTGATGGAGAAGATGGAAAACGGCCTTCTGATTACCGAACTGCAGGGCCTGCACGCCGGCGCGAACCCGATCAGCGGCGATTTCTCGCTGAGCGCGAAGGGCTTTGCGGTGCGCGGCGGCAAGCGCGCCGAGGCCGTGGCCCAGATCACCGTGGCGAGCAATTTCTATGCGCTGCTGCGCGAGATCCAGTCCGTCGGCAGCGATTTGAAGCTCGGCTTCCCGGGCCTGTGCCGCTTCGGCAGCCCGTCGCTGCTCGTGCGCGAGCTCGCCATCGCAGGGGCGGAATAAAATGTGGACGGGGGAGCAAGCTCCCCCGCCACTGCCACCCCTACCAGATTTTGCTAGGATTTCTGACGAAATCCCCGGGCGCAAAATCTGCAAGGTATCTTTTTTCGCTCTCGGGAAATGGGATTTCCCTTCGCGAAAAAAGCCCGCCCCCGACGTACACGCCGCCGGGTACGATTGTAATTCGAGAGGGCTCCGGCCCTCTCGAGCGTTCCCTATTTGCGGTAACAACCAAAACGCTCGAGAAGCTTTCCCGCCTCTCGAACTCTCCCATTCAACGGCAACAACCAAAACGCTCGAGAAGCTCTGCGCCTCTCGAGCATTTTCTCATTTGCCGGAATACAGCAGCCCCAGCAGCCAGCCGATCGTGCGAATCGGCAGTATCCGCGACAGCAGCACGAAGAATTTGTATTCCAGTCCGATCGCATACAGCGGCTTCACGCGCTTTTTCCGCGCGATTTTCGCGATATATCGCCCCGCGACCGCCGGGTCCATGCCGGTTTCCTCGTCGCGCTCCATCTTGGCCACGGAGCGCGCGATGCGGCCCGCATATACGTCGTCGCCGGCGGCGCTCTTTTCGCGCGCGGCGGTAAAGCCGGTGTGAATATCGCCCGGCATGATCGCGCATACGGACACGCCGAATTGCTTTACCTCGTTGAATACCGCGACGCTATACGCGCTGATCGCCGCCTTCGACACGGAATACCACGCCTGAAACGGTATCGGCAGCGGCGCGGCCACGGAGCTGATATTCACAATCCGGCCGCGGCCCTGCGCGCGCATCGGCGCGAGCGCCGCCTTGGTCATGTTCACCGCGCCGAAGAGATTGACGTCCATCAGCTTCTTCGCGTCCGCGTTTTCGGTAAATTCCGCCGCGCCCGAGATGCCGAAGCCCGCGTTGTTGACGAGAATGTCGATCCGCCCCTCGCGCGCAACAATCTCCTTCACCGTTTCGCGAACCGCCGCCTCGTCGGACACATCGCAAATCATGTGCTCCAGTCCCGGCAAATCCGCCTTTCTGCGGCTGAGCACATACACCCTCGCGCCCGAGTCGCGCAGCGCGTTCGCCGTCGCGAGGCCGATGCCGCTCGTTCCGCCGGTTACGATTGCAATGGGATTCATTTATTTCGCCTCCACAAGGACTTTTCCGAAGATCTCGATCGCCTCGTCCAGCAGCGGCTCGGTCAGCGTGGCCATATAGCTCGTGCGCAGCAGGCACTGATCCGGCGGCGTGGCCGGCGCGAGCACGGGATTGACATACACGCCCGCGTCGTACAGCTCGCGCGCCTTCGAAAGCGTATTCTCCACCGAATAAGTGTAAATCGGAATGATCGGCGTGATCGATTCGATGATCGGAACGCCCTTTTCCTGAAGGCCCTTTCGCATGTAGCTCGAAATCTCGTTCAATCGCGCCACGCGCTCCGGATGCGAGCGGATGTATCTCAGCGCCGCCAGCGCCGTGGCCGCCGAGGCCGGCGGAATCGAGGCCGAGAAGATAAACGGCCGCGAATTGTGGCGAATGTAATCGATCACCGTTTCGCTCGCGACGCAATAACCGCCCAGGCTCGCCAGCGATTTCGAGAACGTGCCCATGATCAGGTCGACCTCGTTCTCCAATCCGAAATAGCTCGCCGTGCCGCGGCCGCCTTCGCCGATTACGCCCAGGCCGTGCGCGTCGTCCACCATCACGCGCGCGCCGTATTTCCGCGCGAGCGCAACGATTTCCGGCAGCTTCGCGATATCGCCGCCCATGCTGAATACGCCGTCCGTCACGATCAGGCAGCCCGCCGATTCCGGCACCTTTTTCAGCTGAATTTCGAGCTCTTCCATGTTTGCATGGGCATAGGTCAGCATGCGGCCGTAGCTCAATTTGCAGCCGTCGTAAATGCTGGCATGGTTTTCCTTGTCGCAAATCACGTAATCGCCATGGCCGACGATTGCGGAAATGATGCCGAGATTCGATTGAAAGCCCGTCGAGAACGTGCAGCAGGCCTCCTTGTTCAGAAACGCCGCCAGCTCTTCTTCCAGCTGCAGATGCAGCTTCAGCGTGCCGTTTAAAAAGCGCGAGCCGGAGCAGCCGGTTCCGTACTGCTTCAGCGCCTCCAGCCCCGCCTCGAGCACCTCCGGGCTCGTGGTCAGCCCCAGATAATTGTTCGAGCCCAGCATGATGCGGCGCTTGCCCTCCATGATAACCTCGACGTCCTGCCGGCTTTCCAGCGCGTGAAAATAGGGATAAATGCCCTGGGCGCGCAGATCGCGCGCGAGGGAATAGGTCTCACATTTGTTGAATAAATCCATGCGGTCGCCTCCTGAATTGGAATTCACGCGGTCATTATAGCATATTTTGTCTGAAATGAAAAGGGCAAACCGCAAATTGCAACCAATGCGGGAATCGCTCTGCCGCCGCGCCAAAGAAAAACCCCGGGGAAGCGAAAGCCTCTCCGGGGTTCATGGGATTTAATTACAGCTGCGGGCCAGCGGCGACCAGCGCCTTGCCGGCTTCGTTGCCTTCGTACTTCTTGAAGTTCGCGATGAAGCGGGAGGCCAGATCCTGGGCCTTCTTGTCCCACTCGGCCGCATCCGCGTAGGTGTCGCGGGGATCGAGAATCTCGGTCGCAACGCCGTTCAGCTCGGTCGGAACCTCGAAATCGAAGTAGGGGATCTTCTTGGTGGGTGCCTTCAGGATATCGCCGTTCAGGATCGCGTCGATGATGCCGCGGGTATCCTTAATGGAGATGCGCTTGCCGGTGCCGTTCCAGCCGGTGTTGACCAGATACGCCTTCGCGCCGCTCTTTTCCATCTTCTTGACGAGCTCCTCGGCATACTTCGTCGGATGCAGCTCCAGGAACGCCTGACCGAAGCACGCGGAGAAGGTCGGGGTGGGCTCGGTGATGCCGCGCTCGGTGCCCGCCAGCTTCGCGGTGAAGCCGGACAGGAAGTAGTACTTCGTCTGCTCCGGGGTCAGGATGGAGACCGGGGGCAGCACGCCGAAGGCGTCCGCAGACAGGAAGATGACGTTCTTCGCATCGGGAGCCGCGGAGACCGGGCGAACGATCTTTTCAATGTGATTGATCGGGTAGGAAACGCGGGTGTTCTCGGTCACGGACTTGTCCGCGAAATCGATGTGGCCTTCCGCGTCCAGAGTTACGTTCTCCAGCAGCGCGTTGCGGCGGATCGCGTTGTAGATGTCCGGCTCGGAATCCTTATCGAGGTTGATGACCTTCGCATAGCAGCCGCCTTCGAAGTTGAACACGCCCTTGTCGTCCCAGCCGTGCTCGTCGTCGCCGATCAGCAGGCGCTTGGGGTCGGTGGACAG
>CAKUKM010000063.1 GCA_934663595.1 uncultured Clostridia bacterium | reverse complement strand
CTATGCTCCCACGTTCGCAGCATTCTGTTGCCGTTTCCCTCGCACGCATCATCGCGGCGACAAGAGATATAATACACTATACCGCGCGTTTTGTCAATACCTTTTTTCAAAAAAATCCCGCTTTTTTCCGCGTTCGCCCGTGTGAATCCCAATCCCCCCCCTTCAGGAGAGCCGAGCGGCCGCTGCGCCCAAGGATATATCCTCAAATCAAGATCATTGCTTCAATCGCGAATCATCTCATCCCCGTCCTGCCATATCAATTTCCGTTTACTGGCCGCTGTCTCATTTCTTTCTCCGCAAGCATTTCAAACTGCTTTTCCAAATTGTAACGAATATCCCCCTCCATCGCCTGAGCAAAGGGACGAACGACCGTCGTTTCCAGCATTACAATCGCGTCGCAAATTTCAGGGTATTTCGCATTGTTTTTCAGAATCTGCCTTTGCGCGGAATCGCGGTCAAAGGGCTGCTTTTGAATCTCATTCAATGTATCCAGAATGTCCTGCTCCAGCGGCGTAATCTGCTTTGCCTGCCGCAATCCTTCAATCAACAGGCTGAAATCCATCATTTTTCCCTCCTTCATCGCCGTTCAAAATCCTTTCAACGCCCCGTATTGGAAGCATGAAGAGCATTATACGACAGCGGCGGGGGTATGTCCGCAGTATCCGAACATATCCCCCGCCGCATCCGTATTACTTCAGCTGATAGCGCACGAGCTTGCGTGTCGCCACTTCACGCGTGCTGGACGCCGTATAGACCGTATCGGACCATGCAGACCACGCGCCGACATTGGCCTTCTGGCTGGACGTGCGCGTCGCATAGCGATAACCGGTTCTCGCGCTGCCGCCGTCCGTCCACGCGAACATTCTCGTATAAGCGCCTGTATCAAGGCAGATTCTGCCCGTTCCATACCAGTTCGAGGTTCCGCTGCTCCACGGCGTTGTGCTCCACACAATATGATGATCCGTAGACTGAATGTTATCGCCGCCGCATCCGTCGCCGGGACCCCATGTCTTGGAGCAGTCGATCGCCAGGCCGGAATAGACGTGCCAGTGCCGTCCGCAATTCGGGCACTGGAACCAGTACCAGCCGTAGACCGTCGCGCTTTCTTCCTTCTTGAGATCAGATGTGGATTCCCGCGTTATCGTCCAGTCGCTCCAGCCGCTCCAGTCCGAATAAACCGTAGTGTAGGTCGTGTCTCTGTACTGATACTGCGTCTTGGAATCGACGATGCGCGCATTGCTCGGCACGGAGGATTCCGTTACCCAGCCGGAGTACGCATTCGCCGTCCACTGCGCATACAATGTCGCGGACGAGGTAAAGGTCGTAGTCGTCGCTATCTTCGTACCGCCCGAAGCCGCCGTGTACCAGCCGTTGAAGGTATAATAGTCCCGTGTGGGCACGGGCAGCGTCCCGATGGCGTCGCCGCAGTTCAGCGTCCTGCTGCCCGTCGTGCATACGCCGCCGTTTGCGTTATAGGTGATTGTACACGTTTTCCGCGTCCATTGCGCATACAGCGTCGTCGCCCCGTCGAACTCCGTCGTGGCTTCCGCTTTTACGCCGCCCGAGGCCGCCGTGTACCAGCCGTTGAAGGTATAGTTTTCTCGCGAGGCGGCAGGCAGCGTCCCAATGGCCTGGCCTTCATAGACGTTCATGCTGACCGTATTGCAGCTTCCGCCGTTTGCGTTGAAGGTGATCACGCTGTACCATTTCGCATGGAGCGTCAGCGATCCGATCGAGTCGTTGACGACGGTATCCTCGTTCACCGGCGAATCGCCTTCGTCATACCAGCCGTCAAAGCTGTATCCATTCCTTGTCGGGACAGGCAGCGTTCCCAGCGGCTTTCCGACCTCCGCCGTAAAGCCCTCCGTCCCGCATTTTCCGCCGCGCGCATCCAGCGTTACGGTGAAACGCCCCTTGGGATCGCAGTGATACAGGCCGTTCGTCTCGGCATACTGCGCCGCATAGCTGCCATCCTCCGCGACGATGCAGAAATACTGCGTATCGCAGCCCTCAAAGGCGTCGTCAGCGATAGAATTGACGTCCTTGGGAATCGATACAAGCAGCAGCTCTCCGCAGCCCGCAAAAGCGCGGGAACCGATTCGCGTCGTTCCATCGGGTATGACGATCTGCTGCATATCCGCGCCGACAAAAGCTTCGTCATCGATCGTTTTCAGCGCGTTCGGCAGCGCCAGTATGCGATCGCTACCCACGCTCTTCTGTGGCAGCATTATTTCATTGCAGGTTCTGCAGCGAAGGCCGATACTCAGGCCGTTCTCGGTCTTTGTCGCCAATATCGGACGATCCATCGCGATCGTATGGCTGTGCGCCTCGTTGACCGTAACCGTACACACTGCAGAAACGCCGCTTCCATCCGTCGCGCTGCATACAATTTTCGCCGTGCCGGGGCCGACGGCGGTTACTGTGCCGTTCGAAACCGTCGCAACGCTCTCATTGCTCGTCGTCCATGCGAGCGCGGAATTGTCGGCATTGCCCGGCAGAACCGTTGCGGTCAGCGTCTGCGCATCTCCCATTTCCATAGTCAGCTCCGTCTGGGAAAGCGAGATCTGCGTCACATAGATCTTGTCCCTCTGCCAAACCGCATAAAGCGTAACGCCGGAATCGTTCGTATAGCTGTCGCCCGGCTGATACTGCGCGGCCGTCGCCGTGGACGTAGTCGCCCAGCCCATAAAGGTATAGCCGCTGCGGGTGGGCTTGACGGAGGACAGCGTCAGCGCGGCGTTCTTCACCTTCGTCTGCGCCGCGGGCGCGCCCGTGCCGCCGTTTGCATTGAAGCTGACCGTGTAGGTCGTGGAGAAGCTCAAAGAGACTATGACCGACGAATCGGAAATCGTGCCTTTGAGCGCTCCCGAATAGACGCCGTTATACTGATGCCCTGCCAGCGCTTTAATATCCCGAATTTCATAGGTTGTCCCAACGGGATGCTGCGTACAATAATCGCTTACATCATCCTTCACCAGACTGCCGTTGATATAAACGTCAAACGTACCGTAATCGGTTACATTGCCGCTGGTTTCGCCATCCAGCCATCCATTGACATCAAGATAATGCTTGACCGCATTGACGGTAACGGTACACTTCGCAGTTTTTCCGCTGCCATCTGCCGCGGTGCAGGTGATCGTCGCCGTGCCGGGGCTGACGGCCTTGACCGTGCCGTTCGAAACGGTCGCCACGGAGGTGTTGCTGCTCGTCCATGTCACGTTCTTATTGCTTGCGTTGCTCGGCGATACTGTCGCGGTAATTGTCTTTGAATCACCGACATTCAACGTTGTGCTTGCACTCGAAAGCGAAATATCAGTTACGGGCTGAACAACAGTTACTGTGCTGGATGCAGTATATCCTCCTCTTTCCGCCATAGCCGTAATCGTCGCCGTACCGACCTTCACCGCCGTGATAGTTCCTGCGCTATAGTCGTCAGCCTGCACAATCGTATTATCGCTCGTATACCAGTGTATCGTTTGATTGCTTGCATCGGTCGGCAAAACGTTCGCCGACATCTTGTACGTGCTGCCGACATTCATCGTCAATGTCTTCGGTAAAAGCTGCACGCCCGTAACATCCTTCAGGACATTAATCGTAACAGTACAGGTATAGCCACCGTCATTAGTCTTGCAGGTTATAATTGCCGAACCCTTGCCCTTGCCAACAATCGTAGCCTGAAGTCCATTCGTCGCGCCAACAGCCGCTACGCTTGTATTGCTGCTCGACCATGTAACCCCCTTGTCCGTTGCATCGCTCGGATAGACGGTTGCTTCCAGAACAACCTCCTTATCAATATAAATAACTTCATCGTATTCGGTATAATAAGGAACAACTGTCACCCCCGTAACCGGCACCGACGAGGAGGAAACCTTCTGAATCCAATCCGTCCTGCTGATTACAACCCAGCCCGTCAGGCCATTGCTTGTGACGCCATAACCCCATGTGTATCCATCCGCCGTGGCAGTTTTAGTAACGGTAATGGTCTGATTAGGCGAAAGCAGACCGATAATCGCGCCGGACGTACCCGCGCTACTTCTGACATTCAAGCCCTGAGTGGTCGTCGACAGAACCTTGTAAACATCGCCGGTGGGCGTAGAAGATCCATTTTCAGACACCTTAAAGCGGTATATCGGCGTGTCTTTGGTTGCAACATCGAATCCTCTGTTGCACATATACTTAACCGTTATCTGCAAGCCCATATCATCGCTGACTGGAAGCGACGCAAAGCTCAGCGCACGATCAAGCTCTGAATTCATAACGGAATAGGATTTATTTGACGCGCCAAATTCACGCGTTGAAGCGCCCCAACAGGATGCGCCTTTATGGAATTGACCCTTCACGGTAATCATTGTCGCATCGGACGTTATGTTTCCCGTAAGCGTGTAAGAGGCTTTGGCCAGCGTCTTACCGGATACATTGTTATCATTCCATGCCACTTCATTATTGTCAGAATAAAATTGCAAATACTGATCGCCGCTCTGAACCCAGCTCCCATTTTCATATTTCCATCCGGCATAAACCCATTTGCCATCAGTGGTTTTAATCCACATATTATCATATTTGTTGCGCCAAACTTCAGCTGAAGAGATATAAGTGTCAACTTTAACGGCCGACCCGACTGCCTCGGCGCTGGAATACATATCCTTTTTAAACGTAAACGACTTTATGACCTTATATGTACACCTTTCGTAGCATATGAGCTTTTTATAAGAAAGGTCGCCTTTTGTCTCATTCGGCTGAACAACGCCATAAATAGTCCGTCCCCGATTAGTCAGCTGATTTTCATTAAATTCGCTCCATGACCACGTTACTTTGTCAATTTTGTTTTTAGCCACTCGATTACAGTCAAGTATTGTAATACTGTTTTCATCGTACGTAAGTACTATCATGGAATGTCCATTATCGGAAGCTGTATTAGGAATACCCGTCGTACGTATACAGGCGCCCGTTGCAATTTCATTATCAGAAAAATCCTGATAGCCCACCTGACTCTTTCCGCTTAACGCCCCAATTCGCTTCGAATATTGATAATTCCCATTGCAATATCCAGGTGATTCCCCAAATAAATATGTATACACAGCGTTTGCATATGCATAGCATTGCTTGCCTGAATCTTTTCCATTGGCCCAGAAGTATTTTTCGTCGGGCATTGTATCGCCAACCGCAAATGTCGAATCTGAATTTGAAAATAGCTTCACCTTTCCATTAAGCACATCGCTTAATTTATTTGCAAGAGCCTCGTTGCTGGTATACTCATGTCCATCATATGCAAAAGCTACGCCCGAACACATAATGAAAACAACCACTGCCATCAAACCGATCCTGAGCATCCTTTTCATCATACATTCCTCCTCTGTTGTTCTATCACTTCGATCAGTACGCCCATCGATCGCAAATCGCAAGCAATTCATTTGCCATATATTTTAACACATCTACATTGAAAGCGCAATCGTGCTTTGACGATTTAACAAAAATACAGTGTCATGAAGTATTTTATATTATGTTCTTTTCTAATCAAGTCACAAAACAGTCATATCAATCCGACCGTTCGCATCATCCTGATGCCTTTCATTACGCACGAGACCCTCGCCATATAAAAAAACAGCACAGCCGCCGAAGCGGCTATGCCGATATTTCCCAATATTATGAACTTACCAAACCACGGGCTACTTTCTGCGCCGTATCTTATGCCCCGCGAACGCCCACACCAGCAGCGCGATCGCCAGCACGAAGCACACGACCCCGCACCACGAAAAGCCGCCCGTCCAGCCCGTGCCGCTCTCGATCAGCGCGCCGGAAATCAGCAGCGCCGCCGCCAGCAGCGACGCGCAGAACTTCATCATCAGTTCGCGCAGCAGCTTCGCCGCGTCGTCGCCGATGTGATGCTCGAACCCGATATTCGAATCGCCCTTGAGCACCGTGCTCAGCACGTCGGCCAGCAGCGCGGGGATCTCCAGCGACTTGTGCGCGCTCTCATAAAGCGCCCGCCCGTCCTGAAGCAGCTCGCTCTTCCAGTCGATGTCGTTAAACAGCTGGCTGCCCACGCGCGCCGTCACGACGCTCATCACGTTGATCTCCGGACTCAGGTCGGCCACGACGCCCTCGATCGTCGCCAGTCCGCGCGCCAGCATGGTCAGGCTTGCCGGCATGGCGATGCCGTTCTTCTTCATCACGGCGGTCAGGTCCTCGAACACCTTCGCGATGTCCATGTCGCCCAGGCTCGCCGCGCCGTATTTGTCCAGCAGCTCCTCGACGTCGCGGTAGAGCTGCCGCTTGTCCGCCGCGCCCTTGAACTCGCCCAGCCCCAGCACCGCATCGCGGCAGAGCGTGACGTCGCCGCGCGCCACGCCGGTGATCGCTTTGCCGATCAGGCCGCGCTCGCGCTCGGACAGGCTGCCCATCATGCCCATGTCCAGCCAGACGATCTTGCCCTCGCGGATGCGCAGGTTGCCCGGATGCGGATCGGCATGGAAAAAGCCGTCGGTCATGATCTGCTTGACGTAGTTGTCGGCCAGCTTCGCGCCGATTTCGGACAGATCGTAGCCGCCCTCCTTCAGCGCGTCCTTGTCGTCGATCGCCGCGCCGTCGATGCGCTCCATCACCAGCACCTGCGTCGTGGTGTATTCGCGGTAGAGCGCCGGCGAGGTCACGAACGCCACGTCCTCGTTGAGCTTGTGGAATTTTTCGAGGTTGGCCGCCTCGGTCTGGAAGTTCATTTCCTCCTGCGCGACCACCCACATCTCGTCCAGCACCTGATTGAAGTCCACCAGTCCGCCGGCGGGCGTGTACTTGAGCAGATTGCACGCCTGCTTGAGCAGCGTGATGTCGCGGTTCATCACGTCGTGTATCCCCTCGCGCTGAACCTTCACCACAACGCGTTCGCCGCTCTTCAGAACCGCCGCGTGCGCCTGCGCGATCGAGGCGCTGCCCAGCGCATGCTCGTCGAAGGAGGCGAACACCTCGTCCAGCGGCCGCCCGTAGGAGCGCGACACGATGTCGGCCACCTGCTCGTAGGGCATGGGCGCGACGCTGCTTCTGAGCTTCTTGAGCGCCTCGCAATAGGCTGCCGGCAGAATATCCGACCGCATCGACAGAATCTGGCCGAGCTTTATGAACGTCGGCCCCAGCTCCTCGATGATCGCGCACAGCTTTTCCGGCGTGATGCCGCCGCGCACAATCTCGTGTTTGCGCACCACCTCGACAATTTCCGCCAGCCGCTGACGGTTCTCGCTGCGATTTTCTCCGCGCTGCGTCATGACCGTTTCCTCTCGCTTCCTGATATTATATAGTAGATTTTTCCCACGCCGCCGCTTTTTCCGGCCAAAAAGGATTCGCCGCGTCTTAAGCCTGTTTTGCGCGCGTCCCCTGACGTAAAAAGCGCAGCGCACGCCCCCGCGCGGAGGAAAGGCACGCTCTCCCCCGCGC
>CAKUKM010000062.1 GCA_934663595.1 uncultured Clostridia bacterium | reverse complement strand
AAAGCATGGGGCTTCCTGTTGATTTTCACAAAATGTATGTCCGCCTATGTGAATCCTGCCATTTATGCGGTGTTGCCATAACAAAAATTCTTAAGTCTCAGCAGCAGGATCAGCAGCCGTAGTAATCTATATATAATAGCCGCTCAGTCAATGCTTACACAAACTCGTCAAAATCCGGGCTGACATCTGCCCGGATCATGTGCATATGCTGGTGAGCATACCGCCGAAGGTATCGGTATCGGGCTTTATGGGATACCTGAAAGGGAAGAGCAGTCTGATGGTCTACGAACAGTTCGTGTAAAGAAAGGATATTACGTAGATACGGTGGGAAAGAACAAGCAAAAGATTGCGGAATATACTCGGCATCAATTGGACGAGGACAAACTGGGAGAACAACTGACGATGTTTGGGAAGGACGACGACCCTTTTAAGGGTGGCAGGTAACAGAATGGCCCGTCTTTAACGGGCGGCAAGTAACAGGCCCACGCAAATGCCAGACCGTCTATGCGCCTGCGAGGGCGCGGCCTGGTATTCTAGGGCTTTGCCCGCATATGTAAAACCCCAGGCTTTGCCGGGGGATGATTATTTCTGCGCTGATCACGCGGTGGGTAGGGGTTCGGCTTTATCCTTTTTAAACAAAAAAGCCGGGGACTGGCGATTGGGCAATCCCTGGCTCGGTGTTTGCTTTTCAGGCAGCGATTTTGCTTTGGCGGTCGAAGGTGTGCACCCAGTCGGCCTTGAGGTAATAGATCAGGAACACCACGCAGCTCGCGCCCCAGGTGATCGGGTAGGCCCAGAAAATCGTTTCGATGACCGGAACGGCCTTTACCGCCAGCGTGATATAGGTCACGCGCAGAATGCACCAGCAGGCCAGCATGGTAAACATCGGCATTCGGGCGCGCCCTGCGCCGCGCATGACCGCGGAAACGCCGTGCGCAAACGCCAGCGCGAAGAAGAAAAAGCATTCCGTGCGCATTTGCGAAACGCCGATGGCGACCACCGTCGCATCCTTGTTGAAAATGCGTATGACGGCGGGGCAGATGAAATAGAGAATCACGCCGAAAAGCTCCGCGATGGACGCCGCGCAGAAGATGCCGAACCGCGCGCCGCGCCTTGCCCGCTTGTATTCGCGCGCGCCCAGATTCTGCCCGATGAAGGTCGTGATCGCCGCGGTGAAGGCGGTAATGGGCAGGAAGACGAAGCCCTCGATCTTCGCATACGCGCCGCAGCCCGCCATTGCGTCGGAGCCGAAGGCGTTGATATTGCTCTGCACGACCACGTTTGCAATGGAAATGATGGAGTTCTGCACGCCGGACGGAACGCCCTGGCCCGCGATCTGGCGCAGCATGGGGCCGTCGAAGCGAATGCGCCTGAACACCACGCGCTCCGGGCCGGTGGACCGCAGAAGCTTGATAAAGCACATGGTCGCGCTGACCGCCTGGCTGATGACGGTGGCGACCGCGGCGCCCGCAACGCCCATATGGAGCGGGCCGACGAAGATCAGGTCGAAGATCACATTCACGATCGAGGAAAAAATCAGATAGTAAAGCGGGGTGCGGCTGTCGCCCACGGCGCGCAGAATACCCATGCAGGTATTATACATCAGCGAAAAGAACGCGCCGAGAAAATACAGGCGGAAATACGTCGTGGAGAGCGGCAGAATGTCCTCCGGCGTGTTCATGATAATCAGCATTTGCGGCGCGAGAAAAACGCCCAGAACGGACATGAGCACGCCGCAGACCGCGCCGAAGGCGATGTTGGTGTGAACGGCGGCCTCCATGGATTCGTAATCTTTCGAGCCGAAATAGCGGCTGATGACCACGCCCGCGCCCAGAGACAGGCCCATGAAGAAGCCCGTGAGCATAAAAATCAGGTTGCCGCTGCTGGAAACGGCGGCGAGAGCGCCCTTGCCGGAAAAATTGCCGACGATAATGCTGTCCGCCGTGTTGTAAAGCTGCTGGAACAATTGCCCCAGAAATACCGGCACGGCGAAAGCAACCATGTTCCGCCAGATCGAGCCGGTCGTCATGTCGAGATGGTTTTCCCTGTTTTTTCCCTTGAATCGTTGCATCCTCTTTGTTCACCTTTTCCTGACGTGTCTTTTAGAATATGATAGCATTGAGAGCGAACTCCATGTCAACCGCAATCGCTTGAATTTTCTGTAATGGGGGGCGGATCATCAAAAATCCCCGCCGAAGCGGGGATGGGCGCTCATTGATTCAGCAGCGCCGTGAGGCCCTTATGCAGATTCGACGCATCCCAGATGTAGACGCACGCCAGCGCGATCAGCGCAACGATCATCGCCACCAGCACGGCCTGCAAATGCCGATTGTGCTTTCGCTCGGCGTTCAGCTCGCGCTCCAGATGCTCGTAGCGCTTTCCGTTGCGCGCGGTGCTTTCGTCCCTGGCCTCCAGCATCGCGGAAAGGGAGGCGATTTTTACGTTCAGCTCAGCAATGGTCTTCTTCAGCGCGTCGATTTGCCGCCGTTCGCTTTCGACCGATTCCGGTTCGGGCGCCGCGGTCCCGGCCGCTTCGTCCAGATTGCCGCCCATGTAATCCGCCAGCTTGCGCACGGTTTCATAATTTGCGGATTCATCGTCGATGCCCGCGAAATACCTTCCGACCGTGCCGGGCGGCACGCCCGTCGCATCCGAGATCTGCTGCTGCTTGTAGCCGCGCCGCTGCTTCAGCATTCGCAGATAGGGCGTAATTCGATTTTCCGTGTCAATCCCTCCCTTTCGCCGTCGCCTGCGTTTCCCAACCTTTCTTCAACGTTTTTTTGAATTCCCGCGTTTTTATGCCCCAATCGGGGCCTTTTTTCATTTTTGAAGAATTTTTTCTTTCGGGATGAAGAAATTCTTCCCACAAAAAGAATGCTTTTTCGCCATTCTTCGGCTGTGCGATTGCTTTTCTGCGTTAAGTATGCAATCATGAAATCAGCCAATAACGCATGGAGGTACACCCCGGCATGAAGAACGGCGCTATGCTCAATCCGGCCTGCCGCGAGCAGCTCGCGCGCAGACTTTCCCGCAATGGGAGATTCACGGTATGCTTCGTTTCCTATCCCGATTTCCCGGAGGTATTCGAATTCATCGCCCGGCCGACGGGGAAGAGGACGGTTCGCTATATCAATGCGCAGGCGCGCCCCGGAGCGAGATTGTCGCGATTGCTCTGATTACGCCTCCGCCGCGCCGTCCGGCGGAAGGATTTGCATTAGCGCCTAGGCGTTGCGCTGCAGTTCCTCCGCCGTGGGAGAATCCTGCGCCGGAGCCGCGAGGTTTTGCGCCAGCAGCGCCGCGTAGCGCTCTATCGCGGCCTGCTCGTCCGCGTTCATTTGCGCGTAGGCATCCAGCATGGCGCGGAAGATCGGCGATTGCGAATACCGGCGCGCGACGCTTTCGAGCGTTTGGGAGCGCGTCGCAACGCGCATCTCGCCCTCGCCGGTTTCGAGCCATTCGCGATTGACGCCGAATTCGCGGCAGATGGAGAGTACAATCGAGGCCGGAACGCCGCGAAGGCCGCTTTCATAGCGCGAAATTGCCGCCGCCGTGGTTCCGATTTGCCGCGCGAATTTCTCCTGCGACAGCTTCCGGCCGAGGGCCTCGCATTCTCGAATCGCCCTGATACGCTCGCCTACGCTCTGCACGCTTTCACCTCCTCTGATCTTAATTTTATTATAATGTTCGGACTTCGCAATGTCAAGTTAAATTGCATTACCAACGGTAAAAAACATATTGACAAATTGCCAATGGTATGATATGGTATTGCCGGGAATCGGATTCATTACAACCCAAAGTCGCCCGGAATCCCGGGCGCATCGACGAAAGGAGGAAGACTCATGATGACACTGAAGGAACGAACGGACGAAATGGTCACCCTCTACGGTGAGGTTTGCAAACGGGCGGAGGCGGCGAGGATACTGCGCGTATCGGCGCCGACGATCAACAGCATGCTCTCGGACGGCCGATTGGAATGGGCGTGCGAAGGGCAAATGGTGGATATGCGCAGCATTGCGCGCTACATCTGCATGCCCGCGCAGATCAAGGAGGAGGCCCGCAAGCGGCGCTACTGCCGCAGGAACAAGGTCAAATACTGCGTGTAAGGAGGAAACGGCCATGCGTTATTTCAAGCTGTTTAAGCCCCGAACCGCCTGCGAGCAGCCCGGCGAATGCCTCGACGCTTCTCCGATTGCGAACGGCGCTTCCGAGCTTGCGAGCGTCGAATTCGCGGGCAAGCCGCTGAAGGAGAATAAGCGCGCGGGCCGATTGCGCATTGGCGCGAGATTCTCGCTGCGAAACATCGTGAACGCGCAGCTGGAGATTCAAATGGAGCGCGGCGGCGAAGCGGCCCGCTGATTTTCCGAGAAACGCGCAAACAGAAGAGTCTGCGCGCGAAAACCGCCCTTTCTTCGGAGAAGAAAGGGCGGCTGCTTTTGCCGTTCGTTTCAGCGATGGAATTACTTTTTATGGAACACGATGGCGCGGTCGTATACGATTTCGTAGTACGACGGGCCCACGCCCGTTTCCGGCTCCACATACGCGCGATAGGCGAGGAACAGCTGCGTTTCGTTGTCCGCGCCGTAGAAGCGGCCGTTTGCGTTGTCGGTGCTGTAGGGAATGGTCGCGGTGAATTCGTCCCCGGCGGTGCGCGCCAGCTTCAGAACGTAATAGCCGTCGCCGCCCTCGAGATATGCGTCGGCGGAATTTGCGTACATGGAATCATACAGGCTGACGATGCCGTTGAGCATCGGGCGCGCGTAGAGCACGGTGTTGGCGTAGGTCGCCTTGCCGGTCGCGACGTGATTCACGCCGTAGATCACCACGAAGTCCTCGTCGGAATTCAGCGTGAAATCGTTGGTCATCAGATAGCTGGTGTCGCGATTGTCGCCCTGGGCGTTTTCGTCGTTCAGATAGCCCGTCATGCCCTCCGGAACGGCGATGCGCGCGGTCAGTTCCTCGTAATCGTATTCCTCGGCGTACTGCGCAATCAGCTTCTGGCGAATGCTATCCAGCGCCTTGTCGGCCTCCGGCAGCGTCTGCACCTCGTGTACGCCGGTGCCGCGGGGCGTGAGCGTCGGATAGGTATAGGCGTTTTCGGGCGTTTCGGCCTTGGGGGTGACGCGGTAAACGCGCATCGTTTCGGAAAGCGACGCGAGCCACTGATCAAACGCCGCTTCGTCCGCGGGCTGGGAGGTGCGCATCAGAATGCTGAATACGTCCGCGCCCTTTTCAAGGCCCATGCGCAGCGTATCGGCATAGAACGGCGCGATGTTGATCATGCTCTCGTCATAGCCTGCCTCGATCAGCGCGGCGCGAATCGATTCCGCTGTGTCCTGATTGCCGGAGGCGATGTAGGCGAACTGGCCGCCGAAGCAGGTTTCGCCGCCCGCATAGCGGATGTTGTTCATGTTCACCGGCTCGCCCATGCTGGCAAATACCGGATGATAGACGCCCGCCTCCGCGCTGCCGTACTGGAAGAAGCTGCGCTCGCCGTAGGTCTTGCCGGGCTTAACGGCGGAAGAGAAGACATAGTTGATCAGCGAAAAGTATTTGCACTCGGGCGGCAGCGTGCCGACGAGCACCACCGCTTCGTCCTGGCGCAGCTTGTACGTCCAGCCGACGGGGCTGAAATACGGATTCGCGGGCGCGTTTTCGGCGGAAGCGTCGTACAGCGCGGACGGTTCCTCGGCGGGCCAGCTGAAATTGCCCATTTCGGTGGCCGGCGCGGCGTCCTGATTGGGCGCGGGCGGAATCATGGGCACGAGATAGCCCGAACCCGCGTTGTTGCCGAAGCAGGAGATCAGCTTGCCCTGGCTGGCCAGCGCGATGGTGTCCATGTATTCGAAGTGGCCCTCCTGCACATCGCAGGTTTCCGAAAGCAGACCGGCGAGCGAGGTTTCGTTTTCGGCGACAGCCGCGCCCAGCGAGAGCATCGCGAGCAGCGCGAGAATCAGACAGATTGCTTTTTTCATATTATTTCTCCTTATTTACGGTTCGACGATATGGAAATACAGCTCCGGCACGGCCATGCTTTCGCACAGGGCGGTAAACAGCGCTTCATCGCCGCTTTCGATCGTCACGAGCTTTTCGATGTTCTCCTGATTGCCGTTTGCAATGGCCAGTATGCCCGCGCGAACGGTCGAGAGCGTCAGATCGGCGCCTTCCGCGGGCGCGCCCTTGTAATACAGCAGCACGCCGTGGTGGAGCTTCAGCAGGTAATCGTCGTCGCCCTCGAGCTTGAGATGCACGGTAAAGCTCCTGTCCGCCAGCTTTTCCGCGTCCAGCATGATGCCCATGTAATCCAGCATCGTCTGCGCGTCCATGCCCTGCGCGGTGGTGCCCACGCCGATGCGGCCGGTCTGCGGGTAGTTTTCCGTGCCGTTGCGCAATTCGAGCGCGGCGACCAGATAGGCGTTTCGCCAGGCGCCCGACTCGGCCTGATAACCCAGCTGCTCCAGCGCGTCGGCGCAGAGATACCGCGCGTCCTGATTGGTCGGATCGGCAAAGACCAGCGCGTTCGTGATCTCCGCGACCCATTGATATTCGCCCTTTGCATAGTCGGCGCGCGCCATTTCCAGCACCTTGTCCGCGTCGCCCAGGTATTCGACCAGCTTCTTCGCGTACTCGGTCGGTTCCAGCGCGTCAAGGTTTACCGGATTCGCGTCGTACCAGCCCATGTATTTCTGATAGACCGCCTTGACATTGTGCTTGAGCGTGCCGTAATACTGGCGGGTGTACCAGACCTTCTCGAGCGCCTCGGGCAGATGAATCATCTCGGCAATCTCGTCGGCGGTATAGCCTTCGTTGATGTAAAGAAGCGTCTGGTCGTGCATAAATTTGTACACAGCGGCGGTGTTGGTCAGGTATTCATTTACCACATCCCTGCCCCAATGCGGCCAGTTGTGGGACTGGAACACGACCTCCGCGTCCGCAAAGAGCGTCTGCGCCTCGGTGATGTAGCGCGCCCAGTCGTTGGCGTCGCGCACCTCCGCGCCGCGCAGCGTGTAGAGGTTGTGCATGGTGCCGGTGCAGTTTTCGGCCATCCACAGCGCCTTTTTCTCCGGGAAATAGGTGTTCATTTCGGCGGGCGATTCAGTGCCGGGTGTGAGCTGAAATACCGCCTTCACGCCGTCGATCTCGATTTCGGCCAGTTCTTCGGTGATTTCACAGGTGGGCGCAATATAGCCCGTGCCGCTCTGCGGGACGGTCAGGCCGATGCCCACGGACAGGCGGCCCTGCCCGTTATAGGGCAGGAAGCTGCCGTACTGGTAGGTCGCGCGGCGCTTCATCGCGTTGCCGACGAACACGTTTTCCTTCATCACCGCATCGACAAAGCCCTGCGGTACGATAATCGCGGTTTTGCCCGAAGCAATCTGCTGATCCAGCGGAAGCGATGGGTCGGCTGCGTTCTCGGCGGAAATCAGGCCCTCGATGCCGCCATAGTGGTCGACATGCGCGTGACTGATGACGATGGCCACGATGGGATCGTCGCCCATTTCCGAACGGAACAGCTC
>CAKUKM010000061.1 GCA_934663595.1 uncultured Clostridia bacterium | reverse complement strand
GCGAGGGCGCGGCCTAGTATTCTAGGGCTTTGCCCGCATATGCAAAACCCCCGGCTTTGCCGGGGGATGATTATTGCGGTCTGTCAGATTTCGTCGCGAATCTGCGTGGTGTAGAGCTGGTAGTAGTGGCCATGCTTCTGCATCAGCTCGTCGTGGCTGCCGGATTCCATGATGCCCTTGTTGCCGATGAACAGGATGCGGTCGCAATTCTTGATCGTGGACAGGCGGTGCGCGATGATGAAGCTCGTGCGGTTTTTCAGCATTTCCTGAATGCCCTCCTGCAGCAGCTTTTCGGTCTGCGTGTCGATCGAGGAGGTCGCCTCGTCCAGAATCAGAATCGACGGGTCGCTCAGCAGCGTACGTGCAAATGCAATCAGCTGCTTCTGGCCCTGCGAGAGATTGCCGCCGCGCTCGTTGACCGTGGTCTGATAGCCCATCGGCATGGCGGAGATGAAATCGTCGGCTCGCACGCGCTTGGCGGCCGCGCGGATTTCGTCCTCCGTCGCATCGAGCCGGCCGTAGCGAATGTTATCCAGAATCGTTCCGCTGAAGATGAAGCTGTCCTGCAGCATGATGCCGAGGCGGCTGCGCAGCGATTCCAGCGTTACTTCGCTGATATCGTGAACGCCGCCCTGCTGATCGTGCAGGAGAATGCGGCCGCCGTTCAGGTTGTAGAAGCGGCACAGCAGGTTGACCACCGTGCTCTTGCCCGCGCCGGTCGGGCCCACGAGCGCAATGCTTTCGCCCGCGCGCACGTGCAGATCGACGTGCTCGAGGATGTTGACGCCCTCCTCATAGGCGAACGTCACGTCCTCAAAATCCACCGCGCCGTCGATCGGCGGGAGCGGCTGCGCATTCAGTGCGTCGTCCACGACCACCGGCTCGTCCATCGTTTCAAAGATGCGCTCGAGATACGCGATGTTGTTGACGAACGAATTGTAGATGTTCGCGAGGTTCGTAATCGGCTGCCAGAAGCGGCTGACGTACTGGCCCATCGCGAGAATTACGCCGAAGCTCACGATCGAGCCGCCCATCCAGTATACGCCGGCGATGTACATGAACGTAAGCACGAACTGCGTGATCGTTTCGCTCGAAAGCCATACGGCGTTGCTGATGTGAATGGCGCGAATCCACGCCTGGCGGCAGGCCTCGGCGAGGCGCTGCATGATGCTCTGGTTGACCTCCTGGCGGTCGAACAGCTGGCTCACGCGCACGCCGTCGATCGATTCGGCGAGGTAGGCGTTGTAGTTCGAGTTCTTGTTCGACTGGTTCTGCCATGCCTTGCGCTGGCGGGGCTTTAAAATCAGGATGATCGCGATGAAGAACGGAAGGCCCGCGAGGATGATCGCCGCCAGCTCCGCGTTGGTCGAGAACATGAAGATGACGATGAAGATCAGGTTGATGATCTCCAGAATCATGTTGATGATGCCGTTGGACAGTATATCCGATACGGAATTGACATAGTTGATGACGCGAACGAGGATCTTTCCGGCCGGCCGGCTGTCGTAATAGCTGAACGGCAGGCGCTGCAGATGCGCGAAGAGATCCCGGCGGATATCATAGATGATTTCCTGGCTCACATGCGCCATCAGGCGGGAGCGGATCGTGGTGAATACGATGCTGAGCAGTATGATGCCCACGAACAGGCCGGCCATCCGCCCGATCATCGCGATGTCCTTGTTCGGAACCGCGTCGTCGAGCACCCATTGGGTGATCTTCGGAATGAACAGCGCCGCGACGCTCGCCATCGCGCTCAGCAGCAGGGCGAGAATCATCTTGTATTTGTGCTTGCCGATGTACGCGCCGGCGCGCTTCAGGTGTCTCCATTGAAATGGGGTTTCCAGCCGCTCGTCAACGTCGAATTTATTGCGCGCCATTTATTTCGCCTCCTCCACCGGAATGTCGTTCTGCAGCGCGTAGGTCTGCCAGTAATAGCCGCGGTTCTTCAGCAGCTCCTCGTGCGTGCCGCGCTCGGCGATTTTGCCGTCCTTGACCACCAGGATCAGATCGGCGTCGCGCATCGACGAAATGCGCTGGGCGATGATGAATTTCGTGGTTTCAAACGGCAGCGACCGGAGCTGATTCTGAATGTACTGCTCGGTTTCCAGATCGACCGCGCTGGTCGTATCGTCCATGATCAGGATGCTGGGCTTGACCGCAAGCGCGCGCGCCAGAGCGATTCGCTGCCGCTGGCCGCCGGAAAGACCCACGCCGCGCTCGCCGATGATCGTGTCGTAGCCCTCAGGGAGCTTGGAGACGAATTCATCCGCCGCCGCGCGCCGGGCGAAGTCCTTGACCTCGTCCACGCTCAAATCCTGATTGCCGAACGCCACATTGCCCTCGACCGTATCGGAGAACAGGAACACGTCCTGCGTCGCCGTGCCGATGCCGCCGCGCAGCTGCTGCAGCTTCCAATGGCGCACGTCGCAATCGTCTACCAGCACCTGGCCGTCGCTTACGTCGTAAAAGCGCGCCAGCAGCTGAATCAGTGTGGTTTTGCCGCTGCCGGTCGGGCCCATGACCGCGACGGTCTGGCCGGGCTGCACCGTAAAGCTCACGTCCTCCAGCACGGTTTTGGAATCGTATTTGAAGGAAACGTTCTTAAATTCGATCTTGCCGCGCATGCGCCCGTGGTCGACGGCCTTTTCGGAATCGCAGATGCGGGGGGAGACGTAATACAGCTCCATGACCTTGTGCGCGGAGGTCGAGAAGCGCTGCAGGTCGTTTAGGAGGTTGCCCAGCTCGCGCATCGGGTTGGACAGCGCCCAGCTCAGCCCCGTGAATACCGACAGCTCGCCGGGAGTCAGCTCGCCCCGGATGATGAAGACGCCGCCTACGAAGATCGTGATCAGCATCATCGCGTTTGCGAGCAGCTCGATGAACGGATAGAAGCTCAGCCACAGCTTGTTGATGCGCAGGTTGCTCTCCAGAAACGCCTTGTTGCGCTCGTCGAAGCGCTGCTTTTCATATTCCTCGCGCGCAAACGCCTTTACGACGCGGTTGCCGGCGATATTCTCCTGCGCCGAGGCGTTCATTTCGCTCAAACGGTCGCGCATCGCGATGAAGCGCGGGCGAACGTGCGCCGAATAGAACTTCGTAATCAGCATCAGTATCGGCGTGATCACGACCAGCAGCATCGTGAGCTTCCAGTTCACGCAGAACAGATACGCCATCGTGAACACGAACGTGCACACGCAATCGACGATTCTGTAATCGATGTAACTCACGAAATGCCGGCACCAGTCGAGGTCCGCGGACATGCGCGTCATCAGATCGCCCGCGCGGTGCTGGTCGAAAAAGCGCATGTCGTTGTACTGCAGGCGCCGAAACAGCTTGCAGCGCAGGTTGTAGACCACGCTCTGCGCGTCCTTTTCCAGCGTGACGACCATGAAGTAGCGCAGTCCTTCGCGCAGCAGCTTCGTGACCAGCATGATCATCAGTATGCCGATCAGCGGATCGGGATTTTTCGCCACGATGACGTCGTCGATCAGCCTCTGCGACAGCGCGGGGTTGATCAGCAGCATGCCGCTGGTTACGGCGCTGATCACCAGCGCCAGAATGTGGCGCGCATGAAACTTCTTGTCCATGTTCGCCCACAGCCATTTGATTTGTTCGCGCATAAACCTCTCCCGTTTTCTTTGGTCGTTCAGTGTGTGAAAAAATCATTTTTCGCTTGTATCATAACACATTTTGGTGTATACTTTCAGACGAAACGCAAACAAATTCAGACGAAAGGTGCGGTTTTTCAAGGATGCAACCAAGGGTTCAAAATGTCGGCGGCAATTGCATGCTGTTTCGTTACGGACGGCTGCATGCGCCGGAGCATCTGCATGCTTCCTATGAGCTGACGGTGCCGCTCCGGGGCGAGATTCACATTAAGCTCGACGGCGTGCAGCGCACGGTTCGCCCGGGCGAGCTGGTGCTGGTTGCGCCCGGCACGCCCCACGGATATCCCAAGATGGACGACTGCTTCGGCTTTATGGCGATCTTTTCGGCGGAAATGCTCTCGGGCGTGGACGGCGAAGCGCTGAGCGGGCGGCCGAGCGCGCCGATCGTGTCGGTTTCGAATGCGGATCCGGACGTGGCGCACTGCCTGATGCGGCTGCAGGAGATGGCGGATCCGGGAAAATATGTAGAGCCGCTGGCGCGCGCGTATCTGTCGCTGATATTCCTTCGCCTGCTGCCGGCGCTGAAGCCGGAGACCGGCGTATCGACGGGCGATCTTCTGTATCGGGCGATGCAGTTCATATCGCAGAATCTCGCGCGGCCGCTGGATCTGCGTGCCGCCGCGCACGCGCTGGGCGTGAACACCAGCTATCTTTCGCATGTTCTGAATGAGAAGCTGCACATGGGCTTCCGGGCGTATTTGAACGCGCTGCGGATCGATCGCGCGCGGCGCATGCTGCGGGCCACGAATCTGCCGGTGGAGGAGATTTCGGTCGCCTGCGGATTTGCCAATCTGCGCACGTTTGATCGCGTGTTCATCGAGCGCTGCCGAATCACGCCGCGCGACTATCGCAAACGCTGCGCGCAGGAGCTGCAGGGCGCGCCGGAATAAATTTGCGGCGGGAGACCTTCTTCAAGGTTTCCCGCCACATTCATACATATTTTCGCATTTGCGCAAGCGCCGCCTTTTCCAGGCGCGAAACCTGCGCCTGCGAGATGCCGATTTCATCCGCGACCTCCATCTGCGTCTTTCCCTGAAAGAAGCGGCGGCAGATGATCGTTTTTTCGCGGCTTTTCAGCTTGTTCAGCGCGCCCTTGATCGAAAGATCGCGCACCCATTCGTCCTCGCTCACGTCGTCGTCGCGAATCTGATCCATGACGCAGATCGCGTCGCCGCCGGTCATATACACCGGCTCGAACAGCGAAACGGGGTCCTGAATGGCCTCCAGCGCGACGACCACGTCCTCCTCCGGCGCGTCGATTTCCTTTGCAATTTCGGCGATTGTCGGCTCGCGATCGTTCTGAATCGCCAGCGTCTCGCGTGCCTTCAGCGCGCGATAGGCGACGTCCCGCATCGAGCGCGATACGCGAATCGGGTTGTTGTCCCGCAGATATCGGCGGATTTCGCCGATGATCATCGGCACGCAATAGGTGCTCAGGCGGACGTTCATCGTAAGATCGAAATTGTCCAGCGCCTTCATCAGGCCGATGCAGCCCACCTGAAACAGATCGTCCGGGTTTTCGCCGCGATTCTGAAACCGCTGAATCACGCTCAAAACCAGGCGGAGATTGCCGTAAATCAGCTCGTCGCGGGCCGATTCGTCGCCCGATTGCGCGCGGGCCAGCAGCTCGCGCATCCTTTCATGGGACAATATCGGCAGCCTCGACGTGTCCACGCCGCAGATTTCCACCTTGCTTCCTGCCATGTCACATCCCTCCACTCAAGGCAAGTATTGCCTCGGCGGAGAGACGCTATACAGCGCAGGGCCGCAATGGGGTTATTTACCGCTCGTTCGATAGCAGTCCAGGATTTCTCCGAAGAAGATCGTGTGAAAATCGCGCGCGGGATAGCAGCGCGCAATCACGGCCGCGTCCATCCTGTCGCCGGTCATATCCTGCGTAAGCAGCGTGCGCATTTCATAGTGCAGGCCGCATTCGGCGATGATCGGCGCGCCGACGTGCCGCGCGGGTGCGGCGGTGATTCCGTGGCCGGCGAATTTGTTCTCGTCGCGGCCGGACGCCCTTCCCGCATAGGCGAGCTCGCGGTTCATTTCGTGAATCGTCGGCACGCTTACGGTGAATTCGCCGGCGCGCTGAATCAGGCCGTAGGTGTGCCGCTGCGGGCGCACCACTACCGCGAATACCGGCTTTTTCCAGCACCAGCCGATCCACGCCCAGCCGATCGTCATCGTGTTCGGCGCGTCGCCCGCCACGGACAGAAACGCGCCCGCGTGCGAGAGGTGCTCCATCGTCTCCTGAAAACCGTCCATCCAGTTCATATTGCCCCTCCGTTTTAAAAAAATACGGCGCGGGACCGGAAAGCCGATCCTGCGCCGCTTGGGTTTCGTCATTCAAAGGTCCATTTGTCCGCGTGATACACCGGGTTCGCCGCTTCCACCCACTTGGCGAGCTCTTCGCTCAGGTGCGCGGTGCGCAGCTCTTCCTGCTTGTCGCTCTTCAGCGCGTCGTGCACCTCCGCAAGCGGCACTGCGCCGGGGGTAACGTCGGACGCATAATAAATGATATGCACGCCGCTGGAGGAAATGACCGGCTCGGCGGAATAATCGCCGACCTTTTCCAGCGTCATCGCGCCGGCGGTGAAGTTCTTGTCCCAGATCGTGGAATCCGCGCGGACGTAATAGCCGATGGTCATGTTCGGCTCGCTCTGCATGCCCGGATCCTCGCCGAAGTCGGCCATGACGGAATCAAAGTCCTTGCCGTTTTCCAGCTCCTTGTACACGCTGGCGGTCTTATCGCGCACGGAATCGAGGCACGCGGTCTCCGCTACCTCCACAGCCTTCTGAAGCTCCGGCAGCTCGGCGCGCTTGGCGTCGATATCGGCCTGGATTTCCTCGGCAGTGCGCGGCTCCGCAGTCGGCTCGGCGGTGACTTCCGCAGTCGCCTCCGCCTCGGCGGTCGTTTCGGGTTCGGCAGTCGCTTCGGGCTCGGCGGTCGCTTCCGGCTCGGTCAGGGCCTTCAGCTCGTCCTCATAGCCCGCCAGCGCGTTCTGCGCGGTGGACAGCGCGCTGCGCGCATCCTTGACCTTCTGCAGGAAATCGTCCTCCGGAATGATCAGCACGTGCTTTACGGTGCGATAGCCCTCAGGCATCCAGCAAACGGCCTGGCCGTTGGACTTGGCGGATTCAACGCCGGTGGGGTTGGCGGTGTAGGTGGCCTCGTCGGAGGCGACCTTCTCGTCGTAATAGGCGCTGATTTCCTCTTCGGTCGGCTCGGCGGCCTCGTCCTCGATTGCGGAAACGGCCTTTTCCACCTTCGCGTTCAGGATCGCCTGCGCGCGGTTGTTTTCGATCGTCAGGCCCTGGCTGAACAGAATCAGCTCGGCGCTCGCCTTCTTCTCGGCGTCGGTGCCGTCGGCGATCTGCTGAATGCAGTAATCCAGCTGATCGTTGTAGGTCTTGTCGGATTCAGCGTTCAGCTCCTCTTCGGTCTTGTCCAGCGTAAGTCCGCGGCGATCGAATTCCGCGGCGAGCAGACGGCTCTGCACCGCATATTCCAGCGCCTGATTCTTCAGCTGAGCGACCGTTTCGTCGTCCATGCTCATGCCGAACATGGAATACAGCTGGTAATAATAGCTGTACATCGAATAGAACGTCGGCAGAACGTCCATCAGCGTAACCGTGCCGCCGTCGTATTCGGCCACGATTTCAGCGTACTTTTCCTCCAGCGTCTTGCGCTGCTCTTCGATCTGCTTGATCGTGTTGGACTGCGCGGAGCAGCCGGCCAGCAGCACCGCGACGAGCATCATCAGCGCGCAAAGCGCCTTGAGCGTGTGTTTCATGAAAAATCGTTCCTCCTAAACTAAAGGTTTCTCTATCTATTATACACACTTTAAGCGCTTTCGCAAGCGATTGGAGCGCGCTAGACAAACTTTTCCCGTTTTTCCGGCGCGCAATCCAGCCAATTTTCGCATGCCAGAAAGCGAACGACCCAATTCATCGCCTCTTCGCCGTCGGAATTCAGCCGCCAGATGCGCGAATTCAGCATTTTCCGGTAAATCCGCTCCGACGCGCCGCCGGGGCGGGATTCGACGATCAGCGCGTCCGAAACGCAGAAAAACAGATTTCGCCGGGCGAAGCTCTCCATCGCGCGCGCATTTGCGTCTTGCGCCGATCGCGGCTCGATCAGCGCAAGCTTATCCACATTCATGCGCGCCGCCAGCGCGAGTGCGAACCAGACCGCTTCGCCCGAGGCCAGAATGGCGGTTCCGTCCGCCCTGCGCGCGCGCCGCAGCCCGTCGAGCGCCGCGTTTTCGGGATCGCCTTTTAAATCGGTCTCCACAATTGCCACGCCGCACGCCCGCAGGCGCGCCGCCGCCGCGCGCAGATAAGCGCATTCTCCGCCGTGAATCACCAGACAGCCTGTCCGTTCCATTCGTCCGCCCCCTCTCTTTTCCTAAAAAAGCGTATGGCGGGGAAGAACAAAATAGAAACGAGCCGGCAGCATTTGCCGGCTCTTGATGCAATTAGACTCGCTCGATCTGAACCTGATCCAGCAGGCGCTTGTATTCCGC
>CAKUKM010000060.1 GCA_934663595.1 uncultured Clostridia bacterium | reverse complement strand
TTCAGAATCCCCGGGCGCGGAGCCTGCAAGGAATCTTTTTTCGCTCTCGGGAAATGGGATTTCCCTTCGCGAAAAAATCCCGCGCCCACCATACACGCCGCTGGGCTCGATTTTAAGTTCGAGAGGGCTGCGGCCCTCTCGAGCTCTCCTAGGGGGTTCGATAGTCTAAAGCGCTTCCCTCTAAATAAGAAGGAAGCGCCCCTTTTTATTGAATTCATTCACCCTCATAGCAGAAGCCCTCGCGATCCAGAATCGCCTTCAGGCTCGCCTTTCCGCGAAACACCAGATTCGTCAGCTGCCGCTCGCTCTTTTCCAGCACGGCCGCCGCTTCGCGATAGCTCATTTCCTCAAAATACACCAGATACAGCGCCTCGCGGTATTCCGCCTTCAGGCCGTTCATCGCCCGCTCCAGCCCCCGCAGGCGCTCGGAGCGCATCAGCTCCGCGTCCGCGCGCGCGTCGGAATGCGGCTCAAAGGGCAGCTCGTCCATGCTGAAGAGCGGAAAGCGCCGTTTGCCGTGCCGAATGGTTAAATTGCGCGCCGTTTTGTACAGATACGCCCGAAACGCGCCGTCCCCGCAAATCGCGCGCTCCTTCGCAAACAGCAGCGCGAACGCCTCGATCATCAGATCCTCCGATTCATGGGAATCGTGAATGAAGCCGTTGATATAGCTCTTCAGCGCGTCGCCGTATTTGCGAACCAGCTGCTCCGCGCCCGCCTCGTCGCCCAGAAGATACCGGCGATACGCGGCCTCATCCGCGCCCATGCGCTCATTCGCGGCCATATTCATCGGGATTGTATTTCTCCGGAAGTTCCTCCGGCTCGGTAAAGATCGCGGCCAGCGCGGCCGGGTCCTCCTTCAAATGCCGCAGCGCGTCGCGGCTGAGAACGCTGTTCGTTCCCAGACACGCCTTGCACCGATAGCCGCACTCCGGGCACACGCAGCCGAGCTCGAGGCTCTCCGCATGCACCATATACGTTCCGCAAACCTGACAGCTGCACCGCATAATTCTATTCCTCTTTCCTTCGAAACGCGACGCACGCGGGCGCCTCGAATTCCGTCTGTCCCCGATAGTGAAGCCGGCCGCCGTCCACCTCGAACACCGAAAGCGCGTTTCCGCGCTCGCAGGCGCACACCAGCATCCGCCCGTCCGGCGAAAAGGCGACGTCGCGCGGCCATGCGCCGCGGCTGGAAACGGTGCACAGGTTCGAAAGCATTCCGCCCTCGCCGATTGCGAACAGCGAAATGATGTTCTCGCCGCGCCCGGTGGCCGCCAGCAGCGTCTCGTCCGGCGAAAGCCGCAGCGCCGCCGGGAAATTCGCATTGCCCACCGGCATGCGCCCGATGCGCTCCGCCCGCGTGGGCGAGCCGCGATAAATCAGCAATTCGCTCTGCAGCTCGCACAGGGCGTACCAGCAATCGCCCCGCTTCGGAAACGCCAGATGCCGCGGCCCGTAGCCCGCCGGCGCGTGAACCACGATCGGCTCCGGCGCGTCGTTTCCGATTTCGTGCACCGGAATGAACAGCATCGAATCCGTTCCCAGATCCGAAATCGCCGCCCAGCCGCCCGGCGTGCGCTGCGCGAAATGAATGTGCGCGCCCTCCTGCCGGTCGAGCCGCGGGCCGCGCCCGGAGCGCTGAATCAGCGGAAGCGCCCGGCCGAGCACGCCGTTTTCCAGCTCGAACCGCGCAAGGCTGCCCGAGCCGTAATTGGAAACCAGCAATATCCCGTTTGCGACGCTCACATGGCACGGAAGCGAGCCCATCGTTGGCTTCTCCGCCGTGCGCTCAAGCGCGCCGTCCGGCCGAATCGCATAACTCAGCGCGCTGCCGTTTTCCGTCTCGCTCACCGCATAGAGATTCTCGCCGTCGATCGCGAGATAGGAATGATTCTTCGCCTCATACCGCTCGAGCACGCGGATTTTGCCGTCTTCCATTTCCGCGCGCGCGAGACTCCTTTCGCCGTAGCCGCCGATATACATCTCGTATCGCATCTGCATTCACCCTTATTTGTACAGCTTCGCCAACCCGCCCTCGGACGTCTCGCGATAAATCCGGTTCAGATCGCGGCCGGTCTGATACATCGTCTCGACCACCATATCGAACGAGATCTTGCGCGTCTCGGTCAGGAAATTCGCAATTCGAATCGCGTTGATCGCGCGCATGGCCGCCACCGCGTTGCGCTCGATGCACGGAATCTGCACCAGCCCGCCGATCGGATCGCACGTCAGCCCCAGATGGTGCTCCAGCGCGACCTCCGCGGCGTATTCAATCTGATCGATGCCCATTTCAAACAGCTCGCCCAGCGCCGCCGCCGCCATCGAGCACGCGGTTCCGATCTCCGCCTGGCAGCCGCATTCCGCGCCGCTGATCGACGCGTTCGTCTTTACGATATTGCCGATCACGCCCGCGACCGCGAGCGCGCGCAGCACCTGCCGGTCGGGCAGGCCCTTTTCCTCCTGCATGTATTTCAGCACCGCCGGAAGGCACGCGCACGCGCCGCACGTGGGCGCGGTTGCGATCGTTCCCTGCCCCGCGTTCTGCTCGCTTACGGCGAACGCATACGCGCACACCAGCCGGTTCTCGCGCGTCTCGGGCCGCTCGTCGATATGGCGCTGGTTGAACAGATACTGCGCCTTGCGCTCCACGTTCAGCCCGCCCGGCAGCACGCCGCTGTGCGTAAGCCCCTCCTGAACCGCATTCTTCATGCAGGCCCACACCCGGCATAAAAAGTCCCAGATCTCCGGCCCCTCGTTGTCCTCGACGTAATCGCTGATGCGCTTTTTGTGGGTCTTGCAGTAATCGGCGATCTCGGCGAACGATTTTTCGCCGTATACCTCCGGCGCCTCCGCGTCCGGCCTGCCCTCGATGCGAATGTCGCCGCCGCCCACGCTCATTACGCGCATAAAGCCGACGCGCTCGCCGCCCCTCGTCGCCGTCATTTCCAGCGTGTTCGGGTGCGGAAGATCGGTCCTTTCCGTGTCGAACGCAATGCGCGTCTCCACCGGCGCGAACGTGTCGATCAGCACGCGATCGGTGCCGTGGCCCTTGCCGGTCATCGCGAGCGAGCCATAGAGCGTAACGGAAAAGCAATCCGCGTCCGGATGCTCGGATTTAAACAGCCTCGCCGCCTTTTCCGGCCCCATCGTGTGCGAGCTGGACGGTCCTTTTCCGATTTTGTAGATTTCACGAATGGATTTCATAGTGCCTCCCGTCCACATACGCGCTCTCCAGCGCGTCGCCGTGGTATTGCAGCGTGCAATCGAATTTGTCGCGGCCCTCGTCCAGCAATTGGAGAAACACGCGGTCGCCCTCCCACATGGGAAGGTCGAACATCTTCTCCTTCTCGATCCATTTCAGCTCGCCCTCGTCGCATTCGCGCAGCTGCCCGGAAAACGCCGTGGCCGTAAACAGATACATATCCTCGTCCGGACTCGCGTCCGAGCGAAAGCGCACCACGCCGCGGCTGCGCAAATCGAGCAGCCGAAGCCCCGTTTCCTCGCGCACCTCGCGCAGCGCGCATTCCTCCGGCGTTTCGCCCGGCTCGATGTGGCCGCCCACGCCGATCCATTTGCCGCGATTCGGGTCCTCGTCCCTGCGCGTCCGGTGCAACAGCAGCACCCTTCCCGCATGCTCGATATAGCAAAGCGTCGTTTCAACCATGCCGCGCCTCCGAAAAACAGTTCTGATTTAAGTATACCACTTGATGAACCCGCATTCAAGCATTTTCCCCGCCGCCGCGCGCAAAATCGATTGACTCTTCGCGCCGTATATGATAAAACTGTAATGGACAGAACGGAGGCGAGGAATCGATGCTGGAATTCGAATTGACCCCCGACCGGCGGCTCGGCCCGTGCATGGACGTCTGCGCGTTCGGCGGCTGCTTTTATGCCATTCAGAACGGCGCGCAGTTCCCGGGCGGCCGCATCTGCAAAATCGCGCCCGACGGCAGCGTCGCGGATGAATATATCGGTATCGGCGGCGCAAGGCAAATCGCCGTTCAGAATGGTATCGCGGCTGTCAGTGCCCGGGAAAACGGGCTGTGGCTGTTTGATCTGCGCGGAGAGACCATTCGCCTGCTCGCGCACTATCAGACGGTGGAATACGCGACAGGCATTACACTTTGGAACCATTTCGCGCTCGTCAGCTGCCGCCAGTACGGCGTGGAAATCGTGGATATCGCCGACGCGCGCCATCCCCGATTCATTTCGCTGATTCGCATCGGCGAGGTGCAGTCGGCGTGCGTAGTTCAGGATGTGCTCTATTGCGGCGTGTGGGGCGCCATGAACGTCGCGGTCGTGGATCTGCGCGATATTCGCGCCCCGCGGCTGCTGACGCGGCTTCCGCTGCAGGGCCGGGGCGACGGCCTGACCGTCAGCGGCGGCTATCTCTACGCCGCCATCGGCCAGCACCGGCGCGGCATTCAGAATCTCAGCGACCCGAACGATCCCTGCTTTGGCCGCGGAAACGGCCTCGAGGTGTTCGATATCCGCGATGTAGTCAATATCAGACATCTGCGCACGATCTATACCGGGCAGGCGTACATTTCCTCGTTCGACACCTGGCGCGCCTACGCGTTTGAAAAGTGCATCGCGGTCACGAATTCGTGGCTGGGCTATTTCGCGTTTCGGAAGGATACGCTCGAGCTGATTGAGCACGCCTGGTCCAAAACGGCCCCGTATTACGACGCGATCATCGACCGGACCGTGGACTGCGATCCGATCGTCGGCATCGCTCAGGCGGGCGACCGAATCGCCGTCGCAACCGGAAGGGGCGGCCTCGCGATTTGCGAAAACCGATTTGGAAATCTCGAATCCGCGCCCGCCGCGCGATTCCTTCCCGTTGAGCCTGCGCCGTTTTTCTCTTCATCGGATGCGCTGCGCGCGCTGTTTTCCTGCGGCGGACTCGTGAGCGACGTGTGCGCGGCGGGCGAGCATCTGGCGATCGCGGCGGGCTCCTGCGGCATATGCATTCTGGACAGAGACGGGCGGCTCATCCAATCCCGGCCCACGGACGGCTTCTGCCAGAACGTCAAATTCGCGCGCGGATTTCTGTTTTCCGCCGAAAGCGAATGCGGCCTCGCGATCTATTCCTGCGCCGGCGGCCAGATCGAGCCGGTCGCCCGCATCCGGGACAGTCTGCCCGCGCTGCAGGTCGTTCTGGATTCCACGGAGCGCTATGCGATCGTCTGCCTCGGCTCGACCACCGTCAAGGTTTACGACGCGATCGATCCGGCGCAGCCGATTGAAATCATTCGACGTGACGCCAAGCTCGGCCCGATTTACGGCGAAAACTTCGCCTTCCACACCCTGAGCGACGGCTCCACCGCCATGTTCTGGCATCGCGACGGGCTGATTCGCTTTAATGCCCGCGCAAATCCGATGCTTTCGGAGCATTGCATTCCCAAGCGCAACGGCTTCATGGGCTTCGGCCCCGAAAACGGCGTCGACTGCCGCGGCGACAGGGTCTATTACAATCTGGACGGCGGCCTGATCGAGCTGCCGACGAGCGGCGATACCTGCGCGGACGACCTGCCCCTTTTCAAGGGCGACGGCTTTATCGCCGGCAAATTCACCTTCTTCGGCCGCTATGTCGTTTCCACGGAGCGCGCCGGCGGCGTTGTGGCGGTCACGGACATATCCAATCCCGAATCGCCGGTCGAGGCGCTCCGCATTCATACCAGCGCTTCGCCGTGCCGGCCGACGGTGATCGGCGGCCGCGTGTACATTCCCGGCGGTCACGCAGGGCTGCTGACGCTGGATATTCAATGAATCGAGGTGCATTTCGTGCTGGAGGTTACGCTTCTGGGAACGGGCGGCATGATGCCGCTGAAAAACCGCGCGCTCGCGAGCGCCATCGTTCGCCATCAGGGCGCGTGCGTGCTGCTCGATTGCGGCGAGGGCACGCAGGTGCGCATTCACGATTGCGGCTATTCGTTTAAATCGATCGACGCGATCCTGCTGACGCACTTCCATGCCGACCATGTCAGCGGCCTTCCGGGACTTTTATTGTCCATGAGCAATCAGGGGCGAACGGAAAAGGTGCGCATCGCGGGCCCGACGGGCGTGAAAACGGTCGTGAACGCGCTGCGCATCATCGCGCCGCGGCTGCCGTTTGAAATTGAATATATCGAAATCGATCCATCCGTGCCGGAGGGCTTCGCGCTGGCCGGGCTGGAAATCGCGCCGTTTGCACTACAGCACGGCGTGGACTGCGTGGGCTATCGCATTCATCTGCCGCGCGCGGGACGCTTTCTGCCCGAGCGCGCAAGGGCCGCGGGCGTTCCGCTCAAGCTCTGGAGCGCGCTGCAGAGGCAGTCGGCAGTCGAAATGGACGGCCGCGTATTCACCCGCGAAATGGTCATGACGCCGCCGCGCCGGGGAATCACCGTCGTCTACGCCACCGACACGCGCCCCGTTCCGGCCATTGCAAACGCCGGGCGCGATGCGGAGCTGATGATCCTGGAGGGCATGTACGGCGCGCCGGAAAAGGAATCGCGCGCGAAAGAGGTCGGCCACATGATGATCGGCGAGGCGGCGCAGCTCGCGGCCAGCGCCCATGCCCGCCGCCTGTGGCTTACGCACTTCAGCCCCGCAATGCCGGAGCCGGAGGCGTTCATGGAGTCCGCGCGCGCGATCTTCCCCGCGGCCGAGGCCGGAACGGACGGCCTGAGCGCGTGCCTGCGCTTCGAGGACTGACAGCACAAACCGGCACAAATTCCCCACAAAACCGTATACTCTGCCGCACGAAACCTGTTATAATGAAAGGGACGGGCAATTCAACCGCCCATTTCGAAAGGAGCAAATCAACATGACGGATTCCGTTCTCAGCAGCTTCACCCCCACCGTAGAGGGCAAGGCGATCGACGCTTCCCGCAAGCTGAAGGTCGGCATTATCGGCACCGGCTGGATTGCCGAGAGCCACATTGAAAGCTATCTGCAGATGCCCGACGTAGAAGTCGTCGCGGCGGCGGACTGGATCGACGGCAAGGCGCAGAAATTTATGGAGCGCTACGGCGTGAAGGGCGTTCGCTTCTATCACGACCACAAGGAACTGATCGACAACGAACCGGATCTCGACGCGGTGAGCGTCTGCACGTTCAACACGCAGCACGCGGCCCCGACGATCTACGCGCTCGAGCACGGCGTCAACGTGCTGCTGGAAAAGCCGTTTACCGTAACGCTCGACGAGGCGGTCGAGGTCATGCGCGCGGAGAAGAAGAGCGGCAAGCTCCTCTCCATCGGCTTCCAGCCGCGCGGCGACGAGAACATGAAAATGATCAAGAAGATCGTCGAATCCGGCGCGCTGGGCGAAATCTATTACATCCAGACCGGCGGCGGCCGTCGCCGCGGCATTCCGAACAGCACGTTCATTGAAAAGTCCACCGGCGGCATCGGCGCGATGGGCGATATCGGCTGCTATTCGCTGGATATGGTGCTGAACGCAATCGGCTATCCGAAGCCGCTGACCGTGACCGGCTATACCTCGAACTTCTTCGGCACGAACCCGATGTATCAGTACGCCGACGCGAACCACACCGCCGAAGAAAACGCGAAGCGCTTCTCCGTAGAGGACTTCGCCGCGGCGTTCATTCGCCTCGAGGGCGGCATCATTCTCGACTTCCGCATCGCGTGGGCCATGCATGTCGACACCCCCGGCGACACGATCATCATGGGCAAAAAGGCCGCGCTGCGCATTCCGTCCACCGATTGCTGGAACGGCACCGTCGGCGGCGAGATGACGCTGTATACCGACGTGGCGGGCGCGCAGACCGAAACCAAGATCCCGATCATCAAGACCGAGGGCAAGGTGTTCCAGGGCCTGTTCTACAAAAAGATCCGCTCGTTCCTCGACGCGATCAAGGAAGGCAAGCCCGCGCCGGTTCCGTCCAGCCAGATTCTCTACAATCAGGCGATCATCGACGGCATCGTAAAGTCCGCCGAGCTCGGCCGCGAAATCGAAATCAACATCCCCGAAATCTGATTGCACAAAAGCACCCGCTCCGAATAAAGCATCGAGCGGGTGCTTTCCTGTGCCAAGGCGGCCCGTTAGGGCCGCCCCTTTTTCATTTTCTATTCCTTAAAAAACTTCGCCTCGACCATGGCGCACAGCGCGTGGTAGACCGGCAGATGGAATTCCTGCACCTCCGCAGGCGTGTGCGCGGGCACGCAGATCGCGCAATCGCACAGCTCGGCAAG
>CAKUKM010000059.1 GCA_934663595.1 uncultured Clostridia bacterium | reverse complement strand
ATCCCGGCCGTCACCGTCAACACCAGAAAAGGCGTGTTCGTGAGCTACACAACTGACGACAGACCCGCTGTTTGAGCGAAAAAAGCGAGTGTGCTCACAGCTTTTCAAATGCTGTAAGAACACTCGCCATGGTGCGGGAAACAGGACTTGAACCTGCACGAATCGTAATGATCACTAGAACCTGAATCTAGCGCGTCTGCCAATTCCGCCATTCCCGCATATCTGGTGGGCAGGGGTGGATTCGAACCACCGAAGTCTGTGACGGCAGATTTACAGTCTGCTCCCTTTGGCCACTCGGGAACCTACCCACGGTTCCATTGCCGCCGCTTCATCGAGATGGAGCTGGCGATGGGACTTGAACCCGCAACCTGCTGATTACAAATCAGCTGCTCTGCCAATTGAGCTACGCCAGCTTATCTTCCGATTCAGGCGCTCGCCTTTCGGCAACCGTTGTAGGAGTTTTTCCTGCATCGCGTCGGCAACAAAATATATTATACACATTTTCCGGCGAATGTCAATAGGTTTCCGCACATTTTCAAAAAGTTTTTTCAATCGGATGGAGCAAACGAGTGTCCCCACGGTTTCAGGCGAGGATTCTTCTCCGCCGCTCCGGCAACGCCCTTGCCGGAGATCGCCTCCATAATCAAGCAGCGCTGACCAACTCGCTTGCATTTGGCATGGCTATTCTTCCTGATACTGCGCAAGGTGCACCCATACCGCAGGACGGACGCCGCTCTTTGGGCTGCCGCCTTCCCAAAGCAGCATCATTGCGTCGCTCCCCGACGGCGCGATATAGGCAACGCCGCGCGCATCGCCCTCCATCACCGTGCGCAGCCACCATTGGCAACCTCCTTCGGGATTCTCCGCTTCCACAGGAGCGCCCTGCGCGAGCGCATATGCTGTAGGGAATGCCATCCTCGCTTCGTCGTTCTGGAAATAGCGCCCTTCATCCGCACTGCTCAGCAGGAAGACGCGATCCGTACCGACTGCATCATCGCCGGCATACATTTCCTCCAGCTTTTCCTGTGCCTCCGCGCTGAACGCCGCATTCAGAAACGCATCGTTCAGCCACGCGCGCACATCGGAGGTATTCCATTCCGCCTCCGCGCTGCTTTCGCAGAACGGCTGCGCATCCAATACCTGTTGACTCAGCAGCAGCGCGCGATCGCCATCGCGATCCAGCACGAGCCATTCAATGGGCTCCGCGCCGTTGGAGGTATTGTTATCCTGCTCATATCGCCCGAAAGCAATCGTATCGCCGACATTCAGCCTCGTATCAAGCGCGGAGAAATCCTCAGGAGCCGCATCCGTCTCAATGCCAAAGAACTCGGCCAGCTTATCATCCACGAGCTGGATTTTCTGCACCGCCTCTGTGTTGAGAATGCCTTTTACTTCCTCAGGCAAGGCATTGTTGCATACTATAAAAGTAAAGCCAAGTGCACCAATAAATGCGATTGCCAGAGAAATTCTTGCAACCATCACGAGGTCTCGGGCAATGTCAATAGTTCGCACAGGGCAGAGCTCGGCCAACAAAGCCAAAATCGCGGCGGCACCTGCTGATAGCATAGTCAGCACCAAAAAGCCGCTCTTCCCCGCAACATTTGCCAAGTCTTTCGAGAGCAAATTAATCCCAATCGTCGCGAAAGCCAAGAAAATAAAAATTCCAGCGGCCATTAGCGCGTTTTTCGTCGCACAATTATCCACCTTTTCGCGCTGCTTTTCCAGCTCCGCCTCGCGCTTCTTCTGGGCCTCTGCTGCGATGCGCCTCTGCTCCGCCTCGGCGGCTTGCTTTTTCTCCAGTTCCGCCCTGGCGGCTTGCTTTCTCTTCTCCTCCTCGATTTTTTTCCGTTCCGCCAATTCGTATGCTTCCTGCCAGAAGCGCCGCTGCTCCTCTTCCTTTCGCCGCTGTTCCTCCAGCTTCGCCTGTTGCTCCTCTTCTCTTCGCCGCTGTTCCTCCAGCTTCGCCTGCTGGATATTCTTCTGGATCGACTGCTCGCATGCCTGCAGCTTTGCGCGCAAAGGTTCATCCGCATACTGCATTGCGCGTTTGAAATGAATGTTTTCGGCGACTGACTCCGTATACGTGCTCAGCTCGTTCAGGTTGCGCGCCTCATACTCCACCAGCAGCTTGCCCAGATGGGCGCGCGCAGCTTCGAAATCTCGATTGAGCGCATCCTCACAGCATTGATCCGCCCTTTCCCAGCGGCGATCCTGAAGCTCCCGAAATGCCCGATCCATCAGCCTCTCTGCAATAGAATCGGAATTGCGTTCAGGATTCGGTTCGGCTTCCTCCTTCGGAATTCTCGCGCGGACATAGCGCATCAGCCTGCTCATCGCGTCATTCCGACCCATCTCTATCGCTTGAAGTTGTCTCAACGCCTGCGGAAGATCCTTCGGCAACATTTTCAATACAGGCAGCAGCACCTTGCCCTGACCAAGCTGCCCCTCGCGATCAATCTGATCCAAATAGCGCTTCCATTCATTGCGCACCCATGTCGATTCCACATATGCACTACTGGTCGCAACCAGCAGCATCAGCTTCGCCGAATACAGCGCCGCAAAAATATGCGGCTCAAATTTTTCGCCCGGATACTCCCGCAGCGTCTCGCGGCTGTAAAACACGCGATAGCCCATCTTCGTAAGCTCCGCATAGATTTTCTCGGCCAGAACGCTGTCCTCGGTGCGGCGTCCGTCGGCGTCTGCTTCCTTATAGCAGATAAATACGTCGAACGGCTTCTCATTTTGCGCAATTCTAAGGAATTCCTTCTGAGTCGCGGCAATCGCAGCCGCAGTATCCTCATACACCTTGCGCTGCTCGTCCGTCGCATTCTCCATCGCGCTCTTGTAATCCTCGTCCTCAAGGATGGATGCATAGCGCATGCGGCTCACAGTGAATTTGATTTCGCCATTTCCCGGATCTTTTACGTATTGAACGCCGTATCTGCATTCCAAAAGCGACCAGTATGCCTCCGCATCGGTCAAATCCTGATCCAGTATTTTGCGATAGAGGCGCGCCGCCTCGTCAAAATCTCCATTCCGCCGGTTTTGCTCCGCGCGCTTAAACGCATTCACGCGAGCTTCATCGTCCATTCCGTGCAGAAGCGGAACGTAGCTCCCACAGTAGGGACAAGGCTCTACGCTTTTTCGCCCGTCAACCGGAAATTCCGCATTACACCTTTTGCAGATTGCAATAATCACATTTCATCCATCCTCGCCTGCGTTAGTCCACCTCTGCGCCGAACGGCATCAGCGCGAGCTTCGCCATTTTGAAGCACTGCAGCCCCACGGGAATGCCTGCGATCGTCACGCACCAGACCAGCCCGAGCGCGACATAGCCCAGCGCCATTTCCCACCCGAACAGCACAATCCAGATCAGGTTGACCAGGAACGAAAATCCGCCGCCGCCGTAAACAACCTCCTTGCCGAACGGGAAAAACGCCAGCTTCGCCATTTTAAAGCACTGCAGCCCCACGGGAACGCCCACGATCGTCACGCACCAGAGCGCGCCGGCCAGCGTCCACGCGAGTCCGCCGATCAGGCCGCCGAACAGGAACCAGAGTATATTTCCAATCGTCTTCATTTGAATCCCCCCGTTTATGATAGCACAAATTTCCAATTCAGAAAACCATTTCTTCCAAAATAAACGGGCCTCCGGCGGAAAAATCCGGAAGCCCGCTGCATTTTTGGTTATTTTCCCTTGACCTCTTCAAACAGCCGCGTCTGGAACGCGTCGTCGGCAATGCCGGTCTGCTCCATATCGAACGCCTTCTGCGCCTTCTTGACCGCGCGCGCCGTGCGCTCGCCGAACGTGCCGTCCGCCGTGTCCGTCAGATATCCCAGCCGCACCAGCGCGTCCTGCACCAGGCGCACCTGATCGCCCTTGCTGCCCACCGTGAGCGGCTCCTGCGTGGGTGCGGGCGTGGGCTCCGGCGTGGGCGCAGGCGTCGGGCGAATCGGATCGCCCACCTCGAAGAAATACTTCGTCTCTACGCCGTCGACATACGCCTTGACCACCAGATACTTCATATCGCCCGCGGCGGGATTGTAATCGAAGCGCTTGTAGAGCGTGCGCGGGATGTTCGTCTCCAGCTCCGCCTTTTCCAGGCCCTGCAGCTCCGCCGTCGTGAGCTGATAGCCCGGCTCGGTATCGCCGTTGAGCAGCTCGTAGCTGAAATCCAGCACGTCCTGCGGCGCGATCTTCTGCGTGCCCATGTAATCCTTGAGCATGATTTCGAATTCCACGCTCGATTCATTGCCGCGCAGATCGTAATCGTTGCTCCAGGTTTCCTTGTAATACTTCTCCGACAGATATCGCGTGATCCGGATCGAGAAATTCACCGTCTCATACGCGCGCGCGTCATTCGCCTTGCGCACCGTTCCGTCCGCGTAAATCTGCGCGGTCACGGTCTGCTCCTGGCCGTACGGCACGATGATCTCGCTGGGCGCGGGCGTGGCCGTGGGCGCGGGAACCTCGGTCGGCGCGGGCGTAACGGTCGCCTCCGCCGCCTGCGGAGTCGCTGTCGGCTCGGTCGGCACAGCCTCCGTCGCCTCCGGCGTCGCTTCCAGAGAGGGCACGAGCGGCGTGGCTTCCACCTGCGCGCCCGGCTGCCGATCCGTCAGCTTCGCGGTATAGCGCCCCACGGCAAAGCCGCCCGCCAGGCCGATCACCAGCGCCACAACGATTCCAAACCGCATTTTTTTCGCGTATTTCTTGCGCAATCTGCGCTCGCGCGCCTTTGCGGACTGCTGCTTGTTCATAAAAAATGCCATCCTCCTGCACGGAATTCGCTTTGTCGATAGTATATCAAAAAAATGTTATATTCCGACCTACAAGTTGTAACAATTTCAAAAATTAACATGCTGGCAGGCCATTTTCCTACAGAGATTAGACCCCCTTCGCCGCAATTTTGTTCCATCCATTTCACAAATCAGGAAATTTCACCGCGCATTCGGGCAAGATCGCCTACATTCGCACCCGACAGGCGCGCATGTTCGCGAGATCGTCCGCACCCTCGCCCATCAGACACACGCCGACTGATTCCATTTCAAAAGGGGGCTCCCATTGCCGTTTTGCACGTACTCTTCATGCCGCACCGCTCTTTGCCCTCTCGCCCGGTGATTCGAACCACCAGCGCAGTCATATCGTCCCACCGCGCACGCATGTTCGCGAGATCGCCTGCATTCGCGCCCGATAGGCGCGCACGTCCGCATTCTCGCCCGTCAGACACACGCCGACTGATTCCATTTCAAAAGGGGGCTCCCATTGCCGTTTTGCACGTACTCTTCACGCCGCGCCGCTCTTTGCCCGTTCGCGCCCAGTAATTCTGGCCACCAGCGCAGTCATATCGTCCCGCCGCGCGGGCAGCGCCGCTTCCTCAGCCGCCGCGAGCACGCTCTCCGCGAGATCGTCCGCATTTGCGCCCGACAGAAGCGCGCGGCGCAGCGCCTCTTCGTCCGCCGCATCCATTACGCCGTCGCTCGCCATCAGCAGCACGTCGCCCGGCTCGAGCTGCATGCGCGTGATTTCCGGCGTTACACCCTCGAGTATGCCCAGCGGCAATCGCCCGCCCGACACGCGAATGAGCTTGCCCGCGCGCAGAATCAGCGACTGACACGCCGCCAGCTTCGAAAACTCCGCCTCGCCCGTTCGCAAATCCAGCACGCACAGGTCGACCGTCGCAAACATGTCCGCGTCCGTGCGCGCGAGCATCAGGTCGTTTACCGTTTCCAGCGCGAGCGACAGCGATACGTCCGCGGCGAGGAACCGGCTGAGCAGGCGAACCGTCTGCGCGCTCTCCCGCGCCGCCGCCGCGCCGCTGCCCATGCCGTCCGACACGACGAGCATCAGCCGATCGCCCTCGAGCATGCGCGCAAGGCAGCTGTCACCGCTGGGCACGCCCTCCTGGCGGCATCGCCGGCGCGCGCTGGTCTCCGCGTGCAGCCGCGTTTGCTGAATGAATCGCATTTCCGCGCCGCCTTCGCGCTTTGCCGTTTCCGCCGCGTACACCGGCACGCCGCCCGGAATGTACGCTCTTCCAAACGCGCGCGTGAGCCGTTCCGCCGCGCGGCGCGTGCGCTCGGGCGACCAGCCGCCGGCGCGCAGCGTGGCCACGATCTCCGTCTGCCGCGCCGCGCGAATGACCATTACGTCCGAAACGTCGATTCCCGCCTGATCCAGCGCCGCGCGCGCCCGCGCCGCCTGTCTTCCGCGCACCCGCATCGGCCGCGACTGCACGTCCGCAAGTCCCTCCAGCAGCAGCCGCGCTTCCTTAAACTGTGCCGAAATCAATTGGTTCACTGCGCCGCGCTTGATTTCCGATCGCCGCAAGCGCGCGAAATCCTCCAGCAATATGCCGAGCCGGGCCGGAATCGTGCGCCCGCGCGCGCATGCGCGCAGCAGATCCGGCGAAAGCTCGTCCAGAAACAGCGGCTCCGAGCAGTCCCCGCCCGCCCAATCGATCGCCTGCGAAATCAGTTGGCACAGGAAGCGCACCGCGCGATTGTCGTCGCCCGCCCAGCATTCCTCGTATTTGGAACAGCCGTCGCAGAGATTCAGCCGCATATCCGCAATCAGCGCACGCTCGTCCGGAACGTCCGTCGAAACCTGATAGCCGTCCGCCATTTCACCAAACGCCTCGCTCATCGCCCGCAAACGGCGCACGCTCTCGCTCCGCAGCCGCCGCGCAATGCGATCCGGATCGCACGCGGCCCTTTCGGCGCTCGCCCAGCCGCGCAGTCTGTCCGCCCAGCGCTCCGGAACGGCGATGCTCATTGCGCAGCCCGCCCAGGCATATGCGCCCATTTCCCAGCTCATCGCCATCGAAAGCGCCGCAATGGGCGCAGCAACGGCCGAAATCAGCGCCGTTCGCAATCGATTCGGCCGCTCCGAAAACGCGCCGGCCAGCGCGCCCAATATGCCCAGAAGGCCGATCGTTCGCGCGTCGCCGCCGCACAGGAGCATCGCCGCGCCCAGCGCAATTCCCGCGCACGCGCCGCCCGCCTCGGCAAATACGTTCACCGCCGCCACCGCAACGGCAATCGCCGCCGGCGGAAACAGGCAATTCATTCCCCCGACCAGCCCCAGCGCGAGCAGCGCGCCGCCCAGCTTTTCCTCCGCCGTCAGACACCGCCGCTGCCATGTCACGCGCGAAAACGATTGGAGAAACGGCGTACCAACCGCCGCCAGCACCGCTGCGCCCAGCACGCGCGCAATCTGCTCCGGCGCGTCCGCCGCAATCCGAACGCCCGGAAACAGCACGCCCAGCGCCGCGCCCGCGATGCACGCAATCCTCGCCTGCTTTTCGGAAAGCCGGAAGCGCTGCGGAATCAGATCGCTCGCGAGCAGCGCGCCGGCAAACGCAAGCACCGCGCCCCACGCCGCCGTTCCGCCGCCGATCATGCCGGTCAGCGCGCCGATCAGAACGAGCGGCTCCGCCTCCGCCGCGGCCGTGAGCGCAATTGCAAGCGGCGCAATTCCGCCGGCGAACTGCGCGCGCGCGAGTATCGCCGCCATAAGCCCCAGCGCAACCGCGCGCTTCCATTGCCGCGCACCAAAACCGCCCGTTTGAATCATATCGCCGTCCCCCTTTGCGCACGATTGCCGCAATTGCAGATTACATATGCGCTCCCGCCTTCCAATTTTCCTGAAAAAACGGTATTTATTGGCGCAAAAGGGGCATGCTAATTCCATCACGCCGGCAAACCGGCCTGAATAAAGGAGTGAAAGCATATGGATCGCGTTTCCCTGATTCTGACCATCCTCGGCGGCGTCAACTGGCTGCTGGTGGGTCTTTTCCAGTTCGACCTCGTCGCGTATATCTGCGGCGGCCAGGCCTCGACCATCAGCCGCATCGTCTATGCCGTCATCGGCATCGCAGCGCTGTGGTGCATCTCGCTGCTGTTTACCGAGAAAAAGGCGATTGAGGAATAAACCGTTCCCGCAAAAAAAGCAGGGCCTCCGCATTGAAGCAGAGGCCCTCAGACTGTCGAAAAACCTAGGAGAGCTCGAGAGGGCCGAAGCCCTCTCGAATTAAAAATCGAGCTCAGCGACATGTACGGTGGCAAGGTTGCTTGCCTGAAGGCAAGCAAGTCGCTTTGCGACCGGCAAAGCTAAATCAAAGATTTAGCTTTGCCGCCTCGCGGGGCTATTTTATCGCAGGGAAATCCCATTTCCCGGAGAGAAAATAGCTACCTTGCAGATTTTG
>CAKUKM010000058.1 GCA_934663595.1 uncultured Clostridia bacterium | reverse complement strand
CGCGTGCCGCGCTTCTTCCAGACGGGCGATGTGTTGTTGTTCACGGCTTATCCCCTCCATGTAAAGTACGGCTCGATCGCCGCGTAGTGCTCTTCAAAGAGCCTGTCGTAATACTCGTCCGACACAAAGCCCGGCTCGCGGCAGAAATCGCAGGCGATAATCCCGCGCTTTTTGAGGATCCGCTTTTCAAAGGCGATGATCATCTCGACGTTCTGCCGGATGTGGTTGAGTATGGGCAGGATCAGATTGGTGTGCGTCCACGCCGCGCCGGCGCGGTCGCCCGCGATGTACTCGTTGTACATCTTCAGATACAGATCGAACATCGAGCAGCCGGGCATCGCGCCGATCCCGCCGCGGTCGAAGCCTTCGATGAACTGATAGGCCGCGTTGCCGATGAACACGCCCACCTGATTGTCCGTGAGCCTGAGCAGGCTGCTGATATACGCGCCCGCGGGCTTGCACTCGATCTTGTAATATTTGATGTTGGGGCATTCGCGGAAGAGATCGGCGTAGACCTGCGCGGGAATGGCCACGCCGGTCTGCTCCGGCGCGTACTGCGCCATGACGGGAATATTAACCGCCTGTCCGACCGCCTTCATGTGGCGATACTGCGCGGCCTGCCCGGGTTTGAGGAAAAACGGGGGCAGCAGCATCAGATTGTCCGCGCCGATGTCCTCATAGAATTTCGCGCGCTCCACGGCCACCTGCGTGGCGTGCTGCGTCACGGAGATGATGCTCGTGCCGCCGTATTTGCGGCAGGTCTCCACGGTGATGCGCGCCATCTTTTTCATTTCGTCGTCGGTCAGCTTGTAATATTCGCCGGCGATGCCGAACAGCGTCACCGCCTGGCAGCCGCCCTCAATCAGCACGCGAATCAGGTTTTCAAACGAATCGTAGTCCACCAGACCCGTTTTCGTAAACGGGGTGGCGATGATCGGGCACATTCCCTTCAGCTCACTCATAGGCTTCTTTCCTCCTCAGCCGTCGTAGCCGTATTTGTCCAGACTGTCGCTCATCAGGCTCGCGCCGCCGTCCATGGTCAGCACAGCGCCGGTGATCGAGCCTGCCCATGGCCCGCTCAGGAACAGCGCGGCCTGCCCGATTTCCTCGGGGCGGCACCAGCGCCTGAGCGGGATGTGATAGTAGGTCGGTTCCTTCGCGCCCAGCCGCGCCTCGCCCGTGTCCGTCCAGCCGGGCGCGATGACGTTGACGCGGATCCCATATTTTCCGTATTCCAGCGCGGCGTGCTCCGCCATCTTGTTAAGCCCCGCCTTGAGCGAAGCATAGACCGAGCAGAGCGGATGGTGCATCCTGTAATGGTTGGACGAAATCACCACGATGCTGCCGCGCGCGCCGCATTTCTTCATCAGCACGGCGGCCTTCTGGATGCACAGATATGTGCCGCGGAAATTGACGCTGAACACCTGATCGATCTCCTCGGGCCGCATTTCCTCAAAGCGCCCCTTGACCGTCAAGCCCGCGTTGGCGACGAACACGTCCAGCCGCCCGAACAGCGTCTCATGCCTCTCGAACAGCGCCGCCGTTTCCTCCGGCCGCGAAAGATCGGCGCGAACGATCTCGCAGCGCCGCCCCATGGCCTGAATCTCCTGCCTGACCGCCTGCGCGCGCTCCACGCTGCCGTTACAGTGGACGGTCACGTCGTAGCCCGCCTCCGCCAGCGTCAGCGCAACCGCGCGCCCAATGCCCATGCCCGCGCCCGTCACCAGCGCGACCTTTCCTTCATTGCCCATGCTTCATCCCTCCGCGCCGCCGCTCATGCGGTAGTCCTCCGGCGCAAGCCACGTTCCGTCCTCCATGCGATGGGGCTGATTCGAAAAATTCGCCGTCACGACTGTTCCGTCCGAAAAGACTGTGCGCTGAACGAGCCTGTCCGCCGTCAGATACTCAAAATCGGTCATGGCCTCCCAGCCGACGCGGCGGGCCACGGCGCACGCGCGCTCCTGCGAGGCCAGTACACGCTCGCGGATCAGCGGCCACTCGCCCGTATGGAAGGAATACAGCGGCGGCGTGCCGTAGAGCGCGTTGAACAGATCGCGGCGCGGCAGCAGCTCCATGCAGCAGTTCGAGCTGTCGCCCCAATACCAGTAGCTCACCGTACAGTCGTGATACACCATCTCCCACAGCGGCGCGCGATAGGCCGGATTGAGCATGAAGCGATCGAATACCGGCTCGTGTTCGCTTTCGGAATAAAGATGCGCCTTCCTGCGGCCGGATTCCTTGTAGTCGATGCGATACTGCTGCGGGCTCATGCGTCCCTCGGCATAGCACAGCGCCGGCACGCAGAACTCCACGCCCTCCTCCGTGCCGGACACAAGCCCCGCGTCCAGCATACTTTGCAGCGTGTCCACGATGGGCGCGCGGGAGTCTCGCCGCGTCATCGGATGCGCCGGACTGTGACACTCCTGAAGCCCGCCGCCGATCACGTCGATGAACCACGCGCCGCAGCCATAGCGTTTCGCGTATTCGCCCACCTCTTTGCGCGCCGCAATGGCCGCCTGCCGCGCGCACATACTGTTCTGCGCGTGCATTGCGCCGTCCGTGCCGCGCAGCGCCCACGCGCCGCACAGGCTGCCGTCACGGTTCACGCGCACATCCTGCGGCCAGCCGTGCGCGCGCCGCTCGGTGTAATCGCACTCGCGAATGCGGAATTTCGGGATCAGCGGCACGACGCCGCCGGGCAGTATGTCGGAGAAGTTGTCGTATTTCGTCACCAGATAGCCCATCTGAGACAGCCCCTCGGACGCGCGGCAGTCGTCTCTAAAGAACAGCCCGACGATCGCCCGCTCCAGTCCGGCGCTCTTCATGTCAGCCATGACGCGCAGCACGTTTTCATGATTGTCCAGATCGAACTCAGCGGTCGATTCGGAATACATGGCCTTCTCGTAATCGTCGTGCCACAGCCACACGTCCGCCGCGCCGATCAGCCGATCCAGCTGCGGCGCCTGCGCCCGCTTTTCCCTCAGCGTCACGACCAGCCCCTGCGCCTGCCTGTACGCGCGATAGGCCCGACAGGCCGCGGCCAGACCGCCCGTCCCGCCGACGAGATAGCGCAAGACGCGCTCATAGCCGAAGCGCCCCTCCTGCGCCATCCACTGAATAAAGGGCTGCAAAAACCCCTCCGCGTTTCTTCGACGGCAGACGATCACATCGGAGGGATCCTCGATCGCCGTCACCAGCCAGCTCGCGCCGCGCGTCAGGCCGACCATGCCCATGCACTGCGACACCGACCAGCCCGCCGCATCCTCGGGGATCACCTGTACCTCGGGATCGTCCACTGGGAAGGCAAAGCCGCCGCCGATGGGCAGCAGCGCCGTATCGCCGGCCTGTACCTGCGTCGCGCCCGGATAGGCCAGCGTCTCGGGGCACTCTTCGCCCGAAAGGCGCAGCTCCACGCCGTTTTCCAGTACAGTCAGCCGCGCCGAAAATGAAACGCTGCCCGCGCCCGTCACGCGGAAGGATATTCCGCGCTCATCCTGCCGAATATCTTTCGCCGAAAAGCCAACCGCACGTTGCTCAAACCAGAGATCACCCCAGCCGAACCCGAAGGACGCATCCTCTTCCAGCCGCAGCCTGATTTTTTCGCTCATCCGATTCCCTCCATTTGCCGCTTTCTATAATAAAAGTTTAACACAGCATCCCGTGACCGTCAATCCCGTTCCGCACAGCGTCAAAAATATTTCATCATAGTTTTTTCAGCGTTCATCGTAAAGGGAGCCCACGCCGCCGGGACGCGAGCTCCGCTTTTGGGGCTATGGAATTACTTCGCCATGTTCGCCTGATAGGCCTCGTACGCCTTGGCGTAGAAATCGACCAGCTCCTGCGCGCCCATGTCCTCCAGCTCCTTCATGTAGCTGTCGAACTCCTCGATCGGGCGCACGCCGGTGATGAACTTGGCCGTTTCCGTCTCAACGTGCGGCTCGATCATGGTGCGCAGCTCGTTGATGCGGATGGATTCGTCCTCGGTGAAATAGGTGATGTTCGGATAGACCTCGGTGGTCACATAGGGCATGGCGTTCTTCTCGCGGCTCATGCGCCAGCAGTCGTCGCCGTAATCCTCGCGATAGACCTTGCCGACCGTCTCCAGACCGGCCATTTCCTGCATCAGCCACACGGAGCCGTGAGAGCCGTCGTTGGGATTGATGTCCTTGCGGTAACCGAAGGTTTCGGAGCCGCCCCAGGGCGCGATGGTGGAGCAGATGGCCGCGAAGGTGCTGGGATATTTGCCGCTGGCCACGTCCTCAAAGAAATACTTGGTGTTGCTGCCCTCTTCAAAGCTCCAGCCGCCGATCATGCCCAGCGTGTCCTCGGACTGCGACCACGGGCCGTTCCACTTATACAGGCCGCCCTTGTTGCTGAAGAAGAAATCGGCGATGCGGACGAGCAGCTCGGGGTGCTCGGTCGCGGCGGAGAACGCCATGCCGCCAATGTTGACTGTGCCGCCTTGCGCATAGAAGGCCTTTTCGTTCTGCGCGCTGGTCAGCGGCTTCGCGTGCGCCCACTGCTGGAAATCAGCCGCGTCGGGCAGCTGCAGGAAGGGCGCGCCGGTGCCGGAGGCCACGGCCTTGCCCTCGGCCATCTGCGCGTTGACCGCGGTGCCCTCGAGGGTGAAGAAATCGGCGGAAATGAGGCCCTCGTCGTAATACTGCTTCATCAGCTTGAGCATTTCGACATAGCCCGCGTCCAGCGCCGGAATGACGACCTTGCCGTCCTTCAGCGCAGCCTGAATGCCGGCGCCGTCCATCGTGACATAGCCCAGCGCGGTCAGCAGGAAGGCGCGGGGATCATTGCCGTTCACGGAGCCGTTGAGCGGCACGGAGTCGGGATTCTCGGCCTTGAAGACGCGCAGCAGCTCGGTGAACTGGTCGAGCGTCTCGGGCATCGCGATGCCCTTTTCGTTCATCCAGGCTTCCTTCACGAACACCTTCGGGCCGTAGCCAACGTCCTCGATGTAGTCGAAGATGGAATAGATGCCGCCGTCGGGCGCGGTGATGAGGGGACGCACCTCGGAGAACTGCTCCATCAGCTTGAGCATATTGGGCGCGTATTCCTCGGTGAGATAGGGCGCGATGTTCAGCAGCTGCTTTTCAACCGAGCCGTAGCGGATCAGCTTGGTGGTGTCCAGGCCGAAGCCGATCAGGATATCCGGAAGATCGCCGGACACCATCATGAGGTTCAGCCGCTCTTCCGCAGCGCTGCCCAGGACGTGCTCGACCTTGAGATCGATGTTCATGGCCTGCCGCATATACTCCCACAGCCAGATGTCCTCAGGCTTGCTGGGATAGGAGTCGGACTGCGTGGAGACCAGCGTCACGGCGATCTTCTCGCCGTCCTTGACGATGGGCAGCTCGCTGTCCATGTTCATGTACGCCGGAGCGGCCAGAGCGCCCGTCGCAGCCATGAGCAGAACCAGCGTCAGGGAAAGAATCTTCCAGAGAGTCTTGTGGGTCATGGGGATTCTCCTTTCTATTGAACGGCATAGCGCCGTTTCATTTCGCAATGCGGCTCATCCCTTCAGCGCGCCGATCATGACGCCCCGAACGAAGTGCTTCTGCACGAAGGGATAGGCAATCAGCAGCGGCGCGGCGGCGATGAATATGATGGCGTATTTCATCGCCTCAGCCATGTAAGCCAGGCGCGCCGCGTCGGCCAGCATTTCGGGATCATTGGTCAGCGCCGCGTCCATGACGGCCTGCTGGCTTTGCAGGAGCAGGCTGCGCAGCACCAGCTGGAGCGGCTGATAATCGACGTTCGATACATAGATGAGCGCATTGAAGAATTCGTTCCAGCGCCCCACGCCGTAATACAGCGCCATGACGGCGATGATCGAGCCGGACAGCGGCAGCGCGATGGAGAAAAACATCCTCAGCTCGCTCGCGCCGTCGATGCGCGCCGATTCAAACAGCGAATCGGGCAGCGTGGACTGGAAGAACGAGCGCGTCACGATGATATTGTACACGCTTACGCTGCCCAGCACAATCAGCGTATACGCCTTGTTGAGCAGGCCGACCTTCTTTACGATCAGATAGGTCGGGATCAGGCCGCCGCCGAAATACATCGTGACGAGGCAGAAGGTCATCAGGACCGCGCGGCCCGGCAGATCCTTCTTGCTCAGCACATAGGCCGAGGGGATGGTCAGCGCAAGGCTCAGCAGCGTGCCCAGCACCGTATAGACGATCGTGTTGCGATAGCCCAGCCAGATGCGCGTGTCCTTCATGATGTTCTGATAGGCCTCCAGCGTGGGCCGGACGGGGATCAGCTTCACGCTGCCCTGCGCGATGGCGTAGGGATCGGACACGGACGCGATCAGCACGAAATAGAGCGGATAAAGCAGTATGACGGTCAGTATCGTCAGCAGCGCGATGTTCAGCGCGTCGAACGCCGCGTCGGCGCGCGTTCTCTTGATTTTGTTCATGCCTCTTCCTCCTACCAGATGCCGATCTCGGACACGCTCTTGCAGATTCTATTCACCAGCAGGAGAATCAGAATATTCACCACATTGTTGAACAGACCGATCGCCGCGGAATAGCTGAACTGGCCGCCCTGAAGGCCGATTTCGTAGACGTAGGTCGATATGATCTGCGATGCGTCCAGATTGAGCGCGTTCTGCATCAGATAGACCTTCTCAAAGCCGATGGACAGCACGCTGCCGCAGCGCATGATCAGCATGATGACGATCGTGGGCAGGATCGTGGGGATGTTGATATACCAGATGACCTGAAGGCGATTCGCGCCGTCGATCAGCGAGGCCTCCACCATCTCGCTCGACACGCCGGAGAGCGCCGCCAGATAGATGATCGCGCCCCAGCCCAGCTCCTGCCACACGCCCGACCAGACATACAGATGAGGGAACAGCGTCGGATTGGAGAGCATATCCTGCCGCGCGCCGCCCAGCATCTCGACCAGATTGTTGAATATCCCCGCGCTGCGCGAGCAGAACAGCTTCAGCATCGCGCAGATGACCACCGTGGAGATGAAGTGCGGCGCATAGGAGATCATCTGCACCGTCTTTTTAAACCGCTGCGCGCGCAGCTCGTTGAGCATCAGCGCGAATATGATCGCGCAGGGGAACGTCGCGATGGAATACAGGCTGAGCGTCAGCGTGTTCCGAAGCAGCTGGGGAAAGCCGCGGTAGGTCACAAAGCGGGCAAAGTGCTTGAGCCCCGCCCACGGGCTGCCCCATATGCCCAAACTCGTGCGGAAATCCTTAAAGGCGATCTGCACGCCGTATATCGGCATATAGTTGAAAATGAAAAGATACACGATCAGCGGCAGAATCAGCAGATACAGCTGCCAGTAGCGCCCCGCCAGACGCAGCCTCTGTCTGCGCCTGATTCCAGCCTGAGTTTTCGCGTTCATGCGCGCCCTCACTCCCTCTCCGCTGCGGCGTTCGCAGCCTTTGAAAACAGTATAATCCGTGCTTAACGCGTTTTCAATATCCATTTTTCGGACATTTCATGACTGAGCGGACATTTCGGGCTGTTTTGCAATTCCTTTTTTCGGACATCGCGCGATGTCTGTTTTGCGTTATTGACAAATACAGGTTAAATTGATACTATGAAATGAGAATATGCTCCATTTGAGCGCAGCAGTGAAAAGAGGCGCATCGGCCATGAAGCATTCCGAACACCGCATGATGTTCAGGCAATCTGTGCTGCACAAGTACTTTCTATACTATCTTTCCATCGCGCTGACCGGCTGCGTGCTGGTGGTCGTTCTGCTGTTCAACGTTTCAGCCAGCGCGCTGAACGCCTCGCTCCAGGCGGCCGAGGCGAAAAAGCTGGCGCTCGTCTCGGAGGATCTGTCCGCCCAGCTCTCGCTGCTCAAAAACATTTCCTATCAGATTTACGGCGCGAAATGCTATCAGCCGGCCTATCTCGCCCGCAGCCGCTTTTACGAAATCGATATGCTGGAGGATCTGGGCAAGTATAAGACCCATTCCCCCATCACATCCGATCTGTTCATGCTCTACGACGGCTCGGACGACATCTTCCATCACGACGGAAAAATGCCGTTCTCGCTCTATGCGCAGTCCCAGCTGAACTGGCCGGCTCAGGACGCGCAGACGCTGTACGAGGCCATTACGAGCGCCGCCGATTTTCAGGTGATCACGCTGCCCGAGGACAATTATCTGCTGTGCTATGCGCTGGTCTTTTCCAGCTCTCAGTCCGAAAACAGCCGCGCATGGCTCAGCGCCTATGTGCCCCACGCCGCGCTGATGCGGCGCATCGAGCTGTGCTCCGGCGGCTTCGAAAGCCGCGTGGAGATCGCCTATGGCGACGCGCCGGCGGGCAGTCTCAACGCCTGCACGGTCGAGGGCTTCACCGTATCGCTGATGCCGTCGGCCGATTCGGAATACAGCGAGCTGCTCCGCTTCCGGCGGCTCTGCACGCGGCTGTCCCTGCTGTCCACGCTGCTGCTGGTTTCCCTCGGCCTTGTGCTGGCCTATATGACCTATCTGCCGCTGCACAGGGTCTTTACGCACCACAAGTCCATCTGGGACAAGTCCGCGCTCAGCACGGACGACGAGCTGACGCTGCTCGACAACGCGCTGACGCAGGCGATCCACCACCGCCGCCTGTCCGAAACGCAGCTGGACACGCTGCTGCGGCAGGTCGACGCTCAGCGCCGGAGCCTGCGCGAATCGCTGCTGCTGGCGCTTTTGAACGGCGAATCCTCGCCGCAGACGCTGGAGGCCATGCGCGTCGTGTCGATCAATCTGGACGGCCCGTGGTTCTCCGCCGCGCTGCTGAGCTGGGAGAGCGAAGCCCCCGCGCGGAATATCGAAAGCCTGATCCAGTCCATCGAAAGCCTGACCACCGACGGCACCGGCTTTTACGCCGTGCAGCTGGACAAGCGCCCCATGCTGGTGGTGCTGGTCTCCTCGGACGACGAGGAAACC
>CAKUKM010000057.1 GCA_934663595.1 uncultured Clostridia bacterium | reverse complement strand
GCCTGATTGGGCTGCATATAGGCGGTTTTCGCGCCCATTTCCACCGCCATATTGCAAATGGTCATGCGCCCCGCCACGTTGAGCGCGTCCACATAGCTGCCGGTAAAGTCGATCGCCTTGTACACGGCCCCGTCCGCGCGAATGCGCCCCAGCACCTCCAGAATCACGTCCTTGGGATACACGCCCTTCTGAGCTTCGCCCTCCAGACGCACCTCGATGATTTCCGGCACGCGGAACCACAGTTCGCCCGTCATCAGGATGGTAGCCATATCGGTCGCGCCGCAGCCCGTGCCCATCGCGCCGAAGGCCCCGTGCGTGGTGGTGTGGCTGTCGGTGGCCACGATGATCATGCCGGGATAAATCAGCCCCGCCTCGGGCATGACCTGATGGCACACGCCGCAATTGGTATCAAAGTGAAAGCGCAGGCCGTTCTGCTGCGCAAATTCGCGCATGGCCTTGTGGTTGGCCGCGCTCTTTACGTCCGGACAGGGGGCGTAATGGTCGAACACGAAGGCGGCGCGCTCGCTGTCCCAAACCTTCTCGCCGCCCATTTCATAAAAGGAATAGATCGTCTGCAGATACAGATCGTTGATCTCGGCAAAATCCACCTTGGCGGTCACGATTTCGCCCGCATGAACCCGGGCCTTTCCGCTGTTTTTGGCCAGAATCTTTTCAATGGCATGCATCGCGCGTTCCTCCCGTTTTTTTGTTTTAGGATTGGATATCGTATACAATATCCAATCGACGATGTTATCTTACCACCATTCTCCCCCCTTTGGCAAGGGGGAAATCCATGTTTTAACGAATTGTATACGATATATCATATATGGCATTTGACAGACGCGCCGTTCCGTGCTATGCTATTCTTCAGAAAAGGAAGGGAGCGTTGATAAATGGATCCGCTGAAAAAAGCCATGCCCGCGCGGGTGCAAATCGCCGCGATTTTGAGAAAGGCGCTGCTCTCGGGCGAATATAAGAGCGGCGACGTGCTGAGTTTAACCGGCGTTGCGGCGCAATTGGGCATCAGCCGCACCCCCGTGCGCGAAGCGTTTCAGACGCTGGAGGCGGAGGGGCTGATCGAGCTGCAAATGAACCGCGGGGCCATCGTCAAGCCCATCGGGAAAAAATTCATCACCGATCATTATGAAATGCGCGCCCTGCTGGAATCCGAAGCGGCCGCGCGCGCCGCGGTGCGCGGAATGCCGGAATGCGAATCGCTGCTGCAAAAGCTGAACAGTCTGCTGGCCCGCATCCGCGAGGTTTCCGCCGAGGAATATGAGGATCTGAATCTCGCCGTGCACACCTCCATCTGGGCGGCGGCGGACAACGAGCGGCTGCAAAAATTCCTCGCCAGCCTGTGGAACGGCCCCAGCGTGGGCTTCACCGCCTCCAAGCTGGAGCATTACACGCAATCGACGCAGGAGCATATCGCCATCCTGCAGGCCATCGAAAGCGGCGACGCCGAAACCGCCCGCAAAATCATGACGCAGCATATCGACCGCAGCCTCGACAATATCCTGAAGGTTTTCGGCTATAAATAGAAGTAAATCGCAAATATGTGAGGGAGAAGTTGTATGAAGTACTTGGTTTTATTAGCCGGCTGTGGCCTTGGTGATGGTTCCTGCATAGAAGAGGTCATTCTGACATACGCCGCGCTTGACAGGTATGAATGTGATTACACGCCCGTCGCAGAGAATATTTCCGTTTCATCCCTCAACCACCTGACGGAGCAGCCGGCAGAAGAGCGGAACATTCTTTCGGAATCCGCCCGCATCGGCAGAGGACGCATAAAGGATATTCGTGAAATTGATTTTGAAGAATACGAAGCGTTGATCATACCCGGTGGAATCGGTTTGCTGAATAATTATAGGGATTCTGACACGATTGAGGCGTGCGTCACACATTTTATCAACAGAAAGAAGCCTATCGCCACCATGTGTGCGGGAATCGACTTCATGCGTCGTTTCCTCGGAAGCAATCTTTTGGTGCCCGAAGCAAAAGATCTAACCGCTGAAGAATTTTGCTTCGATGCTGATAACAATATTTACTACACTCCCGCATTCAGAAAAACCGGCAGCTGCTATACGACGCTATTGGGCATCGATTCCATGATTTATGCGGTGAAACAGGCTCAAACGTCTTGATTAGATTCCACTTCTCCAGCCTCCCATACTCAACCAAAGGGACGATCGGTTCCGCCGCCGTCCCTTTCGCATGCTGTTTTGAGAATCCGCTTCCCGGTTGACGCGGGAAATAACAAAAAAATGGGTTGACACCGGAAAAATCCTATGCTATAATCCTGCATGTTAGAGATATCTAACCGCAATTGCGGTTTATTTTCAGGATTGAGGTTAGATACTTCTAACTATTGAGATTCTTTGATGACGGCGGGATAAGAGCTATGATTAAAATCGCAATTTATGGAAAAGGCGGCATCGGCAAATCCACGACGACCTCCAATCTCTCGGCGGCGCTTTCGCAAATGGGCTATAAGGTCATGCAGATCGGCTGCGACCCGAAGGCGGATTCGACGCGCAATCTGCTGGGCGGGCGAATCATTCCCACCGTGCTGGGGCAGATTCAGGCGCTGGGCGACGACATTGAGCTCAACGATATCGTTTTCGAGGGCTTCGGCGGCGTGCTCTGCGTGGAATCCGGCGGCCCCACGCCGGGCATCGGCTGCGCGGGGCTGGGCATCATCTCGGCGTTTAACAAACTGGAGGAACTGAGCGCCTACGAAATTTACAAGCCGGACATCGTGCTCTACGACGTGCTGGGCGACGTGGTCTGCGGCGGCTTCGCCATGCCCATGCGCAACGGCTATGCCGACCACGTGTTCATCGTGACCTCGGGCGAGATGATGGCGCTGTTTGCCGCCACGAACATCGCCCACGCGGTGGAAAACTTCAAGGGCCGCAGCTATGCCAAATATTCCGGCATCATCTTAAACGAGCGGCTGGTGAAGGACGAGGACGAGCTGGTGGCCAAAGTGGCGGCGGAGACGGGCTCCGAGGTCATCGCAAAGATTCGCCGCAGCGGCGATATCCAGTCGGCCGAGGATTTGCATAAGACCGTGATCGAGGCGCTGCCCGACGCGCCGGTGGCGGGCGATTATCGCCGTCTGGCGGAAAAGATACTGTCCATTTGCGGCGGGAGGAAGGACGCATGAGCTGCATGAGCTGCTTTGAGAACACGCTGTGCTACACCGCGCCCAGCCATGGCGACTGGGGCATTGTGCGCATCGCGGCGCTGGTGCCCGAGGCGCATCTGCTGTTCGTAAGCCCGTCGGCCTGCGGGCGGCACGGCGCGCTGGGCGCGCTCCAGCACGGCTTCAAGGATCGGGTGAGCTATCTGGCCATCACCCGCGAGGATATCATCGCCGGTTACGACGCTCTGGTCGAAGAGGCGATCGCCGAGCTGCTGCGCCGCAAAAAGCCCCGGCCGAAGGCGGTTATGATCTTCGTCAGCTGTCTGGACGACCTGATCGGCACCGATTTAAACAGCCTGTGCAAGCGCCTGCACGACGCACATCCCGACGTGGAATTTCAGCCGGCGCACATGAATCCCATTACGCTGGACAGCAAAAAGCCGCCGATGGTGACCACGCAGGCGGCGATGTACGCCTTTCTGCATCCGGCGGAGGCGCGCGATCAGGGAATCAACCTGATGGGCAATCTGGACGCGCTCAATCCGAACTGCGAGCTGTTCGATGTATTGAAGGACTGGGGCTGCGCGCCGGTTCGGCATCTTTCGGACTTTGAGACCTTCGAGGATTATCAGTCCATGGCGAAGAGCCGGGCGAGCCTGCAGCTCTCCCCCATCGCCTCGCTGGCGGCGCAGCAAATGGAGGCCCGACTGGGCATTCCGAGTCTGTTTCTGCCGGTAAGCTACGATATCGAAGAGGTCGACGCGCAATACGCGCAGCTGGCCGCATTCCTCGGCAAGGACGTTCCGCAGCTCGGCGCGCAGCGCGAAAAGGCGCTCGCCGAAACGGAAGCGACGCTCAAGGCGCTGGCCGGCCGACCGATATGGATTACCGCCGGCTCGGTGCTGAAGCCCTTTACGCTCGCGCGGGCGCTGCTGCAGGCGGGATTGAATGTGGAGGCGGTCGTCGCGCAAACGGCCATCGCACCCGACCGCGCGGCCTGCCAGTGGCTGTGCGAGAACCATCCCGAGGCGCTCGTTCTTCAGCCGCAGCATGTGAATGTGATCGACTTCGCCCATCGCTCGCCGGAAGCGGTCGCCATCGGCTTCGACGCGGCGTATCTCGCGGGCGCGAGCCGGGTGGTGCCCATCGTCAACGATGCGGGAATGTTCGGGTATTGGGGAATTGCGGCGCTGATGCGGTCGCTTCGCGAGGAAGCGGCGCACCCACAGGATCTCAAACAGCTCATCGACGATTACGGGGTGGTGATTTAACATGAAGCGCTTTTCCATGAATCTGCCGCCTCTGGCTCCGGACTATTCCGGCGCGTGCTCCGCGCTGTTCAATCTGGACAGCACGATCGTCATTCACGATGCGTCGGGCTGCACCGGCAACTACACCTGCTTCGACGAGCCGCGCTGGTACAGCTCCCGCAAGCCCGTTTACTGCTCCGGTTTGCGCAAAATGGACGCGGTATTCGGAAACGAGCAGGCGCTGCTGGACAAAGTCGTTCGCGCCTGGGAGGTGCAGCGCTCTGCGATGGTCGCCATGGTGGGCAGTCCCGTGCCCATGGTCATCGGCACCGATTTCGACGGTCTGGCCCGGGAGATCGAGCAGCGCACGGGCGTGCCCGCGTTCGGCTTTTTCACCAACGGCACGCAGCCCTATCCCGTGGGCGTCGCCGCGGCGTGCATCGCCGTGATCGATCGCTTTGCCGAGAAGAGCCCGGTAAAAATCCCCGGATCGATCAATATTCTGGGCGTTACTCCGCTGGACATGGGGCGTGAAAACCTGAATGCGCTGAAGGCGTTTATCGAAAAGAGCGGCTTTGCGCTGAACTGCTGCTGCGCCGCGGACTGGACGATGGAAACGCTCCGGAACATCGGCAGCGCGCAAATCAATTTAGCGCCCACGCAGGCCGGCGTGGAAATCGCCCGCCATTTGGAGGCGAAGTTCGGAACGCCGTGGCTCGCGGGTCTGCCCGTGGGCGAAAGGGGCGCGGACGAACTGGCCGAGCGCATGAAGCGCTGCGCCGCGGGCGAGACGATCGATCTGCTTCCCGAAATCGACGAATCGGCGGACGCGCTGGCGGCGGGCGACTGGATTATGGCGGCGTCCATTTGCCGGGCGCTCAAGCTGGATTTCGGCCTGAAGGCCGCGCCGATCGGCCTGTTTGGCAAAACGGGCATTCCGGAAAGCGCCTGCACGCCCGACGACGAGGAATCCATCGAGGCGGCGATCAAGGACGCGCATCTGATCGTGTCCGATCCGCTGATCTGCGCGCTGGCAAAAAACGCCCGGCGCGTGGAGATTCCCCAATACGCAGTGTCCAGCCGGCTCTATCGCGAGCGGCTGTTCATTGATAAAAAACTTGACCTGCAATTGCCGGTCGATGCATGAAAGGAAGGATTGACAAGCTATGAAGAAACTGCTCTCTGCGCTGCTTGTGCTGGCGCTGATGTGCGCGCTGCTCGCAACCCCCGTCCTCGCGGATGAGGCGGAAACCATCACCATCACCGACCACGCCGGAAACGAAGTGACGCTGCCGAAGGAAATCAATCGCATCGTCACCACGTCCATTTACCCCTTCGCCTCCGTCGTGACCATGTATCTCGGCTCCGCTGAAAAGCTCGTAGGCATTCATCCGGTGTCCTACAGCGCCGCCGTCAACAGCACGCTGGGCAAGCTGTTCCCGGAGATCGCCAACGCCTCCACCGATTTCATGACCGGCAGCGATCTGAACATTGAAGAGCTGATCAAGCTCGAGCCCGACGTGGTGTTCTATAACGCCGGCAACACCCAGGAGAAGGAACTGTGCGATCAGGCGGGCATCCCGGCCGTGGCCATTTCCGCCACCAAATGGGACTACGACGTGATCAAGACCTACGACGAGTGGATCGCGCTTTTGAGCCAGATCTTCCCGGAGCAGGACAAGGCGCAGGTCGTTTCCGACTACAGCAAGGAAATCTACGATATGATTCAGCAGCGCGTTTCGTCTCTGGACGATTCTGAGCGCACCCGCGTTCTGTTCCTGTTCCAGTATTCCGACAGCGCGATGATCACCTCCGGCCGCCACTTCTTCGGCCAGTACTGGGCCACCGCGGCGGGCGGAATCAACGTGGCGCAGGATCTCGAGGCCGACAACTCCAACGCCACCATCAGCATGGAGCAGGTCTATGAGTGGAACCCCGACGTGATTTACATCACCAACTTCACCCCCACCCAGCCCGAGGACATTTACAACAACGCCATCGGCGGCGACGACTGGAGCACCGTCAAGGCCGTTCAGGACGGCCGCGTGCACAAGCTCCCGCTGGGCAGCTACCGCACCTACACCCCCGGCACCGACACGCCCATGACCCTGCTGTGGATGGCGAAGACCATGTATCCGGATCTGTTCGCCGACATCGATCTTGAGCAGCAGGTCAAGGATTACTATCAGGAGATCTACGGCGTGGCGCTGAGCGACGAGGACGTCGCCGCCATGTTCACGCCCTCCTCCGCCGCTGCGGAAGGCTTCAAGAAATAAAATATGCGCAGGGAAACTGCAAAGACCCTCCTCTGGACGGCCGGGCTGCTCATCGGCTCGGCCGTCCTCGCTTTGGCGGCGATCGGTATGGGGCGGTTTTCGATGTCGATCCCCCAGACGCTCGCCACCCTCTTCCCCGGCTCCTTTCCCGAAATCGAAGTGACCCAGACGATGCGCAACGTCATTTTCAACATTCGCCTGCCGCGCGTGCTGCTTTCGCTGCTGGCGGGCGCGGGGCTGAGCGTGGCCGGCGCGTCGTTTCAGGGGCTGTTTTCCAATCCTCTGGCCACGCCGGACACGCTGGGCGTGGCGACGGGCGCGTCCTTCGGCGCGGCGCTGGGCATTCTGCTGGGCTGCAATATGTTTTTAACCCAGGTATGCGCGCTGGCGACGGGCATGCTGGCGGTCGCGATCGTCTATGCCGTCAGCCGCGTGCGCGGCGGAACGAACATGGTGATGATTATTCTGGGCGGCATGGTGGTCAGCTCGCTGTTTTCGGCGCTGGTATCGATGATTAAATACGTCGCCGACCCGCAGGACGTGCTGCCGGCGATCACCTTCTGGCTGATGGGCAGTCTGTCGGCCACCAATTTCCAGACGCTGCTGCTGGGCGCGCCGTTCATACTGGCCGGCACGGCGATGATCTTCGCGCTGCGCTGGCGGCTGAACGTGCTTTCGCTGAATGAGGACGAGGCGCACACGCTGGGCGTAAACGTAAAGCTCCTGCGTGTGCTGGTGATTCTGGCCTCCACGATGATTACGGCCTCCGTCGTATCGATGTGCGGCCTGATCGGCTGGGTGGGACTGCTGATTCCCCACATCTCGCGCATGCTCTTCGGCAACGACAACCGCCGGGTAATTCCCGCCAGCATCGGCCTGGGCGCGATCTTCATGCTGCTCATCGACACGCTGGCGCGCACGGTCTCGGCCAGCGAAATTCCGGTATCCATCCTAACGGCAGTGATCGGCGCGCCGGTATTCATCATACTTCTGCGCAAAACGGGAGGACTTCGCGGATGAAATTCACAATTGAAAACGGCTGCTTCGCCTACGACGCGTCCCGGACAATTCTTCAGGACGTGTGCGTTCAGCTGAACGAGGCGGAGATTTTAACCGTGCTGGGCTCCAACGGCGTGGGCAAAACCACGCTGATGAAGTGCATGCTGGGGCTGCTCAAATGGACCTCGGGCCGAAGCTGCGCCGACGGCGAGGACATTCGCAAAATCAGTCACGCCCAGCTCTGGAAGCGCATCGGCTATGTGCCCCAGGCCAAACAGGCGGTATTTGCCTATACGGTGGAGGAAATGGTGCTGCTGGGCCGCAGCGCCCATCTGGGTCTGGCAAAGCAGCCCCGGGCGGAAGACCGGCAAATCGCGCTGAATTGCCTGCGCGACGTGGGCATCGAGCGGCTGAAGGGCCGGCTCATCAGCCGCATCAGCGGCGGCGAGCTGCAGATGGTGCTCATCGCCCGGGCACTGGCCACTCAGCCGCAAATGCTGATTCTGGACGAGCCGGAATCCAATCTGGACTTTCGCAACCAGCTGATCGTGCTGAAAACCATTTCCGACCTGCGCAGGGAGCGCGGCATTTCCTTTATCGTCAACACCCATTATCCCGAGCACGCCATCTCCATCTCGGACAAGACGCTGCTGCTGATGGGCGGCGGGCGGAGCCTCAGCGGAAAAACCGCCGACGTCATCACCGAGGAAAACCTCCGCAATGCATTCGCGGTGGACGTGTGCATTCGCGATCTGGACGTTCAAAACGGAAAATACACCTGCGTGCTGCCGCTGAAGCTGGCATAGAAAATGGAGGAAAACCGATGGATTGCAAACTGACCTTTCACGAGCTGCTGACCCGAACCCCGGCGCTTGCGGACTTCTTCGCGGCGAGCGGCCTGCCCTCGGACGCAAACGATCCCCGCGCCCAGCGCCTCACGCTGGATTCGGCGCTGCGCTTTAAGAAAATCGATCCCCAGCGCTTTGCCTGCGAGGCCGAGCTGTTTTTAACGGAATACGCCGCGCGCCTGCGCGAGCAGGACGATCCGGACAATTGCGACCTGCTGGTGCGCATTCCCTGCGTGGTGCAATTGCCGATTGAAGAGGCACTGAGTCGCTACATTCAGCAAAACGCGCCCGCCGTGCGCCACAACACGGAGCTGGTGGAGTTCGGCGGCGAATGGCTCGCCGCGCGCATGCAAAACAGTCGCCCGCCGGTGATCGTCGGCGGCGGCATTGAGGGCATGGCGAATCTTCCGGGCCTCGCGGAGGAATACGAAGCGCCGCAGGGCGCGCTGAATCCCGATTTTGCGGGCATGGAGGATCCGAACGGCACATTCCGCATTCTCTCCGGCATTCCGCTGGTCATGGTGGTGGACGAAGGCCGTCTGGACGGCCGCGCCGCGCCACAAAGCATTGCCGATCTGCTGTCCGGCGCGTTTGAAAAGAGCGTCGTCTATCCCGACGACGGGCACATGCTGGACGGCGTGCTGCTGTATTACTTTGATCTCGCCGGCGGCGAATCGGCGGTGGACGCGTTCCGCCGGGCCTGCATTCGCGGCGTGCATCCCTCGCAAATGATCAAATACGGCGGCATCGAGGAAAAGCCCGCCGTAATGCTCATGCCCTACATCTTCGCACAGATCAAGGCCAAGGAGCCGGGCATGCGCGTGGTCTGGCCCGCCGAGGGCGCGCCGCTGATTCCCATTCTGGAATGCGTACGCAGGGACGCGTCCGACGAGGTTCGCGCCGCGGCGGACTTCTTTGCCGGCGCGGAAATCGGCCGGCTGTTCGCGGAGCAGGGCATGTTCCCGTCCAGCCATCCGGACGTTCAAAACCATTTGCCGGGCAAGCTCTGGTTCGCCGGCTGGGAAAACATCTATGCCGCCGACCTGCCCGCGCGGCTGCCGAAGCTCAAAAAACGCTTTCTGGAGGGTTAAGCCATGCAAATGATTACCGTATCCGGGCCGCCGTCCGCCGGAAAGACCTCCGTGATTCTGAAGGCGGCCGCCTGCCTGCGCGATCGGGACTGCGCGGTGGGCGTGGTCAAGTTCGATTGCCTGTTTACCGACGACGATCAGCTCTACGCCGCCGCGGGCTTTCCCGCCAAAAAGGCGCTCTCGCGCGAGCTCTGCCCCGACCATTTCTTCATCAGCAACATCGAGGACGCTTACGCCTGGGGCGAGAAGAAGCATCTGGATTATCTCATTACCGAAAGCGCCGGATTGTGCAATCGCTGCTCGCCGCACATTCGCCAGATCATGGCCGTTTGCATCGTCGATCAGCTCAGCGGCATTCGCACCCCGGCCAAGATCGGTCCGATGCTGCGTCTGGCCGACGAGGTGGTCATCACCAAGGGCGACATCGTCTCCCAGGCCGAGCGCGAGGTATTTGAAATGAAGGTGCGCACGGTCAATCCCCGGGCGGAAATTCTGCACGTCAACGGCCTGAACGGGCAGGGCGCGCAGGCATTGGCCGACGCAATGCAGCTCTATCGCGCGGCGGGCGCGCTGAAGGAGCAGAAGCTGCGCTTCCCGATGCCCATGGCGCTGTGCTCCTATTGCCTGGGCGAAACGAAAATCGGC
>CAKUKM010000056.1 GCA_934663595.1 uncultured Clostridia bacterium | reverse complement strand
GGGGGTGGTAGTGGCGGGGGAGCTTGCTCCCCCGTCCACAAGTTTACTTCTTCAGTTGATTTTCGTTCAAATTATAGGTAATCACGTCGCCCCAATTGCGGCGGATCGCGATCTCCACGGTCAGGTCGGTATCGTTGTAATTCAGCGACCATTGCGTGTTGCTGGTGATGTCCTCGGGGTTCGGGTCCTGCGCGGCGGCGCGCAGCGCGCTCCACGCGGTGTCGTTCGTGTGCGTTTCCTCCGCCTCAAACACGTTCAGAACCGCGTCGTAGCGCTCGCGGCCGTGGCCGTAAATGCCGTTTTTCTGATTCGGCTGCACCTGATCGCGATAGAGAATGAAGAAATTCGTGACCGCCTCGCTCTTCGTGACCCGGAGCGTGCGCGCCGGATCGTCGCAGTCGTATTCGATCACGCGGCCGTCGCCCGACGCGTCGGTGATGTAGAAGTGGTAATCGCGCCCGGAGGTGGCCAGCATGTCGTAGCCGCGCAGCAGCTCGACCGCCTCCTCCGTCGTCGCCGCGCGATCCAGCACCAGGCGGATCGCCAGCGTGGTCGCGATGGTCGGCTTTCCGGCGCTCTGGCGCGTCGGCTCGCTGTCGAGCGTCAGCACCGCGATTGAAACGCCCTTTTCATTCATGCCGTCCAGACACACGAACGGCGCGGCGAGCGACGCCAGCCTCTGCTTCGCGCTCGCGGTCGGCGCGTTGGCGCTCAGATTGTCCAGCGCCGCGAGGCCCACCGATTTGTAGCCGTCCTTCGGATTGCAGTACACCAGCATCGCGGAGGTGTCGTTTTTGAAATCGTAATTGCGGCCCATGTGGATTTTGCCGTCCGCGTCCGCCATCGTAAACGCCGTGCAGCCGAACGACGGCGCCTTGATGTTCACCGGCAGCAGCGGCAGCGCCTCCTTCACGATCGCCTGAACGAAGCTCTGGTCGTCCGTAATGCCATAGCCGATCACGTCGTCCAGCGAGTAATCGTATTCCACGTTCATCCGGTACAGGTCGTAGCCGTCCGCATAGGCGGTGATCTTCTCGATCGACGCAAGCGTGCGAATGCGGCTGCCGTACAGCGCATACACCGCCGCCGCCAGCGCGACAATCACAACCAGAATCACAATCAGACTGATTTTCACTCCCTTTTTCATCCCTCATCGCTCCTTTTCCGCTTCTTTCCCAACAAAACGCAGCCTCGCGCCCAGCGCCGCAATTCCCGCCGCGGCGTGCGCGCGCCTCCGGGCCACCCAGAATCGCAGCTCCGGTCAACCCGGTCCTCAGCGCCCGGTCGCCGCGCGCGATACGCCCGCGCCCGCCGCAGCGCCTCCCGCACCCGCAGCGAAGCCCTGTCCTCCATCGCCATTTCGCCTCCTCCCGAACGGCATTCAAACCCTCTACCTATATAAAGACAAAAATGCGACAATTCTCTCACCCCGTTTTCAAAAAATATAAAAATAAACGCCATTCAAGCCCCGGAACATGCGCCAAATAAAAAAGCTCAGGACGGCGAAGCCATCGAGAGCAAAAAAACTATTATTCGAATAGAAGCACAACTCTTCTCCCAGAACAACTCAAGCCCCAAGGAGAGCTCGAGAGGGCCAAAGCCCTCTCGAATTACAATCGTACCCGGCGGCGTGTACGTCGGAAAGGTTGCTTGCCTTTAGGCAGGCAAGTCGCTTCGCGACCGGTAAAGCTAAATCAAAGATTTAGGTTTGCCGCCTCGCGGGCTTTTTTCGCGAAGGGAAATCCCATTTCCCGAGAGCGAAAAAAGATACCTTGCAGATTTTGCGGCCGGAGTCTGAAAGACTCAAGCAAAATCTGTCAAAGGGGTGGTAGTGGCGGGGGAAGCAGTTCCCCCGCCACAAGCTTTGAAAAAGCGCCAATCATCCGCATTGCGTGCAATACCCCAGACTCGTCGAGTTTTCATCCGTCGACGCGCCGATGAAATACCGCGTTACCTCCGACAAATCCTTCGCAAACCGCAGCGGATGTCCCTCCGGAATGTAGATCAAACCCGCCACAAACGTCGACGAGCAGTGCGTCGTCGCCACCTGCTTGCTGCGGTTGCAGATCGTTACCGCCCGGTGCATGTTGCAGTACGCCGTCGGCTGCGTGCCGTCCAGGAACCAGTCGATGTTCGTCGTGTGCCCGTTCGCGTCCGCGCGGCACGCCTTCGTCGGCAGCATGCCGGATACCGCGCACACCTCCGCCGGCACCAGCCCGTAATCCGTGGGCGAGCCGCCGATGATGTCGCGATCGGCCATGCAATTCGTCAATTCGTGCACCTTCCGCATGATCGCCGCCCACAGCGGCGCCGCCGCCGAGCCGCCCGTCGCCTTCGAGGTCAGCGGGCGATAGTTGTCCGAGCCGATCCAGACCGCGCCCGAATAATAGCCGGACATGCCCGCGAACGTAACGCCCGTGCTCTCCGTGTGCGTGCCGGTCTTGCCGCCGATCGTAATGCCGAAATTCGCATTCGCACCGGTGCCGACGCCGGAGGTTACGCAGCCCTTCAGCATGTCCACCAGCATCCACGCCGTGGACGGCTTGAAGACCTGCCGCGTGTTCTGCACCTCGCGCACGTCGATATAGACGCTGCCGTCGGCGTTCAGGATCTGCGTAAACGCATACGGCTCCTGATACTCGCCGGAATTCGCAATCGCGCCGAACGCCGCCGAGAGCTCGATCACCGACGGATACGACGCGCCCAGCGCGAGGCCCGCGCCCGTGGCCAGAATGTGGTCCGGCTCAATGCCCAGCATCAGCAGGTATTTGACCGAATTCTCAATCCCGACATATTCGTACAGCACGTGCGCCGCGGACGTGTTGTGCGATTTGTTGATCGCATAGCGCAGCGATTCCACGCCGCTGTAATCGCCGTCGGCCTCGAAGTTCTTCGGATACCCTTCTCCGCCGCTCCAGCCCTCGATCGCAATCGGCAGATTCAGCACCGGCGTGGCCGGCGATTTGCCCAGATCGATCGCCGGGCCGTAAACCGAAAGCGGCTTGATCGACGAGCCCACCGGCATCTTCATCTGATACGCGCGGTTGAGCTGCAGCTTCTGCACCGGCGTCGCGCGCCCGCCGACCACCGCGACCAGCTCGCCCGTGTGCCAGTTCATGACCGACACCGCGCACTGCGGCTGAATCACGGTCAGATACTCGCCGCCGCCGAGCGACGCCTGCGTGGACGTGTCGTTCGCATAGCGCATTTCGGGATACTTCGTCCAGTTGGTCACGATGTCCTGCACGCTCGACTGCACCTCGGCGTTCAGCGACGTAAACACCTTATAGCCGCCGTTGCGCAGCTTCGTTTCCATCGCGCTGCGGTTCGAGCGCGTGTCCTCGAGGCCCTCGACGCGCAGCATCTTCGTCACCACGTCGTAAATCGCATATTCGACGTAATAGGCGTTGTCATACATCGCGTCCGTCGTCGCGGTCGACTTCTCGAGCACCCGCACCTCCTCGGTCAGCGCGGCCTGATATTCCTCGTTCGAAATCAGGTTCTGCTCGTACATCGCCTTTAAAACCGCGTTTGTGCGCTCGTTCAGGCCCTGCCAGGTCACCTTGCGCTGATTGTAATAATAGCACCTTCTCGGGTTATAGCGCTGCGGATTGCGGATCATGCCGGCCAGCATCGCGCATTCGCGCAGCGTCAGCCGGCTCAGCTCCTTGCCGAAATAATCCTGCGCCGCGATCTTCACGCCGTAGCTGGAGCCGCCCAGGTAAATGACGTTCATGTAAGCCTCGAGAATCTCCTGCTTGGTCAGATGCTTCTCGACCTCGACCGCCAGATACGCCTCCTGCACCTTGCGGCGGTAGTTCTGGTCGCTGTTGAGCATCGTAAGCTTCACCAGCTGGCAGGTCAGCGTCGAAGCGCCCTGCGTCTTGCCGCCGGTTAAGTTATTCACCAGCGCGCCGATCTGGCGCTTGATGTCGATGCCGTGGTGCTCGAAGAAGCGCTTGTCCTCGATCGAAATCACCGCGTTGATCAGGTTCGCGGGGATATCGCCGATTTCGACGTAAATGCGGTTCTGCGAGCCCTTGAACTCGGTAATGAGGTTGCCGGAGCTGTCGAATATGAACGAGGTCTGCGCCTGCGCGCCGATTTTGTCCAGATCCAGATCGGGCGTCGTATCGACCCACGCCTTCCCCAGACCCGCGACCAGTCCCGAGCACGAAATGCCGATCAGCAAAACCACAAAAAACAGCATTTTCGCCGTCATGAACACGACCGACAGCACGAAGCTGCGATCCCGCTCGCGCGGCTTGAATACGACGTATTTTTTCCTCATGAATTCCTCCGTACCCCGTGGGTTTCCCGGGCAGTATCGGTGAAATCGATAGAATCCACCATTTGTATTATAGCACAACACTGTGCGCCGCGCGCGTTTTTTTCGTAGCTTTTTTATGAACAGACGGATGTGGACGGGGGAGCAAGCTCCCCCGCCAGGTGCCGCGTCAAAATCTTCGATTTTGCCGTCGGCAGTTTCGCCTTTGGCGAAACCTGAAAACCCTCCGGGTTTTCAGCCTCCTGCCACCCCCTCCAGATTTTGCTTGAGTCTTTCAGACTCCGGCCGCAAAATCTGCAAGGAAGCGATTTTCTCTCCGGGAAATGGGATTTCCCTGCGATAAAATCAGCACCCGCGCCCACCGTACACGCCGCTGAGCTCGATTTTTATTCGAGAGGGCTTTGGCCCTCTCGAGCTCTCCCGGGGCTCTTGCGGCAAAAAAAGGCCATGGCAATCGAAACTGCCATGACCTGATTTCCGGGGGAGCTTGCTCCCCCGCCACAAATAAATAATTACTTGCTCAGCGGCTCGGCCTTGACCTTCGCGAGCTTTACGAAGCGCGGAAGGCCGTTGACCTTCGTCAGCTGCGTCTCGCCCTGGATCAGCGGCAGCGCGTAATCGATGAAGGGCTGCTTCAGGCAATCGCGCTCGGTGTCGATCCACTCCAGCGGAACCTTCTTTTCCGTGTTCGCCACGTCGGTCAGCTCGAAGAGCTTGATCTTGCAGACGTACTTGCCGTCCACATATTCGCGCTCGAAGCCCACCATCTTGTCGGTGATGCCGTTTACCGCGTTCTCCACCGCCGCCTTGCCGGCCGCGAAGGACTCGTCCAGATCGGTCTGGGACGCGCAGTGCGCCGCGCAGCGCTGCAGCAGGCTCAGCTCAATGCCGCGAACCTTCGCGCCGGTGGCCGCCTTCATGTGGTTGGCGAGGAAGGAAGCCAGGCCGCCCAGCTGGGTGTGGCCGAAGGAGTCCTTCGCCGCGTTCGCCGCGCCGTATTCGGAAATGAACTTGCCGTCCTTGTCGTGCACGCCTTCGGAAACGACGACCAGGCACTTCTTGTTCTTCTCGTAGATCGCCTTGACCTTCTCGGTGAACGCGTCCAGATCGAAATCGACCTCGGGCAGGTAAATCAGATCCGCGCCCTCGCCGCAGTAGTTCGCCAGCGCCGCCGCCGCGGTCAGCCAGCCGGCGTGACGGCCCATGCACTCCACGATCGTGATCATGCCGGTGTCGTAAACGGTGGAATCCTTGTAGACCTCCATCACGGACGTCGCGATGTACTTCGCCGCAGACGCATAGCCCGGGCAGTGGTCGGTGCCGTACAGGTCGTTGTCGATCGTCTTCGGAATGCCCATTACGCGGCACTCGTAGCCGTTCTTCAGCATGTACTTGGAGATCTTGTTGCAGGTATCCATCGAGTCGTTGCCGCCATTATAGAAGAAATAGCGAACGTTGTACTTCTTGAAGATCTCGAGGATGCGCTTATAGTCGGTATCGTCCACATCGGGATCCTTCAGCTTATAGCGGCAGGAGCCCAGCGCGGAGGACGGAGTGTACTTCATCAGGGAAAGCTCGGCCGGGTCTTCCTTGCCCATGTCGATCAGGTTGTCGTCCAGAACGCCCTTGATGCCGTTGAGCGCGCCGAGAACCTGGGTGATCGAATCGGACTCCAGCGCGGTCTTGATCGCGCCGTAAGCGGAAGCGTTGATGGCGGAGGAAGGTCCGCCGGACTGACCGATAATGCAAGCGCCACGAAGCTGGCTCATGAAAATCATTCCTTTCAAACTAGCGTAAATAATGCGGGTGAGAGCCCTACAGATACAGTATACAATGTAGCACAATCCGCCCCCGTTGTCAACGCAAATGCCGTAAAATTAGGCCGGCAATCGTCTCAAATAGCGCGTAACCAGTCTCTTTCTTCTGCGCTCAGAACCGCCTCGCCCGCCTCCTTCAGCGCCAGCGCCTGCTCCGGGCTGCTCGCGCCCACGATCGGGAATACCGGGAAATCCTGGCTCGTGAGCCACGCGAGCGCCAGCGCGCCGACCGAAAGCCCCGTCCGCTCGCGCAGCTCCTTCAGCCGCGCGTATACCTCCAGGTTTTCCGGATACAGAAACCGCCTGCGCGCCTTGTCCGGAAGTCCTGCCTCGCCCAGCGCGTCCAGCTTTGCAAAAAAGCCCTTCGCCTGCGAGGAAAACGGCGTCATGATCATGCCCGTCTCGCGGTGCATGCGCACCATTTCCGCATCGGCGGGCACCAGCGTCGGGTCCTCCACCGTCATCTGCCGGGCGAGACTGAATTGCGGCTGATTGGCGCTAAACGGCGTAAGGCCGTGCGCGCGCGCGTATTCGTTCGCCTCGCAAATGCGCCTCGTCTTCCAATTGGACGCGCCGATAAACCGCGTAAAGCCGTCGTCGATCAGGCTCTGCAGCGATTCCATGATCTCGCCCACCGGCCGCGCCTCGTCGTCGCGGTGCAGGAAAAACACGTCCACGAAATTGCAGCCGAGGCAGGACAGGCTCTCCTGAATGTCGGCGCGAATGTCCTCGCGGCGAAGCCTGCCCTCGTTCATCCGCCCGAGCACCGGATGCGCGCCCTTCGTGGATAAAAACACATGGCCGCGATTGTGGCGCGCGTGCATCCATCGGCCGATCACGCGCTCGCTTTCGCCGTTTCGGGGCGTTTCAAAATCGCCGTAGACGTGCGCTGTGTCGATGAAATTGCCGCCGATTTCGGTGTACGCGTCCATGATCTCCATCGCGCGGCCCGCGTCGATCCGGCCGCCGAAATCCGCGCTGCCCAGCGCCAGCACTGAAACCGAATCCCGCTCAAATTTACCCGTTCGCATTTGCCAAGCCCTCCCGTCGCCAAAATTCTCCAATTGGATTATACCACGTCTCCGCGCCGCGCCGCAACCTCAATTGCGAAGAAATTGGGGCGCTATCATGCCGCAAAAAAGTACGAATGTATAGAATATGCGGAAACTGGGGCGAATATACCATGTATATATGCATTTATTTCACAATATCCATGCAGGAATCAATGAATACTTGTCGTATTTTATTTCGCGTATTCAATGCATATACAGAAAATTATGTGCATACATAGTATTGTAAGACCGAAGAAACACAGAAAAGGACGTGCACACAATGCAGGTAAAAGAGCTGGATTTATCGAGGATTAACTGGCAGAAGGCGCTGCGGATCGCCGCATATGCGCTAGGCGTCGCGCTGCTGATCGCGTTATGCATAAACATTTCTATGCGTTCGCATATACAGAATCAGTATGCAAAAGCGCGCGAGGAATTGACCGATAGTATTTATACGGAATTGTATATGTTCTGCCAGACGTTCGACCAGATCTCCGTCCCGGGCGTGGACGTCCAGAACGAGCTGATCCCGCAGATGAAGAACCATTTTCTGGCCGCGCGCACGCTGAACGCCGCGGCGGCCAAGGCCTTCGGCGACGCGGCCGCGCTGCTCTCCGGCGACGATGAATCCGCCGTCGACGCGGCGTTTACCCAATACGACGCGGCGTTCAAGACCGGCAAGGCCACCGATTCAGCCCAGAGCGCGATGCTCTCGTGCGTTCAGCGCATCCGCGCGGCGCTCGAAGCCCGCTATCCCGCCGCCGAGGCCCTCGCCGGATAAAAAAACGATTCGCGCAAGGCCCGTTCATTCAGGCCCGCGCGAATCTCTTTTGGCAGCGTCATGCAAATGCGCCGCCTTAAATAATCCCAAACGCGCGCAGATTGTCGACGCAGCCGGCGACGTTCGGGCATTCAAACGTCCAGGTCGCCTCCGGAACGCGCGCCTCCAGAACCGCAAACAGCTCCGGATAGCCGATCTTCCCGTCCCCCGGCGGCATGTGGAAATCGTAGATTCCGTCGTTGTCGTGCAAATGCAGATGCCCGATCTGTGGCCCCAGCTGGTCGATCCATTCCCGCACCGGTATTTCGCTGCTCACGAACGCATGGCCCACGTCGACGCAGAGCTTCGCGCGCGGATCGCCGATGTGCTCGATCAATTCGCCCAGCATGTCCGGCTCCGGCTCGAGCACGTTTTCAATCAGCAGCTCGAAATCGCCGTCCGCCTTTTCCAGCAGCTCGCGGAAAAATTCCGCGGCCCGGGACACATACCACTGCGGAAAATACACCCGCGGCAGGAAGCCCGAATGCGCCACCATGCGCTTTACGCCATAGCGCCGGCAGAGCCCGATCGCCTGCGCAAGCCGCTTCATCGAAACCTCGCGAATCAGCGGGTCGATCGCGCTGGGCGCAATCTCCGCAAACGGCGCGTGCAGCACGAACCGGCTCGCGTGCCGCATGTCCTCGCGGACGGCCGCGTCCCATTTGGCGAAATTCTCGTCCATGTTGGCCGCCGTGCAGAAGTGATCCAGCTCCAGCCCCAGCCCGCATTCCTCCGCGAGCGCCGGCGCGGCCGGAGACAGCGTCGACAGGTAAATTTGATTCGGCATGGTTCTCCCTCGCTTTCAAGGGTATTGTAATCATATTAACATTCCCTGTCAACAAAAAAAAGGGCTTTACAAGCGCGAAATTTTGTGCTACAATGATTTTGAAAAGTGAATAAAGGGCGTTCGCAGGTGTCCGCGCGCAAGGCGCGGGTGAAAAGGGAACGGAGTGCAATTCTCCGACAGGACCGCTGCTGTGTGGCGGAGCGAGGCGCGATGGGGCCATTGATTTTGAATCGAGAAGGCCGCGCCGGCGCGATGAAGCCGAGTCAGAAGACCTGCCCGCGAATGATACATACGGGGTTCTTCGGACTAAAGAACAATATGTTCCTTCTTGAATAGCAGCGGGGCGCGGTATATCCATGCGCGCGGCTGGCGTTTGCAAAGAGAGAACGGGCGAGGTTTCGAAGAAAACCGGTCGCCCGTTCTCTTTTGTCTTGCTTTCAACGGCTCAGACGGCGCGTTTTTGAAAGCCGCGCGCCGCCGGCGTGTCCCCCCACGTTAGCCGAAGAAATAAAAAGCGGGGCGAGGTGCCGACTCGCCCCCTTCTTCCCCTGAAACCCCTATAGACAACGAATAGATTGATTGGAGGAATCCCCCATGGCCAAATTTGTTACCATCGGCGAGCGCATTTCCGTTACCGCGCCCGCCATCCGCAGAGCGTTTGCTGAGCGCGATCCCGAGCCGATCCTGAAGCGCTGCGACGAGCAGCTCAAGGCCGGCGCGAATTACATCGACGTCAACATCGGCCCCGCGGAGGCGGACGGCGAAGAGGTCATGCAGTGGGCGGTCAAGCTCCTGCAGGAGAACTTTGACAACGTGCCGCTGGCGCTGGACACCGCGAACGTCAAGGCCATCGAGGCCGGCATTCAGGTTTACAATCGCCAGAAGGGCAAGCCGATCGTGAATTCCGCGGACGCGGGCGACCGCATTGACCGCATCGACCTCGCCGCCGCGAACGACGCGATCGTCATCGCGCTGTGCTCCGCAAACGGCATCGCGTCCGACAACGACGAGCGCATGGCGCATTGCCAGAACATGCTCGAGCGCGGCCTGAGCCTGGGTCTGGAGAGCGACGACATGTGGTTCGATCCGCTGTTCCTGGTCGTCAAGGGCATGCAGGACAAGCAGATGGAAGTCCTTGAAGCGATCAAGATGTTCTCGGATATGGGCCTTAATTCCACCGGCGGCCTTTCGAACAACTCCAACGGCATGCCCAAGCACATCCGTCCGATCATGGACAGCGCGCTCGTGGCGATGGCGATGATGCAGGGTCTGACCAGCGCGATCGTAAATCCGTGCGACCTCAGACTGATGGAAACCATCAAGTCCTGCGACATCATCAAGAACAACAACCTGTACGCAGATTCCTATTTGGAAATCTGACGATTTCTGTGGACGGGGGAGCAAGCTCCCCCGCTACTGCCACCTTAGTACCCAGATATTGATACAATATTTGGGCGCTTCTTTTTTGCATATTTGGGCGATGCGCGACGTAGAAGTGGAGATAAAAGAAAGGAACAGAGCTTACTTTCGTCTGAAAATGACATTTGAACGGAGTAGAGATTCAAAATAAATCATATCGTTCATTTTGAACACCCCTATGGAACGACCGACTTTCAGCTTAGCCTACTCATGTTACTGCTTTAGGAGGCAAATTTGCACCCCCTCTTATGCTTGAAATATTGAATTTAGGATAAGACGATTGTGCATTACTGCCCAATAAGCGAATACATTCATAGTTAAATTGTGCTATGAAAAAGCAATATCTGGGTTACTTTTCTTCTGCAAGCATCTTTTGCAGTTTTCTGATCTCCAACTGTGTGACGAGGCACAGATAGAGGGAACCGAGTTCAAGGATGAAGTCCCGGTCGAGCTCTACAAGAACCTGCTTGCAATCGTTCTTGTTCATTCGATTTTACCCTTTCACAGTCCCGGCTACGTCCGCACGCGGTAATCAATCCTATTGCAGGATATCGCTGCCCTTTTCTTCATTGCTATTTATTAGTGAGGAGAAGCGGATTATATTTATAGAGATCGTAGTTTGCGTCTACACGAGCCAAGTGATATAATGGCACTATCACAACAAAGAGGGTGTCGTCATGGAGAAATCACAGCATCGGCATGATATCAGCGACAAAGCGTGGGCCATTTTAGAGCCAAT
>CAKUKM010000055.1 GCA_934663595.1 uncultured Clostridia bacterium | reverse complement strand
CCGAGAATTGCCTTTTTCATTGTTACACCTCTTTCGGTTATTACGCAAACCGCTTGGCAGTTTGCACGATAAGCCGCTTCTCCTCTTTTTCAGAAAGCCGTGAGAGTGCTTTCCAAAACCGATTCGTTACAGCTTGATCTCGATTTCAACGCCCGCCGGCAGGTCCAGCTTCGTCAGCGAAGCAACCGTGCGCTCAGTGGGGTTCAGGATGTCGATCAGACGCTTGTGCGTGCGCATTTCGAACTGCTCGCGAGAGTCCTTATGCTTATGCGGGGAACGAAGGATCGTGACGATTTCCTTCTCGGTCGGGAGCGGGATCGGGCCGGACACGCGAGCGCCGGTGCGCTTGGCGGTCTCGACGATGCGCGCCGCGCTGGCATCGATGATCGAATGCTCGTAAGCCTTCAGCTTGATGCGGATCTTCTGGTTAGCCATGGTTTCTCCTCCTGTTGAACTCATGCACACGCTACCGGGCGTGTCCTATTCTTTTTTTATCGACGGGCATGAGCTCCGTCGTCCGATTTTGCGGACTGGTCTTCCGGAAATTCCCGGCCAGCGGCCGCAACCTTCCGGTTCATCCCTGCCGCCGCGTGTAAGTCAAACATCCATTCAAATCCGGTAATTTGCGCATGGATATCCCAGCACACGACTATTTTATTATACACGAAACCGCCCGAGAATGCAAACGCTTCGGGCGGTTTTTGAGTTAATTCTTGAAGAAAATTGCACGCATTTTTCGCCTTATTTCGCCCGGCGATAGGCGGTTGCGAGCGGAACGCCGAGCGCGTCGATGGAAAACCACTTTTCAAACGCGCCGTCTGCGTTCCAGCCGGGGCCGACCATGTCGTTCAGATCCAGCCGGCCGCCCGCAATCGCGGCAATTTCCGCATCGGAAACCGCCTCCTCGGCGCGGGCATAGCTTTCCCAGACGAGCACGCAGTCCGCCTCGCTCAGCTTCCACGCAAACGAAATCGAATCGCGCAGCCGCGCGGGCGCGGTTTCGAGCGCGCTCAAAAACGTAAACGTGCAGGCGTAATTGGTCGTCACGGTCATTTTCTCGCCGCCTGCCGCGATTTTTTCCATCGCCGGGCGCGCCGCGAGCAGCCAGTAGTCCGCCTCGTAATCGCCCTTTGCAAACGGCGACGCAATCAGATTGAACGTCGAATCCTCGACCGGGTGATTCCATGCGATGATTCCGCCGTTTACCGCCATCGCCGCCGCGACCGCGATCGAAACCGCCCTTTTCCCCCTCGGGAAGCGGGCGAGCAGCGCAAACAGCCCGTAAATCGCCAGCACGATAATCGACGCATACGCAAAATAGAAATGCCGCCAGCCGTTATACAGCACCATATCGCCGAGCATCGCATACAGCATCGGAACCAGCGCGATCAGCGCGGCGAGCAGCGCAAGCCGCGCGCGCGTCCATTCCGGCATTCCGCCGAGCACGCCGATCGCCGCCCTCGGGCGCTTTGCTTTGGCCATTGCGAAAACCAGTCCGGCCAGCGAAAGCAGCTGAATATACACCGGGATCGACATCAGCATCAGCTTCGGCAAATAATACCACGGCAGCGCGTCGCCCAGCCCGGGGCGATAGATTTTCCCCTCGAACAGAACCGGATACGTATTGCGCGAAAAGGCCCGCGCGTATTTCAATACGTATTGCACATACCCCGCGGGATCGCCCCACAGCGCGGGCGTGAGCAGCGCATAGGCCGCAAAAAACGCGCAAATCGCGACAATGCCGTTTCGCCATGCGCGCCCGTTCAGCGTTTTGCGCGCAATATGGTAAATCAGATACGCAACGCCCATTGCGCCGAAGCACCACGCGCCCAGAATTTTCGTGTTCGCCGCCAGCGCGCCGAAGATCGCCATCCACACGCCGTCGCGCAGCCGGTTTTCGCCGATCCAGCGAATGCCGAACAGCATGATCAGCAGAAACAGCGAAAGCAGCACCATATCCTTGTTGTTGTAATGCCCGGACGCGAACATCCGCGGCGACAGATACAGCATCAGCGCCGCAGCGAACGAGAATTTCCGCGATGCGCCCAGCAGCGCGCGCGCAATGCCGTACAGCGCCGCGCAGCCCGCCATGAACCACAGAAACGTGTACGCGTGCCAGCCCAGCGACAGCGCGCGCGGCGAAATCCGGTTCAGAATTACGCCGGCCGGGTAAAACGGATAATACGCCGAAACGCCGTGGTCGCGCTCGATGCTCGTTGAAATCCGCTCGGCGCGATCGCACAGCCGCCGCGCAATCGAGCTGTTCTCGCCCAGCAATCGGCAGGCGTATTCCGCGGCGTTGGATTCGAGGATCGCGTATTCCGTGCCCTCGTCGGTGGTTTTGCCGTAATCCAGCCCCGCAATCAGGCCCGCAATCAGCAATACCGCAAAGAAGATCGCGACCGCGCGCCCGGAAAAATCGCCCTTTTTCATATTCCCTCTCCCGTTCGATACTGCCACACGGTCGCGCCGCCATAGCTGCCGACCGCCTCCATCTGCGCGCTTGCATCGTAATGCTCGCGCAGCCACGTCAGCACGCGCGCCGCGTTCTCCTCGCCGCCGGCCACAAACGTGTTCTCCCTTTCCAGCAGCGCGCGCATCGGATTGCGAATGCCCATTCGATTCAGCTGATCATAAAACGCCTTCTGCCCGTAGCTCACGTCGCCCATCATCAAATGATGATCAAAAACGTCCGCGCCCGGCAGCATCGCCGGATTCTGCGCATACGGCGCCATCAGCGGCGAATCCATCGCATATACCGGGTCCCAGATGTAGACCGTTTCGTCCTTTTCGCCGTCCGCGGCGATCGAACGCGCGCTAAACGCGCTCTGCAGCGCGCCCGCATCGCGCACAGCCACCCAGCCCGCGCTCAGCAGCACGACAACCGCCATGATCGCCGAAAGCACGCTCATGGCTTTGTTCCCATTTGGCGAATCGCACAGCACCGCCGCAAATACGTTTCCCAGCACGCCGATGCACAGGCAATACACCACGCGCGACGGAAGTCTCCCTTGGCGGAGCAGATACAGAAGAATGATTCCCGCGCCGAGCACCGAAAGCGCCGCGCGCAGCTTCTGCGCCGCGCCCTTTCGCGTAAGCAGATACACCGCCAGCAGCGCCGTGAATGCAAACAGCGGAATATGGTCGTTCGTCTCCGAAAGCATATTCCGGATTTCCGCGTAAATCGCGCGCGGCGTCAGGCTCGTTCTTTCGCCCGCAATCGCGCGGACGCTATCCAGGTATTCGCGCGTCACGATCTCCGTGTCCATCAGTATCCAGCGGTTCAGGCAATCGTAATCGTTTGCGCTGAAAGACGGATTTTCGATTTCGGAATAGTCCTTCATCGGGTAATCGACCACCGCGATACGCGCGGAATTGTAGGCGTATTCCTCGCGATAATCGCCGCGGATATAGGCAAAGTAAATCTCCGCGCCCGCCGCCGCAACCAGAATCAGCGCCGGCAGAATCAGGCACGCGAGCCGCTTTATCCGCGCGCCGAGGCCATCCTTCCTTCCGTCCCACGCGCGCAGGCCCATGTCCAGCAGCATGAACGGCAGAATCATGATTACCGCCTGAATCCGCAGTGCGCAGCCCGCCGCGACGAACGCATACCCCGCGATTCGCCGCCCGCGCATTTTCTCTTCCGATCGCTGAACGCTCGCCAGCAAAAGCCAGCCCACGGCCATGAAAAACGCCGTCCAGATCGTGTAATTCGCGTTGTACAAATGCATCAGCCCGCACGCGCCGGCCAGCGCCGCATGCAGAACCGCCGCGCCGAGCGCGCTCTTCGCCCGCTCCAGAATCAGATACGAGAGCGCGAACATCGCAATCAGCACGATCGCCCGCTCGACCAGCATGAACGCGCTCGCGCGCGGCAGCAGATCGGAAATCCAGCCCAGGAGCCGGCAATACGACGGGCTGATATGCACGAACACCCGATCCGCGCCATAGCAGCCCGCGATTTCCAGCGCCGCGCCGTAATTATCGATCGCCGTGTCAAACAGCGGCTGTGCGAGCATCACCAGATACGTAAGGCCCGCAAACGCCGCCGAAATCAGCGCGCGCTTATTCCTCCGCATGGATATACTCCTCCAGAATGAATTTCGGCCGCCGCTTCGTTTCCATATAGATTTTGCCCACGTATTCGCCGATCAATCCCAGCGCCACCAGCTGCATGCCGCCCAGCAGCCAGATGCTCATCATGATCGAGGCCCAGCCCGCCACGCTGTGGCCGCGGAACAGCGAAACCAGCACGTAAATCGCCATCACCACGCCCAGTAGCCCGCAGATCACGCCCGCGAGCGTCACCAGCCGGATCGGCTTGTTGCTCAGACTCGTGACGCCCTCCATCGCAAACGCGATCATCTTCTTCAGCGGATATTTCGATTCGCCCGCCACGCGCTCGCCGCGCTCGTATTCCACGATCGCCGTATTGAACCCGAGCATCGGCACCATGCCGCGCAGGAACATATTCACCTCGCCGAACGACAAAAGTGCCTCCAGCGCGCGCCGCGACAGCAGCCGGTAGTCCGCGTGGTTGTACACCATTTCCACGCCCATGCGGTTCATCAGCCTGTAAAAGCCCTGCGCGGTGGCGCGCTTGAAAAACGTGTCCTTCTTCCGGCTCGAGCGCACGCCGCTGACCACATCCGCGCCCTCGGAATACTTTTCAAGAAAGCCGTACATGGCGTTGATGTCGTCCTGCAGATCCGCGTCGATCGTAATCACGCAATCGCATTTCTTCGCCGCCATCGTCATGCCCGCCCAGAGCGCGTTCATGTGCCCCGCGTTGTGCGCAAGCTTGACGCCCTCGAATCGCTTATCGCGTTTGCACAAATCGGAAATGACCTGCCACGTCCGATCGCGGCTGCCGTCGTCCACGAGCGTAATGCGGCTGTTTGCGTCGATCAGATCGCGCCCGATCATATCGTCCGTCAGCGCAATCAGCTTTTCCGCCGTGATCGGCAGCGCCTCCTCTTCGTTGTAGCAGGGAATTACAATATACAGTACCGGTGCCTTCATGCGCATTCGCCTCCTATTTCAATACGATTCCGTCCGCACCAATCAGATTCGCCAGCGCGCCGAAATCATAGCCCTCGTCCACCCGATATTCATCCGGCGCCTGATACGCCTTCTTTTCCTCGATCATATACAGCACCACCGGAATGCGCCCGGGCGTGTCCTTCAGCACCTTCAGAACCGCGTCCCGCTTCGCTGCGGGCACCTTCAGATACAGCTTCCTTTCGCCGGAGGGCTTCGCCCTGCGCGGCGCGTTGCCCTCGGTTTTCGGCCGCTCCGGGATCTTCTCGCCCAGCGGCGCAACCTGATCCAGCAGCAGCTTCGGGCTTTCCTCATCGCGCACGGACAATCGCCCGGTCATGCGCACGGCGCTGTCCTCAATCAGAAGCGCGCTCACCCGCTCGTACACCTTCGGGAAAATCAGCACCTCGGTGATTCCATACAGGTCCTCCAGCTGCACAAATGCCATCAGACTTCCGCTGCGCGTGGCCTTCGTGCGCTTTTCATGAATCAGCCCGCCCATTTCGACGCGCCGCCCGTCGTATTTCAGCAGCATCTCCGGATCGTCCTCCGAAAGCTCGGACAGGAATTTGGAATTGACCTCCAGCTCCGAAAGCGCGTCCGCATACGCGTCCAGCGGGTGGCCGGTGATGTAAACGCCGGTCGTGTCCTTTTCCATCTGCAGCCGGTCGATCGTGTCGAAATCCGGGAAATCCGGCATCGGAATCTCCGGCGCTTCGAGCGTCTCTTCCGTAAATCCAAACAGCGAAAGCTGGCCCGCAACCGCGTCCTTCGTCCGCCTCGACGCGCCGTCCATCGCGCGCTCGTAGACGTTCAGCTTCTGCCGGCGGTTTCCGGGCAGCGAATCCAGCGCGCCCGAATAAATCAGGCTTTCCACGCCCTTCTTGTTCAGCAGCGAGCCCGCCATGCGGTTGATCATGTCAAACAGCGTCTGAAACGCGCCGTTCTGGTTCCGCTCCGCCACCAGCGCCGCCACCGGCGCCGCGCCGAGGCTCTTGATCGCCGAAAGGCCGAAGCGAATGCCCTTTTTGCCGTCCGGCCCTGCGTCCACCGAGAATTTCTCCATCGATCGATTCACGTCCGGCGGCAGCACGGAAATGCCGTTTTTGCGGCAATACTGAATGTAATACGCAATCTTGCCCGCGTTGCCCACCACGGAGTTCATCATCGCCGCCATGAATTCCACCCGGTGGTGCAGCTTCAGATACGCCGTCTGCACAGCGACCACCGCATACGCCGCGGCGTGCGATTTGTTGAACGCATAGCTTGCAAACGCGGTCATTTCATCAAAAATCCGCTCGGCGACGTCCGCCGAAACGCCGTTCCGCACGCAGCCCGGCACGATTACTTTGCCGTCCTCGACCTGGCCGTGAATGAAAATTTCCTTCTCCCTGGCCATTACGTCGTGCTTTTTCTTCGCCATCGCGCGGCGCACCAGGTCGCTTCGGCCCATCGAATAGCCCGCCAGATCGCGCACGATCTGCATGACCTGCTCCTGATACACCATGCAGCCGTAGGTCACGTCCAGAATCGGCTGCAGCTTCGGCGTTAAATACTGCACTCTGCTCGGGTCCTGCTTGCCGGCGATGTATTTCGGAATCGATTCCATCGGGCCCGGGCGATACAGCGAAATCGCCGCGACGACGTCCTCGAAATTGCCGGGCTTCATATTCATCAAAAACCCGGTCATGCCGCCCGATTCCAGCTGGAACACGCCGTCGGTATCGCCGTCCGAGATCATTTTGTACACGCCCGGATCGTCCATCGGAATGTCGTTTGCATCCGGAACCGTCTCGCCGCCCGCGCGCGCCATCGCGATCGTATCCATGATTACGTTGAGCGTCCGCAGGCCCAGAAAGTCCATTTTCAGCAGTCCCAGCGCTTCCACGATCGTCATCGGATACTGCGTGGTGATTACGTCGTCGTTCGTCTGCAGCGGGCAGTATTCCACCACCGGCTCGGCCGTAATCAGCACGCCCGCGGCGTGGGTCGACGCGTTGCGCGGCATGCCCTCGAGCTTGCGCGCCATGTCGATCAGCTTTTTGACGCTCTCGTCGTTCTCATACGCCGCGCGCAATTCGGAATTGACCTCCATCGCGCGATCGATCGTGATATTCAATTCAAACGGAATCATCTTCGAGATCGTCTCGACCTCGCGATAGCCCATGCCCAGCACGCGCCCGACGTCCTTGATCGCCGCGCGCGCCGCCATCGTGCCGAAGGTGATGATCTGCGAAACGCGATCCGCGCCGTAGCGGCTGCGCACGTAATCGATCACCTGGCCGCGGCGCTCGTAATCGAAATCGCAATCGATATCCGGCATCGAAATGCGCTCCGGATTCAAAAATCGCTCGAACACCAGCGCGTATTTCAGCGGATCAATCTCAGTAATCCCCAAAGAATACGCCACGATCGAGCCCGCGCCGCTTCCGCGCCCGGGCCCCACGCCCACGCCGTGCGTCTTGGCATAGTGAATGAAATCCCACACGATCAGGAAGTAATCGACATAGCCCATCGATTCGATCACGCCCAGCTCGTATTCCATGCGCTCGCGCGCGTCCTGCCGGCCCGGGCCGTAGCGGCGAATCAGGCCGTCGCCCACCAGCTTTCGCAGATAGCCGACGTTCGTTTCGCCCTCGGGCAGCGGAAACGCCGGCAAATACGTCTTCGAAAAATCGAATTCCACATGGCAGCGCTGCGCGATTTCCTCGGTGCGCTCGATCGCATCCGGGAAATTCGGAAACGCCGCGCGCATTTCCGCCTCGGATTTGACGTAGAGCTGATCGGTGCTCATGCGCATTCGGTTCTCGTCCGACAGCGTTTTGCCGGTCTGAATGCACATCAGCACCTCCTGCGCCTCCGCGTCCTCGCGCGCGAGATAGTGGCAGTCGTTGGTCACGACCATCGGGATATTCATGCTCCGCGCCAGCCGAACCAGCCGCGGCAGCACCTGCTTCTGCTCGGCAAGCCCATGGTCCTGAAGCTCGATGAAGAAATTGTCGCGCCCGAAGATCGAGACGTATTTCTCCGCCATCGCGCGCGCCTCGTCCTCGCGCCCGTCTAAAAGCAGCTTCGGCAGATCGCCGGACAGGCACGCCGACAGCGCGATCAGCCCCTCGTGGTATTTCTCCAGCAGCGCGTAATCCACGCGCGGCCGATAGTAATACCCCCGCAAAAAGCCCTCGCTCACGAGCTTCGACAGATTTTTGTAGCCCGTCTGGTTCTCGCACAACAGAATCAGATGGCTGTTTCCGCGCCCCGCGCCGGTCTTGTTGTCCATATCGGGGCAGACATACACCTCGCACCCGATCACCGGATGAATCCCCGCCGCCTTCGCCTCGCGATAAAAATCGACCACCCCGTACATGACGCCGTGGTCGGTAATCGCGCACGAACGCGCGCCCTGCTCCTTCAGCCGCTTCATCAGCGGCTTGATCCGGCACGCGCCGTCCAGCAGGGAATATTCCGTATGTAAGTGCAAATGGGCAAACATCGATTCTATCCTTTCCATCGGTTCAGGGAAGGGGGAGAAAATCTCCCCCGCCCACAATCTTATCTCAGCGTCGTCGCATTGCGCACGATCGCATTGATCTCCTCGGCAAGCGAATCCGCGGGCGTTCCCGAGCGGAGCTTTTCGGAGATCTCGTAAATCCTGTCCACGTCCTCCTTCTCCGAGGTCACCGCCACCGTCTGAATCGACGGATCCGCCTTCATGACCTCGCTGGCGACCATTTCGCGAATGCGCTCCGTGACGTCGCCCTGATACGCGCTCGTGAACTTCACGCCCACCAGCGCGGTCGTGCCCGTGACCACGATTCGGCAATCCGAAACCTCGGAAATGCGGTTTACATTGCCCTCGATCGTGCCGGAGCCGGTCACCCAGTCAAACGCGACGGGCGGCTGCGTGTTCGCCGCGGTCGTATCCGGCGCGAAGCTGCCGTTCGCCGTCGCCTGAGGATTGGCGGTATCGTTGTTCATGCAGCCGGCGACCAGCGCGCAGACGCACAGCGCCATCATTACGGAAAGAACGATTTTCAAAGTCTTCATGTGATCAACCTCCTTGCGAACCTATTTTCGCCATCGGAGGCAACCTTTATGCAGCCGGATTTGAAAATCAATCCTTTTCGCGATAGAAGCAGCACCCGCCGATGAACTCGCGCAATATCGAATTCACCGGGATCTCGTCCTCCACGTCCGCCAGCAGGATATAATTCAAAAATTTGATCAGCCGATTCGCCAGCGTATAATACGGGCTCTCCGGCTGCACCGCGCACAGCAGCGGGTAGGCGTATTTCTTCATGATCGGCAATTCATACACCAGCGACGAATTGAACATCGCGTCGGCGTTTTCCTGATACGGGAAGATGTACTTCTCTTCCCCGCGCCGCACCGACGCCCACAGCGCCATCGTTTCCTCCGGCAGCGTGCCGCGGAACTGATAATCGCGCACGATGCGCCTCAGCAGCCGCGCGTCCGTGGTGCGAATGCGGTTGTGGTCGTCCAGATTCAGCATCGTAAGGGCGCTGATATAGATTTTGAATTTGTCCTTCTTCGCGACCGTCGCCGTCAGCGCGTCGTTCAGGCCGTGAATGCCCTCGATGATGATCGGCTGGCCGGGCTCGACGCGCATCGTGTGCGTCTGCTCCTTGCGCGTGCCGGTCACGAAATCAAATTCCGGCATCTCGACGGCCTCGCCCGCGAGCAGCTTCGGCAAATGCTCGCCCAGCAGCGCTACGTCCAGCGTCTCCAGCCGCTCCAGATCCACCGAGCCGTCCTTCTCCACCGGCAGCGTATCGCGATTCAGATAATAATCGTCCAGCGACAGCTTCACCGGCCGCAGTCCGTGCACCCGCAGCGCGATCGCCATTCGATGCGCAAATGTGGTCTTGCCCGATGATGAAGGCCCCGCAATCAGCATTACGCGCGCGCCGCTCTGAATGAACTTTTCGGCGATTTCCTCGATTCGGCGCTCCTGCAGCGCCTCGTTTACGCGAATGAACTCGCGGAAGCGGTGGTTCTGGATCATTTCGTTCAGATCCGCCGCGTTCTGGCAATTCAGAATCTCCTGCCAGCGCGCGGATTCGGCGAAAGTATGCATGAGCTTCGGCATATCGCGAAATGCCGCGGGCTTTTCCGGCGCCTTTACGTCCGGCATCATCAAAACCACGCCGCTTTCGTCGTACGCGATCAGGTCGAACACGCGCACATAGCCCGCCGACGGCACCATTACGCCGTAAAAATAATCCTGCAGCCCGTCGATTTCATACAGCGTGAAATAATCAAATTTGCGGTATTGCAGCGTCCGCAGCCGGTCGAGCTGGTTCGTCTGCTCGAAATACCGCCGAGCGTCCGCCGTGGAAACCGCGCACCGCCGATACGGCAAATTGGCCTCGGCCATCTCGCGCATTTCGGCGAGAATGCGATTTACGCTTTCGGCGTTCGCCTTCATCCCCTCGAGCCGGATAAACAGTCCCTGCCCGAACGAATGCTCAATTCGCGCGTGCGCGCCCGGATAAACCCTGCGCACCGCCGTTAAAAACAACAGCTGCAGCGAGCGCTCGTATATGCGCCGGCCCTCTTCGTCGCGATAGGTCAGCACGCGCGCATACGCGTATTCCTCCGCCGGCTCCATCAGCGAAAACGTCCGTCCGCGCACGCTCACGCCGAGCGCGCCCGCGCCGCCGTCCGGCAGATATTGCAGCAGCTTTTCCCATTTCGCGCCCTTTTCGCAGCAAATTTCAAGATCATTGATTTTCAGATACACGCGCTCGTCCCTCCCATGCGCAATGAATATTCCCGCTTATTATAACACGCCCCTCGAAAAAGCACAAGGCCGCTTAAAAAGCAAAAGCTCCGCATCGCAAAGATGCGGAGCCTTATTTGGTTTAATTAGCCCAGGATCTTGATGACAACGCCGGAGCCTACCGTGCGGCCGCCTTCGCGGATGGCGAAACGCAGACCTTCTTCGCACGCGATGGGGGTGATCAGCGTGATCTCCATGTCGATGTTGTCGCCCGGCATGAC
>CAKUKM010000054.1 GCA_934663595.1 uncultured Clostridia bacterium | reverse complement strand
GGCCTCCGGCTCCGGAATCTTGAAATCTCTGACTTCGTCACAGAAGTCGCGTTTACAGAATTTTTTGAACAGAGCCTCAAAATCATCAAGCGCAGGCGGATCCATCGACTATGAAACCGCGCTAAAGGCGCAGTTTGCCAATGAAGAGCCCGATATCTTTGCCATCACCGGCGCTTCCATGTATGAAACCTTCAAGGATTATATGGTCGATATGGCTGGCGAGCCCTGGAATGAGTATACCGCCTATGCGTACACCGGCGAGAACGGCGAAGTCGTTGGCTTCCCGATCGCGATCGAAGGCTACGGCATGGCGTACAACGCGGACGTCCTGGCTAAGGCGGGCATCGATCCTGCGACGCTGACCAATGTTAACGCTTTCCGCGAGGCTCTGGAGAAGCTGGATTCCATGAAGGATGAGCTGGGTCTGGACGCCTGCATCTCGATGGTTTGCAGCTCTGCGACCGGCATGACCTGGGTTACTGCAGAGCAGAACTTCAACGTTTACCTGTCCGCAGGACTGGACTACAATGATTCTTCTATTATAGATCTTCTGCTCGAAGGCAAGGTTGACGCGGAGCGCTTCCACGCTTACTGTGAATACGTCGGCCTTATCTTTAAGTATTCCGAGAAGAATATCCTCGTTTCCGGCTCGCAGGATCAGCAGCTGACCGCCTTCACCAGCGGCAAGACCGCCTTCTATCATCAGGGAAACTGGATGGATCCCAACATCCTGGCTATCGGTGTTGATTTCGATATGGGTTATATCCCGTTCTCCTTCCTGGAGACCGATCTGAAGGGCATCATGATCTCCGCTCCGTCCTGGTACGTCATCAATAAGAACAGCGCCAACATTGAAGAGGCGAAGCAGTTCCTGAACGCGATGGCGACCACTCCGGAAGGCCATCATTATATGCTGGTTGACGCAGCCATGATCCCTGCTTACACCAACGTTGAAGGCGAAATCGCTTCTCCGCTGAGCGGCGCCGTTATGAACTGGAGCGTTAACGGCGCCAACTACGCCTGGCACCAGTACCAGATGCCCAGCGGTTTCCCGAAGGGCAATCTGGCTCCTCTATATGAGCTTCTGGCCAGCGACGCGATTGATGTTGCGACCTTTGAAGCCATGATGGTTGCCGAAATCGCCAAGATTCCGACCTTGTAAGCAGCTTTGGAGAAAGGCGGATCGATCGATCCGCCTTTCTCGCATCCATCAAAACGGAAAGCGGGTGGAACTGAACATGACGAAATCTGACAGAAAATCGGGATACAAACGGGGCAGAATCTTCTGGGACAGCGTCTTCCTTGCGCCGGCGATCTTTGTGTTCGTCGTTGTTATTCTGGTTCCGTTTCTGCTTGGTATCTACTACTCTTTTACCAACTGGGATGGCATTAACGTTCAGAAGGCGTTCATTGGTCTGAAAAACTATTCCTCCATCTTTCAGGACAGGCAGTTTTTTTATTCAGCCTATGCCACAGTGAAGTATGCTGTTCTGAGCATCGTCCTGGTCAATGCGGTGGGCTTCATTCTGGCGCTGCTGGTGACCAGTAACGCAAAGGCGCGCAATCTTTATCGCGTCGGCTTTTTTGTTCCCAATCTGATCGGCGGTATCGTTTTGGGTACGATCTGGCAGTTCATCTTCAGTAACATCGTCCCGAGCCTTGCGGGCAAGCTGGGAATTGCCGGACTAAGCACATCGCTGCTTTCAAGGGGAGATTCTATCATTTTCCTGATGGCTTTTGTCAATACATGGCAGTATGCGGGGTATATCATGATGATTTACATTGCCGGCATTCAGAGCATCTCCATGGATGTAATGGAAGCGGCAGAAGTCGACGGCGCCTCATATCTGCGTCGCCTGTTCAGAATCGTCATGCCTCTGGTATCGAATTCTTTTACCATCTGTCTGTTCCTTACGCTGACGAATGCGTTCAAGTCCTACGACCTGAACTTCGCATTGACCAACGGTGGTCCCGTGAGCCTGTTCAACGGCACCGTCGTGCGTTCATCCGAGCTGCTGGCGCTGAATATTTATAACACTGCGTACCTCTATAACAAGACGGCTGAAGGACAGGCGAAGGCGGTTATCTTCTTCATATTCCTGGCAATTGTTTCGATCATTCAGGTGTCCGTCACGAAACGCAAGGAGGTGGAGATGTAATGCAGACTCAGGCAGTCAAGAATGCGATCAAGCGAAGAAAACTGAAGGCGATTGTGCTGGAGGCAACGTGTATTCTTCTGTTTACACTGTTTATGCTTCCGTTTGCCATTGTTCTGATCAACTCCATGCGCACCAACGGCGAAATTATGCAGTCCGCGGTCGGAATGCCCGCCAATGTTGGGCAGCTCTTTACAAATGTGAAGGTCATGGTTACGAATGCGACGTTCAGCTATTTTGCATCGTTCGGCGATTCCGTGATCATTACGGTGCTTTCGCTGATCTGCATTTCCGTCGTGTCCAGTATGGCTGCATGGGTGCTGGTTCGCAACAAGAGCAGAACCAGCAAGGCGCTATTTCTGATGTTCATTGCGGCAATGTGCATCCCATTTCAGGTGGTCATGTTTCCGCTGATTTCATGGTTCAAGAGCATCGGTAAGGCAACGGGACTTCCTATGTTGCGCAGCCGTTTTGGTATGGTCTTTGCATACATCGGCTTTGGTGAATCGCTGTCCATCTTCGTGTTCCATGGCTTTATCAAGAACATTCCCGTAACGCTGGAGGAGGCGGCTGACATAGACGGCTGCTCCAGGCCGGGCATCTTTTTCAGAATAGTGCTCCCGCTGCTGCAGCCGGTTCTGGTTACGATTCTGGTGCTCAACGGTCTGTGGATCTGGAACGACTATCTCCTGCCGCTTCTGCTTCTGGGTTCCAATGGAGAGGTTCAGACGTTGCCTCTGGCAGTGCAGGTTTTCATCGGCACCTATGTGCGCCAGTGGGATCTTGTTATGACATCTACGCTGCTGGCCATGCTCCCGATCATCGTGCTGTATCTGTTCGCGCAGAAATACATCATCCGCGGCATGGTTGAGGGCGCCGTCAAATAAGCAATATCGATCGCTACTTAGAGGAGTGTCAAAATGATTCAGAAAAGCGGCAACCGGCTGGTCTATACCTATGATTCGGAAAAACTCTGGATTGAACCGTGGGGCGAAAACGCCCTGCGGATCCGCTCGACCAAGCTATCCGAAATGCCCTGCGAGGACTGGGCGCTGAGTGAACCGGCGCCTGCGATTCAGGCGGAGATTTTGATAGATGCGGGAAAAAAACGGGCTCAATACGCAACGGAAAAATTTTTGCCACGGTATCTCGAGGCGGAAAAATTGTCGTCTGCAATCAGCATGGCGAGATCCTGCTGGAGGAATACCAGCGCACTCGCAGCGATGAAAAGGATCCAAAGTGCTGCGCCATTGAAATTGAAGCCCGCGAGTTCAAGGGCAATCCAGGAGGAGACTATCATCTCACGCTGCGCTTCGAATCCAAGGATCCCAACGAGAAGATATTCGGCATGGGGCAATATCAGCAGCCTTACCTGAATCTGAAGGGTATGGATCTGGAGCTGGCTCAGCGCAATTCGCAAGTCACGATTCCGTTTATGGTTTCATCCCGCGGCTATGGCTTTCTCTGGAACAATCCTGCGATCGGTCGCGCGGTTCTGGGCTGCAACATTATCAGCTTTGAAGCGTATGCCACAAAGAAATTGGATTGCTGGGTCGTTGCCGGCGACGCGCCTGCAGAAATTGAGGAAGCCTACGCCGCCGTAACGGGCAAAGTTCCGATGATGCCAGAATATGGATTGGGCTACTGGCAGTGCAAGTTGCGCTATACAAACATCCGGCTTCCCTTTCTGCCGCCTTCGCGCGAGGCGCTCGGCGAACATGGCAGAATCGGCATGGTAATACCGGCGGAACTGTTTCAGGTTGATTGCGCGGCGAAAGCGCGGAACTGCCGGGGCTCCCGCTTTGACCGGCTGTCGATCAAGGCCGGTATTGGATGTTCTCCAGCAGGAAGCTGTTTTCATTCCCGCTCCTTTTCAGGGAGCCGAAACAGGGGAAACCGCGCCGCCTCATTCGGAAAGCAAAAAGGACGGGCAGCAGCGCAATACAAAGGAATCGCCGGAAATGATTGCTCTGAATAAAGCAGTCATTCCGGCGATTTGCCGCTCCCCCTGTATCGGCGTCCGTCGCCCGTCCAGAGTTGCGAAAACGCGCCATATCAGGCGACCGGACTTTGGGATACAACCCGTAAGCCGGCCTGCGGACTGTAACGGCTTATTGAACCGTCGCCGCAAGGGATTGACTCCCCTTGCTCGAATTCGCTTCCGGTCGCACACAGCGGCCATTCGGCTTTACCGATTGCGCGATCCGGGCTTGCGCCGGCTTCTTACGGCGCTCACGCCGCGCAATCAGTTTTGCCCAGGAATCCTCAATACATGCGATCGTACGCCTGCTGGCAGACGGTTACGAACTTCTCTACGCCGATATTGTTCAGCTCTCCGACGTATTTGTCCCACTCGGCGTCCAGATCCATGTCGCGGGTGATGAAGCGAATCATGCTCTCCTTGACGTAGGTCTTGAGCGTCGCACGGATTTCGCCGATCTCGTCGGTTTCTTCCTCGGTGAAGTTCAGCGTCGGAACGAACGTGCCGGGCGCCGGGTCGCATGCGACGTACGCCAGGACGCCGTCGGCGATCGGCTTGTTAAACCACTTCTCTTCGTTGTACACGCCGCCCTGAGAGACCTTATCGGCATACAGGGGCGCGTTGTTGCGCCAGTGCGCGTTCTGGGAAACGGTCCAGATATTGACGTCCTCACTGTACCTCGGCGGGAACTCGTCGCCCCACGCGGTCACGTCGCCTTCCTTCGGGCGGGACCAGTATTCCCCTTCGATGCCGTAGCGCGCGCGGAGGAACACTTCTTCCGTGGGATCGAACATGAAATCGCCAACCCTGAACGCCAGCTCCGGATCCTTGCAGTCCGCGGTGATGAACCAGCGGTTGGTCGGGATCGTGGGCTGATAGTAGGCGAGGCGCACGCCGTCCGGGCCCTCTACCGGCGCGACGCATACGTAATCGTGCACCCATTCGCCGGTCGCAACGGGCATCAGCGTGATGGAAGTGAACGCGAACGCGCCGACGATGCAGGTGCCTTCGTTGTTCGCCATCGCGCGCATCTGGGAATCATCCTGCGTGAAGGAGATGGGATCGAGCAGCTTCTCGTCGACCAGGCGGCGCATATACTCCAGGCCCTTCTTCCACGCTTCGCGGTTGTACACCACGTCGACCTTGCCGTCTTCAACGATCAGGCGATCGCCGTCGTCGGCATGGATGAACGAATTCATCAGATAGATCGTGGGATCCTGGCTCCAGCCGGTGCCGCCGATGAGCGGATATTCATCCTGAATGTTGTTGCCGTTGGGATCCTGCTCCTTGAACGCCTTGAGCACGGTGTAGAGCTCCTCGGTCGTGGTCGGGATTTCGAGGTTCAGGTTGTCGAGCCACACCTTGTTGATCCAGAGCTTGTACTTGTGCTCGTCGTGCAGACCCTTGGTATAGATCGGGATGGAATAGAGGTTGCCGTCGGGGCAGCGGATGTATTCGTAGATGCCTGGAACCAGCTCTTCAACCTTCTTGACATTGTCGCCAAGTGTCTCGTAGTAATCGTTCAGCGGAATAATCGCGCCGGCCTGCGCGTAGCGGTAGGTCGTGGTCACGTCGAGGGAGTAGTTGATGATATCCGGCAGCTTCTGACCCGACTGGATCATGACTGCGAGCTTGTCCGACGCGTCGGACGCGGGCAGCAGCACGAAATCGAGATTGACATTCATCGAATCCTCGATGAACTTCGTAAACGCGTTCGTCTCATAATCCTCTACGTAGGTGTCCTGCTCCATCAGGATCGTGAGCGTCGGGCGCTCTTCCGCGGAAGCCGCCATCGGGATCGCGCACAGCACAAGCGCCAGCGCCATCATCAGGGTAAGGAAACGTTTCATCATGGGATTCCTCCTTTTTTATTTGATCCGCGCTTGTACGCGCGCAAATCACTCTTTGGGGATTCGATACTGGTCCTCTTCCGTAAGCCCGAGCCGCTTTGCGACCTCGGGAATGAGGTTTGGAACCGCATTCAGCTCTTCGATCGTGTGCGCGTCGCTGCAGGCATAGAACTTACAGCCCGCTTCCTTCGCAACCCGATAGATCGACAGCAAATCTTCGCTGCGCTTTTCCCATTCGGGGAACGAAGCGGCGTTTAATTCGACGCCCGCGCCTGCGGCGGCATAGCCGCAGAAGATACGCTCGAGCCTGTGGAAATCCATTTCGCGAACCACGTCCGCAACAGAGCCTTCGGCGAACATCAAATGTCCCGTCAGGTGCGCAATGCCGATCTTTTCAAACGGAAGATCGAGGTTCAGGAGGTTTTCCAGCCGATCGGTCACGCAATCCGCCATTTTCTTCGGCGTATCCACGTCCTCGGGGCGGACGAGCCCCTTCATATGCATATGATTCGGCGGAATCACCACGAAATCGAACAGCTCAAAATGTTCCCGCGCCAACGCCGGAATGCCGTTTGCCGGAAGCTCGGTTTCGCAGCCGAAATAAAACGGCAGCTTTTCGCTCTTCGGCAGCGGAAGCGACGAACGCACATGATCGATATCCTGCGGCGCATACCAGCCGGAAGCGCCCGGCACGGCGCGATCCCACAAATGGTCGGTCAGGCAAAGCGCCGCGTAATCATGCGCCTCGGCGAATGCAAGAATCGCGTTCGGGGTCATTCGCTCGTCCATGCAGCAGGTCGAAAGGTGCGAATGCACGTGCAAATCCTCCAGACGAAAGCCCATTTTCATCCTCCTCAGCCCTTCAGCGCGCCGATCATAACGCCCTTCAGAAAATACTTTTTCACAAACGGATACAGCACCAGCACCGGCAGGCTCGAAACGATGATCAGTGAGAATTTGAGCAAATCCGCCATGCCCTGCTTTGCCGACATCGTAAGATCGTCGACCACCTCGTTTGCGTTGATCGAATTGGCGATCAGAATTTCGCGCAGCACGATCTGAAGCGGATAGAGCTTGCGATTCGTCAGATACAGAAACGCGTCGAAATACGAATTCCAGTGCGCGACCGCGTAATACAGCGTCAGCACCGACAGCAGCGTCACCGACAGCGGAATCACCATCGTGAAGAAATACCGCGCGTCGCTGCAGCCGTCGATCGAAGCTGCTTCGTAAAGCTCGTTCGGGATGTTCTGAATAAACGTCCGGGCAATGATCATGTTGTACACCGAGATTGCGCCCGGCAGCAGCATCGCCCAGCGGGTATCGTACAGCTTCAGGTTCACGATCAGCATATAATTCGGAATCGTTCCGCCCGAAAACAGCATCGTAAACGTGAACAGAAACATGAAAAATCCCTTGTAAGGCAAATTCTTCCGCGCCAGCGCGTACGCCGCCATCATTGTCATCGCCAGATTGATCATCGTTCCGACGATCGTATAGAAGAACGTATTGAAGTATGCCGTTCCGATCATCTTGTTCTGGAACACGGTTTTATAGCCGTCCAGCGAGAAATCCACCGGCCAGAACAGAACCTTGCCGGAGCTTACCGCGCCCGGCGACGAAAACGACGAGGCCACGATATTGATCAGAGGAATCAGCACGACCAGCATAAATACGCCTACGATCGCATTCACGATCGCGTAAAACGCCCGGTCGCCCTGCGCGACGTCAATTCCGGATGCGCTCCTGTTTTTCATGCGTATCCCTCCTTACCACAAGCTCGTATCGCTGACTTTTCGCGAAATGGCGTTCACCGTCGCCAGCAGAATCAGATTGATCACCGAATTGAACAGCCCGATCGCCGTCGCGTACGAGAAATCGCCGCCGCCCGCTGCAAGACCGACCTTGTAAACATACGTCGCGATCACCTCGCTCGCGCGAAGGTTCAAATCGTTCTGCATCAGATAGACCTTGTCAAATCCGATGCCCATCAGCGAACCGCACCGGAGAATCAGCGTGATCGTAATCGTCGGCACGATCGCCGGAAGATCCACGTGCAAAAGCCGCTGCCAGCGGCTCGCGCCGTCGATCACCGCCGCCTCGTGCTGCTCGGGATCCACGCCCGACAGCGCCGCCATGTAAATCACCGTGCCCCAGCCCGTGCTCTGCCAGACGCCGGACCAGACGTACATATGCGAAAACGCGCTCGCCGATGCGAGCAGATCCGGAACGTCCGGCGAGCCCGTCAGCGCCCGATACGCCACCGCGAAAAGACCGACGCGCGTGTTGAACACCTGCGTCAGAATGCCGACGATGACCACCGTCGAGATGAAATACGGCATATACGTCACGTTTTCGACGAACGAGCGGTATTTCTTCGATCGAACGGTATTCAAAAGCAGCGCGAGAATGATCGGCAGCGGGAATCCGGCGACCAGCGAATACAGCGCCAGCCTCAGCGTATTAAAAAACACGCGCTCGAACTGATAGGAATTCAGAAATTTCGAAAACTGCTTCATTCCCACCCATTTGCTGTGCCAGATGCCCAGCCGCGCCGAATACTGCCGGAACGCGATCTGAACGCCCGCCATCGGGATATATTTAAATACAATCAGATAAACCAGCGGCAGCAACAGGAACAGATACATCTGCCAGCTTCTGCGCGCCAGGATCCACTTCGAGCGCCGGTTCGTCCGCATACGCTTCAACCTCTCTTTCAGATTCATCTTAACACAATCCTGTCGCGCGCGCCACGGGAAAAACGCGCCCCCCTGAGAAAATCATGCGGATTTCCGCATGGAAATTTCCGAACAGGTCGGAATTTCAGGAAGTTTTCGGTTTTCAACCTGGAAATCGTCAGTTTGAATCAATCCGTCGATTGCTTTTCAGCGAATGAATTGATATAATGAAAGAAATGATCTTTATCCGATATGGGGTGAATCCGCGTATGTTCTTAAGGCTCGATCGCAACAGCACCTTCCGCAGAAATCTCATACTCAACCTGCTGCAAGCGCTGTTGGTGGCAGTGCTGGTGCTTACGCTGTTTTTATCTATGTATTCCCGCTTCCGTGGGCAGGAAATGCGCCAGCGCGAGCACCTTCTGAACACGGAGCTGGAGCACATCGGCGACGAGCTTGAAACCTTCGGCAGCCTCTTCGGGCAATCCAAATACATGGATTCGCTGAACCGGATCGCCATTCTCCGCGCCCCGCTCGCCGCGCACGATTATTATTCGCTCATGACCGCGCAGAACTACCTCTCCGCTATCGTTTCGATGAACAATTCCCTCGCAGACGCAATCCTCGTCTTTCCGCGCAGCGACGTTCTGCTTACGCGCGACAGCACTTACATCAACGAATCGCATTTCACCGCGCAATGCCGCGGCACGATCGACCCCGCGCTGTTCATGCGGGAAGCCTCCGAAAACGGGCTCATTCGCGCGATCTATCCCGGCGGAAGCATTCGAATCGGCGGCGGCGCGGGACACGACGTGGCGTTCATCTATCGCGTTCCGCTCGGCACGCCCAGCATTTTTGAAACGAAGTGCTATGCGTACATGCTTCTTTCCTATGATAAGGTCATGGATTCGCTCCTGACGAAAAACATGAAGCGCTATGGCTCGCTCGAAATCATCAGCGCAGAAACCGACGAAGTCCTCTGCGCCTATTCCGCCACGCCCGAATTCTCCCGCGAAGGCGCGCTCGTGAGCGTCAGCAATTCCAATCACACGCTCCGCATAAACGCCTATCTCCCCGAAACCTATTTCCGAACCGCGCTCCGGAGCGTCAGTCTCCTCACGGCGTTCGGCATTCTCTCCGTATTCGTCATCAGCATTTTAGGCGCCTGTTTCACCGCATGGCGGCAATCGCTGCCCATGCGCCGCCTGCTCAGCGATCTCGAGCACGAGGACTTCGCAGCCAAGCAGGGCGAAAACGAATACATCTGGCTCAAAGAGAACATTCGCCGGATGAATACCGAGCGCGCGGATATCGAGCAGCAGCTCGAGCAGCACCGCCAGACCGTGCGCAACAGCGTCCTCGAGGCGCTCTTTTCCGGCTCCCGCATGAGTCCAAAGCGGATGGCGCAGGCCGAAGCCTGCCTTACCGAGCTGCAGCGACCGTTTTTCGTCGGGCTCGCGCGGTTTCGCGACGATTCGTTTCTCCCCTCCGGAAGCGCGCAGGACATTCGCCTGATGATCATGCTCAACAATTTAAAACAGCTGATGGCCGAAAACAGCGTGCTGTTGACGTTCGACAATCGCAGCATTGCTTTGCTCGCACCGTGTCCCAACGGGATTGACGACGCGCTGAACGCGCTCGAGACCCGTCTTTCGCGCAGCGAGCAATTTCGCGCGCACCCGATTCAGATTACGGTCAGCGGTCCAATTCTCGAGCTCACCGAAATTGCCACAGCTTTCGACGCTGTGCTCGCCTCCGGAACCGAGGCCGGCGACCCTCTGATCCGCCGTATCGACGAATGCACCGAGAGCTGCGACTTCTCCTTTCGAAATCTGCAGCAGTTTTACGCGCTGCTGGCGGTCGGCAACGGAGAGGGCGCAAAGGCCGTACTAAACGCATATCTGACCTCGCCGTATCGGCAGCTGGGCACCATGCATCAGCGGTTCTACACTGCGCGCGCGATTTCCATGCTCGCAATCAGCGCGCTGGGAGCGGAAGATTCCCCACTGCGCAGGCTTCATTTTGACGTATCGGACAACAGCCGAATGCTCCAGGAAAAGTTTGACTTTGCGCTCGACGAATGTCTGAAGCAGGTCATCGAGCGGCGCTCGCAAGCGCAGGACGTGCGAACCGGTCAGGTGCTTTCCTATATTGCCGGACATTTTCGCGAACCAAACTGCTGTCCGGCGACGATCGCAAAGGCATTCAGCCTGTCCGAAAAGCATTTATATACGCTGCTGCGCGAAAGCGCGAACCAGACGCCTGCCGCGCTGCTGCTGGACATGCGCCTGAATTATGCCGCAAAGCTGTTGCGTGAAACCGACCGACCGATCCAAACCATCTCGGAGGAAGCGGGCTTCAGCAATTTCAGCACGTTCTATAAAGCCTTCAAACGCGCCTATGCCCTGACCCCCAGCCAGTATAGAACCAGCGAAGCCGCCGGCAATTCTCCGAAATCGGAATAAAAAACCATGGGGCTGTGAAAGAACCAAACGTTCATTCGCAGCCCCATTACAATTTTATCTCAAGCAAACCGATGAAAGAAAAAAGAGTATAATGCCCCCTTACCCCCAGAGAAAGCGCCTAAGGGGCATTCAGGCAGCGTTCTGTTTTTTCATGGTTTTGTTGCAGAGCTTGTAGAGGTTGTGACCGATAGAAACGAGAAAAACCTCAAGTCGGATGGAATTGAGCCCTCTGCGCACGATTCGCCTGTACGGCTCTGTTCAAAAAATCCTGTAAACGCGACTTCTGTGACGAAGTCAGAGATTTCAAGATTCCGGAGCCGGAGGCCGTTGCCTCCTGATCCGTAT
>CAKUKM010000053.1 GCA_934663595.1 uncultured Clostridia bacterium | reverse complement strand
CGCTGCTTCGAAATTGAAGAAAAGCTTAAGGCCAAGTGCGACATCCCGATCTTCCACGACGATCAGCACGGCACCGCCATCATCACTCTGGCGGGCCTGATGAACGCGCTGAAGGTCGTCGGCAAGACGAAGGATCAGATCAAGGTCGTCGTCAACGGCGCGGGCGCGGCTGCAACCGCGATCACGAAGCTGCTGGTCAACTACGGCATCAAGAACATCGTCATGTGCGACCGCGCGGGCGCGATCTACAACGGCCGCACCGATCACATGAATCCCTACAAGCAGGAAATGGCCGAAAAGACCAACCCGAACGGCGAAACCGGCAAGCTGGCGGACGTTCTGGTCGGCGCGGACGTGTTCATCGGCGTTTCCGCCCCGAAGATGGTCACCACCGAAATGGTCAAGACCATGAACAAGGACGCGATCGTGTTTGCCTGCGCGAACCCGACGCCCGAAATCTTCCCCGACGAGGCGAAGGCGGGCGGCGCGCGCGTGGTCTCCACCGGCCGCAGCGACTATCCGAACCAGATCAACAACGTTCTGGCCTTCCCGGCGATCTTCCGCGGCGCGTTCGACGTGCGCGCGAGCGAGATCAACGAGGAAATGAAGATCGCGGCCGCGAACGCGCTGGCGAGCCTCATCTCCGACGAGGAGCTCAACGAGGACTACATCATCCCCGCGCCGTTCGATCCGCGCGTCAAGGAAGCCGTCTCCAAGGCGGTCGCGCAGGCTGCCCGCGATACCGGCGTTGCGCGCATCTAATTCCCAATCAATGATCATGAGCCGCCCTGTCTCAGGACGGCTCTTTTTAAGGAGGAAGCCACCATGGAAACCAGCCGTCCGCTCGCCGTTGTGGGCACGAAAACGATCACCGAACAGGACGTCAGCGAGGTCATCGCCGGCATGGGCCCGCGCGCGGGCAGCTACAACACGCCCCAGGGCCGCGCCGCGGTGCTCGAGCAGCTGATCGGCCAGGCGCTGTTCCTGACCGACGCGAAGAAGAACATGCTGGAATACGATCCCGCGTTCAAGCAGCAGCTCGCGCGCGTGAAGGAGGACCTGCTCGTGCAGTTCGCGATCACGAAGGCGCTCGAGCGCGTGAAGGTCACCGAGGACGAAATCAGGAAGTTTTACGACGAAAACCCCGACCAGTTCAAGGGCGAGGAAACCGTCTCCGCCAGCCACATTCTGGTCGATACCGAGGAAAAGGCAAGCGAGATCAAACAGCAGCTCGAGTCCGGCGCAATCACGTTCGAGGACGCGGCGAAGCAGTATTCGTCCTGCCCGTCTTCCCAGAACGGCGGCAGCCTCGGCGAGTTCGGCCGCGGCCAGATGGTGCCGGAGTTCGATGCGGCGTGCTTTGAAATGCAGCCCGGCGAGCTGCGCGGCCCGGTGCAGACGCAGTTCGGCTATCATCTGATTCGCCTGGACGCGAAAAACGCGGCCAAGCCGGTATCCTTCGCCGAAGCGCACGACGCGATCGAGCAGCACCTGCTGGCCGAAAAGCAGCGCCAGACCTACCAGAGCCGAATCAACCAGCTGAAAATCCTGTATCCGGTGCAGAAATTGTAAAAAGGTGGAGGGGAAACTGCTTTCCCCTCCACTACCACCCCTTTGAGCAAGTTTTGCTTGAGTCCTGCGGACTCCGGCCGCAAAACTTGTAAGGAAGCGATTTTCTCTCCGGGAAATGGGATTTCCCTGCGATAAAATAGCCCCGCGCTCACCGCGCATGTCGCTGAGCTCGATTGAAATTCGAGAGGACTTCGCCCTCTCGAGCTCTCCCTTTAGGTTTGCGGAAAAAACATCAAGCGGGAACGAATTCGTTCCCGCTTTTTTGCGCCGCATGCGGCAGTTTTTCTCAAAATACCCGATACGGAATGCCCATCCGGTCGAAGATTTCCGTGTAAAGCCGCGGCGGAGCGCTCTCCTCAAAGCCCGGCGCGTATTCCCGGCCGACCATTTCGTATTTGGCTCCGGCGGCGCGCTGATAGGGCAATACGTCGACGCGCACCAGCGATCGGGAATTCCTCACCAGCTCCGCGGCCGTTTCAAAATGCGCCGGATTGTCGTTTACGCCCGGAATGATCGGCATGCGCAGCAGAAACGGCACCTCGCCCGCCGCCAGCTGCTCGGCATGGCGGCGAATTCGCGCCTGGGACACGCCGGTGTACCTTTCATGCAGCTCGGGATCGGAGACCTTCCAGTCCATCAGCATCAGGCGGCATTTGCGCATCGCGTCGCTGAATACGCCGTCCGGCGCGTATCCGCTGGTCTCGACGGCCGCCGGAACCTCGCCCAGCCGGTCGATGACCTCCGCGACGAACGGCCACTGCATCAGCGGCTCGCCGCCCGAAAACGTAACGCCCCCGCCCGACAGCGCATACACGTCCGCGTCCTTCAAAAGCCGCGCCGCGAGGGCCTCCGCCGTCCATTCCGTTCCCACGATTCTGCGCAGATTTCCGCGGCAGGCGGAAACGCACTCGCCGCACGCCACGCAGCCGTCCGGACGCCGGCAAACCCGCTCGCACGCCCCGCAGTGAACGCACGCCGCACGGCTCACCATCAATTCGCGCTTCGGGGAAAGCCCCTCCGGATTGTGGCACCAGCGGCAGCGCAGCGGACAGCCCTTCATGAATACCGTAGTTCGAATGCCGGGCCCGTCGTATACCGCGAATTCCTTGATATCGAAGACCACGCCGTTCACAGCGTCAGCTCCGCGCGGCGAATGATGTGGTCCTGATAGCATTTGTCCAGCTCCACAAAATAGCCGCTCCAGCCCCATACGCGCACGATCAGATTGCGATAGTTCTCCGGATGCTTCTGCGCGTCCAGCAGGCGGTCGCGATTGACCGTATTCAATTGAATCTGATGCCCGCCCCGCAGGATAAACAGCCGCACCAGCTGCGCGACTTTCTGGATCGCCTCGTCCTGAGCGAACACGCTGTCCGAGAACTCGATCGTCAGCGGCCCTCCGTTGATCGCATGGCCCAGATGCGGCTTGGTGAAGGATTTAATCAGCGATACCGGGCCGTTGAGCCTCAGGTTCAGCGACGGCGCATAGTTCGCCGGCAGCGGAACGCCCGCCTCGCGGCCGTCGGCGGTCGCGCCCAGCGCCGCCGCATGCGAAACGTAATACATCGCCGTGCCCGTGCCCGCGCGCACGACGCCGCCGCGCTCGTTGGTTTTGCCGCGCACCGCATCGGCGAATACATCCAGCAGCCACACGGCGTAAGCGTCCGCGCGGTCGTCGTCGTTGCCCATCTTCGGCGCATTGCGAAGGCGCTCGCGCAGGAGATCAAAGCCGGCGAAATTCGCGTTCAGCGCGTCGATCAGCGCGCCCGCCGGCTCGCCTTCGTCAAACACGACCTTCTCGACCGCCGCGAGCATGTCCGCCGCCGGCGCAAGGCCCGTGCCGTGCAGGCCCCAGTTGTTGTATTTGCAGCCGAGCGAAATATCGCGCGCTCGCTCGACGCACCCGTCAAAGAACAGCGAAAGATACGGCGAGGGAATCACATACAGATCCTTCTTTTCCGCCAGAATCGCATCCACCGATTCAAAGATCGCCGCCCTTACGCGCGCCTTCAGCGCCTCCATGTCCGCGCATTCGGGCAGAAAATCGCGAATCGCGCGGTCGACGCTGTTCGCAAACGGCATCGCGCCGATGTTCGGAATCTCCATGCCCTTTCCGGGAATGATGAATTCCCAGCACGCCGCCATCGCGTAATCGCGCGCGTCGCGCTCGTCATAGCCCAGCGCCGTCAGCGCCGGAATCGCGATATCGTCGTTTTCATATTGCGGAAAGCCCAGGCCCAGCCGCGTCAGCCGCGTGCCCAGCTCGTAAACCGCAGGCGGCGTGTCCCGGTTCACGCGCAAATTGATCTTGGGGTCGATCAAACGCAGCTCCGCCGACGCGCGCAGACACATTTCGCTCAAAATATTGTATCCGTCCGCGCCGTCCGGCGTCATTCCGCCCAGCACGATGCTCTGCCCGTTGTCGCCCTGCTGCATTCCGGGATAGAGATCGCTGTCGCGATTGCACGAAACGAAAAACGCCTCCAGCAGCTCCTGCGCGCTCTCCTTCGTCTCCGCGCCCGCGTCCAGATCGCGCCGCAGATAGGGCAGCATGTACTGGTCAAAGCGCCCGAGCGTGTTGTGGTAATCGCCCTCGGCCCACATCGCGAAATGCAGTATCCGCAAACTCTGCAGCGCCTCGCGGAACGACCGCGCCGGACATGCAGGCACACGCTCCAGCACGTCCGCCAGCGCCGGTTCTCCCGCCTCGCGCGCAAATAATGCGTATCTCGCCGCCAGATCCAAAACCGCGTCGATCGAAATCCGCATCGCCGCATGCTCGTCGCAATCGGACAGGCGCGCGCGAATGGCCAGCAGCCCCTCCGCGATCACGCGCCCGTAATCCGGCGAAAGATTGCTCACATTGCCGCGCTCGTGAATCGTGTGGCGCGCGCAGATTTCCGCCCATTCCGCCTCCGAAAACTGCTCCGGCAGGTTCGGAATCGTTCGCGTAAACGCAATCAGCTCGCCCGGCAGCAGCACCGGCGTTTCCGCATCCAGCGCGCACTTCAGGCGGATCGCGGTGCGCATCGCGCCCGAAAGCGCCGGATCGCGCCAGGCGCGCTCGATTCCCTCCGGAGCCGGCCGCCGATACGCGTGATGCCGCTTCTGCCATTGAAAATCCTTCAGCGCTTCGATTCTTCCCGTCATTTCAAACACCTCCCGAATGTGCGTTTTCCAAGTGCATTATACTCCGCTTTCGCGCCCGTTTACAGTATTTTTCATTTCATCCTCCGGACAAAAAGTGACCTTTTCCATATTCAGCGCCAGCCGGAGCCGCACGCGCGTGCCCTCTCCCGGAACGGATTGAATATTCAGCGAATAGCCGTTTCCATACGCCAAACGCAGCCGGTCGTCCACATTGCGGATGCCGTAGCCCGTCGCCTTTTCGGCAAACAGCGATTTCAGCGTGGCCTCGTCCATGCCCGCGCCGTTATCGCAGATTTCAAACACCGCGTCGCCCTCCTCGCGCCGCACGGAAATCGTAAGCCGCTTCCCCTCCCGCTCGCTCGCCGCCAGGCCGTGGTCGATCGCGTTCTCCACAAACGGCTGCAATATGAAATTCGGAATCTTTTCGTCCAGAATGGATTCGTCGATCGCGTATTCCGCCTCGAAGTCATTGCTCGAAAGCATCTTCTGAATCTGCACGTACGCGCGGATATTCTCGACCTCGCCGCGAATGGCCGTCGTGTCGCGCCCGCCGTTCAGCGCCGACCGGTAGAATTTCGCAAGCGCCATCGCCATCGCGCTGATCTCCGGCTGCCGCGCCATAATCGCCTTGGCGTGGATGATCGAAAGCGAATTATACAGGAAATGCGGATTGATCTGCGCGCGCAGCAGCCGCTGGCGATATTCCTTTTCCTTGATTTCGCTCGCGTACGTCACCTCGATCAGCTCCCGAATGTGCGTCGCCATGTCGTTAAAGCTCTGAATCAGCGTGCCGATCTCGTCCGTTCGCCCCGGCTCCGGCAGCGGAAGCGACATGTTGCCCCGCCCGAACGCCCGCATCCGGAACGCCAGATCCTCAATCGGCCCCGTAATCGACGTAATGCACACGATGACCAGCACGCCCAGCAGCAATATCATCGCCCACGGCGCGACATACGACCAGAACCCCGCCGCGTTCGCCGCCTCGTCCGTATCGCTGATGAAATACATCTCCCACCCGATCGCCGGAAGCGGCGCATGCACCACGTTCAGCCCCGTGTCCCGGCCCTGAAGGATCGCCTCCGCCGTGTATTCGCGCTGCACGGAGAGCGTGTCCGCCAGGAAAAACGCTTCGTCGCCGTTTTCCACCAGCACCGCATACGGCTCGAGCGTCAGCCCGTAAATCGGCTGAAACACCGCCTTGGGGTCGATTTCGAGATACAGATAATGCTCCTGCGCCGACGGGCTCGGCATGCCGATGCGCCGAACGTGCACCAGCGCGCCGCTCGCGCTCAGCGTCTGCGAAAGCCACGTCGGGCTGTAGGACAATTCGTGCGATTCAAACCACGGCTCGTCCTCCTTCAGCCGCTCCAGCGGCATGACGTAATTGGAATACGGATGAAGATTGCCCGCCGTGTACACCGTCATCCGCGAAAGCGCCGGGTACAGCGCGTAATACGTCATGTAATTCGGCTCGATCAGCGTCTTGTACACGCGGTACATCGCATAATAATTGTTCCCGTAATCCTGATTCAGCGCGGCCAGCAGCGAGGTATCGTTGAATACGTAGGCCGACATCGCGTCGAACGTGTCCAGCGCGTTGTCCGCCGCCGCAACCGCCTGCTCCACCGCGTTTTCAAACGCCATCCGCGCATTGCGCGCCGTCAGATCGCGGTTCACCCGATACGCGTACAGCATGAAGATCGAAAACGGAATAAAGCCCACCAGCAGATACGCCATGATCAGCTTGCCGCGAATGCCCCGCGGCGCCCATCTGCGAATCAGCGCCCTCATCCGCGCTCCTTTCCCCGCTTCGCCGCGGCGCGCAGCGCGTTCGCGCGATACGCCTCGGGCGTGATCCCGTGGGCCTCGCGGAAGCGCTGGCAGAAATACGAGCTGCTGCGAAAGCCCGTCTCCTTCGCAATCAGATTCACCCTCATAAACGTGCCCTCCAGCAGCTCGCACGCCCGCTTCATCCTAAAATCCGCAATGTACTTCTGAATCGTAATCCCCGTCTCCTGCTTAAACAGCTTGCATAAGTAATTCGGCGAAATATAGAAGCTGTCCGCAATCAGCTGCAGGCTCAGATCGCTCGAATAGTGCTCCGCGATATACGCCTTGATCCGATCTGCCCGCAGCCCGGACACGCTCCTGCGCAGCCCGCTCAGCGCGTCGCGCACCGCCGCGTCCAGCGAATCAAAATCCGCGCATTCGCGAACGCGCTCCGCATCCGAATCCATGCGCGACAGCACCTCGTATACCGCGCTGCGCGCCTCCTCCAGCGATCCGCCGTCCTGCGCCTCGCGCCGGAATTTCCGGTAGCACGCCTCCAGGCGCTCGATGTTCCCCCGCCGCGCCGCATCCACGCATTCGTCGATCGGAAACGCCCGCTCCGCGGCGAGCGCGCGCCACGCGGAATACACCTCCGCCGCGCACGAAACCGGCCGCGCGCGGATCTCGCATTCCGCGTCGGTCATTCCGGCAATCAGGCTCCGCAGCGCGCGCACCGCCGCGTCCGGCTCCGCCGCGCCGCCGATCAGCAGCATTCCCTCGCGCCCGCTCACGGGCAGAAACGCATACGGCGCGTTCACCGCATCCCCGATCCGGAATTCAAATTCCTCGCCCCGGCGCGCCAGAAACGCGTCCCGAAACGCCATCCGCACGAGGCACTGCGTACCGCCCTGAAACAGGCCGCTCTCCGCCGGCGCGGAAACGCTGATCAGCGTTCGCAGCATTCCCCGCTGCGCGCGCCGCGCCTGCTCCACCCGCTTTTCCGCCCGCAGCAGCGCCTGCCGGAGCGCCTCCTCCTCCGCGGGCTTCAGGAGGTATTCCGCCGCGCCCGACTGGATCGCGCTCTTTGCATATTCAAATTCGCCATAGCCGCTTAAAATGAGAATCACGATCTCCGGATGAATCTCGCGCGCCCGCGCCGCCAGCTGCAGTCCATCCAGAAACGGCATTTTGATATCGGTAATCAGAATGTCAAACGGCGCGCGCTGAAGCGCCGCAAGCGCCCTCCGCCCGTCCAGCGCCGTCTCCACGCGCGCCTGCACGCCGGATCGGGAAATCAGGAATTTCACGCAATCGAGCTCTATGGCGCTGTCGTCCGCAAGTAAGATTCTGACCATCGTCCGCGCCCCCTTTGTTTGTGTTTATTATATCAAAAAATGGTCGTCTCGCCCGTTTTATAAACCAAAATGATACTTTTCTTATATAAATGCCACATTTTTATAATTTACATTCGAAACATTCGGCGATACAATCAAGATGAAATTGGTTTTCCGCCGGCCGGCGAGCCAATGCGAACGCATCACATTTTTTCTGAAGGGAGAAACCACCATGAAACGCATTCTTTCTCTGATTCTTCTCGCGTGCTTTGCGCTGACCGCGTCCGCGTTTGCCGAAGCCGTCGATCCCTACGGCCCCGTCGCCGATGAAACCGTGAAGATCACCGTCGGCCGCGCCGAATCCGCAAACATCCTCTACGACGAGGGCGAAAATTCCGCCGACAACTACATCGTCCGCTATCTCGAGGAAAAGCTGAACGTCGATTACGAATACGCGTTCTCCGTCGACGATTCCGCCTACGTCACCAAGGTGAACATGGCGATCGCGTCCAACGAAATCCCGGACGTGATGAACGTCAACTACACGCAGCTGACCCAGCTGGTCGAGGCCGGCGCGATTGAGGACATGACCGACGCGTTCAACACCTACGCGTCCGAAAGCCTGAAGAAGTGCTTTGATTCCACCGATGGCGTCACCCTCGGCCTCGGCACGTTCGACGGCAGGCTCATGGGCATCGGCGATATCTGCCCCGGCATGGACAGCGTTCCGGTGCTGTGGATTCGCGCCGACTGGCTGAGGCAGTGCAATCTCGAAGAGCCGAAGACCTGGGACGACGTGATGGCCGTCGCCAGGGCGTTCCTCGAGCAGAATCCCAGCGGCAGCGTCAACACCGGCATTGCGGTCTGCTCCAATATCGTTCAGCCGAACGGCGGCAACTATCGCCTGGACGCGATGTTCCATTATTTCGGCTCCTTCCCGCAGCAGTGGATCTACGATTCCGAGGGCAAGCTCGTCTACGGCTCGATCACCGAGGAAACCAGACAGGCGCTCGGCGCGATCGCGCAGCTGGTCAATGACGGCGTGATCAACGCCTCTCTCGCGGTCATGGACGACAACCAGTGCTACGAGCTGATCGCCAACGACCAGTGCGGCATGTTCTTCGGCTCCTGGTGGGGCGGCCAGTGGCCGGTCGTCAGCATCATGGGCAGCCGCCCGGACGACGTGGAATTCAAGCCTCTGCTCGTGATGGCGAATCCCGAGACCGGCAAATTCGACGTATGCGGCAAGAACCCGACCAACACGTTCATCGTCGTCAGGAAGGGCTGCTCCGAGGACGTGAAGGAGGCGGTCGTGAAGACGATCAACTATCAGTACGACCTCGATCAGGCGCAGGCCGAGGGCGTTCGCCCGAACGGCATGGACTCCAACTTCTCCTGGCACTACTACCCGATCAACGTCCTGCACTGCGATTACGACGCGAAGGAAATCCAGATCGCGCAGGTCATGGACGTTATCGACGGCAAAATGGCCTACGACGACCTCTCCGGCGACGGCAAGACCTGGTACAACGGCTACACCACCGTCTTAAACGGCAGCTTCCGCGAGGCGTACGACACCAATCAGGCGACCGCGAACGCCTGGGGCTGGGCGGTTGGCGCGCTGTGCGTGGAAAGCGCGGGCGATCAGGTGAACATGTTCCCCGAAGCGTCCTATGCGGAAACCCCGTCCATGGAAAAGCTCTGGACCGCGATGGAGACCCTCGAGGAGGAATACTTCCTGAAGGTCATCACCGGCGAAGCCTCCCTCGACGGCTGGGACGATTTCGTTTCCGAATGGAAGAACCTCGGCGGCGACAGGATCACCGCTGAAATGGAACAGTACATCGCCGAAAACAAGTAATTTCCCCTTCCGGAAGCCCCTGCATTCAAAGGGGCTTCCGGTCTATCCAGGCCGGGCATGCGCACGGCTCATTGTTAGGAGGTTCGTTCAATGGCGTCGAAGCGCGTTTTGCACCGCAGGGTCACGCTGCGCGAAACCTGGCCGTATCATCTGCTGATACTGCCGGGGCTGGCGGTCATACTGATTTACACCATTCTGCCGTTCCTTGGAAACGTGATTGCGTTTCAGGATTTCAAGCCGATTCTGGGCTTCTTCCGCTCGAAATGGGTCGGCCTCGAGAATTTCCAGTACATGTTCAAGCTCCGCGACACGGGCCGCATACTGCGCAATTCGTTCGTGATTGCGTCTTTAAAGCTGTGCCTTTCGCTGGTCGCGTCGATCGTTTTTGCGCTGCTTTTGCACGAATCCTGCTCCAAAAGGGTCGGCAAAACGGTTCAGACGATCTGCTTTCTGCCGCATTTCCTCTCGTGGGTCATTCTGGCCACGATCTTTAAAAACATCTTTGGCGATACCGGGCTGGTCAACGAGCTGCTTTCGCGGCTGGGCGCTTCCTCCGGCGTCAATTTCCTGGGCTCCAATTCGTGGTTCCGCTGGATACTGATTCTCACCGACGTCTGGAAGGAATTCGGCTATGGCGCGATCATCTTCATGGCAGCGCTGGCCGGCATCAGTCCGGAGCTCTATGAAGCGGCGGACATCGATGGCGCGACGCGCTGGAAGAAGGTCGTTCACATTACGCTCCCCGGCATTGCGACCACGGTGGTTCTGGTGGCGACGCTCAATCTTGCCAACATTCTCAACGCCGGCTTTGATCAGGTTTACAACATGTACAGCCCGATCGTCTATGAAAGCGGCGACATCATCGACACCTATGTTTACCGCATGAGCTTCATCAACGCGCAATACTCCGTCGCGACGGCCATCGGTCTTCTCAAGTCCGTAGTGAGCTTCGTGATGATCACCATATCCTATTTTGCCGCGAACAAATTCACCGACTACCGCTTGTTCTAAGGGGGCGAATCCATGATAAAGCGATACAAATCCGCGGAGAACACGATTTTCGACACCGTGGTAATGATTCTCCTCGTTCTGAGCGGTTTGATCTGTCTTCTGCCGCTTCTGCATGTCATTGCGCTATCCCTGTCGAGCAAGGGCGCGGCGCTGGCGGGCAGGGTGTATCTTCTTCCCGTTGAGCTGACGACGACGGCGTACACGACGCTGCTTAAGGACAATCGCTTTATGCAGGCGACGCTCGTTTCCCTGGAGCGCGTGCTGCTGGGCGGTGCGATCAACTTTGTGCTCACGATCATGACGGCCTATCCGCTCTCCCTCGAGAACCACCAGTTCCCCGCCCGCCGGATTTACATCTGGATTTTCGTCTTTGCGATGCTGTTCGGGGCCAGTCTGGTGCCGTGGTATTTCGTCATCAACGCCACCGGGATCAAGGATTCGATCTGGGCGCTGGTCATTCCGGGCGGCTTGCCGGTTTACAACATGATTCTCCTTCTGAACTTCTTCCGCAACGAGCCGCGCGACATCAAGGAGGCGGCGACGATTGACGGCGTGAATCCCTTCCAGATGATGCTGCGCATTTATGTACCGCTCGCGATGCCCGCGATTGCGACCGTAACGGTATTCTCGATCGTCAATCACTGGAACAATTTCTTCGATGGCCTGCTTCTGATTTCCTCTCCCGAGAAGATCCCGCTGCAGACCTACATTCAGACCCTGACGAACACGAACATCACCGTCACGTCCTCGTCGATCACGCAGGAGGAGCTGGAGGCGCTGACCTCCCTAAAGACCTTCAACGCCGCCAAGATCGTTGTCGCGGCGATTCCGATCGCCCTTTTCTACCCCTTCATGCAGCGCTTCTTCGTCTCCGGCATCACGCTAGGCTCCGTAAAAGGCTAGGC
>CAKUKM010000052.1 GCA_934663595.1 uncultured Clostridia bacterium | reverse complement strand
TCGGGCAGCACCTTTATTTCGACTTTCATGAGTATCACCTCGTTTCTCTTGCCCTTGCAAGCATATTATAACGGAAGGCTTCGGTTTTGTCTCGGTTTTTTCGGTAAGTGGTTGATTTGGACGGGTAAGATGCAATTGGGCGGAATCAGGATATTCAGAATTCGTAAAACAGGAAGCATTTATACCCGCGCGCTCCCCGCGGCTCTGGCCTAAACGATTCTATATTGACTTTGATATTGCATAATCGTGAACAAACGGGGATGAGGAAAACTTTGCATTGGCGAAATCAATCGTAGGGACTATGACAGGCGGCGCTATAACTATCCGAAATACGATGAAACCTCCGGCTATGTGAAGGTGCCGTCCCAGCAGTTCAGCGATGCAATGGTGGAGGCATTCAAAGGCCGGCTGAAGGCCGACTAAAAAAACAAAAGAAAAAGCGCTATCTGACTTGGCTTCAAATCAGATAGCTCTTTTTGTTATCGCAATAATTCAAATAATGTTGCCATTTTGTTGCCACAGCGGGCACTCATGGCGAAAAAACCTTGGTATTACGGGACTTTTTCAAGCGTGAAATCATTCCCACTCGATCGTGGCCGGCGGTTTTCCGGTGATGTCGTAGACGACTCGGCCGGCGCCGGGGACTTCGTTTACGATTCTCAACGCGACTGCGCCGAGGGTTTTGTGCGGGATCGGCGCGTATTCGCAGGTCATGAAGTCCGACGTGCGCACCGCGCGCAGCGCGATCACGTAATCAAACGTTCTGAAATCGCCCGCGACGCCGACGGAGCGCGTATCGGTCAGCACCGCGAAATACTGATCGGCGCGGATATGGCGGCGGCGCACCTCGCGGCAGAAGATATCGTCCGCCTCGCGCAGAATCGCGAGCTTTTCGGGCGTAATTTCACCCAGGCAGCGCACCGCGAGGCCCGGGCCCGGGAACGGCTGACGCTCGACGAACGACTTTGCCAGGCCCAGCTGGCGGCCCATCGCGCGCACCTCATCCTTAAACAGGCCGCGCAGCGGCTCGACCACGCCGATGAAGCTGATGTTCTTCGGCAGGCCGCCGACGTTGTGATGGCTCTTGATCGTGGCCGCATGCTTGCCGCCGGACTCGATCACGTCCGGATAAATCGTGCCCTGCGCGAGATATTTCGCGTTCGGCAGCTTCTTCGCTTCCTCTTCAAACACGCGAACAAATTCGCGGCCGATGATCTTGCGCTTCTGCTCGGGATCGATTACGCCCTTCAGCGCGGTCAGGAAGCGGTCGGTCGCATCCACGCGAATGAAATCCAGATCGCGGCCACGGAACGCCGCTTCAACCTGGTCGCCCTCGTTTTTGCGCATCAGGCCATGATCGACGAAAATGCAATGCAGCTGGCCGGGAATCGCCTTGGACAGAAGCGCCGCGCAGACCGACGAATCCACGCCGCCGGACAGGCCGAGAATCACATGATCGCCGCCGACCTTCGCGCGCACCTCTTCAATCAGCTTGTTCTCCAGATCGTGCAGGTTGTAATCGCCCGCCGCGCCGCAAACGCCATAGAGGAAATTGCGAATCATCTGCGTTCCGTTGGGCGTGCTCTCCACCTCGGGGTGGAACTGCGTGGCATACAGGCGCTTTTCATCGTTCGCCATCGCGGCGTTCGGGCAGGTCTGGGTGGACGCGGCGTTGACGAAGCCCGCCGGCAGCTCGGTAATCTGGTCGGTATGGCTCATCAGGCCGATCTGCGCGCGGTCGAGGCCGCTGAACAGCACGCTTTCAGGATCGACCGTCATCGCAGTCTTTCCGTATTCGCTCGCGGTGCACGGCGTAACCTTGCCGCCGAGCGTCCAGGCCATCAGCTGCGCACCATAGCAAATGCCCAGCACCGGGATGCCCATTTGGAAAATTTCGGGATCGCAATGCGGCGAATCCTCCAGATACACGCTGTTCGGGCCGCCGGTCAGTATAATGCCGATCGGCGAAAGCGCCCGAATTTCGTCCGGAGTCGTCTCGCCGGGCTTGATCAGCGAATACACGCTGCATTCACGCACCCTGCGGGCAATCAGCTCTTTATACTGACCGCCGAAATCGAGAATCAGAACCACCTGCGAATTCATACGCATTGCCTCCTTCGTTTGTCCAGCCCACATCCATATACCCGCGCAAAAATTATGCTATCTATTATCCCCGCCGCAATGCGCATTGTCAAGCGCGGTTTGGAGAATATCCCATGAAAAATTATGGCGGGGAAAGCGTCTTCCCCGCCATTGGCCGCGTTAAACCGGATTTACGCGATATGCAGAACCGCCGCGGGCGCGCCAAGCTCCAGCGCAAAGCAGGCCGCCTCCCCGTCGATCGTCACGGCCAGCTCCGTCTGCGTGCCGTCCGCATTCACGAGATTTACGGTTTTGCCCTCCAGCAGCGCCGCGGGCACGCGAACGCTCGCCGTTCCCTCAAGCGGAATCAGCTCGCCGGCATATTCACAGCCGATGGTCAGCCAGCCTTCGCCGCCGCGCACGATCCATTCGCCCTGCGGAAGGGAATCGGATTCAACCAGCGCCTCTTCAATCCATGCGAGCCGTTCGCCGGCGCTGTTTTCGCCGCAGACGGGACAGAACGCATGCGCCGCATCGTCCAGGTGATATTCCAACCGCCGGCACGCCGCCTCGCCGATTTTGCCGCAGCCGCGCCGGCATTCCGCAGTGTGCGTTTCCTCCGAATTCGGCGACCATTCGCCGTACCAATGCCCCAGGCGCGCCGTCCGGCGATCGATCTGCGTATCATTGCAGTTCGCGCATGTCGTTTCGGTATAGCCGCCGCGGGTGCAGGTGGGGGCGATCGTCCGCGCACGATAATCGTGTCCCGTCGCGGGCACGGTCTGCTGCTCGGTCAGAATCGCATTGCAAACCGCGCAGACCTCGCCCGCCGTCAGACCCGTCTGCTCGCAGGTCGGCGCGACTGCGGGAATGGCTTTTGCGGTGTGCGGCTGAATCGAATCCGGGGCCGGACGCGTGTCCGTCGCCTCGCAGCGAATGCATTTGCCCGTTTCGGTGCCGATCTGCGTGCAGGTCGCATCGCCGTTGTAGACATAGTTGCTGTATTCATGCCCCAGCGCATTCAGAACCTTCTGCTCAACGAGAACGTTCTTGCAAACCTCGCAGTATTTGCCTTCGGTCAGTCCCGTCCGATCGCACGTCGGCTCAACCGCAGGCAAGGCCTTCTCGGTATGCGGCTTCCTCGTGTTCCAAGCCGTGCGCGTATCCGTCACATCGCAGCGAATGCACTTGCCCGTTTCGGTGCCGTCCCGCGTGCAGGTCGCATCGCCGTTATAGACATAATTTTGATAATCATGCCCCAGCCAATCTACATACGTGTGACAACACAACTCGCACGCCCCTTTCCATGTGCAGGTCACATTGTTCTCGCCGCCGTAATGCGGCTCAATCTCCGAAAGATAATCCCCATGCCGGTTGCAGTAATAGTAATGTCCGTCGTCGCTGCTGCAAAGGTTCGTGTTGAACCTGCATTCAGGATACTTTCGCAAATGCTCTTTGTATCCGCTTTTGTCCAGCGCCAGCGCGCTGCCCGCGCAGATCAGCGCCGCCAGCATTCCAAGTACCAGTACCATCCACAGTTTCTTCTTCATCATCGCTTCCCTCCATATTTTCCTGATTATAACAAAACCGCCGGCACAGGTCATTACCCATGCACGGCGGTTTTCCCCAATTCCACGAAAAGCGGAGGCGCAAAGCCAAACCGGATTCTGTTCCAATGTGCCTTCGTATTCATCGCTTCCGTTTTCCTCTCTTTAAACCATTTCTATGGCATTCATCTTTAAAATTATTATAGCCGATAGAATTCTGTTTTTCAAGCCTCCGCGGAAAATTTTTGCGGATTTGCCTTTTGCGCCGGAATCGCCTCGCTTCTCGGCGGGAAGATCGCCTCGTGCTCGCGCCCGTCGTCCGTCATTTCAATGAACTCGCCGCGCACGGAAGCGCCGTCGAGCCGCGCGCAGTCCGCGCCCTTTCGCGCAATCAGCCGGTATTTCGCCCCGCCGAAGCGCACGACGGCCGCCGCTTCCTCCCAATCGCCGAGCAGCGCGTTCAGCCGCACCCGCGCGCCGCGCCGCTCAAACCCGAGCAGCTCGAGCACGCACACATACAGCCACGAGGCCGATCCGGTATACCATGTCCAGCCGCCGCGCCCGGCGTGCGCGCCCGCATACACGTCTGCGGACACCACATACGGTTCCACGCGGTAGGCGTCCCGCTTTTCCGGCGAATCGGAATGATTCTGCGGCAATAGCATTTCCAGCGCCCGATGCGCGCGCGCCGCATCGCCCATTCGAATCAGCGCCAGCAGAAGCCAGCACGCCGCATGCGTGTACTGCCCGCCGTTTTCGCGCACGCCCTCCGGGTAGCTGCGAATATAGCCCGGATCGCGGCCGTTCAGCGAAAACGGCGGCGTGAGCAGGCGAATCAGGCCGTTTCGCTCGTCCGCCAGCTGATTCCATGCCGCATCCATCGCACTTCGGCAGCGCGCGCCGTCCAGCCCCGCCAGCACTGCCCACGCCTGCGAAATGCCGTCGATCCGGCATTCGGAACCGACATGGCTGCCGAGCGGCGCGCCGTCGTCCGCATACGCGCGGAGATACCATCCGCCGTCCCACGCGCTGTCTTCCACCGCCGCGCGCAAACGCGCCGCCAGCGCAATCAGCTCGTCTGCATCGCCGGTTTCGGGCGAAACGGCCGCGTATTCCTCGGCACAGACGATGGCAAATTCGCTCAGCCACACGCTCTCCCCCTTTCCCTGCGCGCCGACGCGGTTCATGCCGTCGTTCCAGTCGCCCGCGCCCATGAGCAAAAGGCCGTGCGCGCCGGTTTGCAGGCTGCGGAACGCGCGCATGCAATGGTCGTGCAAGTTGCCGATGGAATCGCCCGGCCGCATTTCGCAATACCGGTCCTCGCGCCCCTCTTCAATCGGCACGCTTTCCAGATAGCGAATCATCTCGCCCAGCACGCCCGCATCCCCGGTAAAGCGCACGTATTTCGCGGCGACATACGGCAGAAACAGCCGATCGTCCGATATGCGCGTGCGCACGCCGGCAAACGGCTCGTGCCACCAGTGCATGACGTCGCCCTCCGGAAACTGCCGCGCCGCCGCATACAGCAAATGCGCGCGCACGCGCCCCGGCTCCGAGGGAAGCAGCGCCAGCATGTCCTGCAGCTGATCGCGGAAGCCGTATGCGCCGCCCGGCTGATAAAAGCCCGTGCGCGCGCGAATGCGGCTGGACAGCGTCTGATGCAGGAGCCATACGTTCATCATGCGGTCGATCGCGGCGTTCGGCGTGGAAACGCGCAGCGCGCCCAGTCTCGATTGCCATTCCGCGGCCGCCGATTCGCGCGCCCTTTCGTAATTCGGGCTTTCGGAAAAGCGGCGCGCCTTCTCCCGCGCGATATTTTCATTCTCCGCCCAGCCGAGCGCCCAATCTGCGCGCACCGGCGCATCCGGACGCATTGCAATCGGAACCTCGATTCGCCAGCCGCCCGTGCGCGTAACCGGCGCGCCGATTCCCTCCGGATTCAGCGTTCCGCCCCTTCCCAGAAACGCGCTGCGCTCGCCGCCGGCCTGCGCCCGCGCGTCCGCGCATGCAAAATAGCCCGTTCCCGGCATGCTGCCGGAGGCAAAGCACGCTCCGCCGCGCGTCCATGTCCGCGTCGCGCGCGCGTCGAGCCGGTCCGCGCCCATCAGCCAGTCCACAAATCCAATCAGCCGCGCGCGCCGCGCAATCGGGCTGCGCAGCGTTGCATGAATGCGCATTTGCGCATCACCCGCATCCACGAGCACCGCAACCTCGCCGGAAAGCTGCTCCGCCTCAAACCGGTAAACGCATTCATATGGCGAATACACGCATCGAAACGCGCCCTCGCGCCCGGGCAGGAGGCGCGCGTAGGCATGCGCGTCCTCGTCGTAGAGATACAGCATCCATCCCCAGCCGTCGTAGAGCGGGTCGTTGGTAAATTCCGTGATTCTCCCGGTTCGGCTGCTGCCGGCCCAGAGAAAACCGCCGCCGCGCTCGGTCAGCAGCGCGCCGAAGGAATCGTTTGCCAGGATATTGCACCACGGCGCGGGCGGAAACGCGTTCTTTCCAATATCGATCGAATAGCGGCCGTCCGAAAGAAAGCCGCCCGCGCCGTTTTCCGCAAATCGCTGCGCGGCAGGCAATCTGTTTTCGCCCAGCGCCAATGGATTTGCGCGCGATTCCGGCGTTTCCAATGCGTCCAGCGCATGCAGAAGCTGCGCGCCGAGCTCCTCGGAGGCATTCCATTCCAGCGCCGCGAACCGCGAAAGCGCATGGCGCAGCTCGGCGCTCGTCTGCGCACCGTCCAGCAATCGCACGCCGCCGGGAACGTTTTCCAGCGCGCCCAGATGGCTTGCGCGAATCGCATCGCTGATTGCATCGCGCACCGGGCGCTCATAGCCGGTTTCCTGCTCCGCAATCAGCACCAGATCGGTCTTCATCCCGAGCGAGCGATAATACGCGTGCGCGGCAATCGCCTCGCGGACGCGCGAAAGCTCGCCGCGCGCATGCACGCGCATCAAAAGAATCGCATCCTCGCCGGACACGCCCGCCGCCCAGAGCGCGCTTCGCGGGCAGCTTCCCTGCGCGCCTTCGTTTTTCTCGTTCAGCCGCGGATTGACCAGCAGCGCGATCGCGCGATCGAGAAGCCGCCGCCGGCGCGCATCGATTCCCAGAAACGCAATCATCGCGCGCGTCTGCATGCCCGAAAGCTCCTGCGCGCGCTGCGGCGCGCTTTCGGGGTAATTGCGCTCGAGCCACGCCTCCGCATCCTCCGCAAAGCCCAGCGCGAAATGCATTTCCGCCTGCGCGCCGGCCGGAAGCACGAATTCCGCGCTCAGCGCCGCGCACGGGTTGAGCGGCGAACCGACGGTTCCGGTGAGCGGATGCAGCGCGCCCGAACGATCGATTCGCGCGTCCAGCGCCGTTTCCGCCTCCAGCGCGCCCGGCGCGTTCGCCATCAGCAGCAGCGCGGGCATGGCTTCGCCCTCCGATCGCGGCCTGCGCCTGAATTGAACCGCCCAGCGCCGCGGCCGCGCGCTTTCGACAAACATCTGCCGAAACACCGGATGCGCGCGCTCGTCCCGCTCGTCGTCGAGCGCAACGGCCGCATCGCACGTCGCGCGCACATGCGCCTCCGCGCCGCCCTCGTTTTTGATTTGGATTTGAATAAACAGCGCGCCGTCCTCGGGCGATACGCAGACCTCTCCCGCGCACGCGAGCGCGCCCGGATGCGCCGAAAGCGCCGCACTGCCGGGCAAATAGCGCTTCGGCTTCAGCATTTCCTCCTGCCCGCTCTCGCCAATGCGAATGCGCAGGCCGTCCGGGCGGCCGGGCGCTTCGGGTTCAAAGCGCGTTCCCAGAAGCTCGCCCCTGCGATAATAGATCGCGCCGTCCGCGCCCACCAGCGCCGACGCGCCCGCGCCGAACAGCGGATGCAGATCCGCCAGCCGGCCGTTTTCCTTCGGAATGCGCGCTTCTCCCCGGCGCGGCGGCTCGTAAGCCGTCTGCTCGCGCAGGAGAAATCGCTTTGCGCGCTCCGGTTTGGGCTGTCTTTCCTCCAAAAGCAGCTCGACTGTGCGCACGCGCGGATCGCGCCGGAACCATTCAACCAGCGCGCCGCCGGTCAACGCGTTCGTCAGCGCGCACAGCGCCATTCCCTGATGATGCGCCATATAGCTCTTCACCAGCGCCGGCCGCCCGTCCGCTCCGGCGCGCACATAGTCCGCCGATTCATAATAGCCGTAAATCCCGCGCCAGCCGAGCGCGTTCATCGCCCGAAGGTTTTCGCACACCGCACCCGGCGCAATCGGAGCGGCCAGCATCGACGCATACGGCGCGACCACATTCTCCGTTCCCGGCATGCCCAGCGCGAGCGCGCGCAGTCCAAACGCGCGGTACTGATAATTCAGCATCGCGTCGAACGCGGCGTAGCCCGATTCGGACACGCCCCACGGCCTTCCCCTTTGCGCGCCCTGCGCCCGCTGCGCCGCCACCGCCGCGCGCACCGTTTCGCCCAGCAGCGTGTTTTCCGGCGCACGGAAGAAGATTTCCGGCATCAGGTATTCAAACATCGTGCCGCTCCACGAAAGACACGCGAATCGCCCGCCCACCGCGTCGCCCGCGCGGGAGAGCTTCTGCCAGTGCTTTTCGGGAACGTCCGCGCGCATTACGGCAATCAGGCTCAAAATGCGCGATTCGCTCGCGAGCAGATCATAATGCGATTCGCTCGCGCGGTCGTTCTGCGCGTCCACGCCGATCCGGAACAGGCCGCGCTGCGCATCATAGAGCGCATTGAGGTTCATTTCGTCCGCCAGTGCGCGCAGCCGCCCCGCGAGCTTTTCCTCCACCGCCGCCGCGCACAGCAAAAGGCATGCAATCAGGTTTCCGCTGTCCACGGACGAGACGTATTTGGGCGAGAGCGCGTTCAGCGTGTGCACGTCGTACCAGTTGTAAATCTGGCCGTTCCACTTTTCCATCTTTTCAAGCGTCCCCGCGGTTGCGGACAGGCGCGCGTGCATCTGCGCTGTATCGATCAGGCCGAGCTCGCGCGACGCGACGCACGAGAGCATATACAAACCGATATTCGTGCCCGACGTGCGCTCGGCCGCCCCCACCGGCGGATCGATCTGCACGTTGTCCGGCGGCAGATAATTCGTCTCCTGCGTCACGAATCGATCAAAAAACGCCCAGATTTCCCGCGCAAGCGCGCGCATTTCCGCCCGATCGCCCGCGCTCGGCTCCACAGGCGCGTTCAAACGCGCCTCCTCCAGATCCTGAATCCGCTTCGGCGCAATCAGAAACAGCGCGCCCAGCGCAATCGTCGCCGGCAGCATCGGCGCAATCAGCAATCCCGGCGCGAGCAGTATCGCCGCCACGCCGCAGGCCGGGCGATAGCGGTTCTTTTCGCCCGCCGCGTCCGCGCTGGTCACCCAGTCCAGCAAATGCTTTTTCGTAAACGCGAGTCGCCAGAGCGTGCGCAATATCGCGTCGCCCGCGCAGGCCACGCGCATCGGAAGGATCGTCAGCTCCGCCGTTGCGCGCGCCCACGCCTCCCGATTGGGATGAAGCATCGCCGCGAAATACGCGCACGCGAGCCCGAGCGCCAGCATTCCCGCATTGCCCGTCCAGATCGCCGTGGTCAGCAGCGAAACGAGCGCCGGCGCATACAGACTCCTGAGCAGATTTCCCAGAATCCACATCCGCGCGACCGCCGGAAGGCTCCTTCCCGTCTGCGGAAGGCGCTTTTTCGAAAACAGCAGGGGCAGCAGCTGCCAGTCGCCGCGCATCCAGCGGTTTTCGCGCTTCAGCAGGCTCGAAAGCGTCGCCGGGAAGCCGTCGTAGAGCGGAATATCGCTCGCGAGCGCCGCGCCGGCCAACGCGCCTTCGATCATGTCGTGGCTGAGAATTCGGCCCTCCGGCAGCGCGCCCTCGAGCGCGGCGGCAAACGCGCGCACGTCGTAAATGCCCTTTCCGCCGAACAGGCCCATGCCGCAGACGTCCTGGAAGTAATCCGAAACGGAGGCGGGATATGCGTCCATGCCGCCGCGGCCGGCGAAAACGCGCACAAATTGATTCTCTTCCGCGCGCGCCGAAAGCGTCATTTCGCCCTGAACGATCGCATAGCCATGCCGCACGCCGCCGCGCACATCCAGCCGATTCAGCGGATGCGCGATCGCGCCGATCAATCGCCGCGCTGCGCCGGGCAGGAAGCGCGTGCCCTCGTCGATGGTCAGCACATATTCAAATCGGCCGCGAATTCGGTCGCACGCGCTTCCCTCCGCGCCGAACGCCTCCTCCGCGCCGGATGCATTCAGAATCAGCGCATTCAGCGCGTTCAGCGCGCCGCGCTTGCGATCGCGGCCCATCCAGCGCGCGTCCGCGGCCAGATAGGCGCGCGGCCGGTGCAGGTAATAATACTTTTCCTCGCCCGCGCGCGCGTTCATTGCCGAAATGCGCGCGCGCACCGCGTCCACAATCGCCTCGTCGCCGGGCAGGCGTTCTTCGTTTGCATCGGCAAAGTCGCCCAGAATCAGATAGCGGATGTTCGCGCTTCTTTCCATGCAGCCGAGCGTCTCAATCTGATCGCAGACCGCGTTCGCGCGCTCCGGGCTCGAAAGCAGCGCCGGCATCGTCACCAGCGTGCGCATCGTATCCGGAATGGCGTCCAGCTCGAGCTTGAGCAGCGTTCGGGGCCGAATCCATTTCGGAAACGCGCGCGCAATCAGCGCGTTCAGCACATGCCACGCAATCGGAATCCCCAGCGGCAGCAGCATCCAATTGCGCGCCGCAAACGAATACAGCGCAAACAGCGCCGCCCAGCCGCATGCAAAGCCCGCCACGCTGCCCCTTCCGGTCGGATCGGGAATCAGCCTTCGCGGCTGCGGCATGCCGATTTCGCGCGCGAGCGCGCTTCGCCCCTCGTCGTCATACAGCCAGTAGCACACATTCCGCTCCCGCTCGCCCTCCGCGCGCGCGGCGGCGTGAATGGCGTAGCGCGCGACGGTGATCTCCGTCAGCCGCCATTTTCGCGCGAGGCGCGCGACCTGCTCCCGAATCGCCGCGCGCGAGGTCGGCTCCATATGCGAATACACATTTGCCGGATCGGCCTCCAGCTCGGCCTCCACGCCCGAAAGCATGCGAAAGCACGCCTGCCAGTCGAGCGCGTCGATCAGCCGCTTCATGCTCATCAGGTTTTCCAATTGCAGCTTCGTCTGCGCGCTCTCGGCATGCGCCGCACGAACGATCGCATCAAAATCTGCGCCCCGCAGCGCGCGCTCGAGCCGCATTTGCAATCGCGGATTCTCATTTTCCGAGAGCATCCGCGCGGCATGCTCAAAAAACGCCTCGCTTCTTCCCGCAAGGCGCACCCGCGCGCCGCCGACCCAGCGCTCCGCCAGCCGCTTTTCGCGGCCGAGAGCGAGCGCGTTCTCCGCCGCAATTCGATACGCCCGGCAGATGCAAATGCGCGCGGCCTCCGGAAACGCCCAGATCTCCGCCATTTCCAGCGCCTGCACATCGTCGAACGAGGCGACGGCCAGCATCAGCGCCTCGCGATCGATTTTCTCGCTTCCGGATCCGATCGCGCGCCGCGCAACGGCCTGAACGCGCGTCTCCCGCCCGCATTTGGGCAGCCCGCGCACGCTCTCCCGGCGCGCCTGCTGCGCGCATTTCGCCATCAGAATCGCGTCTCGCGCGAGCGTTTCCACCGCGTCCGCCTCGCCCTCGTTCGCCGCGCGCAGCCGATTTGCCTCCTCCGCAATTCGCAGAAGGGCGCGCTCCTCCGATTTGGACAGCGCAAGTCTTCCGCGTCCGCCTGCGCTGATTTCCACCGCGAGCGCGCGCATGCGGCGGGAAATCGTTCCCTGTGCCTCCCGCGCGATCGTATGCCGGCGTCCGATTCCGCCCATAAACGGTACCTCCGATTCTCATAATAGAATCAGTATGCACCATTTCCTGTCAATTCATGCCGCAAAAAGAGCGCCCTTCGCAAGGAAGAGCGCTCCAGCTTGTCAAAAAAGTCTTTTTGACAAGCTGGTAGCGGGGGAGCTTGCTCCCCCGCCACTACCACCCCCTCCAGATTTTGCTTGAGTCCTGCGGACTCCGGCCGCAAAATCTGCAAAGTAGCTATTTTCTCTCCGGGAAATGGGATTTCCCTGCGATAAAATAGCCCCGCGCCCACCGTACACGCCGC
>CAKUKM010000051.1 GCA_934663595.1 uncultured Clostridia bacterium | reverse complement strand
AAGCCGAATTCCGCATTGCGCAAAATCGCCCGCGTTCGTCTGACGAACTCGATCGAAGGTACCTGCTACATTCCCGGTATCGGTCACAACCTGCAGGAGCACTCGGTTGTGCTGATCCGCGGCGGCAAGGTCCGCGATCTGCCTGGCGTGCGTTACCATATCATCCGCGGCGCTCTGGACGCTGCTGGCGTTGCCAAGCGTATGCAGGGCCGCTCCCTCTACGGCGCAAAGCGTCCGAAGAAGTAATTGAGGCAGTAAAATGTCTCAGGGGCGCGCTTTTTGCAAGCGGGCCCTTGGCGAAAACGCAGGAGGAAAGGGCGAATTCGGTCTCTATCCATCTGGAACGTGGGAAGGAATCGAAATGCGCAGAGTCCTTAGCGGGCCAACCGGGAAGCGCCAACTCGCCCGGCGAGCTTTTGCCTGTTTCTCGTTCACTTTAACGTCATTAAATATCAGGAGGGACACTTATGTCCAGACGTGGATTTATCCCGAAGCGCGAAGTGCTTCCGGATCCGGTATACGGCTCGGTCGTCGTGACCAAGCTGATCAACCAGGTAATGTACGACGGCAAGCGCGGCGTCGCGCAGAACGTTTGCTACGAAGCGTTCGAGACGATCGCGAAGAAGTCCGGCAAGGAAGCTCTCGAAGTCTTCAACCAGGCGATGGCAAACATCATGCCGGCGCTGGAATGTAAGGCTCGCCGCGTTGGCGGCGCGACCTACCAGGTACCGCTGGAGGTTCGTCCGGAGCGCCGTCAGACGCTGGCTCTGCGCTGGCTGGTGATGTTCGCCCGCAAGCGCGGTGAGCGCGACATGGCGGACCGTCTCGCCGGCGAAATCCTGGACGCCTCGAACAACACCGGCAACGCCGTAAAGCGTCGCGAGGATATGCACAAGCAGGCCGAGGCCAACAAGGCGTTCGCGCATTATCGCTGGTAATCCCTATATGCGCCTGGGTTTCAGGCATCATAGGTCAAGCATCCTTCAGCACGCCTCGCGCGTGCTGAAGGTTCATTCATGAATAGCGCAATTGGCGCAAGAATCTCAAAGAAAGTAGGAAATTAGCTGTGGCGAGAACGCATTCGCTGGATCATGTTCGCAATATCGGCATTATGGCTCATATCGATGCCGGTAAAACAACGACGTCCGAGAGAATTCTGTACTACACCGGTCGCACGCACCGCCTGGGCGAGGTGCACGAGGGCATGGCGACGATGGACTGGATGGAGCAGGAACAGGAGCGCGGCATTACGATTACGTCTGCGGCCACGACCTGCGAATGGCGCGGCTATCAGATCAATTTGATCGACACGCCCGGCCACGTGGACTTCACGGTCGAGGTCGAGCGCTCGCTGCGCGTGCTCGATGGCGCGGTGTCCGTATTCTGCGCAAAGGGCGGCGTGGAGCCCCAGAGCGAAACCGTGTGGCGGCAGGCGAGCAAGTATCACGTGCCCCGCATGGCCTACGTCAACAAGATGGATATCACCGGCGCGGACTTCTATCGCGTGGTGGATATGATGCATGAGCGGCTGCAGGCGAACGCCGTTCCGATTCAGCTGCCGATCGGCTCCGAGTCGAGCTTCGTGGGCATGATCGACCTCGTGCGCATGAAGGCCATCATTTATGAGGACGAAATGGGCACCAAGATGGAGCTGACCGACATCCCGGCCGATATGCTGGAAATGGCGGAGGAGTACCATCAGAAGATGGTCGAGGCTGCGGCCGAGTCGGACGACGAGCTGATGATGAAGTACCTGGACGGCGAGGAGCTCACGGAAGAGGAAATCCGTTCCGGCCTTCGCAAGGGCACGATTTCGAATCATTTGACGCCCGTTCTCTGCGGCACGTCCTATCGCAACAAGGGCGTTCAGCCGCTGCTGGACGCGATCGTCGATTATCTGCCGTCCCCGATCGACATTCCGCCGGTCAAGGGCACGAAGCTGCATTCGGACGAGGAAATCGAGCGCAAGGCGAGCGACGACGAGCCGTTCAGCGCGCTGGTATTCAAGATCATGGCCGATCCGTTTGTCGGAAAGCTCGCGTTCTTCCGCGTGTATTCCGGCAAGCTCCAGTCCGGCAGCTATGTATTCAACGCCAATAAGGGCAAGCGCGAGCGCGTGGGCCGCATTCTGAGAATGCACGCCAACCACCGCGAGGAAATCGACGAGATCCGCGCGGGCGACATCGCGAGCGCCGTCGGCCTGAAGGAAACCACGACCGGCAACACCATCTGCGACGAGAGCCACCCGATCGTGCTCGAATCCATGGAGTTCCCGGAGCCGGTTATCCGCGTCGCGATCGAGCCGAAGACCAAGGCGGGTCAGGACAAGATGAGCCTTGCGCTGATTCGTCTGGCCGAGGAAGATCCGACGTTTAAGACCTACACCGACGACGCGACCGGCCAGACGATCATCGCCGGCATGGGCGAGCTGCATCTGGAAATCATCGTCGACCGCCTGCTGCGCGAGTTCCGCGTCGAGGCCACCGTCGGCAAGCCCCAGGTCGCGTATAAGGAATGCATCCGCAAGCGCGCGAAGGGCGAGGGCCGCTACGTGCGCCAGACCGGCGGCCACGGCCAGTTCGGTCATTGCGTGATCGAGATCTATCCGCGCGAGGCCGGCGCAGGCTACGAGTTCAACAACAAGATCGTCGGCGGCGTGATCCCGAAGGAATTCATCGCCCCGATCGACCAGGGCATTCGCGAGGCGGCGCTGAGCGGCATCATCGGCGGCTACGAGGTCATGGACTTCGGCGTGGATCTGATCGACGGCTCTTATCACGACGTGGACTCCAGCGAAATGGCGTTCAAGATCGCGGGCTCGATGGCCTTCAAGGAGGCGCTCCAGCGGGCGAACTGCGCGCTGCTCGAGCCGATGATGAAGGTCGAGGTCGTGGTTCCGGACGAGTATATGGGCGACGTCATGGGCGATATCTCCGCCCGCCGCGGCCGCGTGACCGGCATGGACGCGCACGCCGGCATGCATTCCATCGACGGCATCGTTCCGCTGAGCGAGATGTTCGGCTACGCGACCGATCTGCGTTCGAAGACGCAGGGCCGCGGCACGTACACGATGCAGTTCGAGCACTATGAAGAAGTCCCCGCAGGCATTGCGGACAAGATTCTCGGCAAGAGATAAACGGTTTTTTAGGAGGAAAATGAAATGGCAAAGGCAAAGTTTGAGCGCAATAAGCCTCATGTAAACATCGGAACGATCGGACACGTCGACCACGGCAAGACGACTCTGACGGCGGCGATCACGATGGCGCTGGCGCAGGTCGGCGGCGCGGAAGCGATGCGCTACGACCAGATCGACAAGGCGCCGGAAGAGAAGGCGCGCGGCATCACGATCAACACCGCTCACGTTGAGTATCAGACCGAAAAGCGTCACTACGCGCACGTAGACTGCCCTGGCCACGCCGACTATGTTAAGAACATGATCACCGGCGCAGCGCAGATGGACGGCGCGATCCTGGTTGTTTCCGCGGCGGACGGCCCGATGCCGCAGACCCGCGAGCACATCCTGCTGTCCCGTCAGGTTGGCGTACCGTACATCGTCGTGTTCATGAACAAGACCGATCAGGTCGACGATCCGGAGCTGCTCGAGCTGGTTGAAATGGAAATCCGCGAGCTGCTGAACGAGTACGACTTCCCGGGCGACGACATCCCGATCATCAAGGGCTCCGCGCTGCTGGCGCTGGAAGCGCTGACGGCGGGCAAGGACGCGAAGACCACCCCCGAGTGCCAGTGCATCTTCGAGCTGATGGACGCGGTCGACAGCTACATCCCCGATCCGGAGCGCGCGACCGACAAGCCGTTCCTGATGCCGGTTGAAGACGTGTTCTCGATCACCGGCCGCGGCACCGTCGCGACGGGCCGTGTCGAGCGCGGTATCGTCAAGATGGCGGACCAGGTCGAAATCGTCGGCCTGACCGAGGAAAAGCGCACGACGGTTGTTACGGGCGTTGAAATGTTCCGCAAGCTCCTGGACTTCGCGGAAGCGGGCGACAACATCGGCGTTCTGCTGCGCGGCGTACAGCGCAACGAGATCGAGCGCGGCCAGGTTCTGGCGAAGCCGGGCACGATTCATCCGCACACCCACTTCATGGGCCAGGTTTACGTCCTGACCAAGGAAGAAGGCGGCCGTCACACCCCGTTCTTCAACGGCTATCGTCCGCAGTTCTACTTCCGCACGACCGACGTTACCGGCAACATCAAGCTGCCGGACGGCGTTGAAATGGTCATGCCGGGCGACAACATCGACATGGAGATCACGCTGATCACCCCCATCGCGTGCGAAGAAGGTCTGCGTTTCGCTATCCGCGAAGGCGGCCGCACGGTTGGTTCCGGCGTTGTCATCAAGATCCTGGGCTAATTAAACCAAACGAAGCTCCGCATCGCAAGATGCGGAGCTTTTGCGCGCTATTCCTGCGGGCAGGAATTCGCGTTCTTCTTCGCCAGCGCGGATTTGACTTCGTTGAGCGCTCGCGCAAACGAGTCGCCCGCGCGCACGGAAGCGCGTTCGCACTGCGATTCGAACCGCCGCGTCGCGTTCAACGCTGTCCGGCAATCCCGGCGGCGCTATTCCTGCGGGCAGGCATTCGCGTTCTTTTTTGCCAGCGCGGATTTGACTTCGCCAAGCACCTGCGGCATCAGCTCGATGATGCGGTCGACGGGCGCGTAGGGCTGCGCGGGCAGCAGGCGCACCGAGTCCGGCCCGGTCACCAGAAAGCCGATCGGGGAAACGGTCACGCCCGCGCCCGCGCCGCCCGCAAACGGCTTCGGTTCCTCGCGCGTGCGGCCGGAGAGCGCGTATTCGCCGCCGCCGGCCACGAAGCCGAAGCTCACGCGCGAAATCGGTACGATCGTGCTGCCGTCTGCGGCCGCAATTGCGTCGCCCACGATCGTGTTTGCGTCGATCATGCCGCGGATGTTCTCCATCGTGGTGGTCATCACGCTTTCGATCGGATGCTTTTCCATGTTCGTATCCTCCCTGCAAGCAATGTTCCTGCGCCCGAAAGCGCGGCGAGCATTAGGTTTCCCGCACGCGCGGAAAGTATGCCCGAAACGGCGAAGCGCGGCGCGGAAAAATCCGGCTGAATGCAGACGCGGGCGCGCGGAATGGCGTTCAGCGACGTAAGAAGCCCGCAGACGAGCGCCGTCTGCGCCGCGTCGTCCAGCCCGATTCGCCCGGTTATGCGCATTTCCATCGGGCGTAGGCGCTTTAAAAACGCAAGTATCGCGCGAACGGCGAGCGGCAGATCCGTTCTTTTTTTCTTTTTGGGCTTGCCCGATACCGGCCGCGCGCTTCGAACTGCCGCGCCGGGCAGAAAGATCGACGCGCCGACGCGCACGCCGCCCTCCGCAACGACCGCGACGGATACCGGTACGGCGGCGAGATAAACCAGAAAAACGGCGAGCACAGCGAGCATGGCGGCCTCCGAAGGTTGCGTTTACCGCAAGTTTTTCCAAATTGCCGCGCCGATATGCGCGCGCACGCAATCAAAGCATGCTATAATAGAAGAAAAACGGGGGAAAGCGCAATGATTCAGACGGAAATTCTGGGGGAAGAAATGCGGTTTGAGACCGCGCCGGGGCTGTTTTCGCCCGCGCATATCGATCGCGGGACGCTCGCGATGCTGTCGATCGCCGATTTCGCGCCGGGCATGCGGATCATGGATCTCGGCTGCGGCTGCGGCGTGGTGGGCGTGGTCGCGGCGAAAAAGTGCGGCGCGGAAAACGTCGTGATGGCCGATATCGATCCGCGCGCGGTGGCGATCGCGCGGCAAAACGCAATGGCAAACGGCGTGGGGGAGGCGGCGTGCGTCGTTTCCGACGGGTTTGATTGCGTTGAACAGGCCGGGTTTGATCGGATTCTTTCCAATCCGCCGTATCAGACCGACTTCAGCGTGGCGAAAAAATTCATCGAAAAGGGCTTCAATCGCCTGAAGGTCGGCGGCAGAATGCTGATGGTCACCAAGCGGCGCGACTGGTATGCAAACAAGCTGCGCGCCATCTTCGGCGGCGTGCGCGTTCAGGAGATCGACGGCTATTTCGTGTTCGTCGCCGAAAAGCGCGGAACGCAATACGCACAAAAGAGAAGATAATGTGAATTTCCATCGAAGATTCCCCGCCATTTCCGTGCGATAATACAATTTTGCTTGACAGCGCACCCGGAAACGTTTAGAATAGTTCTGTTGGCGTGCAGTCTGTATTTGAAATGTAACGTTTTTGTTAATGACGGCAGTTTAACTGCGCTCTGCTTGCTGAAAAGAAAAAACATAGAAGGGGGAAACAGCATTGCTATACGCAATCGTTGCGGTGATTGCGCTGGGGTTGGGATTGGCCGCCGGATATCTGTACCGCAAAAACGCGATGGAGAAGAAGCTGGGACAGACGGAGGAGGTCGCCCGCAATCTTCTGGAGGACGCGACGCGGAAAGCGGAGGAGCGCAAAAAGGAAGCGCTTCTGGAGGCCAAGGAAGAAATCATCCGTTTGAAATCGGAACTCGATAAGGAAGTGCGCGACCGGCGAAGCGAGGTAACGCGGCTGGAGCGCAGGGTCAACCAGCGCGAAGAGCAATTCGATAAAAAGCTGGACAATCTGGAAACGCGCGAGGAAGCGCTGAACGGCAGATACAAGGAAGTCGAGCGCATGGAGGCGGAGGCCGCCGAAATGCACGACCGCCAGCAGGGCGAGCTGGAGCGCATCGCGGGCATGACCAGCGACGAGGCGAAGGGCGTTCTGATCGATCGCATTCAGAAGGATGCGTATCACGACGCGGCGGTAATGGTGCGAGAGATCGAATCCCGCGCGAAGGAGGAGGCCGACAAGAAGGCGCGCAGCCTGATTGCGCTGGCGATTCAGAAATGCGCCGCCGACCATGTGGCCGAGACGACGGTTTCGGTCGTCGCCCTTCCCAACGACGATATGAAGGGCCGCATCATCGGCCGCGAGGGCCGCAATATCCGCACCCTCGAGATCGCGACGGGCGTGGATCTGATCATCGACGATACGCCCGAAGCGGTGATTATCTCGGCGTTTGATCCGGTGCGGCGCGAGGTAGCGCGCATTGCGCTGGAGAAGCTGATTACCGACGGCCGCATTCATCCGGCGCGCATTGAGGAAATGGTCGAAAAGGCGCGCAAGGAGGTCGATCAGCAGATCCGCGAGGCCGGCGAGCAGGCGGTGTTTGAGACGAACCTGCACGGCATTCATCCGGAGCTGGTCAAGCTCCTGGGCCGCATGCGGTTCCGCACGAGCTACGGCCAGAATGTGCTGAGGCATTCCATTGAGGTCAGCCATCTGGCGGGCGTCATGGCGGCGGAGCTGGGCGCGGACGTTCAGCTGGCGAAGCGCGCGGGCCTTCTGCACGATATCGGCAAGGCGATCGACCACGAGGTCGAGGGCACGCACGTGACGATCGGCATGGATCTGGCCAAGAAGTTCCACGAGAACGAGCTGGTGATCAACGCCATCGGCGCGCACCACGGCGATATCGAGCCGAAGACGGTCGAGGCGGTGCTGGTGCAGGCGGCGGACGCGATTTCCGCGGCGCGGCCCGGCGCGAGAAGAGAATCGCTGGAGACGTACATCAAGCGCCTGGAGAAGCTGGAATCGATCGCGTATGCGTTCGACGGCGTGGAGACCTGCTATGCAATCCAGTCCGGCCGCGAGGTGCGCATCATTGTAAAGCCCGAGGACGTAAACGATGCGGGCACGCTGGTGCTGGCGCGCGAGATTGCCAAGCGCATCGAGAAGGAAATGGAATACCCGGGCCAGATCAAGGTCAACGTAATCCGCGAAACCCGATCGGTGGAATTTGCAAAATAAGATTTGTGGCGGGGGAGCAAGCTCCCCCGCCACTGCCACCCCTTTGACAGTCTCCGCTAGGATTTCTTCGAAATCCCCGGGCGCAAAATCTGCAAGGTATCTTTTTTCGCTCTCGGGAAATGAGATTTCCCTTCGCGAAAAAAGCCCGCGCTCACCGCGCATGTCGCTGAGCTCGATTTTAAGTTCGAGAGGACTTCGCCCTCTTGAGCTCTCCCTGAGTTAGCTGTATGTTTGGAGCTTCGCATTCGCGGGGCTCTTTTTTTGCGCGGGAACCGTTGGGCGGGATTGTGCGTCTAAATAGACAGTATTTTACACAATTTTCGGAGGAATGTAGTTATTAGGACTACCCTTTTTTCGAATTTAAGTGTATTATAAGAAGAGATACAATTCCCTACCAAATCGACCTTATGGGGGCAAGCTGTGGCAAAGAAATATAGACGCGAAAAGAGCCCGTACGACGGGCTGATCTGGGTCGCGCTGATTGCGATGACCATTGTGGTGGTGCTGGTGGCGGCGCTTTCGCAGCGCGGGCCGCAGGCGCAGACGACCTATGCGGCCGCGCAGACCGACGTGCGCTTCAGCGAGGTCATGACCGCGAACGTCTCCAGCCTGAACGTGAACGACGCGTACCCGGACTGGATCGAAATCACGAACGTCGGGGGCAGCGAAATCAACCTCTACGGCTGGGCGATCACCCGCAGCGGCGACCCGAGCAAGATTTACCGCTTCCCGAGCATGAAGCTCGCGCCGGGCGAGTATTTCGTGGTGTACGCCGACAAGGGCGAGGGCGACGATCACGCGCCGTTTCGGCTTTCCTCGTCGGGAGAGACGCTGCTGCTGCTGGATTCGGCCGGCAATACCGCCGACAGCGTGAACGTGCCGTCGCTTAAGGACGATACGTCCTATTGCGTGGACGCGTCCGGCGCATGGGTGCAGACCAGCGAGCCGACGCCCGGCAGCGCCAATCGCGTGGTCGAGGTTCAGACCGACAAAAAGCCGGACGAAACCGAGCCCGCCGCGACGGAGGAGCCTGCGATCGCCGTATCGACGAACGTTTCCGATACGGATCTGGTGATTACCGAGGTCATGACGCGCAGCAAATGCACCGCGCAGGACGCAAGCGGCGCGGCGTACGACTACATAGAGATTCACAATATCACCTCAGAGCCGGTTTCGCTGAGCGGCTGGATGCTTTCCGACAATTCGGCCTGTCCCGCCGCCTGGACGCTTCCGGACGCGGTGATTCAGCCGGACGAATACAAAATCATCCGCTGCGCCGGCGAGGAGCGCGCGTTTGACGGCGGCGATCTCTACGCCCCGTTCGCCCTGAGCAAGAGCGGCGCGGAGGCGGTATTGACCCGCCCGGACGGCACGACCGCCTCGTATGTCCGGATTCCCGCGCTCGAGGCCGATCAGGCGTATTCCAAGCTCGGAAACGTCTGGAAGACCACGATGGCGCCCACGCCCGGCAAGCCCAATACGACGGACGGCGCGGCGCAGCTCGATGCGGAGCTGCTCGCGGCGAACACCTCCGGCGTGCGCCTGAGCGAAATTGCCGCGGCCTCGAACAGCGTCGGCAGCGACTGGATCGAGCTGGTGAATACCACGTCCGAGACGATCGACCTGTCCGGCTGGGGCCTGTCCGACAATTCGGCGCGCCCGCGCAAATGGCAGTTCCCGTCCGGCACCACGATTGCGCCGGGCCAGTATCTGGGCGTGATCTGCTCCGGGCAGGACGGCAGCGTCAACGGCCAGATTCACACCAGCTTCCGGCTCACGGCCGACGGCGGCTATACGATCACGCTTTGCAAACCGGACGGCACGATCGTGGACAAGACGTATCTGCCGCTGCAGTATCCGGACATGACCTACGGCCGCATCGACGCGCGCCAGGGCTTTTCGTTCCTGGCCAATCCCACGCCGCTTTCCGCCAATTCCGGCATGGCCTACGCCGGCCGCGCGGCGATTCCGGAGTATTCGGTCTACGGCGGGCTGTATCATACGGGCGACACGCTCGAGGTCGCGATCAGCGTCGATCCCGGCATGCGCGTTTACTACACGCTGGACAACACCGACCCGACCGAGAGCTCGAATCTGTATACCCAGCCGCTGACGATCACGCAGACGACGATTTTGCGCACGCGCGTGTACGCCGACAGCTATATGGAATCGTATATGGACACGCAGAGCTACCTGTTCGACGTCAACAACGGAAACGGCGTGTACGTCCTCTCCGTCGTGTCCGACCCGGCGAACCTGACCAGCGAGGAAAAGGGCATCATGATCGCCGGCCCGAACGCGCTGCCCGACTGGCCGTACGGCAGCATGAACAAGGGCGCGAACTTCTGGATGGACTGGGAGCGCGAGGCGCACGTCGAGATCTTCGCAGGCGACGGCTCGACCGTGATTGCGCAGGGCTGCGGCATCAAGATCGCCGGCCAGTACAGCCGCGCGGAGGATCAGCAGGCGTTTAAGCTGATCGCCCGAAACGAATACAGCGGCGACAACCGCTTCCGCGCGCCGCTTTTCAAAAACCGCGATTACACGGAATACCAGTCGCTGGTGCTGCGCTCGTCCGGCCAGGACACGGACAAGATCCGCATGCGCGATTCGATTCTGACCTCGCTGGCGAAGGACACGTCGGTGATGTATCAGGAGACCGAGGTGTGCGTGCTGTATCTGGACGGCCAGTACTGGGGCCACTACAACCTGCGCGAGCGCGTGAACAGCCGCTCGATCTGCCAGTTCGAGGGCTGGGAGGGCGACGAGGACAAGATCGACCTGATCAAGGCGAATTCGAACGTCATGCAGGGCTCGAACGACACGTTTGAGGCGCTGCTGAAATACGTCAAATCCGCCGACCCGACCACCGACGAGTTCTACAACAACCTCGATTCCGCCATCGACATTCAGAATTACATCGAATACATGGCGATCGAGATCTTTACCGGCAATACCGACACGCTGAACGTAAAGCGCTATCGCAATCCGAACGCGGACGGCAAATGGCGCTGGGTGCTGTTCGATCTGGACTGGGCGTTTACGGTCAACACCAATTCGATCAACCGTTGGCTCACGCCGGGCGGCATGGGAAATGGCCTGAGGACCGACAACACGCTGTTCATCGCGTGCATGAAAAACCCGCGCTTCCGCGACGAATTCCTGACCCACATGGGCAAGGAAATGGCCACGACGTTCTCGACCGAGCATATTTTAAGCCTCGTTCAGGAGCGCTACGCGATTCTGCAGCCGCTGCTGGCCGACCAGTTCGCCAAATGGGGCTCGTCCGAGGATGCGTATCAGAGCGCGATGCGCGAGTTCGTGTCCTATGCCGAAAGGCGGCCGATGCTGCTGCTGGGGTATTTCAAGGGCGTGGACATGGACAACGGCGGCAAGGAATTTTCCAAATCGCAGATCAAGCTGAGCGACGCGGAAATGCAGAAATACTTCGGCGATGCGATCGCGCTGGTTCAGCAGCGCCAGCAGCAGTAGGAGGAAAGAGCCAATGCAAAAGCGCAATCAGCTGCCCGCGCGGCATGAGCTGAAATACTTCATCCATCCCGCGGAGGTCGAGGCCCTGCGCGCGCGGCTGCGGCCGGTGCTGAAAATGGACTCGCACTGCCGCGGCGGAAAGCCGTATGTGATCCGGTCGCTGTATTTTGACGATATTTTCGACAGCGCCTATTTCGACAAGCAGTCGGGCGTAATGAATCGCGACAAATACCGCATCCGCATCTATCGCTATTCCGACCAGGAGATCTTTCTGGAGCGCAAGCGCAAGCTGGGCGATCTGATTCAGAAATCGTCCGTGCAGATCACGCGCCGGCTGTGCGAGCAGATCATCTCCGGCGACCCGCGCGGCCTCTACAAGGCGAACAATCCGCTTTTAAAGGACGCATACGTGCAGATGCGCACGCGATTGCTGCGCCCCAGCGTGATCGTGGATTACGAGCGCGAGGCGTATCTGCATCCGGCGCAGAACGTGCGGATCACGTTCGATTTAAAGCTGCGCTCGGGCCTGAGCAGCGTCGACCTGTTCAACCCGAAGCTCGCGACGGTGTGCCCGCACGACGAAAACACCGAGATTCTGGAGATCAAGTTCGACAATTACCTGCCCGATTACATTTCGGGCCTGATGGCGGGAACGCGCGCGGAGCGCAGCGCCATATCGAAATACATCCTCTGCCGGCGCTTCGAGCCGCTGGAGGGGTAAGGAAAATAGGGAAAAATCCGAATCGGGCAACATTAGAATGGAGGAATTCAACATGAACAACCTGACTGCCGATCTGTTCAGCTCCCAGACCATTGGCGTATCCTCGCTGCTTACGGTCGTCGTTTCGATGGTGCTTGCGCTGGTGCTTGGCTGCGCGATCGCGTGGGTCTATCGCCGCAACTACCGCGGCGTGATGTTCTCCGGAAACTTTACGCTCACCCTGATCATGATGACGCTGATTACCACGCCGGTCGTGCTCTGCATTCGCAACTCGATCGCGCTGTCGATGGGCATGGTCGGCGCGCTGTCGATCGTGCGCTTCCGCACGGCGGTGAAGGACCCGCTGGACACCGCGTATATGTTCTGGGCGCTGACGACCGGCATTCTGCTGGGCGCGGGCCAGTTTCTGCTGACCGTGGTCGCGATGGTGCTGATCGCGATCATGATGACGGTGCTGGTAAACATCCAGTCCAGGGGCGTGAGCAGCTATCTGCTCGTGATCCGCGCGGGCGCGGAGGCCGAGCGCCCCGTCGCGCAGCTCGTTTCCGGCATCCGCATTCAGAAGCTGAAGTCCAAAACCGTGAACGGCTCCTCCGTGGAAATGACCTACGAGGTGCGCGTGGACAAGCCCGACGCGCTGCTGAACCGCCTGAACAACATTCCCGGCGTGATCGACGCGACGCTGGTGTCCTATCAGGGCGAAGCGGCGTAAACCGCGCAAGCCATTCAGCGCGGCGAGATTCGCGATTCAGGCGAAGAATCAGCGTCGCGCGGCATGAATCCGCGCTTGCGGCGAAGAGTCAGCGCCGCGCGGCATGAATCCGCGATAGCGGCAAAGAGTCAGCAGCGCGCGAACCAAACCGCGCAAGCCATTCAGCGCGGCGAGATTCGCGATTCAGGCGAAGAATCAGCGTCGCGCGGCATGAATCCGCGCTTGCGGCGAATCGCCCGCAGCGCGCGAACCAAACCGCGCAAGCCATTCAGGCGAACCAGTCCGCGCCTGCGGCAAAGCGCCTGCAGCGCGCGAACCAAACCGCGCACGCCATTCAG
>CAKUKM010000050.1 GCA_934663595.1 uncultured Clostridia bacterium | reverse complement strand
CCCGATTGCGCCTGCCATTGCGTGACGCCGCGCGCGTCGATTTCGACGTTCCCCGGGGCGGACGGCGCGTAATTCGCGCTTTCCTCGTCCATCGCCCATTGCACCGCGCACAGATCCCAGCTGCTGCGGCCCGCGCCGCCGGACCAGAGCCGATACGCCTGCCGCACCGGGTTGTCCGCGCTCAGCGCACACGGCTCGCGCAGCGCGATCACGTCCTTGCCGACCTCCCAGCCGCACCAGACGACCTCGCCCGGCCATTCGAGCGCCACTTTTCGCGCCGATTCCGCGTCCATTCGCACGTTCCATTCCGGCTCGCCGCAGAAATTGCCGGCCATTACCGTCAGCCGCGCGACCTTTCGGGCGATCAGTTCGCGGCCGTTCAGCGGCGAAAGCGCGTCCGCGCCGGACTCCAGCAGCTTTCTCAGATTCCGCATCGGCCCGATTCCCACGATTTCCACCGATCCGTCCGCCTGTCCGGACAGCGCGCGCCGCAAAACCGCCGTCGCGTCCTCCGCCTCGCGCTCCGCGGGCGAAACCGAAAGCGCCAGCGCGCGATTGTATTTCTCCATTTCCGGCGCGGTCAGAAAGCCCGCGTCCTTCAGCGTGCCAACCTCGGCCTCCGCGCCGTACCATTGCAGCACCCGCCGAATCGCCCCAACGCCCCACGGGCTCGACGTGCAGTGCGTCACGGCCAGCAGCCTTCCGCCGTATTTCCGCGCGTACAGCACGGCCAGCGCCAGCGCCGCCGCGTCGTCGCAATCCGGGCCGAAATCCGTGTCCAGCAGGTAATTCATGCCGCGCCTCCGATTCCAGTTTGCCTCCGATTCGCCGATCGAGGAACAAAAGCCGCCGATTCTGATTTACCCGATCACCATTCCGCCGTTGACGGACAGCACCTGGCCGGTGATAAACGCCGCGCGATCGCTCGCAAGGAAGTAAATCGCCTCCGCGACCTCGCTCGCCGCGCCGATACGCTCAAGCGGCGTTTCCTCCGCCAGCGCGCCGATTGAGAAACAAAAGCCTCCGATTTCGATTTACCGCCGATTCGCCGATCGAGGAACAAAAATCGCCGATCTCCATTTACCCGATCACCATTCCGCCGTTGACGGACAGCACCTGACCGGTGATGAACGCCGCGCGATCGCTCGCGAGGAAGTAAATCGCCTCTGCAACCTCGCTCGCCGCACCGATGCGCTCAAGCGGCGTTTCCTCCGCCAGCGCGCGCAAATCCTCCGCCGAAAGATCGCCGTTCATGCGCGTATCGATCACGCCCGGCGACACGCAATTGACGCGCACGCCCGCCGAGCCGACCTCCTTCGCCACCGCGCGCGTAAGGCCGATGATCCCCGCCTTCGACGCGGAATAAATCGCCTCGCACGCGCCGCCCGTCTCGCCCCACATCGACGAAATCGTCACGATGCTGCCCGCGCGGCGCTCGATCATGCCCGGCAAAACCGCGCGAACGGCGCAAAACGTGCCGAACAGGTTCGTGTTCATGATTCGGAAATACTCGCCGTCGGTCTGATCCATCAGCAGGCCCTTGCCCGCCACGCCCGCGGCGCACACCAGCGCGTCGATTTTCCCAAATCGATGCAAAATCTCGTCCCGCGCGCGATTGACCTGCTCGGAATCCGCCGCGTCCGCGCGAATGGCGATGGCGCCGGTCTCGGCCGCGAGCGCGCGCGCCTCCGCCTCGGAATGCAGATACGTAAACGCCACGCGATCGCCCGCGCCGGCAAATTTCCGCACCGCCGCCGCGCCGATGCCGCTCGACCCGCCGCTGATCCAAATGCCGCGCCCGCTCACAGCTCGCCCTCCATGCAATGCCAGTTTACGCCGTATTTCTCCGTCTCGGCGGCGATTCTGAATCCAAACGGCGCGTAGCAGCGCTGCGCATGCCGATTTTCGCTGCCCACCAGAATGTGCACGCCGCGATAGCCGCGCCTTTTCAGTTCATCCAGCGCAAACCGCACCATTTCGCGCGCAATTCCGCGATTCTGCGCGTCCGCGCGCACCGCCACGCGCATGAACGACCCCGCCGGCAGCGTCGATTCAGACCAGACGTTCATTTCCTCCAGCTCGTCGTCCACGCAAACGCTGATCGCCGCGCGCACGCCGCGCTCGTCCGAGTCGATATACAAATCGCCCTTCTGGATATCGCCGTCGATTTCAATCATTCCCGGGTAGTCCTCGTCCCATGTGCAGCCGTCGGTATTGCGCAGCGAGTCGTAAAGCGCGAGCACGCCCGCCGCATCCTGCGGCTCTGCAAGTTTCAGATTCATACTTCTCCCTCGAATTTGAGCCTGACCCCAAAAGGGCCAGGCTCATGGTTTTCCGTTTCCGGATCAGATCTCCAGATAGGAGTCCGCGTACAGGTTGTTGTTCTTGATGATGTCGCAGGACTTGATGGTCTCCATCAGTCTGAGGTCGCAGGGGTTCACGATCGCGCTGGTCAGACCCTGCATCATCGCCATCGCGACCATGGCGCTGTCCATGATCGGGCGGATGTGCTTCGGCATGCCGTTGGAGTTGTTGGACAGGCCGCCGGTGGAGTTCAGGCCCATGTCGGTGAACATCTTAATGGCCTCGAGAACCTCCATCTGCTTGTCCTGCATGCCCTTGATGACCAGGAACAGCGGATCGAACCACAGATCTTCGCTCTCCATGCCGTGCTCCAGGCCGCGCTCGAGCATGTTCTGGCAGTGCATCATGCGCTCGTCGTTGTCGGAAGCGATGCCGTTTGCGGAGCACAGCGCGATGACGATCGCGTCGTTCGCCGCCGCCAGATCGATGCGGTCAATGCGGTCGCCCGCGTCCGCAGAATTGACGATCGGCTTGCCCTTCTGGCGGTTGTAAACCTGAATGCCGGCCTCGATGGCCTTCATGTTCGCGGTGTCCAGCGCCAGCGGCACGTTGTCGAAGTTCTCCTGCAGGAGCTTGACCGCCCACTGCATCAGCTCTTCGCCGTCGTTCTCGGCCGGGCCGATGTTTACGTCCAGATAGGTCGCGCCCGCGTCGAGCTGCTCCTTCGCGCGCTGCAGAATCGGGGCCGGATCGCGCTCCGCCATCGCCTTGCGGATCACGGGGGAAATGCAATGGATGCGTTCGCCAATCGTAATGAACTTTGCCATGGTAATTCGCTCCTTTTTTATCACGATGTCAAGGCATGAGCGCAAGCGCGCCCATGCCGAATTGCGTTTTGCTTAGCCCTCGAAGTCCTTGATGAACTTAACGAGCTGAACGGCCTCCATCGGGCCGACCACGACGTTCCAGCCGGGCAGCTTGGCCTCGATTTCGCCCTTCATCACGGCGACCTTGCCGGGGATGATCAGCGTGCGGGACTTGACCTTGTTCTCGATATCGAACTCGTCGAAGAACTTCTTGATCGTGCCGGCGGAGAACTTGCCCGCCGCCCACGCGGTCAGAACGGACATGCCGCTCGCGTCGGAGATCAGGAGGTTGACCGGGCACTTCGAGCGCTCGTATTCGCCGGAGACCAGGAAGTAGGTCAGCGCGAAGTCGACCGTCAGCGAGCACGGCGAATTCTCGTCCGCGCCATTCAGCGGGTAGATGCCCGGCGCGACCTTCATCGGCTTCTGCGGGTCGGTGTAGACGTTCTGGCGCAGGCCGCACAGCGCGAGCGCCTCGGCATAGCCGAACTTGTCCATCACCAGGATGGAGCCGTACTTCAGCGTAAACGCCGCCGCCAGCGCGGTTTCCATATGCGGGCAGCCGCCGGCGAGCTTTGCGATATTCACGATCGACGGATAGCCGAACGTGCGGTCGCCGTCCTTCAGGTTCGTGCGGCGCACGAGCACGGCGTTGGCATACGTTTCCTTCGCGTCCTTGCCGGTCACGTCGATCACGAGCTTCTTATTGCCCTTGCCCTCGAGCGCCTTGATCGTATCGTAGATCTCGGAAAGGCTCTCGCCGCAAACGCCCAGCACCACGCCCGCTTCGGTCGCGGCGGCGTTCATGGCCTCGAGGTTGTCCTTGTTGGCGCCATTCAGAATGGGCTTGCCGTCCTTGCAGATCGCGAGCGCCGCCTTGGCGACTTCCGCGTCCGCGCAGTTCAGCACCAGCGCGCGGCCGGCTTCGCTGGCCTTCTTCACGAGCTCGACATACGCGTCCGCGCCGTTGCCGGCGTAATCCAGGAACAGGAACTCGGCGTATTCGCGCTCGCCGATGCGCTCGTAGTCGACCTTCTTGATCTCGGCGATCTTCGCGTCGACGTCGGATTCATCGCTGGACAGATACGCCGCGAACAGGTTCTTGCTCACCAGCGTCTTCTCGTGGCGGAACAGCACGGTTTCGCCGCCGAGCTTATGCGCGTTGTCGCCGGAGCCGACCTCGATGGTCTTCATCAGCGGCGCGGTCGCCTCGGACAGGGTGTCCAGAGCGTCCTGGGACATGTAGGGGCACTTGTCGATGGAGACGGCGCCCTGCGCGACCTTCATCGCGAACGCCATACACGTGGGGCTGCCGCACTCCTTACAATTCTTTTTGGGGGTGAGCTTAAAGATATCCAGACCTTTGAGTGCCATAGTTTTTTCCTCCTTCCGTGCTTACATCAAGCTGTCGATAAACTTCGCAATCGTAGCGATGGAAGCAGGATGCTTCATGATCACGACGTTCGAGCCGCCGACCAGGCAGGCGGACGCAGTGCAGATTTCCATCTCAATGCCGCGCTCCTCGGCAGGGCCCCATTCCGGCGCTTCCGCTTCGGGAAGAACCGCTTCCTTGGTGCCCCACGTTTCGGGAGAAACGGGCGTTACGATGGGCATCTGCAGCATCGCGTCGTTCTGCTGAAGCGCCGCGGCCTTTACGCGATCGAGCGTAGAGGACAGGTACTCATAGCCATAACCGGCCGCAGAGGAGCCAAGGTTCATGCAAATGCTGCCCGCCGGCACGCCCAGCTGCGTAAGAAGCACGTTGAGCTGCTTGGCGAGGTTGATGTCGACCGCGGATTCCGCGCCGACCTTCTGGTTGTAGGCAAGGCCCGCGGACGCGCCGACGGTCTTGTAGTTTTCTTCGCGGGAGGAAAGAACCAGGATGTTCTTGCCCTGCAGCGCATCGGAGATCGCGCCGAAGAGCTGAGCGTCCTTTTCAATGTTCTTGCAGCCCATGACGAGAATCGGCATTTCGACCGCCTCGGCCACCGCCTTCGCGATCTCGACGCACTCTTCGACGGACCTGTTCTCGCCGTTCGGATCTGCGGATTCAAAATGCAGGCAGATCGCGGACGCGCCCTCCATGGTCTCCGCGCGCTTCGCCATATCCACGACGGTCTCGCAGCCCTCGTAGAACTTCAAAAACTCCGGAGCCGTCTCGCCTTCGAGCGCGGTATCCTTGATTTCAACCGCGATTCTGGGCTTGTTGGCCATGGGTGCGTCAAAGGTGTAGAACGGCAGGACGTTTTCGCCGCCGATCACGATGCTCTTGTCGCCCGTGCCGAGGGTGACGGCATTGATCGAAGCATTGAAAGCCTGCTTTTTCGGAGTGAAAGCCATAATCGTATCCCCCTAGTTTATTATAGATCGATTTTCTTCAGAATCGCGCGCAGCGCGGTCTTGACCGGAGAATCCTCCGGCACGTGCGCGCTGGGCTTGCCGTCGCAGTCCGCCTCATATACGGCGTCGTCCTGCGGAAGAACGCCGAGAAGATTCAGATGATGCTTCTCGATTTCCTCGCGAACGCCGTCGCTGAGCCGGCCGTTCGGCGCGCGATTGACGATCAGCGACATCGTCGCGGGCTTCAGCTCGAGCTCGCCGACCATTTCGGCAATTCGCGCCACCGCCTGAATGCCCCTGCGGGAGCAGTCGCTGACCAGAAGAAGGGTATCCACATGCGGAAGCGTGCCGCGGCTGATGTGCTCCAGCCCCGCCTCGTTGTCGATCACCATGTAGCGGTAATTGCCGACATACTTGTCAATCTGCGCCTTTAAAACGCCGTTGACATAGCAATAGCAGCCCTTGCCCTGCGTTCTGCCCATGACCAGCATGTCGAAGTCGTCTTCCTCGATCAGCGCGGAATTGAATTTGTATTCCGCGTATTCCTGCTTGGTCATGCCCGACGGAATGGGGCTGACGGGCAGCAGCTCCGCGCGCGCCATTTCCTCGCGGATATCGCCCAGCGTGGTTTCCACCTCCACGCCGAGAACCTCGTTTAAATTCGAGTTCGCGTCCGCGTCCACAACGAGCAGCGGGCCCTTGCCCTCATGAACCATGTTGTCGATGATCAGGCCGCAGATCGTCGTTTTGCCGACGCCGCCCTTGCCCGCTACAGCAATGATGTGTGCCATGTTGGATTCCTTTCCCATTTGCACGCCTTCAGGCGCGCGGGCAGCGAATCCCCCGATCCCGCCCGGCGCCCGAATGCGCGTTAAGAGGCCTTGATTAGCCGACGTAATCCATGATGCCGGATTCCTTGACCAGGCGGGTTACGTCCTCGTACTTGTTCAGAGCATACAGATGGATGCCGTCGATGCCGGCCACGCGGTATTCGTCGATGAGCTTGATGGTGTATTCCATGCCGGCTTCCTTGAATTCCGCCTTCTTCTTCGCGATGGACTCTTCGCTCTCGTTGGGCGCGAAGGGATTCGGGAAGATCCAGTGCTTGGAGATGATCTCCGCCAGCGCGCGGGGCATAACGCAGCCGTTGCGGGACAGCGCCATGTTGATCGTGGCCGCCGCGTCCAGAACGGGCATGATGCCGACGTCCACGGGCATCCAGATGCCGGCGGCGCGGATCGCGTCCATCCACCAGCGGAACTGATCCATATCCCAGCACAGCTGAGTCATGATGTAGTCCGCGCCCTCGTCCTGCTTCTGCTTCAGGAACGAGATGTCCGCCTCGATGCTGCGGCACGCGATGTGGCCTTCCGGAGAGCCCGCAACCGCGATGGTGAACTTGTCGCCGAACTCCTTGCGGACGAACTTGACCAGCTCCGTCGCATAGTGCAGGTCGCCGTTCGTGCCGGTCCAGCCGAACGGAATGTCGCCGCGCAGCGCGAGCATGTGGTTGATGCCGTGATCCAGATAAGTCTGAAGCTGATCCTTAATGCCTTCCTTGGTATTTGCAACACAGGTGAAGTGCGTTACCGGGATGGCCTTGCCGTCCTTCTTGATCTTGTCCAGAACCTCGAGGTTCTTGCCGACGTTCGTTCCGCCCGCGCCGTAGGTGCAGGAGATGTAGTCGGGATTCAGCTCATACAGATGGTCCAGCACGCCGCCCTCCGCGCAGAGCTTTTCCATGCCGACGTCCGTCTTCGGCGGGAAAACTTCAAAGGAAAAGGCCATACGATCCTTCAGAATGTCCGGGATTCTCATTTTAAAACTCCTCCTTGTGTCCTTAACAGGCGTTATTGGCTTCCAGAATGACACCAATATACAGCATTTATCATAGCACAAACCCCCGAAAAGTGCAAGGGGCGCAGCCAAATTTCGCCTTAAATTCGGGTAAATACGAACCGCTGAATCGTGCCCGCGCAGTTGGCGAAAACGGTGATATTTTCCTCGTCCGTAATCTCCTTCGTGATCTCCAGCGATTTTTCCGCCCCCAGCAGCCCGCGCACGTAGCCTTCCGGATCGTCCGTTTCGATTTCGTTAAAGAATACGTCCCGCATCTGATTGTTCGCGCACTCGTTCTGAATTTCGCGAACCACCTCATATCTCGCCATGTTTTTTCCTCCTTCACATTTTTAAAGGGAGAGCTCGAGAGGTTCTCCTCTCGAACTTAAATCGAGCCCAGCGACATGCGCGGTGGGCGCGGGTGCTGATTTTATCGCAGGGAAATCCCATTTCCCGGAGAGAAAATCGCTACCTTGCAGATTTTGCGGCCGGAGTCTGAAAGACTCAAGCAAAATCTGGTAGGGGTGGTAGTGGCGGGGGAGCTTGCTCCCCCGTCCACAAGACAAAAGGATCGGTCGTTCTGCCGATCCTTTTGTAGAATTAATTCTTTTCCTTCACGACCACGCAGCCGCCGGTCAGATCCGCGTGCACCACCTCGCCGCGCACCTTCGCCTCGCGGCCGAGGATGTCGGTCAGCGTGATCTCGCCGTTCTTCGCGTCGATCAGCATTACGTTCGTCAGAATCTCATTGCCCGGTTTTTTTTCGCCGCGGTATACCGTCGAAAGACACATATTTCTCTCTTCCCTTCCTCAATTTACGCCTTCGGGGGCGTGAGCGCCGCGAGCACGGCGGAAAGGCGCATGTTTCCCTTTTCGAAATCGGAAACCGCCTCCATCACCTGCGCGGCGGCCGTGGTATCGCCCATGTCCCTGAGCTTCCCGGCGAGCGTGACCAGCTCGTTTGCGTGCGACGCGTTGTGCTTGACCATGTAGTTCATCAGCGCAACCAGCTCGGCCCTGGGGTCGCAGCCGGCGCAGGACGCGCACTGGCTCGGCTCGCAGCCGTGGGGATGGTCGTGCGGAATGTTGTGCTCGTGCATGTACGCGTGATCGTGCTCATGCTCGTGATCGTGGTGCTCGTGGGGGATATTGTGCTCGTGCATGTATTCATGCTCGTGATCGTGATGCTCGTGTCCCATATTGCCGTCTCCTTTATCATTCATCGCTTCGGCCCAATTATACACGCTCCGCGCGCATTTGTCAAAACCGTTTCCTATTCTATTATAACCGCGCCCGCGGCCGTTCAAACGCGCGCCCGGCCCATTTTTGATCCCCGCGGAGGGGATATTGCGCCCAGATTCTTCTTCAGGATTTAACGTTTCTCCCTCCGCGCCGTATTGCTTTTCGCCCGCGCGGCGTTTACAATAGAAGGCGGATTGGGGGGGAAACGCGCAATGAGCGACGAACATATTCACGATCATGATCATGAGCACGACCACGCCTGGCTGCACGAGCACGGCGTTCCCCATTCGCACGCGCACGGCCACACGCACGAAAACACGAAGGCGGTATTAAATCGCCTGTCGCGCGCGATCGGGCATTTGCAGTCGGTCAAGCGCATGGTGGAGGAAGGGCGCGACTGCTCGGAGGTGCTGGTGCAGATTGCGGCGGTGCGCTCGGCGATCGACAACACGGGCAAGGTAATTCTGCAGGATCATTTAAAGCACTGCATTGTAGAAGCCGCGCAGGAAGGCGACCAGCAGGCGATCGACGACCTGTGTCAAGCCATCGATAAATTTATGAAATAATGTGGCGGGGAAACTACTTTCCCCGCCACTGCCACCCCTTTGAGCAAGTTTTGCTTGAGTCTTTCAGACTCCGGCCGCAAAACTTGTAAGGTAGCGATTTTCTCTCCGGGAAATGGGATTTCCCTCCGATAAAATCAGCACCCGCCCCCGACGTACACGCCGCCGGGTACGATTGTAATTCGAGAGGACTTCGCCCTCTCGAGCTCTCCCCTCAGGTTGGCGGATATAGACGAAGGGCCCGGATGATTCCGGGCCCTTATTTTTATTTGGCCAAGTCGTCGCTGTACGAGATCAATTCTCCCGTCTTCTTGTCCACCACGATCGTGGCCATGCCGAGGGAATCGAGCGACGTGTCCTTCTTCGCCTTGGATTTGGAATAGCCCTCCAGCGTCTCGAGCGTGTAGACCGCGTTCGCGTCCTTCGCCTTCGCCTCCGCGAGGTTCTTGTCGAATTCCTCCTGATTGAGCTTGTAGACCGCCACCGAATACGTAAGCTCCGGCTTGCCGACCTTCCGCATGCCGCTTTCGATGATCGCGACCACCGTCTCGTCGCTCAGCTCCGGATGCGCCTCGCGCACGTACTGCGCCATTTCGTTGTTCTTGCCGAAGCGCTCCTGCGACGAATACGACGCGCTGACCGACGTGTTGTTGTAGCTGTAAATGCCGTAGCCCGCGACCGCCGCCGCGCCCACGACGAGCAGCACGATCAGGGTAATGACGTTCTTTTTCGTAAACTTCAGCTTCTCGGCGTCGCTGTAAATGTAGCCCAGCCGCTTCGTCGACGGAATCACCAGGCGCAGGAACAAAGTCAGCAGAATCGACTCGAACGGGAACATCGCGAGGTTCTTCACGATGCGGATCAGATCGAACCACGCGTAATACTTGCCCATCACCACGCTGTAATACAGCATCATCACCGGCGTGTTCAACACGATATTGACCACGAAATCGATCACGAAGCGCGACAGCATCACGCGCGTGGTCGTCACCTCCGCGCGGTACAGGAACAGCGCGAACGTGAGAGACCCGGCAATTTCAATGAAGATAAACGGGAAGAAATACACGCCCGTCGGGAACAGCAGACACCCGAGCGTGTCCGAAATGGCCGCCGCGACGATCGCGACCACCGGGCCGAACACCATCGCGCCATAGGCGTTGATGAAGAACGCGACGTTGATCTTCAGATCCGCCGCAATCGGGATGCCCAGCGATTTCAGCGCCACGCGCAGCGCGATCATCAGCGCCGCGAAAATCAGCACGCGGGGCTTTTTGAATTCGCTGGCGGCCTGCTTCCAGTATTCGCGGGAAAACGGGTGCGGGTAGAGCTTGGCGGAGAGAGCCACAGATTCAGACATGACAAAAACCTCCTTTCAGAGCAAACACTTGCTGCATAAGGAGGCTTGAATGTTTTTTCTCCCTTATGTGGTTCAGCGGGTGCGGGTTCTCAACCGCGGCATACTGCCTTCGTCCGCCAGACAACTCCCCATTTTGGCGGCACTTAACGAAGAAAACCCTACTCTGTCAACCCCTATTATAGCGAAACGCGCGCGGTTTTTCAATAGCCGCGCGCGCGTTTGCGCCCCGATTTGTGTTAAATTACGCCTTCATACCGCCCTCGAGGCATTCGCTTACGATTCTTTCGATCTCTTCGCGCGGCCGGTTCAGCGCCTCCGCCGCCACGTCCACCACCGCGCGCTTCTCGCTGAGCGCCTTTTTCACGATCGCCGTGGCCTTTTCATAGCCGAACGTCGGGCACAGCGCCGTCGCGATCACCGTGGACTGCATCAGCAGCGTCCGGCAGTGCTCCGCATCGGTCACGATGCCGTCGATGCAGCGAATCCGGAACGTGTCCGCCGCGTGCGCGAGCACCTCCAGCGATTCAAACAGCCGGTACAGCATCACCGGCTCGAACGCATTGAGTTCCAATTGCCCCGCCTCGACCGCCATCGAAATCGTCACGTCGTTGCCCGCCACCAGGAACGCCGCCTGCGTGACCACCTCGGGAATCACCGGATTGATCTTGCCCGGCATGATCGACGAGCCGTGCTGCCGCGCGGGAAGCTTCAATTCCTCGATGCCGCCGCAGGGGCCGCTGGACAGCAGGCGCATGTCGTTTGCGATTTTGCTCATCACCAGCGCGCAGTTCTTCACCGCCGAGGACAGCGCCGCGAAGCCGTCCGGGTTCTGCGTCGCGTCGATCATGTCGTCCGCGGCCTTCAGCGGTTCGCCCGCCAGATCCGCCAGCAGCTCGATGACGCACGAAAGATATCCCTCGCTCGCGTTGATGCTCGTGCCGATCGCCGTCGCGCCCAGATTCAATTCATACATCTCGTTCAGGCTCTTGCGGATGCGCATTTCGCACCGGCGCAGCGCGTTCGCGTGCGCGGCGAATTCCTGGCCCACATACATCGGCACCGCGTCCTGCAGCTGCGTGCGGCCCAGCTTGATCACCCGCTCGTTTTCCTTCGCCTTGCTTTTCAGCGACGCAATCAGCTTCTCCAGCGCGTCGATCAGCTCTTCGGTTAAGCGAATCGCCGTGAGTTTTCCCGCCGAGGGGAACACGTCGTTCGTCGACTGCGCCATGTTCACGTGGTCGTTCGGGTGCACGATGTATTTGCCCAGCGCGCCGCCCAGAATCTCCGTCGCGCGGCTGGCGATGACCTCGTTGGCGTTCATGTTCGCCGACGTGCCCGCGCCGCCCTGCACCGGATCGACGATGAACTGGTCGCGGTATTTGCCGGACAGAATCTCGTCGCACGCGCGAATGATCGCGTTCGCAATCTCCGGCTTCAGCGTTCCCGCCCGCAGGTTCGCCATCGCCGCCGCCTTCTTGATCTGAACCAGACTGTCGATCATATACGGGTGCATCGTCCGGCCCGTCATCGGAAAATTGTCCTTTGCGCGCGCGGTCTGCACGCCGTAATACGCGTCGTCCGGCAGGAGCACCTCGCCGATCGAATCCCGTTCCGTTCTCATTTTTCCCATCCTCCGTTTATATAGCGCCGTTTTTATCAACGCGTTATCTTTTTCCCCGTTCTGCGCCTATTTTACCGCATCAACGCTAGCTTTTGAGGCGGTTTTGCGTTATTTTATGTAAATTTGCAGGATAATATTGCAGAATGAATTTGGATTTGCAAGTCGTTCCTGCATTTCCTGCAGTGCATAACTGCAAACCGGGCGGGGATTTCATGCATTTGCGTCTGAAACTGCGGCCTTTCGGCGCGTTGAAAATGCAAATCGCCCGTTTTCGCGCGCAAACTGCATCTCCCTCCTGCAAAAGGATATCACTTGATTTTCCCGAAAAAAACGTTATTCACGGTTGACGAAACGCGGGCGAATGGAGTATACTAAGCTCGGTGGAAATCGGCGAAGCACCGTTTTCGCCGCCAACGAGAGACCTTTTCAGAGAGTGAAAAAAACCGCTTCGAAGGAATGAGGAGGAAGACATCATGAATTACGCAGAAGAGTCGCTGAAGAAGCACGCAGAATGGAAGGGCAAGATTGAAATCGTGACCCGCTGCCCCGTGAAGACGAAGGACGACCTGTCGCTGGCGTACACCCCCGGCGTTGCGCAGCCGTGCCTGGAGATCCAGAAGGACATCAACAAGAGCTACGAGCTGACCCGCCGCTGGAACACCTGCCTGGTCGTGACCGACGGCACCGCGGTGCTGGGCCTGGGCGACATCGGCCCCGAGGCCGGCATGCCGGTTATGGAGGGCAAGTGCGTGCTGTTCAAGGCGTTCGGCGACGTGGACGCGTTCCCGATCTGCATCAAGTCCAAGGACGTGGACGAGATCGTCAACACCGTTTACATGATCTCCGGCAGCTGCGGCGGCGTGAACCTCGAGGACATCGCGGCTCCCCGCTGCTTCGAAATTGAAGAAAAGCTTAAGGCCAAGTGCGACATCCCGATCTTCCACGACGATCAGCACGGCACCGC
>CAKUKM010000049.1 GCA_934663595.1 uncultured Clostridia bacterium | reverse complement strand
TGTGATTTCTCCATGACGACACCCTCTTTACTGTGATGGCGTCATTATACCACTTGGCTCGTGTAGACGCAACCTAGGGAATTCAAACGGATTGATGTGAAGCGGAAACGACATATTGGCATTCGGCGAAAAAACATAAACATCTTCCATGCCTTTTTGATTAACAAGGGCGCGATACTCCTGCTTAGCGGGTTCAAGGATCAAAAAAGGTATGCCGTGTTTTTTCCACAGCGTAGAAGTCAAATGATGTATTGCGTTCGTTTTACCGGAGCCGGGTACGCCGGCTATAAACGCGTGCTTCACCAGGTTTTTCAGTGGGAAATAGACATCGTATCCATTATCGTCCGTTCCCAAGAATAACCCGTCTTCCGGACTGACTTCTTTCGGTGCGGTTTCTTTCCTCTTTTGAATCGCTTCGCCCTCATATAGCGCGGGAAACCTAAAAAAAGGTGCCGCTTCTTCGAGGGTAAAAAGTGTCGGCAAATATCTCAATTTATAATTTTGCGCTTCTTCTTTGCAGACAATTAAACCCTGTTGACCCTTTTGAATAATGATCCTTTTTTGCCTGTCATAGTAATCTACAGGCTCGTCGTTAAGAAAAGCGCGAAGCGTAAACCTACCTGTGAAGGTGGCGATTTCATAATTGCCTTTCATTAAAGCCTCCGCACCTGCCGCGTCTAATACGACTGCGGAGTTTTCACGATCATTGGCAAAAACAAAAACGTTAGCGATAAAATGCGGAGAAAAATCCACGCCGGTCAAAAGATCGTCGTAACCCTTGAGTACATTTTCAGCTTCAAAATCGCGTTGACCGCTTGCGCTCGCTTTAGAATACTGCCTTTCACGCAAAATGGATATCGGCTTTCTCAGAGCTTCCCTTAAAGCAGCACTTTTCTCCACGGGATAACGATCAATGCGGTAGAGCGTTTGTTTATCCAAAGCTTCCATCAACTTGCTCATATTGTAAAGGCGACTATCATCATTCATTTCCCATTGAGGGACAGTATAGTATCCGCCGTCCTCGCTCGTCATTTCCAACGACGACTTAACAAACACCTCCTTTTTGATCAGCGCGCTGCACACAGAAAAGGATACGTCCGCAATCTTACATTCTTCCAGGAAGTTTTCAAATGTGCACGGCGTAAACTTGAAATAGTCCGACAGCGTAGATGCGGCTACCAGCTGCGGAACGTTATTTAATTTTTTCTCTTCTCCGCGAACGACAAAGAGTATTTTGAGCTTACTGCCTTTTAAACCTACGGCGTATGTTCCATCTTCCTTTTTACCGTCGTAATAGTAATATAAATGAATAGATGTTCCGGAAAGCGCGCCTTTACGATTCCACTGGCGCAAGAAAGCTAAGTGTTTTTCTAAAACGCCTTCAACGCTGTTTCCATCCAATGAAGAATATTTATTTAAGCTCAAATCCGGAATCACATCTATTATATAGCAAAGCTCTTTTGTTCCCACTTTTCCTCTCCTTTATATATCTTTTGCTTTATGCATTCTTCTAAATCTTCCATCTAGATGCCAAGCGCAAACACAATTTATTTTTCCGGTTTATCAGTTAAGTCGCATTATAATTCATAATCATCTCAAATCCCAACCATACCGGTATATTCTTGCCGTAGAAGGAAAGAATGACCTGGCCACTCATACCGCGTTTGTCCACGCGCCTGATTTTACCTTCCATATCCTTTAGCGGTCCGGATACGATTCGGATTTGATCGCCCTCTTTATATGCTTGAGAAAAACCCAGTAACCCATCGTACTGGAAAAGCCATTTAACGAACCGCTCATCCTCTCCCTGCAATTGCCAGACGCCTTTATCTAAGAACAAAATGCGAATGACATTTTGTGTCGGAAATTCAACGGACGGTTCCATTGACGAAGGAGCCTCGAAGAAGACGTAACTGGGAAGCAGAATAGCTTTTTCCCGAGTTTTGACTTTCTTGCACGTCCTATGCTTTAACTGCCGCATTGTCGTAGCGCGTACATTCGGACACTCGGCCTGAATCTGGTCCGCGACGCTTTGCTCTTTACCCGTCATACAGAATAGACAGCCGTAGGAAATATCCTGTGACTTCTCGTCGGCACAAGAGGATAGAAAACGCTTTCCTGCCTCTTCACGCATAGCTTCGCCCTCCGATCTTTCAGCTGTCGGCGCTGCGCGCCCGGCTTCTCCGGCAGTTTGCTCCTTCATATGTCTCATCGTCTTCCGTACCGCTGAACCCAGTCGTGTATTTCCGACGACGATTTGTTCCTCTGGCAGCAAAAATTCATACTGCGTCAGCGTTCTTCCATCGTCTTCAAGAGAACTCGCCCAACGCATAACGCCGGTGCGATCCTTATCGCAAGCTTATGATTTGCGATACTTTCAAATGAAGCAACACTAAAGAATATTTTACCGTCTTTACAATATTATACACAAAAGCATTTACTCTGTCAATACAATTAAGTCTTATTCATGTAGCCTTACAATAGAAGCGGGAACGGAGCACAATAGAAAAAAGCAATTGAAACCGTTAGAATAAAGCCGCCACAACCCATCCAACGAAAGGAATCAATCGCCATGAAGAGTCTAGCACATACGAACCCGAAAGGAAAGAACAGTCTGATGATCGGCGAACATTTCGTATAAAGAAAGGATATTGCGTATATACAGTGAAAAAATAAGCAAAGGATTGCGGAATATATCCTCAATCATCTGGACGAGGACAAACTGGGAGAACAGCTGACAATGTTCGGGAAAGACAACGTCCCTTTTTAAAGGTGGCAGGTAACAGAGCAGCCCGTCTTTAACGTGCAGTAAGCGGCCTGGTATTCTAGGGCTTTGCCCGCATATAACCTAGCACCGCTTCGCCGGGGAATGATCATTATCATTTTTTCTTATTCGAAAATCTCAAAAGAAAAATTGATTGTATGGGGGCATTTCGCTACAATAGAGATGTCAAGGACAGAGAGGACGTTCCTGGGAAGGCGCTCGCCATTGGGTTCGGTCTCTTGTTAGGGGCAATTCCTTGGGGCGAGGGCGATGCGTACTGTCGTCCCTCGATGAAACAGGCTTTTAATATAGGAAGGAGAATTGATATGGCAATTTTGATCGCATTTTACTCCCGCGCGGGAGAGAACTACTTTGACGGCGCGCACCGCCGCATTTCCATCGGCAACACGGAAAAGGCGGCTGAATGCTGGCCGATTTGACCGGCGGCGAGCTTTACAAGATCGAGCAGGCGCAGCCCTATTCCGATGATTACAATACCTGCATCGCCGAGGCCAAGGCCGATTTGCAGGCCGACGCCCGCCCGGAGGTGCGGAATCTGCCCGACGATCTGGACGCTTACGACGAGATCTATCTGGGCTATCCGAATTACTGGGGCGCCATGCCGATGGCGGTCTACACGTTCCTGGAAAGCTACGATTTCGCCGGAAAAACCATTCACCCCTTCTGCACCCACGAGGGCAGCGGCCTTTCCCGCACGGAGCGGGACGTTCAGAGCGCCGCGCCGGGCGCGATCGTCGCCAGAGGGATCGCCATTCGCGGAAGCGACGTGGACGGCGCGAAAACCGCCCTTGAAAAATGGGTTCGGGAGGGCGAAAAATGAAAAGGCTGTTGATTGTCTATTATTCGTGGTCCAACGGCAACACGGAGCGCATCGCAAAAAACGCTCCAGCGCATTGCGGGCGGCGAGCTTCTGAAAATCGACACCGCCGCGCCCTATTCCGGCAGCTACGACGATGTGGTGCAGCAGGGGCAGCGGGAAGTCCGGCAGGGCTATGAGCCGGAGCTGAAGCCGGTTGGCGTGCAGCCTTCCGATTATGATGTGATCGCCGTCGGCACGCCGACATGGTGGTACACCATGGCTCCTGCCGTCAGGACGTTTTTGCATCAGAACGACCTGGCCGACAAGACCGTTGTGCCGTTCATGACCAACGGCGGCTGGCCGGGGCATGTCGTCGAGGACATGAAAAACGCCTGTCCCGGCGCGGAATTCGCGTGCGAGATGCAGGTGAAGTTCGATTCCAACGGCGGCGACCATCTGGAAACGCCGGAAAGCGAAGTCGAGGCTTGGGCGCAGAGCGTCAAAGCCCTGTTGTAAGGAGAAAATCATGAAAAACGTAATGCTGTTGGCCGGAGCCGGGCAGATCGGCATGGCCATCGCCCGCCGCATGGGCGCGGGAATGAAGATCGTCGTGGGCGATAAGAAAATCGGAAACGCGCAAGCCATCGCCAGAACCATGAACGAGGCAGGCTTTGACGCGGTTCCCATGGAAATGGATTTGTCCAGCCGGGAATCCATCAAAGCGCTGATTGCCGAGGGGCAGAAGTACGGCCCCATTAAAATGCTGGTGAACGCCGCGGGCGTGTCGCCTAGTCAGGCCCCGATTGAAGCGATTTTGAAGGTCGATCTCTACGGCACGGGCGGTGCTGCTGGAGGAAGTGGGCAAGGTGATTGCCGAGGGCGGCGTAGGCGTGACCATTTCCAGCCAGTCCGGCTGGCGGATGCCCGCCCTGACGGCCGAGCAGGATTTGCTGCTGGCCACCACGCCCACGGAGAAGCTGCTGTCCATCGACTTCCTGCAGCCGGAGAACATCCGCGACACGCTCCATGCCTATCAGCTGGCGAAGCGCTGCAACGAAAAGCGCGTCATGGCGCAGGCGGTGGAATGGGGCAAGCGCGGCGCGCGGCTTAACGACATCGCCCCCGGCATCATCGTCACGCCGCTGGCGCTGGACGAGTTCAACGGCCCGCGCGGCGATTTCTATAAGAATATGTTTGCCAAGTGCCCTGCAGGCCGCCCCGGCACGGCGGACGAGGTCGCCAATGTGGCGGAGCTTCTCATGAGCAACAAGGGCGCTTTCATCAGCGGCTCCACCTTCCTGATCGACGGCGGCGCAACGGCCAGCTATTATTACGGCCCGCTGAAACCGGAGGTAGGAAGAAAAAAGCATTAATTCTGATATCGGCGCTGCTGGCGTTTGCCTTGGCGGCCTGCGGGCAAACGGCGGCGACATCGAAGCCCTCCGCGGTCGCGACGGAAGTGCCCGCGTCCAAAGCACTGGTCGCCTATTTCTCACGCGCCGGTGAAAACTACGGCGTCGGCGTAATTGAAAAGGGCAACACGGAGGTCGTCGCTGAAATGATCGCCGAGGCCGCCGGCGCAGATACCTTCCGCATCCAGACGGTCAACGCCTATCCGGAAAGCTACGACGAGTGCACGGAAGTCGCCAGGCGGGAACGGGATTCCGGCGCAAGGCCGGAGCTGACCTCCGCGGTTGCAAACATGGATGCCTACGATACGATTTATCTGGGCTATCCCATCTGGTACGGCGATATGCCGATGGCGGTTTATACGTTCCTGGAAAGCTACGATTTCACCGGCAAGACCATCCTCCCGTTCTGCACCCATGCCGGGAGCGGTTTGGCCGGCACAGCGTGCAGCATCCAGTCCATTTGCAGCGGCGCAACGGTTCTGGAGGGCCTCGCGATTCCCGGAACCACGGCGCAAAACGATCGGGAAACGGCGAAAACGCTGGTCAGGGAATTCCTTCAAATCCAATAAGAAAAAACAGGCGCGGAGAGCAATTCTGCCTTCCGCGTCTGTTTGCATGCTGCCGCCATTCAATGCCATGTTGACAGAACGATTGAAACGCACTACAATATTTTCAATACGATTTTTTTGACGGGCGGGTTGGAGATACATTATGAATCGGGATTTAACAAAAGGAGCCGTTATCAAGTCCATGCTGCTGTTTGCCGTTCCCATGATCTTGGGGGATTTGCTTCAGCAGTGCTATAACATTGCCGATACCCTGATCGTCGGGCAGTTCCTCGGGCGAGACGCGCTTGCGGCGGTGGGATCGTCTTTTACGCTGATGACGTTTCTGACTTCCATTATTCTCGGCCTGTGTATGGGAAGCGGCGCGCTGTTTTCCATGCGCTTCGGGCAGCGGGATGAAAAGGCTCTGCGCGAGAATCTGTGCGCATCCTTCTTCTTTATCGCGCTCGTTACGGTGCTTTTGAACGTTCTGGCATTCGTCTGTCTGGACGGGCTTCGCAGCTTTCTCCGGGTACCCAATGAGGTCTGGAGCGATATGCGGGATTATCTGTTTGTGATTTTTCTGGGCATTCCGGCCGTTTTCCTGTACAACTACTTTGCCTCTTTCCTGAGGGCAATCGGCAATTCCGTCATACCGCTGGTCTTTTTGGCGGTTTCCGCCGTATTGAATATTCTTCTCGATCTCTGGTTTGTGATCGGATTAAAAAGAGGGGTGGCCGGGGCCGCGGAAGCGACTGTAATCGCCCAGTATCTTTCGGGGATCGGCATCGCCGCCTACACGTTTACGCGCTTTTCGCAGGTGCGCTCGATAGGGCGGTTCCGCAGCCTGCGGAGGGAACGCGTTCGCGAGATCATTTCCTTTTCCACGCTGACCTGTGTTCAGCAATCGGTCATGAACCTCGGGATTCTCATGGTGCAGGGGCTTGTCAACAGCTTTGGCTCGGTGGTAATGGCCGCGTTTGCCGCCGCTGTGAAAATCGACGCGTTTGCCTATATGCCCGTGCAGGATTTCGGCAACGCCTTCTCGACATTTATCGCGCAGAATTACGGCGCCAAGGAAAGCGCGCGGATACGCTCGGGCCTGAAAGGGGCGGTGTGCATTTCCATGGCTTTCTGCGTGGTCATATCCCTGCTCGTCTGCGCCTTCGCCCAGCCGCTCATGACGATTTTTGTGGACGCTGGAGAGACCGGAGTCATTGCGGAAGGCGTGCGCTACCTGCGCATTGAAGGGGCGTTTTATTGCGGCATTGGCTGTCTGTTCCTGCTCTATGGCTTGTATCGCGCGCTGGGAAAGCCGGGAATGAGCGTCGTACTGACGGTTATTTCGTTGGGCACTCGCGTCGCGCTGGCCTATCTGCTGTCCGCGATTCCCGCATTCGGCGTGATCGGCATCTGGTGGTCGGTTCCGATTGGCTGGGCCCTGGCGGATATAGTCGGCTTGCTCTATTACAAGGCCCGAAAGAAAGAACTGCTCGCCTGAGCGGCAACATACTATTCGCCGTAAGGCGCGGCTTCCCTTTTCGTCAGCGCGACGGCCAGAATCGCAGCGAGCATTCCTCCGAAAAACTTCGTCAGCAGCAGCGGCAGGAGCATTTGCGGTTCGGCGCTCAGCGTAAATCCCAGATGCGCGGCGAGCGCAGAGGCGGCGCAGACCGAAAACGCGGCGTTCATCGTTTGCCCGCGCTGATCCATCTCCTTCATCATCGCAAGCGCCGGCGTAATGCTCACAAAGCCGACCAGCAGCGCGGCGAGGCTCGAATCCCTCATGCCGAGCTTGCGCCCCAACCGCATCAGCGGCTTCGACAGCGCGCGGCGCAGCAGCTCCGCCGCCGGAAGACTGCCGAGCATCACAACGCCGATGGAGGATACCGTTTTCATCGCGTCTTCAATCGGCGCGAGGCCCGGAATCAGCCGAATATTTGCAATGTACTGCGCCGCGCCCGCGGTCAGGCCCAGTATGGACAGCCAGCGCAGCAGCGTTGCGAACGCGGAAAACGCCCGAATCGACTGCTTTGCAAAGAATTTCAGCCCCAGCATCAGCAGGATGGAAAACAGCGCGACCGGCAAGGTCTGGACGAGCAGCGGCAACACGCCGATTCCGCTCGCCGCGCCGCCGATCAGCAGCGCGACCGGCAATGTGCCAAGACCGATCAGCATTCCGCGATAGAATCCGGTTGCGTCCGAGCCGCGCAGCATTCCCGCGCCCAGCGGAATTGTATAGGTCACCGTGCAGCCGAGCGTCGCCGCCACGAGAATGCCGGCATAGCGCCCGATTGCTGCGTCCTGCGCGAGCGATTTCGCGGTCTGATAGCCGCCCATGTCGATTGCCAGAATGCCGCCGAGCATCGCGGGATCTAGCCCCAGCGCGCGCCAGAGCGGAGCAAGCGTGGATTCCAGCGCGCCCGAAAGCAGCGGCGCAAGGCAGAGAATGCCCGCCATCGAAAGTGCCGTCGGCCCCAGCAGCTTAAATCCTTCCTCAAAGCGTTCGCCCAATCCAAATCGATTGCCAATCAGAAGATCCAGCCCGCCCAGCACTGCGCCGGCGGCCAGAATCCAAAGAATTACGCGCTCCATCACGCTTCTCCCCGCATAACGGCTTCGATGTCCTCGATCGTGCGCGGAATCGCGGCGGACAGGTTTTCGCAGCCGTCCTCCGTGATCAGGCAGTTGTCCTCGAGGCGGAAGCCGACGCCCCATTCCTCATGGTAAACGCCGATATCCACGCAGAAAACCATATTCGGCGCGAGAATTTCCGGGCGCTTGACCATATCGTGCACGTCGTAGCCAATATGATGCGCGCCGCCGTGCCACATCACCTTTCCAATTTCGTCCGTGCTCTTCAGAACGCCCGCTTTAACCAGCCTCTCCGCATTGTAGCGGCGAATCGTCGCGTCCACGTCCTCCATTCGCATGCCGGGACGAATGATCGAAAACATGTAATTCGAGGTCGCGAGCACGCATTCATACAAAATCCGCTGCCGCTCGGAGAACTTTCCGTTGCACGGCCACGCGCGCGAAACGTCGGTGATCATGCAATCGTACTGCGCACCGACGTCGTTTAAGATCATGTCGCCGTCCTGCGCCTGTCCGGTGTAGCTGTAATAGTGAATGCAGAAATTGTTCTTTCCGCAGGAAATAATGGACGGAAAGCCGGGGCCGTCCGGGCCGTGCTGCGAAAGCGCATAATCGAAATCCGCTTTGTACTGGTATTCATACTTTCCGGGGCGCGACGAGCGCATCATGGCGAGAATGCCTTCGCGCGTGATCGTCTCCGCCTTGCGCAGCGCCTCGATTTCGCACGGCTGCTTGATCAGGCGCAGCGAACGGAGAATATCCTCCGCATTGCCGATAGCGAGATACGCAAAATCCTTCTGAATCCGTCCGAGCAGGCGATGCGACGGGCGATCGGGCTGTTCGGGCGTGAATCGATAGAGATCGAGATAGATTTTTCCGTAATTTCCGCCGGTTGCGAGCGCGGAAAAGTCGCGTTCAAACGCCTGAACGGTGCGCACGTCGCTCACGCCGGAAATCGCCTCCGCCTCCTCAGGCTTTACGCGAACGCCCGTCCAGCGCTCGGCAAACGCATCCGGCGGCAAAAGATACAACCACTCCTGAACGCTGCCGTCCGGATTCTTCGCGGCGAGCAGCACGGCGGATTTGCATTTCAATCCCGTCAGATACACGAAATTGCGATCGGCGAAGAAGGGATAGTATTCGTCACCGGTCTTCCAGAGCTCGTCTCCCGAAAAAATGGCAAGCAGACTGCCCGCGTCCATGCGCTGATACAGCCGTTCGCGATTGCCGACATAATACGCCTTCTGCATGTGAAAACCTCCCGTTTGCGCGCGTTTTCTCCATTATATTCGCGCAAGCGTAAATCCGCAAGCGCATTCGCGCGAGATATTTTCAGGAAAAGCAAAATCTCAAGGACGATTTTCTTCCCGTATCCTACAGAAAGATTGCCTTATTTACAAAATCAGCAAGACCAGAAATATCCGGCCCAACAAACAAGACGCTCATAGCTGCGCTGAATGCGCGAGAATTCATTGAAAACAGGTTCGAAACCAGCAAAAAGCGTACGTGCCAGAACTGAACTGCACCCCATTGTCAAAACCACATTGTCCAACAAATGTGGTGCAATTTAGGATTTGTTCTTCGATAGGGTTCTCTTTTCCCGTCAGTTCATGAGGTATTGGTCCAGTGCCCCTTCTGGCTGGGCGCTTTTTATATGCGCTGCAAGGATGGTCGCTATAAAACCTTCTGCACAGCCCGAAAGATCGGAAGCAAAATGCTTTATAGCCGCACAAACGCGCTCACGCCTGGAAGGGGGCTCCGGTGTGAGCGCGTTTCTGGTTACCATGAATTGCTTTGCGTGTGGAATTTTCCACTTCTTCCGCGCTTTCCGCGCGTTCCCTTTGATCTGTTTACCACTTCATCGCGCTTTCGACCAGCTCCGGGGTTTCGGGCTTGCCGATCATGGGCGCGGCTTTGTCCAGCGAGCGCAGAGCGGACATTTCGTCTTCCGTCAGGTTAAAGTCGAATACATGGATGTTTTCGGCGATGCGCTCTGCGTGAATGGATTTGGGGATGACCGTCACGCCATCCTGAACGGTGCGGCGGAGCAGGATCTGCGCGGGCATTTTGCCGTACTTTTCCGCAAGCGCCTGCACGACGGACTCGGCAAACATCTCGTTCACCCTACCCTGCCCCAGCGGCGCGTAAGCCATATGCGCCACGCCGTATTTCTTTTCCCACTCGTGCTCCGTTTGCCGCTGGCAGTACAGGTGCGTTTCGATCTGGTTGACGGCGGGCTTTACGCGGTTATAGGCGATCAGATCGATCAGGCGATCCGGCTCGAAGTTGGATACGCCGATGGTGCGAATTTTTCCTTCGTCGCGCAGGTTTTCCAGCTTCCGCCACGCGGTATAGTAATCGGCAAAGGGCCAGTGCAGCAGCACCAGATCCAGATAATCCGCGCCCAGCAGCCGCAGAGAATTTTCCACCGTCGCGCGGGTGTGGGCATAGGATTTGAAGTTGACCTTCGTGACGAGGAAAAGCTCGCGCCGGTCAACGCCGCTTATCTTGATTCCGTTGCCCACCTGCCGCTCGTTGCCGTAGGCCTCCGCCGTGTCGATCAGGCGATAGCCCGCGCGAATCGCCTCGGCCACCGAACGCTCGCAATCGTCGCCTGTGTTCAGAAAGGTGCCGAACCCCAGCAGCGGCATGGATACGCCCTGCGCAATTTCCTGATAAAGCATTTCATGTTCCTCCGTTTGCGCTTGATTTGCACCGTGATCCGATGCTATAATCATTCTAACAAGTTCGTGTAACACGAAGTCAAGCACAATTTTGAGGGAGGGACGGCCGTGTACTATACGATTAAACAGATGGCGGAAATATTCGGCGTGACGGAGCACACGCTGCGCTTTTATACGGACAAAGGGCTGCTGCCCTGCGAGCGGGACGGCGGCAATCGCCGCATATTCAACGAGGAATCCGTCAACTGGATGCAGGGCATCAAGTGCTTAAAGGGCTGCGGCGCATCCATCGAGGACATTCAGGAATACTGCCGCCTGTGCCTGCTGGAAGAATCGGAGGAAAACCTGCGGGCACGGTACGCGATCATCGCAAAGCAGCGCGCAGAGGCCTATAAGCGCGTAGAGGAAGCAAAGGCCACGGCGAAATATATGGATGAAAAGGTCGCACACTACGAAGCCATCCTCGCAGGTCTCGCACCAGACGACACCAACCCGAAGAACTGGACGGCGGAGAGCCGGCCGAAGCACGAATAAAACCCAACGAACACTCCAATGGCGCAAGCGCGGTCAATTCTCGTAGGCGGCCAATTCTTCCTCCGTGATGAATTCGATTTCTGCTCGCAGGATTTCGCCGGATTCATTTGTGAAATAGTAGCAATAATAGCTGCCGTCTCCAAAGCCGGATGAAGACACTGCGCCATAGGGCAAAACGCCCGCCTGCGTGCGGCTGAGCGTGATTTCACAGCAGCGATCGTACCAGACATCCTTGCCATTCGACCACGTTTCCGCCGGCGCGGCGTCTAAGGAGGAACGCTTGCGGTAGTGCGCCGCGTCGAAAAAGCCTGCCTGCCCGCTGTCCGCGCCCACCTTAAAATCCGCCTTCACCTTCCGCAGATCGCCAATTTCCGGCGCGTCTTCATGCCAGATCGTCAATTTGGAAACGTAGCCGCCCCACTTCCCTGTGTCCACCATGGTAATTCCCGCGTTCCAGCGCCCGGCGCGCACGGGTTTCAGCGCGCCCATGAACCATGAACCAAATCGGTAGCCGGGATCCGTGACGATCAGTTCCCTCGACGCGACCTCAAAGCTGCCGATGCTCAGGCTGGTTTCATCGAATGTATTCACGAAAAGCTCCTTCCTCCATTTAAACGGAAGCAGAATTTTTTTATGCTTCGCCTGCAATCCGCAGGCTGCTTTTCCTGATACCATTATATCCGATCGCCGCAATGCAATCAACCGGGGCAAACGTTTGCACGCATAAAAACCCGCTATGCCGGGAACCGCGCGCTCCAAGCCTTACTTCTGCTTTGCAAATCTCGCGCGCATCAGGGGCTTGATGCCGCCGGCCTGCAGAATGGTCATGGCCTGTTCGCCCAGCTGGTCGCAGGGATAGCTTTCGCCGGTTTCCTGAACGGTAACGACGCCCTTTACATAGTCCAGCGTCAGCGTCTGCCCATTCCTGACCTTTTTGCTGATGCCATTGCAAATGACCGGCACCAGGCCCAGATTGACCGCGTTGCGGAAGAAAATCCGGGCGAAGGAATCGGCAATAACCGCCCTCGCGCCCATATTCAGCAGGGCGATGGGCGCGTGCTCGCGGCTGGAGCCGCAGCCGAAATTGCGCCCGGCCACGACGATGCCGCCCTGCGGAAAGCTGGCGGCGATGCCCGTATCCACGCCGCTGAGGCAATGGCTGCCGATTTCTTTGGGATCGGTCAGCGCCAGATAGCAGCCGGGATAGATCTGATCGGTATCGATATTATCGCCCACGACGATGATTTTTCCGGTGATTTCGCTGTTCATTCAAATCCGCCTCCATCCTTACAGAAAGTCCCGGGGATCGGTGATTTCGCCGCGCACCATGCTGGCCGCGACGGTTGCCGGGCTGGCCAGATACATTTGCGCGTCGGTCGCGCCCATGCGGCCGGGGAAATTGCGATTGGTGCTGGTGATGCACGCCTCGCCCGGAGCCAGCACGCCCTCGTGCGCGCCCAGACACGCGCCGCAGCCGGGCGTGGTCACGGTCGCGCCCGCGGCCATCAGATCCTGCAGATAGCCGGCCTGCATGCATTTCTGCATGACCTCGCTGGACGCGGGCACGATGATCAGGCGCGTATACGGTGCGATGTGCCTGTCCTTCAGGATTTGCGCGGCGATGGCGATATCCTCCACGCGCCCGCCGGTGCAGCTGCCGATATAGCCCTGATTGAGCCTGACCGGCCCGCCGGCCACAACCTCGCGCAGGGGATGCACGTTTTCCACGCTGCTGGGGCAGGCCAGATTCGGTTCGATTTTCGTTACGTCGAAGACGTAGCTCTCCTCATATTGGAAGTCCGGATCGGTAAACTGCACCTCGTAGGGGCGCACGGCGCGGCGGTTCACATAGTCCAGCACCGCCTGATTGGGCTGCATATAGGCGGTTTTCGCGCCCATTTCCACCGCCATATTGCAAATGGTCATGCGCCCCGCCAC
>CAKUKM010000048.1 GCA_934663595.1 uncultured Clostridia bacterium | reverse complement strand
GTTGTCCGGTGCAATTTGTGGTGCTATGGGAACCCGTTACCGCTTCGAACTACATAAGATTTTGAGTCGCTTCCCGATTCAAAATCGTGCGATTAAGCGCGGCAGCAACTGGCTGTCGGCCCTGCCGACCGCGGCAGCAACCGACTCAAGTCTCCGACTTGTAAACAAATTGCACCGTTGTCCGGTGCAATTTGTGGTGCTATGGGAACCCGTTATCGCTTTGAACTACATTAGATTTTGAGTCGCTATTCGACTCAAAATCGTGCGATCAAACGCGGCAGCAACTGGCTGTCGGCCCTGTCGACCGCTTCCCGACTCAAAATCGTGCGATCAAACGCGGCAGCAATTGCCTTAAAGCTCAGCTTTGAGGGCGGCCTGCGCAGCGGCGAGACGGGCGATCGGGACGCGGAACGGGGAGCAGGATACGTAGTTCAAGCCGATGTTGTGGCAGAACTCGATGGACGACGGATCGCCGCCGTGCTCGCCGCAGATGCCCAGCTTGATGTTGGGACGGGTCGCGCGGCCCTTTTCAGCGGCCATCTTGACCAGCGCGCCAACGCCAACCTGATCCAGCTTCGCGAAGGGATCGAACTCGTAGATCTTGTGCTCGTAGTAAGCGCCGAGGAACTTCGCCGCATCGTCGCGGGAGAAGCCGAAGGTCATCTGCGTCAGATCGTTCGTGCCGAAGGAGAAGAATTCCGCTTCCTTCGCGATCTCGTCGGCGGTCACAGCCGCGCGCGGGATCTCGATCATCGTGCCGATGTGGTACTCCATCTGAACGCCGGCGTCCGCGATCATCTGATCGGCCACCTTCGTTACGACGTCCTTGACGAACTTCAGCTCGCGGGCCTCGCCCACCAGCGGAATCATGATCTCGGGCTTGATGTCGTATTCCGGATGCTCACGCATGACGTTGATCGCCGCGCCGATGACCGCCTTGGTCTGCATTTCGGCGATTTCCGGATACGTGACGGCCAGACGGCAGCCGCGATGGCCCATCATCGGGTTGAACTCATGCAGGCTCGCAACGGTTTCCTTCAGCTCGTCGACGGAGATCTTCATCTCGGCGGCCAGCTCGACAATGTCCTCCTCGCGGGTGGGCAGGAACTCGTGGAGCGGCGGATCCAGATAACGCACGGTCATCGGACGGCCTTCCAGCACGCGATACATGGCCTCGAAGTCGCCCTGCTGATACGGCAGCAGCTTGTTCAGCGCCATCTTGCGATCCTCAACCGTCTTGGAAACGATCATTTCGCGAACGGCCTTGATGCGGTCGCCCTCGAAGAACATGTGCTCGGTGCGGCACAGGCCGATGCCCTCCGCGCCGAACTTCACCGCCTGCGCAGCGTCGCGCGGGTTGTCGGCATTCGTGCGGATGGTCAGCTTGCGCGCCGCGTCCGCCCACGCCATGAAGCGGCCGAAATCGCCGGAGATCGTGGCTTCGGTGGTCGGAATCGCGGTTCCGTAAATCTTGCCGGTGGAGCCGTCCAGAGACAGCCAGTCGCCCTCGGAATAGGTCTTGCCGCCCAGCTCGAAGGAGCCTTCGCGCATCTTGATCTCGGAGCAGCCGGAGACGCAGCAGGTGCCCATGCCGCGCGCGACAACCGCCGCGTGCGAGGTCATGCCGCCGCGAACGGTCAGAATGCCCTGAGAGGCGACCATGCCTTCGATGTCCTCGGGAGAGGTCTCCAGGCGAACCAGAACGACCTTGTGGCCCTTCTCGGCCCACTTCTTGGCGTCTTCGGCGGTGAATACGATCTGGCCGCACGCAGCGCCCGGGGACGCGGCGAGACCCTGGCCGACGGGCTTGGCGGACTTCAGCGCCTTCGCGTCGAACATCGGGTGCAGCAGGGAATCCAGCTGCTTCGGCTCTACGCGCATAACGGCTTCCTGCTCGGTGATCTTGCCCTCGTCGACCAGGTCGACGGCGATCTTCAGAGCGGCCGCGGCGGTGCGCTTGCCGTTGCGGGTCTGCAGCATGTAGAGCTTGCCGTTTTCAATGGTGAACTCCATATCCTGCATGTCGCGATAGTGCTCCTCGAGGCGATGCGCGATGTCGTTGAACTGCGCGTAAACCTCGGGCATATCGTCGGCGAGCTGGGAGATGTGGCTGGGGGTGCGGATGCCGGCGACGACGTCCTCGCCCTGCGCGTTGATCAGGTATTCGCCGAACAGCTTCTTCTCGCCCGTGGCGGGGTCGCGGGTGAACGCAACGCCTGTGCCGGACTTCTCATTGAGGTTGCCGAATACCATCGGCTGAACGTTGACGGCGGTGCCCCAGGAATAGGGGATGTCGTTCATGCGGCGATAGACGTTCGCGCGCGGGTTGTCCCAGGAGCGGAACACGGCCTTGATCGCCTCGAGCAGCTGCTCGCGCGGGTCGACCGGGAACTCAACGCCCTTCTCCTCGCGGTAGAACTCCTTGAACTTCTTCACCAGCAGCTTCATATCGTCGGTGTCCAGATCGATATCCTGGGTGATGCCCTTGGCTTCCTTCACCTCGTCGATGATAACCTCGAAGCGCTTCTTCGAAAGCTCCATGACGACGTCGGAGAACATCTGGATGAAGCGACGGTAGGAGTCGTATACGAATCTCTCAAACTTGGGATCGGGATTGCCGGCGATCAGGCCCTGGGCGACCTCGTCGTTCAGACCGAGGTTCAGGATCGTGTCCATCATGCCGGGCATGGACGCGCGCGCGCCGGAGCGAACGGAAACGAGCAGCGGATTCCTGGAATCGCCGAACTTCTTGCCGTTGATCTCTTCGATCTTCTTCAGAGCCTCGTTGATCTGCTGCATGATCTCGTCGGTGATCTGGCGGCCGTTCTCGTAGTAGGACGTGCAGGCATCGGTCGAGATGGTGAAGCCCTGCGGCACGGGCATACCGAGATTGGTCATCTCGGCAAGGTTCGCGCCCTTGCCGCCCAGCGTATTGCGCATCTGTGCGTTGCCTTCGCTGAAGAGATAGACGTATTTCTGCATGGTACTCCTCCTGAAAAAAAGTAGAATTGACACAAAGACGACCGGAAATCATTCCTGTATAACCGTTCGCCTAAAAGCATCTCATTATACAACCCAAAGAAATCTTTTTCAAGCGTCTTTTGGTAAATTGAGCCTCTTTTTTCGCATTTTCGCGCGCTTCTTGACAGAATCTTAGCAGGAAACCGGTTGACGAATTGTCGATTCCGCGCGATAATATAATGAAAAGGTTTTTTCTTGAACGGGAGAAATGTATGGCGCATCTGATTGTTTCGGTCGATCCGGGAAGCCCTGCGGACAGGGCGGGCATTCGCGCGGGCGATCGCCTGACCGCGATCGGCGGCCGCGCGGTTGTGGATTTTCTGGATTATCAGGAATACTGCGCGGAAAAGCGGCTGACGGTTCAGCTTCGCCGCGGCGAGGCCGAGCTGCAGTTCTCGATCAAAAAGGGCGAATACGAATCTCTCGGGCTGAATTTCAAATATCCGATGATGTCGCCGGTGCGGATGTGCCTGAACCACTGCCTGTTCTGCTTCGTCGATCAGCTGCCGGAAAACGTGCGGCCGAGCATGCGCGTCAAGGACGACGACTGGCGAATGAGCCTGATGATGGGCAATTATGTAACGCTGACCAACATCACCGATCGCGAGCTGGATCGCATCATCGCGCGGCACGCGTCGCCGCTGTACGTTTCCGTGCACGCGATCGATCCCGATCTGCGCGAGCGCCTTCTGCAGACGCCGCGGGCGCGGGCGCTGCCGGAGCAGCTGAAAAAGCTGTCCGACAACGGCATTGAATTCCACTGCCAGGCCGTGCTCTGCCCCGGAATCAACGACGGCCCCGCGCTGGAGGAAACGATTGCGGCGCTCGCCGCGCTGCCGGGCGCGCTGTCGTTCGCGCTGGTGCCGGTGGGACTGACCGATCATCGCGACGGCCTGTATCCCCTGCGGAAATACACCCGCGAGGAAGCGCGGCGCGTGATCGAACAGGCGAACGTCTGGCGCGAAAAGCTGCTTTCCGAGCGCGGCACGCGATTCGTGTTCCCGTCGGACGAATTCTATCTGCAGGCCGGGCTCGACGTGCCGGGCGACGAGGAATACGAGGACTACGGCCAGATCGACGACGGCGTCGGCCTTCTTCGAAAGACCGAAACGGAATTCACCGAGGCGTGGGAAGCGCTTCCGGAGGCGGCGCGGCGGCCGGTCCCGGGCAAAAAAATCGCGATTGCCTGCGGCGTTTCGGCGGGCGATTTCCTGAAAAGGCTCGTTTCCGAGCATCCGATCGCCGGAACGAGCGTGACCGTAATTCCGGTGGAAAACCGGTTCTTCGGCCCGTCGGTCACGGTGTCCGGGCTGGTAACCGGCTCGGATCTGCTGCGCGCGCTTGCGGATGTGGATTGCGATTGCATACTGATCACCGAATGCATGCTGCGCTCGGAGGGCGATAAATTCCTGGACGATTGGGCGCTGACCGACGTGGAAGACCGCCTCGGAAAGCCGATTCACCCCGTCGGCCGCCGCGGAGACGAGCTGGTTCAGGCCATTCTGGACCAACGGAAAAGATAAAAGCCCGGTTTTCCGGGCTTTTATTTTACTCTACCGTCATAACCTGTAATTGCAGCTCTTCCAGCGTTGTACACATATCCACAGCGTCTGCACTATAGCAATCCGTTCCGCCCTGGCGGAAGAATTCCTGCAGCGCAGATTGCATCGCCTTGAATTTTTCATTGTTCGAAGAGTAAACTACATCGTAGCTGGTGCCGTCGAAACTCGCTCGCAGGGAAACCTCTTCAGCGTTTGCAAGCGCTTCGAAAAAGCTGCTGTTACCATTCGAAAGCATCAACGCGCTCAAGCCCAATTGCTCCAGCATTTCAGAAAAATCAAATGTGTATACGGTTTCGCCGATCAAAACCTGCAGTTTTTCAGCGGGTGCAGCATTGTCCATATCGACAGTAAATAACGTGATGTCTTCAATCTTAGAGTCTGCGAGTTTTCCCTGGATTGTCAGCACGAGCGCCAAATCCACTTCTTGCGGATTATAGACCTTTATCTGATATTTCCATGTCTTATCGAACTTATCCTCGCTGTAGCCGTCCAATCCTTCCCATACGCTGTGATCAAACGAATGCTCCGTTCCCTCTGCGGCCAACTCCGCCATCGCAGACATGCCGCTAAGCGCGAGCAATGCTGCGATTACTAAGCACAAATACCTCTTCACTTTTTCATTCTCCTTTCCATGTGCGCTTTGTCTGTCGTTGTCCCGTATTTTCTGAATTCTTCGCCCCTCCTTATTCGATCTGTTTTCTAAATTATACTCAATCTTTGAGTAAAAGTCAATACTCAAACAATGAGTATAATACGATACTTCTGAGGTGATGCATCTTGGATTATCGCAGAAGGCTTCGAGAAATTCGAGAAGATCGCGACTATTCTCAGGCCGAGATCGGTCGCATACTGAAAAAGAGCCAGCAGGGCTATAGTCACATTGAAAACGGCCGCGCGGAACTGAAAATCGACGACCTGATTCTGCTGTGTGATTTTTACTCTCTTTCTGCCGACTATATTATTGGCAGAACCGACGATCCCAGAAGGTAACTGGAAACAGGTTGATTTTCTAACAGATAGGGGGTATAATATTCTATAAGCTGGGATTTTATAGGTTTAGGAAGCGCCGGCGTACCAACACTTTAATTTAGTGCGCTCGCTTTTTGCTTAACAGAATCAGGAGGTACTCATGGCAAAACCGCTCGTGGCAATCGTCGGCCGGCCGAATGTCGGCAAGTCGACCTTCTTTAATCAGATGGCGGGCCGCCGCATCGCGATCGTCGAGGACACGCCGGGCGTGACGCGCGACCGCGTGTACGCCGACTGCGAATGGCAGAATTACAAATTCACGTTGATCGACACCGGCGGCATCGATCCGCTGAGCGACGATCCGCTGCTTTCGCAGATGCGCCGCCAGGCCGAAATCGCCATCGAAACCTGCGATGTGATTCTGTTCTTCGTGGATGGCAAGGCCGGGCTCACCGCGGACGACCAGACCGTGGCCGACATGCTGCGCCGCAGCGGAAAGCCGGTCATGCTCGTGGTCAATAAGGTCGATAACGTTCGCATGATGGACAACATCTACGAATTCTATAACCTCGGCCTGGGCGACCCGATCGGCGTATCCTCCATCAACCTTCTGAACTTCGGCGATCTGCTGGAGGAATTGTGCAAGCATTTCCCCGATCCGGACGCGCAGGAGGAGGACGTCGGCGCGATTCGCATCGCCGTGGCCGGCAAGCCGAACGTGGGCAAATCCTCGCTGGTCAATCGCCTGCTGGGCGAAGACCGCGTGATGGTTTCCAACATCGCCGGCACGACGCGCGACGCGATCGACACGCGCTTCACCGCGCCGGATGGGCAGGACTATATCCTGATCGACACCGCCGGCATTCGCCGCAAGCGCGCGATTGAATATCAGTCGCTGGAGCGCTTCTCGATCGTGCGCGCGCTGGCCGCGATCGACCGCTCGGACGTATCGCTTCTCGTGATCGACGCGACGCAGGGCGTGACCGAGCAGGACAGCAAGATCGCCGGCTATATCGACGAGCAGGGCAAGGCCGCGATCATCGTAATCAACAAATGGGACGCGATCGAAAAGGACACCGGCACGATGAACGAATTCATCCGCAAGGTGCGCGAGGAATTGAAATTCATGCAGTACGCGCCCGTGCTGTTCGTTTCGGCGCTGACCGGCCAGCGGGTGACCAAAATTCTGGAGGCGGCGCGCGCGGCCTATGAGCAGGCGAGCCGGAGAATCACGACCGGTTTGCTCAACGACATTTTAACCGACGCGCAGGCAGCTCTCCAGCCGCCCGCCACGTCCGGCCGCCGGCTGAAGATCTTCTATGCGACGCAGCAGGCGACGAACCCGCCGACGTTCGTGTTCTTCGTAAACGATCAGACGCTGATGCACTTCTCCTACGAGCGCTATCTCGAAAAGCAGTTCCGCAAGGCGTTCGGCTTCGAGGGCACGCCGCTGAAGTTCATACTGCGCGAGCGCACGAAGAGCGAAGACTAATCGCGAATTCAAGAGGCGATATTCATGATGCATGTGATTTGGATCCTTCTGTCCGCAATCATCGCCTACGGCTTCGGCATGATTCCGGTCGGCGAGCTGATTGCAAAGGCCTATGGGCGGCATGATCTGCGCAAAACCGGCTCCGGAAACACGGGCACGACGAACGTTCTGCGCACGCTGGGGTGGCTTCCGAGTATCTTAACGCTCGTGGGCGACGCGGCAAAGGGCGCGATTGCGGCGCTGATCGGCCGCGCGCTCGGCGGCGAAACGGGCATGCTGGTCGCCGGCCTGTTCGCGGTGCTGGGCCACGATTTCCCGGCGCACGCGAAATTCCGCGGCGGCAAGGGCATGGCGACCTCGCTGGGCGTTACGATCGTGATCTGCCCGCCGGTCGCGCCGTTTCTGGTGGCGATCGTCGTAATCGCGGTCGCCATTACGCACACGATGTCGATCGGCTCGCTGATCGCGTCGCTTGCGTATCCGGTGCTCACGCTGATTTTCATGCCCGAGCACGCGACGAAATGGATGTACATCGTCTTTGCCATCGTATTGATGCTGCTGGGGCTGGTGTGCCATCGCGGAAACGTATCGCGGCTGCTCAAGGGGCGCGAGAACGTGCTGGACTTCAAAAAGATCGATAAACTGTCCAAGAAATACGACATTTTCCATAAGCGGAAGCAAGAGAAGTAATTTCCTGATTCAAGAGAGGAGCAATCATCCATGCCGGAACAGAAAAAGACCTTCTACATCACCACGCCGATCTACTATCCCTCGGGCAATATGCACATCGGCCACACCTACACCACCGTCGCCGCCGATACGATGACCCGATTCAAGAAGATGCTCGGCTACGACACCTATTTCCTGACCGGCACGGACGAGCACGGCCAGAAGATCGAAACCAAGGCGCGCGAGGCGGGCAAGACGCCGCAGCAGTTCGTGGACGAGATCGTGGCCGAAACGAAGCGCCTGTGGAAGCTGATGAACATCGAATACGATGATTTCATCCGCACGACGGACGAGCGCCATGTGAAGATCGTTCAGAAGATCTTCCGCAAGTTCTATGAGCAGGGCGACATTTACAAGAGCGAATACGAGGGCATGTACTGCACGCCCTGCGAATCGTTCTGGACGCCGTCGCAGCTCAAGGAGGGCAATCTCTGCCCGGACTGCGGCCGCCCCTGCCAGAAGGTGCGCGAGGAAAGCTATTTCTTCCGCATGAGCAAGTATCAGGACTGGATGATCGACTACATCGAAACGCATCCGGACTTCATTCAGCCCGCGTCGCGCGCGAACGAAATGCTGAACAACTTCCTGCGCCCGGGTCTTCAGGATCTGTGCGTATCGCGCACGTCGTTCAAATGGGGCGTTCCGGTCGATTTTGATCCCAAGCATGTCATTTACGTCTGGATCGACGCGCTGACGAACTACATTACCGCGCTGGGCTACGGCACGGATCACGACGAGCTGTTCAAAAAGTACTGGCCGGCGGACATTCACCTGGTGGGCAAGGAGATCGTGCGCTTCCACACGATTTACTGGCCGATCATGCTGCACGCGCTGGGTCTGCCGCTGCCCAAGCAGGTATTCGGCCATGGCTGGATGCTGTTCGGCGGCGACAAGATGAGCAAATCCAAGGGCAATATCGAATACGCGCAGCCGATCGTGGCGCGCTACGGCGTGGACACGCTGCGGTACTACCTGATGCGCGAAATGCCCTTCGGCGCGGACGGCAATTACACGAACGAGGCGCTTCTGACCCGCATGAACGCCGATCTGGTCAACGACCTGGGCAATCTCGTATCGCGCACGGTTGCGATGATCGAGAAGTATTTCGGCGGCATCGTTCCGGAGCCGGGCGAGGAACAGGAGCCGGATCGCGCGCTGCGCGAGCGCTTTGAGGCGCTGCCCGAAGCGGTGGAGAAGCAGATGGACGCGCTGCAGTTCTCTGTTGCGCTTTCCGAAATTTGGAAGCTGATCGGCGATTGCAATCGCTACATTGACATCACGCAGCCGTGGGTGCTCTGCAAGAGCGAGGAAACGCTGCCGCGTCTGAAGACGGTGATGTATTATCTGGCGGAATGCATTCGCGCGATTGCGGTGCACATTTACCCGACGATGCCGTCCACGCCGGAGAAGATCTTTTCTCAGCTGGGCGTGGTCGATCCGGCGCTGAAGACGTGGGAATCCGTTCAGAAGTTCGGCGGCTTGAAGCCGGGCACGAAGGTGGAAAAGGGTGCGGCGCTGTTCCCGCGCGTGGATATCAAGAAGGAGCTCGAATCCATTGCGGCGGAAAAGGAAGCGGCCGAAAAGGCGAAGCAGCCCGAAAAGCCCGTTCCCGAGAAAAAAGAAGCGCCTGCGGAGCCCGAAAAGCCGGCGCTCGCGTCCTTCGATGATTTCCTGAAGATCAAGCTGATTGCGGCGAAGGTGATCGCGTGCGAACGCGTTGCCAAGAGCGAAAAGCTCCTGAAGGAGACGCTCGACATTGGCAACGGTGTGACCAAAACGGTCTGCTCCGGCATTGCAAAGTACTACACGCCCGAAGAAATGGTCGGCAAAACCGTTGTGATGGTCGCGAATTTCGCGCCGCGCAAAATGGCCGGTCAGGTCTCCGAAGGCATGCTCCTTTGCGCCGAGGATCCCGACGGTCGCGTTCGTCTCCTCACGGTAGACGGCGAAGTTGCGCCGGGGAGTGAGATCGGGTAAGAGGGAGTTAAGTGGGTTTTTGCGAGAGGGGGATTTCTTTTTTCAAAAAGAAATCCCCCTCTCGCGCTCTCCCTCTTTGAAAAACTTGCTTTGGGGAGAGCTTTGGATTGGCGGGTTTCAGCTTTTGCGCCTTTTCCGTGGTGGAAAAGGCACAAAGGGTGGCGTTTTGGGGCTCGCTTTGACAAGCTCGCTTTTGGGATTTGGAGAGTTTTTTTATGATTTTATTTGATACGCACTGTCATATTGCGGATCCGGCGTTTGATTCGGATTTGCCGGAGGTTATCGATCGATTCGTTCAGGCGGGCGGGCGGCGCGCGGTGGTTGTGGCCGATCCGTGCGAAGAAGCGCCGAATCAGGAGAAGGTCTTTTCGCTCGTGGAATCGCGCGATTTTCTGTATGGGGCGATCGGCGTGCATCCGCACAACTCGATTCGCTATTCCGATTCGGTGGAAAAGGAGATGCTTTCCTATCTCTCGCGCGAAAAGTGCCGTTTGTTCGGCGAAATCGGGCTGGATTACCACTATGATCTCTCGCCGCGCGACGTTCAGCGCGAGGTATTTGATCGGCAGCTCGATTTGGCGTATTCGCTGAACATGCCGGTTCAGCTGCACATTCGCGAGGCGCACGGCGACTGCATGGACATGCTGCGCGCGCGCGCGAAATCGGGCCGGATGCCCGCCGGAATCATGCATTGCTTCACGGGCAGCTGGGAATCGGCGAAGGTCTATCTGGATTTGGGGCTGTACATTTCGCTTTCGGGCGCGGTGACGTTCAAAAACGCGCCGAAGCTCGCCGAGGTGGCCGAAAAAATGCCCGCGGATCGCCTGCTTTCCGAGACGGATTGCCCGTACATGGCCCCGGTGCCGATGCGCGGCAAGCGAAACGAGCCGGCGTTTGTTTCCTACACGGTTTCAAAAATCGCGTTTCTGCGCGGCGAATCGCCGGACGCGACGGCGGAGACGCTCTATGAAAACGCGTGCCGGGCGCTGTCTCTGGATCGGGAGGCGCTATGAACTGGGTGCATCTTTTGACCGGCGCGCTCGTCGGCGGCGTCATCGGGTATTTCACGAACTACATCGCGGTAAAAATGCTGTTTCGCCCGCTGAAGGAGATTCGCGTATTCGGCCGCGCATTGCCGTTTACGCCGGGCGTAATTCCCAAGCGCCGCGGCGATCTGGCGCGCGCGGTGGGCAATGCGGTTTCCGAAAGTCTGCTCGGCCGGGACGAACTGACCCGCGCGCTCACGAGCGAGAAGCTCGAAAGCGCATTTGCCGACGGCGCGGCCGCCGCGCTGGGCGAGCTGATGGAAAATCGCACGCTGAAGGAATCGCTCGGCGCAATCGCGGGCGAGGAATCCGCGGAATCGCTGCGCGCGGCGGCGCTCGAGCGGGCTTCCGCGCGCGTTTCCGAGCGGCTGAATCAAATGGATCTCGGGCATGCGGTGGCGAAGGCGGTGCAGCAGACGGTATCCGCGCGGCTGCAGGGCTCGATGCTTTCGATGTTCATTTCGTCTGACAGGCTCGCGTCGTTTACCGATCCGATTGCGCTGGAAATCAATCGCTATATCGAGCAGGAGGGCGTTCCGCAGATCAATGCATTTCTGGAATCCGAGGCCGACCGGCTGCTGAATGCGCCCGCGGATCGGCTGAAGCCGCTTTTGAACGATCTGCGCCCGCGCATGCGCGGCGCATACTCGGCGTTCATGGCAAAAAACGCGCCGAAGCTGGCGGAATCGTTTGAAATCGCGCAAATCGTGACGGACAAGATCAATCAGATGGACATTGCCGAGCTGGAAAGGATGATCCTGTCGGTCATGAACCGGGAACTGAAAACGCTGATCAACCTCGGCGCGGTGCTGGGTTTTTTAATCGGCGCGGCGGGCGCGTTGCTGTAATGCGCATAAAATCCGAATCGCCCTTCTCCGGGAGATTCAGACTGTCAAAAAACCTAGGAGAGCTCGAGAGGGCCGAAGCCCTCTCGAATTAAAAATCGAGCTCAGCGACATGCGCGGTGAGCGCGGGGCTATTTTATCGCAGGGAAATCCCATTTCCCGGAGAGAAAATAGCTACCTTGCAGATTTTGCGGCCGGAGTCCGTAGGACTCAAGCAAAATCTGGAGGGGGTGGTAGTGGCGGGGGAGCTTGCTTCCCCGTCCACCAGCTTGTCAAAAAGACTTTTTTGACAAGCTGAATCGCCCTTCTCCGGGCGATTCTTTTTTTGCCCGCAATTCAAATCTTTACTCCAGCGCATTGACAGAAGCAATATTTTCTCTTTATAATAGCGGAGTTTGAATGAATAACAGGAGAGAAGAGAGAAACATGACTGCACTTTTATCCCTCGCCGTGGCGGTAATCGCCGGCCTTATGATGACGCGCGTGGTCAAGCGCTTTTCGCTGCCCGCGGTAACGGCTTATCTGATTGCGGGCGTGCTGATCGGCCCGTACTGCCTCGGCCAGCTGGGCGTTCCCGGAATCGGCTTTTCGTCGATGGAGCAGCTGGACGGCCTGAAGATGTTCAGCGAAGTCGCGCTCGGCTTTATCGCATTTGCCATCGGCAATGAATTCCGGCTTTCTTCGCTGCGCGAAACCGGCCGGCAGGCCACGGTCGTCGGCGTCGTTCAGGGGTTGACGGCGGCGCTGTTCGTCGATATCGCGCTGATTGCGCTGCATTTCATTCTCGGAAACGACAAGCTGTCCGTCCCGCAGGCGATCACGCTGGGCGCGATTGCGACGGCGACCGCGCCGGCGGCGACCCTGATGGTCGTTCGCCAGTACAAGGCCAAGGGCAAGCTCACCGACATTCTGCTGCCCGTCGTCGCGCTGGACGACGCGGTGGGTCTGGTCGTGTTCGCGGTTTCGTTCGGCGTTGCGCGCGCGCTGGAATACGGCGCGTTCGACCTGGTGTCGATTCTGCTCGAGCCGATGCTCGAGATCGTGCTCTCGCTCGGTCTGGGCGCGCTGATGGGCTATATCCTGACGCAGCTGGAAAAGCTGTTCAATTCCAATTCCAACCGCCTGTCGCTCACGATCGGCATGGTGCTCTTCACCGTCGCGCTTTCGAAGATCGAGTTCAGCATCGGCAGCGTGCATATCGGCTTTTCCTCGCTGCTGGTGTGCATGATGCTGGGAACGATCTTCTGCAACCTCTGCCCGCTGTCCGGCGACCTGATGGAAAAGGCCGACGGCTGGACGGCTCCGCTGTACGTATTGTTCTTCGTCATCAGCGGCGCGGAGCTGGAGCTGGACGTATTTGCCGATCTGGCGATCGTGGGCATCGGCCTGGTGTTCATCCTGTTCCGCTCGCTGGGCAAATATCTGGGCGCATACGCGAGCTGCAAGGCGACCGGCTGCGATGAAAACGTCACCAAATATCTGGGCATTACGCTGCTTCCGCAGGCGGGCGTTGCGCTGGGCATGTGCCTGACCGCCATGGAGCTCGGCCCCACGCAGGGCGCGCTGATTCGCAATATCGTGCTGTTTGCGGTGCTGATTTACGAGCTGATCGGCCCGTCGCTCACGCGCGACGCGCTGATGAAGGCCGGCGACATTCAGCCCAAGAGCGCCGAGGTCGTCAATCGCCGCCAGATCAAGCTGGAAAAGGCCAGGGCCGAAAAGAAATAAAAAGCAAAACGCCTCCGCCGAATGAATCGGGCGGAGGCGTTTTACTTGCAGGGGAATCCTTTTTTATAAACGGCTCCCGGAATGCATCCGGGAGCCGTTTTTGTATGCCGAAAACCCCACGCTAGGCGTGGGGTTCAGTGGAGCTTAAGCGGTGAGGGGGAAAGAAAAACTCCT
>CAKUKM010000047.1 GCA_934663595.1 uncultured Clostridia bacterium | reverse complement strand
AATCGTCATCTGTTTATCCATACGTCCATTATATCATATCGGCCTGCGTTTTGCTTTTTCTATGCGGTATTGCCCTAGTGAATATTGCTTTGGCATGCGAGATCAAATTAGCCACGGCCTACTTTCTGACAAAGAACTTCAGAACTATGATTGTGCAGCTGTATGGGGATATACTTTTTATCTGTGCTGCCTTTATAGCCGAGAGTTGAACCTTCGGCTTGCAATGGCCAAAGATATGCCTGTGGAAAAAGTGAAGTCATAGAAAAATGACTAGAGAAAAAAAATGAAAAGAGACAACGGATAGAATGAGGACAGGCTTCAGAATTTGCGCCCCCTCCAAAGGCGGAAAACCGCGAAAACAGCGCTCGATTATTACGCCTGTGTTAGCGTTCTCTGTATCGTTATATGAGTGCAGACACACCCCTACCAGATTTTGCTAGGATTCTTTCAGAATCCCCGGGCGCAAAATCTGCAAGGAATCTTTTTTCGCTCTCGGGAAATAAGATTTCCCTTCGCGAAAAAAGCCCGCGAGGCGGCAAACCTAAATCTTTGATTTAGCTTTGCCGGTCGCGCAGCGACTTGCCTGCCTTCAGGCAAGCAACCTTGCCGCCGCGCATGTCGCTGGGCTCGATTTTAAGTTCGAGAGGACTTTGCCCTCTCGAGCTCTCCCCTGGGTCTTCAGCATCTAGGCGCGGTTCGATCGTTTTGATGGAACCGCGTTTTGTTTGACAATCGGCGTCTGGATTTGCTATAATAAAATGGAACTGAGCGTTCAAAAAGGAGGATATCTATGGTTTCTGTAAGGTTTCGCGTGAATGGCGCTGATGTAGTCATTCATGCCGCAGAGGGCGACAATCTGCTTGAAACGGCGCGCCGCGCCAACGTCGCGATCGACGCCCCATGCTCCGGAAACGGCGCGTGCGGTAAATGCCGCGTAAAGCTGATTCAGGGCGAACTGGATTCCCCGCAGACGCGCCACATCACCGACGAGGAATACGCGCAGGGCTGGCGGCTTTCGTGCGTCAGCAAGCTCACCGGCGACGTGACCGTCGAGGTGCCGGACATCGCGTCGGCCTATCGCAGCCGCATGAAGGTGGCGGACATTTCGTCGCCGAAGGAGCTGGAAATCTTCAATGCCACGAAGCGCGAAATCGCCGAGGCGGGCATCGAATTTGGCAATAACTTAAGCAGCGTGCGCGTGCAGCTGGCCGAGCCGTCGATGGACGACACGATGCCGGACAACGAGCGCCTGGCGTGGAAGCTGCGCGAGGAAACGGGCGCGGAGACGGTCGTGATCGCGTATGTGGCTCTCAAAAAGCTGGCCCGCGTGCTGCGCGAAAACGCGTTCGACGTGCGCGCCATTCTCGAAACCGAGGGCGATACCGCGCGCGTGCTGGACGTGCTGCCCGGCGCGGACGAAGCGCCGATCGCCGGCCTCGTGGTCGATTTGGGAACCACGTCGGTCGCGGCGCTGCTGATCGATATGGCGAACGGCAATGTGCTGGCCAAGGCGAGCACCGGCAACGGCCAGATTCGCTACGGCGCGGACGTGATCAACCGCATCATCGAATCCAGCAAGGAGGGCGGCAGCGCACGGCTGCAGAAGGCCGTGATCGACGAATCCCTCCGCCCGCTGATTCAGGAAATGTGCCGCAGCGCAAATCTCGCGCCCGACCGCATTTACCGCATGTGCCTCGCCGGCAACACCACGATGAACCACCTGCTGCTCGGTCTGGACGCGGACCCGGTGCGCATGGAGCCGTACATTCCCTCGTTCTTCCATGCCGATCCGATGCGCGCGAACGAATTGCGCCTCGGCCTGCATCCGGAGGCGAAGCTGATGCTCGCGCCGAACATCGGCTCCTACGTCGGCGGCGACATCACCGCGGGCGCGTTTGCCTCGATGCTGTGGAACAAGGAGGAGCTTTCGCTGTTCATCGACCTGGGCACGAACGGCGAGCTGGTCTTCGGCAACAACGAATTCCTGATGAGCTGCGCCTGCTCGGCGGGCCCGGCGTTCGAGGGCGGCGACATCTCCTGCGGCATGCGCGCGACCGACGGTGCAATCGATTCCTGCGCCATCGATATCGACACCATGGAGCCGCATTTCACCACCATCGGCAATACCGAGCACCCCGTGGGCATCTGCGGCTCGGGCATTATCGATATCATCGCCGAGCTCTATCGCACCGGCATTATCAACGGAAAAGGCAAATTCTCGCGCGAGGGCCGGCGCGTCCGCCGCGATGAAAACGGCATGGGCAGCTATGTCATCGCCTTCAAGGAGGACACCGGCAGCGTTCGCGATGTGGAAATCAACGAGGTCGACATCGATTCGTTCATCCGCGCGAAGGGCGCGATCTTCTCCGCGACGATGACGATGCTTTCCTCCATGGGCATGGACCCGAGCGTGCTCGGCCATGTCTACGTCGCCGGCGGCATCGGCAGCGGCATCAACATGCGCAACGCGGTCATGATCGGCATGCTGCCGGACATCGATCAGGAGCTGTTCTCCTATATCGGCAATTCGTCGCTCTCCGGCGCGTACGCGATGCTGACCAGCGCGCAGTCCGAGGAAAAGGTCGCCGAGCTCGCGCGCAGCATGACGTATCTCGAGCTCTCGACCGAGCCGGGCTATATGGACGCGTTCGTCGCCGCGTGCTTCCTGCCGCACACCGACGCGCAGCTCTTCCCGTCCGTGCAGGTGGGGTAAAAAAACAAAATCCAAAAAAACAGGCCGCCGGAGAAATATCTCTTCGGCGGCTTGCATTTCAAAAACGACCGCCAAAGCATTTCGCAGCTTCGGCGGCCTTTCGCTTATCGAACCAACCCCGGGAGAGCTCGAGAGGGCGAAGTCCTCTCGAATTACAATCGTACCCGGCGGCGTGTACGGCGGCAAGGTTGCTTGCCCTTGGCAAGCAAGTCGCTTCGCGACCGACAAAGCTAAATCAAAGATTTAGGTTTGTCGCCTGGCGGGCTATTTTTGCGGAGGGAAATCCCATTTCCCGAGAGCGAAAAAAGATACCTTGCAGGCTCCGCGCCCGAAAATCCGAAGGATTTTAGCGGAGACTGTAAAGGCTGAAAACCCAAAGGGTTTTCAGGTTTCGCCGAAGGCGAAACTGCCGACGGCAAAATCGAAGATTTTGACGCGGCACCGTGGGGGTGGTAGTGGCGGGGGAAGCAGTTCCCCCGCCACAATTATTCAGACTTCGTGATATCCTTCCCGAAATACTTTTCGGAAATGCGGGTCAGCTCGCCTTCCTCGGCCAGCTCGCTGATCGCCTGATTGATCGCTTCCTTCAGCGTCGCGCTGTCCTCTTCCTTGCGGATCGGAATCGCCACCTGCGAGGCCTCGTCCGTGAGCGCAACCACCTTCAAATTCGCGTCCGGATGCGCGTTCATATAATCATAGAACGATACCTCGGCGTTCAGCGTCGCGTCCGCGCGGCCGGACAGCACCATCTGAATCGTCTGATCCAGCGTGTCCACGCCCGCGGCGGTCGCGCCGTAGCTCTCCGCCAGCGTCATATACGTGCTCGCGATCGAGTTCGCGGTGTGCTTGCCCTTCAGATCCTCGAACTTCGCGATCTCCTCGTTGTCGCCGCGCACGATCAGCGCCGTGCGAATGTAGCCGTAGGGCGTGGAGAAATCGTATTTCTGCGCGCGCTCCTCGGTCACCTCCACGCCGTTGGCGGCAATGTCGTATCGCCCGGAATCCAGGCCCGCGAAAATGCCGTCCCATTCGGTTTCGGCAAATTTCGCCGTCACGCCCAGCTTCGCGGCGATGCCCTCGGCCACCTCCACGTCGAACCCGACCAGCGCGCCGGTCTCGTCGTGATACGTCCACGGCGCCCACGCGCCCTCCGTCGCCACAACGATCTCGCCCTTTTCCTGAATCCGGGCCAGCAGATCGCCGCCCTCCGCCAGCGCGGACGCGCCCAGCACCATAATCGCCAGCGCAAGCGCCGCAATGCGAATCCAATTCTTCATCGTTTTGTCTCCCTTCTTTTATTGATCGCCATCGAGCATGCGCAGAAAAGCGCGCGTGCGCGCCTCCCGCGGCCGCTCGAAGAACGCCACGGACTCTCCCTCTTCCACAATCACGCCGTTTTCCATAAACGCCACGCGATTGGACACATTGCGCGCAAACCCCATCTCGTGCGTCACGACCAGCATCGTCATGCCGTCGTTCGCCAGATCGCGCATTACGCTCAGCACCTCGCCCGTCAGCTCCGGGTCGAGCGCGCTGGTCGGCTCGTCGAAATAGATGATCTCCGGATCGGTCGCGAGCGCGCGCGCAATCGCCACGCGCTGCTGCTGGCCGCCGGACAGCTCGCTGGGATAGGCGTTGGCGCGATCCTCGAGCCCCACCTTTTTCAGCATCCGCATGCCGCGCTCGCGCGCCTCGGCCTTGTCCATTTTGCGCGCGATCACCAGGCCCTCCATGATGTTGCCGATCGCCGTCTTATTCAGAAACAGATTGTAGCTCTGGAACACAAACGCCGTCCGCCGGCGAATCCGCGCGATATCGCGCTTCGCCGCGCCGTGCAGATCGAATTTCTCGCCGCCGAATTCCATTTGCCCGCCGTCCGCGCGCTCCAGAAAGTTCATGCATCGCAAGAGCGTCGTCTTTCCCGAGCCGCTCGGCCCGAGAATCGCCATTACGTCGCCCTTGTCCACCTCGAGGCGCACGTTTTTTAAAACCTCGTTTGCGCCGAACGCCTTTCGAACGCCCTCGACCGCCACCAGCCGCTCACGATTTGCGCCCGCCATAGGTGTTCAGCCTCCTCTCGCCCGCGCGCTGAATCCACGTCAGCACCGTGGAAAACATCAGATAAATCACCGCGACCTCGCAATACAGCGGCAGCATCTCATACGTGCGCGCCGCAATGCGCTGCGTGGCCATGAACATCTCCATCACCGTGATATTCGCCGCCAGCGACGTGTCCTTCACCATCGAAATCAGCGAATTCGAAAGCGGCGGAAATGCCGTTCGCAGCGCCTGCGGCAGCACGATTCTGCGAATGATCTGCAAATAGCTCATGCCCGCGCAATAGCCGGCCTCCATCTGCCCCGCCGGCACGGCCTCCAGCGCCGCGCGCATCGTCTCGGCGCAATACGCGCCCTCGTTGATGGCGAACACGATCACCGCCGCCGGAAACGGATCGAGGATGATGCCCACGTCCGGCAGCCCGTAAAACACCACGAACAGCTGCACCAGCAGGGGCGTTCCGCGAATGACCCAGATATAAAACCGCGCGATCTGCTTGAGCACCCTGACGTTCGCGAACTGCACCAGCGCCGTCACGATCGCAATGCCCATGCCCAGCGTAAACGAAATTGCCGTCAGCGGTATCGTCATCGTCAGTCCCGGCAGCAGAATCTGCCCGAACGAATCGACCAACAGCTTCAAAACCCGGCTGCTCATGTCCATCCCCTTCCGCGCGTTTCAACCTACTGCGCTGCTTCTAATATAGCGCAGTCCGCATGCATTTTCTATTGATTTCAAGTTGATTTCCATGAAAATAATCATAAAATTGCCCGGCAAGCAATTGCCGGGCATGCAGCTTGTCAAAAACAAGTTTTTGACAAGCTGGTGGACGGGGGAACTACTTCCCCCGCCACTACCACCCCTTTGACAGATTTTGCTAGGATTTCTTCGAAATCCCCGGGCGCAAAATCTGCAAGGTATCTATTTTTGCTCCCGGAAAATGGGATTTTCCTCCGCAAAAATAGCCCGCCCCCGCCGCGCATGTCGCCGGGTACGATTGAAAGTTCGAGAGGGCTGCGGCCCTCTCGAGCTCTCCGGGGTTTTTCAACAGACTGTGCCCGGCAAGTTCTTGCCGGGCATGGAACGCTATTCCAGTTCGTCTATTTTTCCATTCTGGATCGCCGGAAGATTCCGCCGTATTTTTTCCTTCTCCCAGTCCCACCAGCGGAGGCGCAGGAGCTTTTGGACGGTTTCCTCGTCAAATCGCCTGCGAATCGGCCGCGCCGGAACGCCGCCGACGATCGTGTACGGAGGCACATCCTTCGTCACCACCGCGCGCGCGCCGATGATCGCGCCGTCGCCGATCGTTACGCCCGCGAGAATCACGGCCTCGTAGCCGATCCACACGTCGTTGCCGATCACGATATCGCCCCGATGATCCCACGCGCTCGCGATGTCCTTGCCGTTCAAATCCCATTCCTCAAAGAAAATCGGGAACGGATACGTCGAAAGCGAGCCGAGCGCATGGTGCGCGCTGGCGAACAAAAACCGCGCGCCGCACGCAATCGAGCAGAATTTGCCGATGATCAGCTTGTCGCCGTTCACCGGATAGTGATACAGCACGTTGTTTTTCTCAAAATCGCGCGGATCGGAAACGAAATCGTTGTACATCGTGTATTCGCCGATCTCGATATTGGCATTGCGCACGACCTCGCGCAGGTAAACCGTCTGCGCGTCGCCCGTGCGGGGGTAAATCTTCTTCTCCGGAATCGCCATAGGGCATTTCTCCTTTTTCATTCATTTAAAGAGCGATTCCGGCCAGGACCCTGCAGCGCCTCATCTCCATCCCCTCTTTCCTATATCGTCTGTCGCTATTCGTCCGCCTCCACCAGCGCGTCGCTGACGCTGAAGGGGAACTGATCGTTCAAATCCGTGGCCTCGGTCGGCACCAGAAACGCATTCAGCGCCGCGATCGCCTTTCCGTCCTCGCCCACCAGCTCCGCGCGCACGGAAACCGAGCCGTTCGGCTGATCGTAGGCCGAGGTCACGCGCAATTCGCTGTCGCTCGCGTCGCTCAGCGGCATGAAATACGATTGCCAGTCCGCATCGTAGCGAATCACGCAATCCGCCCGCGGCGCGGGAAACGCTTCAAATCCATCGAAAAACGCCGCCGCATACGCCTTCATCTTCTCGACCGGCACGCGCAGCTCGCCGTTTGCAATCTCGCATTCCGGATCGTCCGCCGCCCAATTGACGCAATAATAGTACAGCGCCGACCAGAAGAAGTCGGGATTCGCCGGGTCGTAAACCATGTCGTTTTCCACGCAGCAGCGCAGAATCGAATCCAGCACCGGGAGCATCGTGTCGAAATTCTCCTTCGGCAGCGCCTCCGCCGGCGCAACGCTCAGCGGCATGCACGCGCAGATCACCGCCAGAATTCCGACCAGCCATTTCTTCATCGCTTCTCGCCTCTCTTCTCCGGGTTCCATATATTGGACGCCTGAGGCACGCGATTTGTTTCGCCGCGCGCAGTTTTAACGGCGCTCTCCGAATTTCGTCGTTTTTAAAGCGCAAAGCGCCCCGGAGAAGGCCTCCGGGGCGAATGCATTCCGTCGATTAATCGTAAACCAGCATGGAGATCATTTCATCGTCGATATTCGCGGCGGTGTACCACTGCGCGCCGGTATCCACATCGGAAACCTCTTCGCCGTTGGCGGCCTTCACAGCCAGCTCAACCGCGTAGTAGCCGATCATGTAGGGGTCCTGCGTCACGGAGCCGATGAACCAGCCGTTGCGAACGGCGTTCTTCTGCGTCGCGCCGGCGTCGAAGCCCGCAACCATCAGGCCGTCGTAGCGTCCGCCTTCCGCGAGGTCGGAGCCGTCCGCAGTCGCCGCCAGGAAGCCGGTAACCGCGCCTTCGTTGGAGAGGAAGACCGCCTTCAGGCCGTCCATATTCAGAACCGCGTTGGACGCCGTGGCGACGTCGGTCGCTTCGGTGGTGGCGGAAATCTGAACGTGAATGATCACGCCCGCGCCTTCCACTTCGTTCTTCCACAGATCATGTCCGGTGACCGATACCGTGTTGCACGCGCCCGCCAGTTCCGCCATCTTGTTGACGAAGCCGGTCGTGCGGCCGACGATCGATCCGGAAACCGCTTCCTGAGAAATCACGGCGATCACGACGGGATTCTCGGCGGTCGCAGCCTTGAGCATATCGGCAAAGCCTTCCTGCTCCATCATCTTCTCCGCGGCGAGCGCGGCGGCGTTTTCATTGTTGGTGGAAGCGGTCGCCTTGATCGCGCCTTCGGGAGCGCCCGGAACGCCGGAGTCAAAGCCGATGACCGGAATGCCCTTTTCGACGCATTCCTGCAGCTCGGTCATAACCGCGTCGGTGGACAGCGCCGCCAGCGCGATCGCCTTGGGATTCTTCGCCATTTCCGACTTCAGCATTTCGACCTGCTCGTCGATGTTGGTTTCAGAGGCGGGGCCGTCGAAATAGATTTCGACATTGTAGTCCTCGGCGGCCTTCTGCGCGCCGGCGGCAACGGTCTGCCAGAACTGGTGCTGGAAGCCCTTCGCCATCACGGGGATGTAGAGCTTCTCTTCGGCAACGGCGCCGGCGGTCATCGCCAGTACCATCAGGACTGCCAGCAGGATTGCAAGGATCTTCTTCATGTTGGGTTCCTCCTTTTTATAAATGGGTTCGCCTATTCTCACCGGAGCTGCGTCCGGTTGAAGACCATTCAGCTCTTGCGGATTCTGGACGCCGCGCGGATTCGCGCCTGATCCAGCAGCACCGCGCCGATCACGACCAGGCCGGTAAAGAACGTCTGCCACTGGGACTGAAGCCCGATCGACGGAAGGCCGTTTTTCAGAACCGACATGATGAACACGCCGATCATGGTTCCGACGATGGAGCCCGAGCCGCCCGCCATGGACGTGCCGCCGATGATAACCGCGGTAATGCCGTTCATTTCAAGGCCGTTGCCCGTGCCGGGAATGACGGTCGTGAAGCACGCGGCGTAGAAAACGCCCGCCACCGCGCAGAACAGGCCGCACACGGTATAAATCAGGATCTTCCACCGATCCGTCTTCACGCCGGAGAGGCGCGCCGCCTCTTCGTTGGAGCCGATCGCCAGCGCGTAGCGGCCGAACTTCGTCTTGTTCAGAAGGAAAATCGCGAGGAAGAACGCGGCGAACAGATACACCGCGCCGATCGGGAAGCCCTTGATTCCAAACAGGTTGCAGCGGTAGAACACCTGCTTGAACCATTCGTCGGTCGTTCCGACGGTCGGGAAGCGCTGGGTCTGAACGTTGGTAATGATCGAGCCCAGGCCGAGCGTGACCATCTGCGTGCCGAGCGTCGCGATGAACGGCGGGAGCTTGAATTTCGCGATCATGACGCCGTTCAGGAATCCGAACGCCGTTCCCACGGCGATGCACAGCAGAATGCCCGCCCACAGCGGCCAGCCCCATTTGCTGTAGGCGTAGCAGCCGATCAGCGCCGAGCACATCATGTTCGATCCCAGCGAAAGATCGATGCCGCCGGAGATGATTACGAACGTCACGCCGAACGCCATGAAGCCCACGTAATACGACGATTCGAGGATCGTTTTCAGCGTGTAGACGTCGAAAAACTTCTTGCCGAAGACGGCGAAGAATACATAGAGGATCACCAGCGCGGCCGGCGCGAGGAGCGCCTGCAGATTCATCTTTTTATTCATGGTTCGTCAGCCTCCCGTATGCTGTGTCGCAAGGGTCATGATCTTTTCCTGCGTCGCCTCTTCAATGGGCAGTTCGCCGGTCTTCGCGCCTTCGCACATGACCACCACCCGGTCGGACATTCGCAGAAGCTCCGGCATCTCCGATGAAATCATGATGATGGACTTTCCCTGGCGCGCCAGATCGTTCATCAGCCTGTAGATTTCGCTCTTCGCGCCCACGTCGATGCCGCGCGTCGGCTCGTCGAAAATCAGTATGTCGCAGTTTCTCTCCAGCCACTTGCCAATGACGACCTTCTGCTGATTGCCGCCGGAAAGACCGCGCGTGGGCGCGTGAACGCCCGGCGTTTTGATCTGAATGAGCCGGACGTATTTTTCCGCCGTCCTTACAATCTTATGATCGTTGACCACGGGGCCCGCCGTCATTTCATTCAGATTCGGCAGCGCGACATTGTCCGCCACGGAGAGGCCGAGGCACAGCCCGTAGCGCTTGCGGTCCTCGGACAGATAGCCGATGCCCGCGCGCACCGCGTCGTTGGGGGACTGAATGTTCATTTTCTTTCCGCGCACCCGGATTTCGCCGTCGCTCATCGGGTCCGCGCCGCAGATCAGCCGCGCGACTTCCGTCCGCCCCGCGCCCATCAGCCCCGCGAGGCCCAGAATTTCGCCCTCCCGCAGCGAGAAGCTCACGCCCTTTACCGCGGGCGAGCAGAGGTTTTTCACCTCCAGCACGACCGGCGCGCCCTTCGGAACCGCGGAATGCGTCTTGGGCTGTTCGTAGATAACGCGGCCGACCATCATGCTGATGATCTCATCCATGGTCACGTCCGCCATGTCCCGCGTGCCCACGTATTTGCCGTCGCGCATGACCGTGACGCGGTCGGCGATGATCCGCAGCTCTTCCATGCGATGCGAAATATACACGATTCCGACGCCCTGCGCCTTCAGCCGGCGGATGAATATGAACAGATCTTCGATCTCCGATTCCGTCAGCGCCGCGGTCGGCTCGTCCATGATCAGTATGCGCGTGTTGCTGAACGACAGCGCCTTCGCAATTTCGACCATCTGCTGCTTGGCGACGGTCAGCGTGCGCACGCGCGTATTCGCGCGAATGTCCGCCAGATGCAGCGAATCGAGCAGCGCGTTCGTCTGCGCGTCCTGCCTTGCGCCGTTGAGCAGAATGCCGCGCGTCGGCTCGCGGCCGATATAGATGTTCTCGGACACGGTCAGATCCTGCATCAGATTGATCTCCTGATGAATGATGCTGATACCCAGATGCTGCGCCTCCAGCGTGTCCTTTACGTGGATTTCCCTGCCGTCCAGCCTGACGACGCCGCCGTCGCGCGCATAAACGCCGGACAGGATCTTCATCAGCGTGGACTTTCCCGCGCCGTTTTCTCCAACCAGCGCATGAACCTCGCCCGCGCGAAGATCGAACCGGCAATCATCCAGCGCATGAACGCCAGGGAAATATTTTTGGATTCCCGACATCTCCAACATCGGCTGATTCAAGGCGTTCCCTCCCTGCTATCGTTCCGGAAAATTACAATCAATTAACCTTCGATGTTTTTACTATAGCATCATTTATGCGAAATGTCAATACGTTCCCCCCGATTTTGTCAATGAAAATTGTCTTATTATTTTATGTCGTATACACGCAATTATGCACTTTATCGGAATATTGTTATGTCGCAGGATACGATACTACCATTTTCAGGCGAATCGTCCCCGCGCCTCCCCCGGCGCGCAAAAAAAACGCCGCAATTCCCGTTGCGACGTTTTCAAAAATGCGTTATTTGGATTTGATGTATTCGTCGATCGCCTTGGCCGCGTTCTTGCCCGCGCCCATCGCCAGAATGACGGTCGCCGCGCCGGTTACTGCGTCGCCGCCTGCATACACGCCTTCGCGGCTGGTCAGGCCGTCCTCGCCCTGGGTCACGATGCAGCCGTGCTTGTTCGCGTCCAGACCGGGCGTGGTGGAGCGGATCAGCGGGTTCGGGCTGGTGCCCAGCGCCATGATCATCGTGTCGATATCGAGCACGAATTCGCTGCCTTCCTTCACGATCGGGCGGCGGCGTCCGGACGCATCCGGCTCGCCCAGCTCCATCTCGACGCACTTCATGCCGATGACCTCGCCGTTCTTCGGGTCTCTCGGATCGTCGGGATTGTTATAGCCCAGCACCTCGACGGGGTTCGTGAGGGTCTTGAAGATGATGCCCTCTTCCTCCGCGTGCTCGACTTCCTCGCGGCGCGCCGGCAGCTCTTCCATGCCGCGGCGATACACGATGTAAACCTCTTCCGCGCCCAGACGCTTCGCGCAGCGCGCCGCGTCCATCGCGACGTTGCCGCCGCCGACGACCGCGACCTTGTGGCCATGGCGAATCGGGGTCTTGCTGTCCGGCTTGTACGCCTTCATGAGGTTGATGCGGGTCAGGAACTCGTTTGCGGAATACACGCCCTTCAGGCTCTCGCCCGGAATGCCCATGAACCGCGGCAGGCCCGCGCCGGAGCCGATGAATACCGCCTCGTAGCCGTCCTCAAACAGTTCGTCGATCGTGAGCACCTTGCCGATGACCATATCGGTCTCGATGTCCACGCCCATGGCCTTCAGGTTGTCGACTTCCTTATTCACGATCGCCTTCGGCAGACGGAATTCCGGAATGCCATAGCTCAGCACGCCGCCCGCGACGTGCAGCGCCTCGAACACCGTGACCTTATAGCCCATGCGCGCCAGATCGCCCGCGCAGGTCAGGCCCGCCGGGCCCGCGCCGATCACCGCCACCCTGTGGCCGTTCGATTCGGGGGCCTTCGGCGCCTCGGTCGCATGCTCGCGATGCCAGTCCGCCACGAAGCGCTCCAGACGGCCGATGCCCACCGGCTCGCCCTTGATGCCGCGCACGCATTTGGATTCGCACTGCGTCTCCTGCGGGCAGACGCGGCCGCAGACCGCCGGCAGCGACGACTGCTTGTTCAGCACCTCGAACGCGCCCTCGATGTCCTCGTTGGCCACGCGCTCGATAAACGCGGGAATGTCAATGCAGACCGGGCACGCGCTCACGCAGGGCTTGTTCTTGCAATGCAGGCAGCGGCGCGCCTCTTCAATCGCCATTTCATAGGTGTAGCCGGTCGCGACTTCCTCGAACACCTTGTTGCGGTAATTCGGGTCCAGCGACGGCATCGGGCACTTTTTGAGGCTCATATTCTTCTCAGCCATGTCATTCAGCCTCCTTCTTATTCAAAAGCGCGCAGGTTTCCTCGCGCTTGTGCGCCTCGAAATCGCGGTACATCGCGCCGCGCTTCATCGCTTCGTCGAAATCCACGAGATGGCCGTCGAATTCCGGGCCGTCCACGCACGCGAACTTCGTCTCGCCGCCCACCGTCAGTCGGCAGCCGCCGCACATGCCGGTGCCGTCGATCATGATCGGGTTCATCGAAATCACGGTCTTTACGCCGTACTTCTTCGTCGTCAGGCAAACGAACTTCATCATGATCACCGGGCCGATCGCGATAACCTCATCGTAATTCTCGCCCGCGACGATCTGCTCCTCCAGCGGAACGGTCACGACGCCCTTGCGGCCGTAGGTGCCGTCGTCGGTCATCATGAACACCTTGTCGGAACAGGCGTTGAATTCGTCCTCGAGGATCACCAGATCCCTGCAGCGGAAGCCGACGAACGCGTGCACCTCCGCGCCGGCCTCGTGAAACGCCTGCGCAACCGGCAGCGCAATCGCGCAGCCCACGCCGCCGCCGACGATCGCGACCTTCTTAATGCCCTCGATGTGCGTGGCCTTGCCGAGGGGGCCTACGAAATCGGGCAGGTAATCGCCCTCGTTCAGCGCGTTCAGCTCCATCGTCGTGCCGCCGACGATCTGGAAGATGATATCCACCGTGCCGGCCTCGCGGTCATAGCCCGCGATGGTCAGCGGAATGCGCTCGCCGTCCTCGCTGGCGCGCAGAATGATGAACTGCCCGGCGTGCGCCTTTCTGGCAATCAGCGGCGCTTCGATCACCATCTTGGTGACGGTCGGATTCAAAGGCTGCTTTTTCACAATTTTGAACATAACTCCATCTCCTTGCTAATGATGCCAACCCAAAGAAATGCTCCCAAATACCCGTTTAGTATAGCATAACTTCCCGAGAAAATCAATCTCTCCGGCATGCAGTGTTTCTATAAACCTATAAAACCGCGCAGGAAACGCAACCACCCCGCCGCGCAGGAACAACAAGCGCCGCAACTCAAGCTCAAGGCGCACCGCGCCGTCGCGCGCCAGCATTTCGCGCCGCCAATCCAAGCTCAAGGCGCACCGCGCCGTCGCGCGTCGGTACATCGCGTCGCAACTCAAGCGCAAGGCGCTCCGCGCCGTCGCGCGTCGGTACATCCCACCGCCAATCCCAGCGCAAGGCGCACCGCGCCGTCGCGCGTCGGTACATC
>CAKUKM010000046.1 GCA_934663595.1 uncultured Clostridia bacterium | reverse complement strand
TTATAGCAAAAGGAGTTTCTCTTTCCCCCTCACCGCTTAAGCTCCACTGAACCCCACGCCTAGCGTGGGGTTTTCGGCATACAAAAAACCGATGACCATAGCCATCGGAAAAAGAAGCGCGCCCGGCGGGATTCGAACCCACGGTCTTCTGAGTCGGAGTCAGATGCCCTATCCACTAGGCCACGGGCGCTCATTCTTATTCATTATACCGCACTCGCCCGGAAAAGGCAAGCCCTTTCGCAATTTTTTACCCGATCGCGAATTGGCGCGCCGCAAATACCGCCTCAACGCCATACCCCGCATTCACGCCCACACGTCGATTCCCATTCAACATCCCGTCGCCAATGGCCTCGTCCGCGAAAATCTCCCGCGCATTGCACCTCTTCCCCTATCGCGCACTGCAACAGGTTCGCCTCAACGCCCCGCCCCCGCGTTCGCGCCCCACACGCCGATCAGGATCAGCGCCGTCGCCAGGACGCTCGTCCAGGGGAACGCGTCGCGCATCACGATCACGCCCGCGAGAATGGACACGACCGTGGACAGGTTGGTGAAGATCGTGGATCTGGCGACCGGCAGCTTCGACAGCGAATAGTTCGACAGCAGATACGCGCCGACGGACGCCGCCGCGCCCAGATACAGCACCGAAATCACGAACTGCCCATGGCCGAACGCGTCCGCGAGCATCCCCGCTGCGCTCCCGCGATACCGGAAAAACGCCAGTCCCAGAAAGAAAACAAACCCCACCGTGAACATGATGTACGTCAGCTCGAACGGCGTGAATCGCTTCGACAATCGGCGCACCCACAGCGAATAGAACGAGCCCGAAAAATACGCCGCAATCAGGCACACGCAGCCCAGAAGCGTGTTCTCGCCGCCGCCGGGCTTCAGCGACACCATCAGCACGCCCAGAATGGAAACGCCGATAAACAGCCATTGCCGCCGCGTGGGGCGCTCCTTCAGGATCAGCGCGCCGAGAATCGCCGTAAACACCGGACTGACCGACGCGACGACGCCGGTAAACGACGTAGTGGTGTATTTCAGGCCGTAATTTTCCAGTATGAAATACAATACCGGCTGCAGCACGCCCAGCAGGATCGGGCCGGCCAGGCTTTTTCCGCGCAGATTCAGCTTCATCGCGCCCGTGAGCACCAGCAGATTCAGCACGATAAACGTGACCGTAAACCGCGCGCACAGCAGAATCAGCGGCTCGGCAATGTTCAGCGCCATCTTGGAAAACAGATAGCTCAGCCCGAAAATCGTATACGCCGTGCCCGCGGCGAGCATGCCCTTTTGTTCGTCGTTCAATTCAAAGCGCCTCTTTCGATTCATTTCGGCAGCCGCCGCATGTCAAAAAGCGGACCAGGCCGCCCGGGTCTGATCCGCTCCATCGGTTTGCTTATTTATCGGTCTTCTTGCGCATGAAGCTCGGCACGTCCGGCGTAAAGCCGCGGCGCGCGGGCTGGCGGGACGCGTCCTGATAATCGTCCTGATACGCGCGGGGACGGCGCTGCGGCTGCGGCGCGCGGCGCTCGGTCTGATACGGCTCGTCGCTCTCGCGCACAGACGTGGGCCGCGGACGGCGCGATTCAAAGATCGGCGAAACCGGGCGCTCCTCTTCATAGGTGCGCACCGGGCGCTCGCGGCGCGGCTCGGTCGTTTCCGGCTCGGCCTGCGCGGTCTCCTCCGCCGGCTGCTCGGGCTTCTTCTCCTCCGCAAACGGAGTCTTTTCAAACCCGGTGGCAATCACGGTGATCTTGACCTCGTCCTTGAGGTTTTCATCGATGCCCGCGCCGAAGATGATGTTGGCTTCCGGATCGGCCGCAGCGGTAATCAGCTGCGCCGCCTCGTTGATATCGACGATCGAGGTGTCCGGGCCGCCGGTGATGTTGATCAGCACCGCGCGCGCGCCGTCGATCGAGGTTTCGAGCATCGGGCTGGAGATCGCCTGCTTCGCGGCCTCCACCATGCGGTTTTCGCCCTTGCCCATGCCGATGCCCATATGCGCAAGGCCGCGGCTCTGCATCACCGTGCGCACGTCCGCGAAGTCCAGATTGATCATGGACGGAACGGCGATCAGGTCGGAAATGCCCTGAATGCCCTGGCGAAGCGTGTCGTCCGCGATGCGGAATGCCTCGGTCATGGTCGTGCCCTTGGTCACGACGCTGAGCAGGCGGTCGTTCGGAACCACAACCAGCGTGTCGACATGCGCCTTCAGGCGCTCGATGCCGGCCTCCGCATTGCGCATGCGCTGACGGCCCTCGAACAGGAAGGGCTTGGAAACGACGCCGATGGTCAGGATGCCCATATCGCGCGCGATTTCGGCAATTACCGGAGCCGCGCCCGTGCCGGTGCCGCCGCCCATGCCGCAGGTGATGAACACCAGATCGGAGCCCTTGAGCGTATCGGCGATTTCCTCGCGGCTTTCCTCCGCCGCCTTCTGACCGACCTCGGGGTTTGCGCCCGCGCCGAGACCCTTCGTCAGCTTTTCGCCGATCTGGATCTTGGTCTGCGCCTTGGAAAGAGCCAGCGCCTGATTGTCGGTGTTGATTGCGATGAAGTCTACGCCCTGCAGGTTTGCGTCCACCATGCGGTTGACCGCGTTCGTACCTGCGCCGCCGACGCCGACGACCTTAATCGCAGCAAAATTGTTGTCCTTTTCCATTTCGAAATCCAGCACAAGGCATCCCCCTCGTCAAAATGTATTTGGTCGTTATTTGTTCTTGCCCCTCAGTATGCCGCGGAATTTGCCCGCCGCGCCCTCCGCCGCGCCGGTCTGCTCCACCGAATCGAAGATCAGATCCGCGAGCCCCAGGGCGGAGGAATAAACCGGACTGTTCATCTTCGAGGATTTCGCCGCCGTGACCTTCACGGGCCGCCCGATTTTTCCGGAAAGATATTCGCGCGCGCCGCGCATCAGCGCAACGCCGCCGCCGGTTAAATAAACCTGCGAGCGCGGACCCAGGAACTGCGCCGCGTCCGACTCGATCGTCTGGCCGATCATGTCCGCAAGCGCGTCCACACTCTTTTCCACGATCTCCTTCACCTGCTCGCGAGGGAAGGTGAGCCGATTGCCCGCCCCGTCATAGACCTCCGCGAACGAGTCCCTGTCGAACTCGTCGGGATTGAACACGTAATTGCGCTTGATCTGCTCCGCCGCGCGCATCGGGATATTCAGCCCCATCGCCAGATCCGCGGTAATGTGGCCGCCGCCCTGCGGCAGCATCGCGTGATAGACCACCGCGTCGCCCTGAACGACGCTGATTTCGGTATTCAGATAGCCGCAGTCGATCAGCAGCGAGCCGCGATCGCGATCGTCCAGCGAAAGCAGCAGCAGCGCCTCGCCCAGCGTTACCGAAAGGAAGCCCAGAATCGTGATGTTCAATACGCCCAGCATTTCGCGAATATCGTCGATGAACTGCTGATCGGCCACCACGAACGTGATCATCGCCGTCAGCCGGCTTCCGCTGCCCGTGGGCGACATCGTCTGCTTGCCGTCGTCCACGATAAACCATGCGGGCGAGCGATGCAGCACCATGCAGCCCGATTCGCTCAGCCGCAGCCGATCCGCCGCCGCGTCCTGCACGGCGTTGATCGTGTCGTCGGTAATCTCGCCGTCCTGCGCGTCCACCGTGGCCTCTACGCCGTAAACGTGCACATATTCGCCGGGAATGCCCACATAGATTTCGCGTATTTTGGTATTGGCCTCCATCTCGGCGGCGGCAATGGAATCGCGCACGCGCTGCACCATCTGCCGCGGCGTGTTCCATTCGCCCTCCGAATAGCCATCATACGGAACCGTTCCGGAGCCGACGATATCCAGCCGGTCCATGCCGCTGTTGCGGGCGATCATCGTAACGATCTTCGAGGTTCCGAATTCGATGGCAGCAATCTGCATTTTCATGATCCGATCGACCACCTATCTTCAAAGTGCACCCATAAAGCGCTACTTTATGCTTACATACCTGTATTATACATGGATTCTCGCGCAGATGCAAACACGAAACGGTGAAAAATCGCAAATTTCCGCATATGTCGAAATTCTTTCAAAATCCCGTCCGGAATCCGCCGCAGTCCGCGTTAATTCCATAATCTCCGCTTAAAACGCGGCGACAAAAGCCGCCGCGCCGCCCCCAACTGTACCCCTCGGGAGAACTCGAGAAGCCCCTGGGAGAGCTCGAGAGGGCCAAAGCCCTCTCGAATTACAATCGTACCCGGCGGCGTGTACGTCGGGGGCGGGTGCTGATTTTATCGGAGGGAAATCCCATTTCCCGGAGAGAAAATCGCTACCTTGCAGATTTTGCGGCCGGAGTCTGAAAGACTCAAGCAAAATCTGTCAAAGGGGTGGCAGTGGCGGGGAAAGTAGTTTCCCCGCCACAAAATCTACGGCCTATAATCCGCGCGCGTGCCGCTGGATACGTCCAGCGTGCCGCGCGTCTCGCCCCGCGTTTCCAAATCGCTCACGGCGCTCCTCAGCCAGCGAATTTTCTCGTCCATGTTGCTGGTATCGCCCAGCTTTACAATCACGCCCGACCGCGCAATGGCCGTGATTTCCATCAGGTCCGTTAAATTCACTTCCGATATATATGCCGCCGCATCCATCTTCCGGATGGACTCCAGCACCGTCTTCATCGCGCTCAGCTTGCTCTCCGGCGCGCTGATGCGCTTGCCGATGCGATACGCCGTTCCCTCCAGCCCCGTGATATAAACACCGCCGGATTCCGGCATCGCGGTCGGATTGTCGATCACATAGCCGTCCGAATCCATCACCAGTATGTGGCCGCCGTTCAGCGTGAGCGCGTCGCGCGTGCGCTCGCGAACGCGAATGCGCACCGTGCTCGGCTTTTCCACGGCAACCTCCTCCACGGCGAGCCGGCCCGTGCTCTCGAGGTTTTCGCGCACGCGCTCCGGATCGACGTTTCCAATCGCGCCGCCGAAATCAAATTTGCCCAGGCGGATGATCTCGGCGTCGGCCATCGTCGTCGCGCCCTCGACCACGACGCTCTTGAGCACGAACACGCACCGCGCCAGCACGAACGCGACAATGCCCGCGCACGCCGCCGCAATCAGCGCGATCAATAGGCCCTTGATCCGTCTTTCGCGTCTCATGCGTCCTCCCTATTCTCTCCGCGCGCTGGCGGAGATATTCATCAATACCGCCACCGCGCACATTACGATCGAAATGCTCGTGCCGCCCGCGCTGAAAAACGGAAGCGGCAAACCGGTCGTGGGCATCAGCCCCGTGACCACCGCGACGTTCAGCACGCATTGCACGCCGATCATGCACGTAATTCCGCCGGCCAGCAGGCTCCCGAACCGATCCTCGCAGCGAATCGCGATCCTCAGGCCGAAGAACAGAAACGCCATAAACAGCACAAGGATCGCCGCGCAGCCGAAGAAGCCCAGATCCTCGCCGACCACCGCAAAGATGAAATCCGATTCCGGATACGGCAAAAATGCGTATTTCTGCCGCCCCATGCCCAGCCCCATGCCGAACAGGCCGCCGGAGCCGAACGCAATCAGCGACTGCGACAGCTGGTAGCCCTCCTTGGTCAAAAAGTCAAACGGCCGGCGAAACGACGTCAGCCGCGCCCGGCGATAGTCCTCGCTGAGCGCATAGAACGTGCCCAGCGCCATTCCCGCCGCGCCGATCAGGCCCAGATGCAGCCATTTCGCGCCCGCGAGCATCGTCATTACCGCCGCGACGATCAATATGCTGCCCGCCGTGGACAGATTCGGCTGCAAAAGAATCAGCAGAAACATCGCCCCGGGCAGCACAAACATCGGAATCAGCCCGGTAAAAAAGCGCTTTACGTCGCGCGTTTTGCGGCTCAGCGCGCGGGCGAGATACAGTATCGACGCGTATTTCGCCATTTCCGACGGCTGAAAGCTGACCGGCCCCAGCCGGAGCCAGCGCCGCGAGCCGTTTAAGTACTTGCCGATGCCCGGAATCGCCACCAGCGCCAGCAGCACGAAGCTCGCGCCCAGCAGCCCCATGCAGACCGGCCGCCGCTCGAGCAGGCGATAATCCATCCTCAGGATCACCGTCATGCCGATCGCGCCCGCCGCGACGCCCAGCAGCTGCGAGCGCACCTCGGCAAACGGACTGCCGCCGTCCTGCGCGTTGTAATAGCTCGCCGCGTACAAAACGATCAGACCGCTCACCAGCAGCAGCGCAAATGTAATCGCCAGCCCGCGGTCGATATCCCGCAGCCGGTTCGTATTTCTCAGGCGCAGCCGCGCCTCCTTCGCCCCGCGATCAGGGCGCGCGATCACTTCTCGCGGCTCTCCAGCGCGTTTGCGTAGTCCTTGAAGATTCTGCCGCGCGCCTCAAAGTCGGTAAACATGTCAAAGCTCGCGCAGCTCGGCGAAAACAGCACGCTGCCGCCCGCCGGCGTGATTTCAAACGCGCGCGCGACCGTCTTTTTGAAGTCCGTGCCGCAGTGCTCGTATTCGGTAAAGCCGAATCTGTCCAGCGTGTCGCCGATCTGCTTCGCCGTCGCGCCGATTAGGAGAATGCGCCTGATGCACGGGTTCTGCTGAATCACCTCGACCAGCGGCGAAAAATCGCAATGCTTGTCATAGCCGCCGAGAATCAGCGTGGTATCGCGGTTCATCGCGCGCACGGCCTGAATCGTGGAATCCACGTTCGTGCCCTTGGAATCGTTGATGAAGCGAACGCCGTCCAGCTCGCGCACGAACTCGATCCGGTGCTCCACGCCCTGGAACGTGCGCAGCGTATGCCGAATCACCGGCGCGGGAATGCCGGACACCGTGGCCATCGCGGCCGCCGCCAGCGCGTTGCGCAGATTGTGCTCGCCGGGGATATACACCTCGTCCGCGCGGCAGATGGTCGTATGCGCGCTCTCGGAGCCGAACACGATCTCGCCGTTCAGCACAAACGCGCCATACGGCACGGCCTCGCACGACGAGAACCACACAACTTTGGCCTTCGCGCGGTTCGCCATATCGCGCGTGACCGGATCGTCGTAATTCAGCACCACGAAATCGCCCGCGCCCTCGTTTTCAAAGATGCGCTCCTTGAGCGCGACGTAGTTCTCCATCGTGTGATGGCGATTCATGTGGTCCTCGGAGATATTCAGCACCGCCGAAACCGCCGGATGGAACTTCACGATCGTCTCCAGCATGAACGACGAAACCTCGCACACGGTCACGTCGCCCGCGCGCATCTGCGGCACCGCCCCGGAATAGGGATTGCCGATATTGCCGACCACGAACGTCGTCCGCCCGGCGTTTTTGAAGATTTCGCCCAGCAGCGTGACCGTCGTGGTCTTGCCGTTCGTTCCGGTCACGGCCAGCAGCAGGCCGTTCGATTCGCGATAGGCATATTCAATTTCGCCGATGACCTCCACGCCGAGCTCGCGCGCGCGCTTCACCATCGGGTGCTCCATATCGATCGCGGGGCTGACGATCAGCGCGTCCAGCCCGGGCAGATACTCTTCCGGATGCGCCTCTCCCAGCACCAGATGCGCGCCCGAATTTTCAATTTCATCCAGCGCGCCGGCGAAATCCTGCTTATTCTTCTGATCGCAAACCCACACCTCGGCGCCGCGCAGCAGGAGCAGCTTCGCCGCCGCAATGCCGCTGCGGGCCATGCCGAGAACCATCGCTTTTCTGATCATCTTTCTTCCCTCCCGAATTATGAATTTCAGGTGGTCGCGCATTGCGGCCACCTGCTTTCGGTCGTTTCTCTATGCCACAAAGCCAATCAGCGCAATCAGGCAGAGGATGACCGTGGTAATGACATACATATTCACCACATGCGTCTCCGCCATGCCGCCCAGCACGAAATGATAGTGCATCGGCGCCATGCGGAACACGCGCTGACCCGTTCCGGTCTTTTTGCGCGTGCGCTTGAAGTGCGAAATCTGAATGATGTCCGAAAGGCTGGACATGAACATCGCCAGCGCGACGATCGGCAGAAGCAGCGAAAGCCGCGTCACCAGCGCGATTCCCGCCAGTCCGCCGCCGACGAAGAACGAGCCGACGTCGCCCATGAACACCCGCGCCGGATGCGCGTTGAACCGCAGAAAGCCCATCAGCGCGCCCGCCATCGCGCAGGCAAAGATCGCGACGTTCATCAGGTTTGACCGATTCGCGCCGTCGCCCGCCGCCATCGCGATTGCAATCAGCGCGAACGTGGCGTAATCAATCAGCGAGCAGCCGCCGCACAGCCCGTCCAGGCCGTCCAGCAGGTTCGCCGAATTCACCGTGCCCACCAGCACGAACACCATTACCGGAATGAAGGCAATTCCCAGATCCCATTCCGCACGGAAGAACGGCACCGTCCATTTCGAGCCGATCGCGGGATTCAGATACGCCCACACGCTCAGCGCCGCCGCCAGCACGATCTGCGGAATCAGCTTCTGCTTCGGCGTGAGCCCCAGCGAGCGCTTGAGCTTGACCTTGATGAAATCGTCCACAAAGCCGACCGCGCCGAAGCCGATCGCGCAGACAAGGATGATCAGAAGGAAATCAAACCGCGTGTCGTTATAGGCGAACGCCGCAGCGGCGATCACCGCGGGAATCGCGAAGATCATGCCGCCCATCGTGGGCGTGCCCTGCTTTTTCTTGTTGGAATCCGGCTCGAGCTCGTAAATCGTCTGCCCGAATTTCAGCTTTTTCAGCCAGACAATCATCCGCGGGCCGAGCACCATCGCCATCGCAAACGCGGCCAGTACCGTCCAAATCAACCTTTGCATCTTCTATTGCCTCCAGTAAAAATCAATCCATGAGCTCCCTGAGCAGCTCGCGCACGACGATCTTTTCGTCAAACGGGTGCTTTACGCCGCAGATTTCCTGATACGTCTCGTGCCCCTTGCCGGCCAGAATGATCACGTCGCTCGGCTGTGCATGCTGAAGCGCGTATTTGATCGCCTCGCGGCGGTTCTCAATTACGATATACTCGCAGCCCGTGGGGCGAATGCCCTCCTCGATCGCGCGGAGAATGTCCATCGGGTCCTCGTTGCGCGGATTGTCGCTGGTTAAAATGCAGTAGTCCGCGAGCTCGCCCGCGATTTCGCCCATGATCGGGCGCTTCGCCGCATCGCGATTGCCGCCGCAGCCAAACAGCGCGATCATGCGGCCCTTCGCCGTCTGGCGCACCGCCTTTAAGATGTTCTCCAGGCTGTCCGGCGAATGCGCGTAATCCAGAATCACGCGATACGGCGTTCCGGTATCGAGCAGCTCAATTCTGCCCGGCACGGCGCGCACGTCCTCCAGGCCGCGGCGAATCGCCTCGGGCGAAATGCCCGCGCAAATCGCAACGCCCGCCGCCAGCAGCGCATTGTAGACATTGAAAATGCCCGCGAGCTTCAGCGAAACCGGCTGCCGGAAGCGCTTGTGCCAGGTCATCAAAAACGAGCTTCCGCGCTCCGCGATCTCGATATCGTTGGCGTAAACGTCGCTGCTTTCGCGAATGCCCACGCGCAGCGCCTCGCGCCCGAGCGCCTTGATGCCGCGCGCGACATGCTCGTCGTCGACGTTGTATACGATATTCTCGACCATTTCCGGCTCAAAAAACCGCATTTTCGCCGCGAAATACGCATCCATATCCTTGAAATAATCCAAATGGTCCTGCGAGAAATTGCTGAACGCGCCAACCTCGAACTTCATGCCCGCCAGGCGATGCATATCCAGCGCGTGCGCGGAAACCTCCATGATCACGAATTCGCAGCCCGCGTCCGCCATTCTCTTCAAAAGCGCCTGCGTCTCGATCGGGTCCGGCGTGGTCAGCTCGGACGGAATCGCCTCGTCGCCGATCATCGAGCACACGGTGCCGATCAGGCCCACCTTATGGCCCGCCTCCTCGAAGATCGACTTCAGAAGGAAGCTCGTGGTGGTCTTGCCCTTCGTTCCGGTAATGCCGATCAGCCGCACGCGCATGGCGGGATGGCCGTAAAACTTGGCCGCCGCATAGGACAGCGCCGTTCGCACGTCCTCGACCACGATCTGCGGAACGTCGATCGGCAGCTCGCGCTCCACCAGCAGCGCCGCCGCGCCCTTCTCCACCGCCTGCGGCGCGAAGCTGTGGCCGTCGACCTTCAGGCCCGGCGTACACGCAAACAGCGCGCCCGCCTTCACCTTTCGGGAATCATCGAAAACTGAGCTGATCTGAACCTCTCCGTCGCCGATCAGGCGAACCCTGCCGGGCAGACTCGCTGCCAATACCTTGAGCTTCATCGGGCATCCCCCTGTATAGCATATTTGTGCGCGCGCATCACGGCTCGGCAAATGTCACCGTGATCACGGCGGTCGGATAGACCTCTTCCTCCGCGGCGGGCAACTGCGATATCGCAATGCCGCCGCCCTCGACCTGCATCCTCAGGCCGTAGCTGCCAAGCAGCCGGTTCGCCTCCAGCACGGAAAGCCCCGTCACGTCCGGCACGCGAACGCGATCGTTCTCCTCCGCAGGCGTTCTCTTATCCACATACAGCATCACCAGCGCGCCCTCGGACAGCTTTGCGCCCGGCGCGGGCAGCTGGCTCACCACGCGCTCGCCGCTTCCGTCGAACACGCAGCTCAGGTTCGCCTCCCGCATCGCGCTCTTCGCGTCCGCAACCGTCATATCGGTCACGTCCGGAACCGAAACCTCGCGGGGCGCTTCCTCGCCCGTGTCCGGCGCAATTCCCAAATAGGGCAGCGCCTTCTGGAAAATGTCGCGCGCGAACGGCGCGGCGGTCTGGCTGCCGAAATCCACCGGCACGCTCGCTTCATCCACGATCACGAGCACCGCAAGCTGCGGATCGTCTGCCGGCGCGAAGCCGAGAAACGAGCCGATGTGCATGTCGTCCGTGACCACGCCGTTTACATAAACCTGCGCGGTGCCGGTCTTGCCGCCGATGCGATAGCCGGAAATGCGCGCATTTTTTCCGCCGCCGTTTTCGACCACGCCCTCGAGCAATCGGCGCATCGTGGCGCTGGTTTCGGGCTTAATCGGGTGCGCGACCACCTTCGGCTCCGTCTTTTCAATCACATTGCCGCTCCCGTCCGTAATTTCGGAAACGACGTACGGCCGCATGCGATTGCCGCCGTTGATCGCCGCGCACGCCGCCGTTAAAAGCTGAATCGGCGTGACCGCGACCGACTGGCCGAAGCCGATGCGCGCCAGATCCACGCGCTTTACGTTCTTTTCGGCAATTACGATGCCGCCGGCCTCGCCCGGAATGTCCACGCCCGTGGCCGATCCGATGCCGAACGCGTCCAGATAATCATAGAATCGCTCCGCGCCCAGCCGCAGGCCCATTTCCACAAATACCGGATTGCACGAATTCTCCAGCGCCTGCGCGAACGTCTCCGCGCCGTGGGGCTTGCCCCAGCAGCGAACGCGGCTGCCGTCCACGTGCGTGGAGCCCGAGCAGTAAAACCCCTCGCCCACCGACACCACGCCCGAATCGAGCGCCGAGGCGGCGGTCAGAATCTTGAAGGTCGAGCCCGGCTCGTAGGCGTCGGTCAATATCCGGTTGCGCATGCGGTCGGTCAGCGTGGAAACGTCGCTGCGCGGCGGATCGTTCAAATCAAAGTCCGGCTTATTGACCATGGCGAGGATCTCGCCGGTCTTGGGATTCATCGCCAGAATCCGAACGGCTTTGGCCTTGTTCACGCTCAGCGCCTCGCGCGCCGCCGTTTCGCAGAAGCTCTGAATCGAAGCGTCGATCGTGAGCTTCACGCTGCCGCCGTCCACCGCGGGCACGTATTCGCTCGCGCCGTAGGAGAGCGGGCGACCCTTGCCGTCGATCTCGCCGAGCACGCGGCCGTTTTTGCCGGCCAGATAATTGTCCAGCGCGCTTTCCAGCCCCGCCTGGCCCACGCCGTCGATCGTGGTCAGCCCGATCAGCTGACACGCAAACGCGCCCATCGGGTAATAGCGCTTGCTCTCCTCCTCGAGGTACAGGCCGTTCAGCGCCTTCGATCCCGCCTTTTTGTGCTCGCTTAAGAGCACGCGCAGCTGCTGCGCCGTCTCGCGCGAGACCTGCCGCTTAATCGTTACGCCGCCCTTCGACGTATCCGCGACCTTCTTCTGAATGCTCGCCGCATCCATGTCCAGTATCGGCGCCAGCAGCTCGGAAAACGCCCCCGCGTCCGCGATCTGCCTCGGGCTTGCGCACACGGTATAGGCCGTCGCGCTCTGGGCGAGCACCGCGCCGTTTCGATCGAGAATTTCGCCGCGCGTGGGGCGAATGGCGCTTTCGCTGGTCCATTGCGCCTGCGCGCGCCGCTGCAGCGACTCTGCCTGAACGCCCTGAAGCACAAACAGCCGCGCCAGCAGCCCCAGAAACAGCACAAGAAACGCCAGCATGCATACGGCAAGGCGGCGACGGATCACAGGCCCTGTCAGAACCATGCGCATCCCTCCCCGCCTGATTGATAGAAAGCTTAATTTCTATCCGCCGGCACTGCGACGGTCTGCGCGGAAGTGTCCGTTGCGGGCGCATAGAGCGATACTACGCGCACGCGCGATTCGTCGATCTTTTCCATTCCCAGCGCCGCGGCGCGCGCCGCGATCGCCTCCAGGTTGTGGCTCTGGTTAATGCAGAGGTTCAGGTTCATGATGTCGGCATTCAGCGTTTGAATCTGGCGCTGAACGCTGGCAATCTCCTTGGACTGGGCGCTGACCCGCGCGCGCATCGAGATCTGGAATATCAATCCCGCAATCAGCACCAGCGCCGCAAGAATCATCATCGCCCGCGAGAGCAATTTCTCCCTTTCGCGCTTTGTCGACCCGTTCATATCTCTATTCCTCCCGATTCTCATTCAGAACCTCGATCCTGCCGAAATAGCGGTCGTTGACATAGTCCATCAGCGCGTCGAAGCCCTCTTCGTCCTTCGCGGTGGTCTCCATAAATCTGCGTTCATCCCAGATTTCCAGATAACGCCCCACGCCGACGAAGCAGATCGCGCGATCCATGCCCGCCTTCTGGCGCATCAGCTGCGGCAGCAGCACGCGCCCCTGCCCGTCCGTTTCCTGATTCGGATACGAAAACGCATTGATCAGGCGCACATATTTCATGCCGCGCGCGTCGCTGATGGGAATCTGCTTCAGCCGTTCGCTGATCAGCTTCCATTCCGCCTCCGGATACAGCGCCAGCGCCGTGAAATCGTTGTTCACGCCCAGCGTGAACCGCTCCCCCAGCGCCTCGCGGTAGGCGGACGGTATGGTCACCCTGCCCTTGGGATCAATATTATGCGAATACGTTCCCGAAAATTCAGCCTGCGCCATCCGTCTCACCTCCTCCAATCAGCAGTCTCCGCCACATTATACCACACTCAGACACAATTTGCTAGTTTCTGACACGAGTTTTTTCACTTTTTCGGAATTTCTAACATGAATCGCCGTCTGGTGTTCGAACAGACGTTTGATTTTGGCCGAGAAACGTGGTATAATGGAAATCAGCAAGCAAAGGAGATGGTTTCATGCGAGATCCGAAGCAGAACCAGCAGAAGATACTGGACTTCATCAAGCAGGAGATTGAACTGAAGGGCTATCCGCCGTCGGTGCGCGAAATCTGCACGGCGGTGGGTTTGAAATCGACGTCGACAGTGCACGCGCATCTGAATCATCTGGAGGAACAGGGCCTGATTCGCCGCGATTCCACGAAGCCGCGCGCGCTGGAGGTGATCGACGGCACGCTCGCGCGCGGGCGCAGCATTCCGCTCGTCGGCCGCGTAACGGCGGGCCAGCCGATTCTGGCAATTGAGAATATCGAGGATTATCTGGTGCTGCCGCAATCGCTGGTGGGGTCGGACGAGCTGTTCTGCCTGCGCGTGCAGGGCGAAAGCATGATCGGCGCGGGCATTTTCGATGGCGACATACTGGTCGTGCGCCGGCAGGAAACGATCGAAAACGGCGAAATTGCCGTCGCAATGATCGACGACGAGGCCACCGTCAAGCGCATCTTCTATGAAGACGGCCGCGTGCGCCTGCAGCCGGAGAACCCGACGATGGAGCCGTTCTATGCCGACGAGGTCGCGATTCTCGGCAAGGTCACCGATCTATTCCGCCATATGGATTAAACAAAAAGCGCTTGTCAAAAAAGTCTTTTTGACAAGCTTGTGGACGGGGGAGCAAGCTCCCCCGCCACTACCACCCCTACCAGTCTCCGCTAGGA
>CAKUKM010000045.1 GCA_934663595.1 uncultured Clostridia bacterium | reverse complement strand
AAGCCATTCAGGCGAACCAGTCCGCGCCTGCGGCAAAGCGCCTGCAGCGCGCGAACCAAACCGCGCACGCCATTCAGGCGAACCAGTCCGCGCCTGCGGCAAAGAAATCCGCGCCGGAACGCTTTGCGCCGGAACGCCCCGTTCGGGTGAATCGCCTTCGCGCGCCGCGCGAGGGATGAAGGAGGAACTCCCTTGACTGAGAATAGACGACCCGTGCCTCCGCGCCAGCCTGCGCGTCCGGGCGCGGCAAACCGCGCGCCTGCCGGAAATGCGCGCCCCGGCGCGGGAAGAGCGCCCGCAAGCGGTGCAAATCGGCCGGTAAACGGCGCGAATCGACCGGTAAGCGGTGCAAATCGCCCGGCGAGCAATGCAAACCGCCCGGCAAATCGCCCTGCGCCGCGCGGAGGCTATGCACTTCCGCACGACCTGTGGAAGGTGCTGGTCGCGAGCGCGATTGCGATTGTGCTGGCACTTGGCGCGCAGAGGATCTGGCCGAACGGCTTTACGATCGAGGAAAAGAAGGCGGAAAATACCGAGACGACCGCCGCGGCGAAGGGCAAGGTGCAGGAGATTCACTCTTCCGGCCCGGTGCGCCTGAACGAGCTGATGAGCGTGAACGAAACGACGCTCTTGAGCGAGGAGGGCAAGACGCCGGACTGGGTGGAGATCATGAACATCTCCAATCGCGAGGTCAACCTCGAGGGCTATTCGCTGGCCAAATCGGAAAAGGCCACGAATGTGTTCACGTTCCCGAGGTGCGTGCTGCAGCCCGGCGAGGCGGTGATCGTGTACGCCGACAGCACGCTGAAGAGCGAGGCGGGCGCGGAGTTGCACGCGCCGTTCCGGCTTTCGTCGGCGGGCGGCACGGTGATGCTGTTCAGCACCAGCGGCACGGCGATTGATTCGGTGAATTTCCCGGCGCTCGGCGCGGACAATTCGTATGTGCGCCTCGATCAGACCACGTGGGCGATGAGCAATCAGCCCACGCCCGGCCTTTCCAACACGGAAAACAGCTATCAGCAGCTGCGCCAGGCGAACGCGGACGCGGGCATTGAGATCACGGAGATCGTGGCCTCGAACCGGCAGTACGCGCCGGACGAAAACGGCCTGTATCAGGACTATTTTGAATTGCACAACAAGACCGATCACGCGATCGATCTGAGCAACTGGTATGCCAGCGACGATCCCGCGAAGCCCACCGCATGGCGCTTCCCGCAGGGCTTTGCGCTGCAGCCGGGCGAATACCGGATCGTGTATGCGTCGGGCCTGAACCGCGCGGACGCGGAGCACCCGCACACGAGCTTCGGCCTGAGTCCGGAGGGCGAAACGCTGCTGATTTCGGACGCGAACAGCCGCCTGGTCGACAGCGTGACCTACGATTTGCTGAAGACGGACGAGGCGTGGCTGAAGCGCGCGGACGGAACCTGGTCGGCCGGCACGCCCACGCCGGGAATGGGAAACTAAATGAATGTGGACGGGGGAGCGAGCTCCCTGAAGCAGCTGCACGGACTGCGGAATTGCGAGCGATCCTGCGCGCATGAAGGAGAATGGCGATGAAATCAAGGTTCGAAGTGACTCGAAAATGGTTGATTTTCTGGACGCTGTTTATTGGAATCGGTGCGTTGGGCGGATCGGTGTGCATGCTGATCGACCCGAGCGGCCGCAGCACGGGCATGGACGGGCTGCTTCCGTATTTGCAGAGGCTCCCGGACGCGGACCGGCTGTTTCAAAACCTCGTGTTTTCGGGAATTGCGCTGCTGGTGGTGAACGGAATCCCGAATCTGACGGCCGCGGTGCTGCTGATCAAGCGGCGCTGGATGGGCGTGCTGATCGGCGCGTGGATGGGGCTTGTGCTGATGCTGTGGATTTGCCTGCAGTTTATCGCCTTCCCGCGGAATTTCATGTCCACGGCGTATTTCGTGTTCGGCGTTCTGCAGGGAATCACCGGCTATCTCGCATGGGTGTTCGCGCGGCAGGAGGCGTTCGCCGCGGAGCTCAACATGGACGATTACCCGAACGTCGGCGGCGATCCGCGCATACTGGTGGTGTATTTTTCGCGAATGGGCTATGTCAAGCACCTCGCGGTGATGCGCGCCAATCTGTATGGCTGCGATTTGTACGAAATTCGCGCGAAGGAGCGCACCGAGGGCACGCTGGGCTTCTGGTGGTGCGGGCGCTACGGCATGCACCGCTGGGATATGCCGATTGAGGACGTCACCGTGGACCTCCGCCGCTATGGGCACATCACGATCTGCACGCCGATCTGGGTGTTCGGCCTGGCCGCGCCGGTGCGCACGTTCTGCCGCCAGATGCGCGGGCAAATTCGGTCGGTGGACTACATACTGGTGCACCACACGCGCCGGAAATACAACAACGCCGTGCGCGAAATGAACGAGCTGCTCGGCCTGAAGCCGCTGCACGTGCTGAGCGTGCAATGCAAGGTCGGCCGGTTCAAGATGAAGAAGAGCGAACTGAGATAGAGGTGGCGGGGGAGCAAGCTCCCTCTGCCGCGCATTCCGTGTGATTTGAAGCAGTTCCTCCATTGCGGAGGGGCTGCTTTTTGTCGCGCAAAAACGCCCGGGAATGCAATCCCGGGCGCGATTAGAATAGAAGGAATCGTTTTCCGTTCCCATTACGGCTCCGCCGTTTTCCTGAAGACAATGCACAGCGCGCAGGCCGCTACCATCATTCCCAGCCACGACAGCACCGCCGCGTTCCAGCCGTAGGCGCTGGACAATACGCCGATCAGCCCGCTCGTGAGCGCCGAGCCGCCGTAGGCCACCGCGTTCAGCGCGCCCGATACCGTCGCCGCGCGGCCGTAGCGCTCGAAATACAGCGGCAGCAGCGTGATCAGCAGCATGTTTACCGCCATCATTGCGCTGGTGATGATCGCAAAGCACAGCATCGTCAGCACCAGACTGCCGCGCGCCACCGTCAGCATCGCCGCCAGCATCAGCGTCGCCACAAAGAAGAAGATCGCCGACGCGCGCAGCGTGTTGCGGCCCGTTTTCTCATAAACCGCCTGCGCCAGATATGCGCCCGTCAGATTTACCAGCGGCAGCAGCGTGCTCACCAGCGCCGAAAACGATGCGCTGCGGCCGAATACCTCGCTCACATACGCCGGCACCCACGCCGTTACGCCGTCCTTGATCGCGCCGTGCAGAATCACCGGCAGCACCGCCGCAATCAGCACCGGCACGCAAATCAGCTTCTTCAGCGGCAGACTTTCGCCCGATTGCTCGATGGATTTGGCTTCCACCGGCGTTTCGATCGCCTGCTTCGTAATCAGCGGATACGCGAAATACCAGATTGCGCCCATCGCCACCAGCAGCGCGCCCGGCAGCCAGAACGCCGCCCGCCAGTTCAGCCATTTCAGCAGCCCCGCGCACAGCGCGTACGAAACCAGCGTGCCCGCCGCCATCGACGACGCGAGATTGACCGAGCTCGCGATCTTGTCGCGCTCGTTCATCCATTCCACCATCGCCTGCAGAATCGCCGGCCACAGCGTGGCCATGCACAGGCCCGTCAGCAGCCGCAGCGCCAGCATCGCGGCATACGAATCGCTCAGGCAGAACGCGATGTTCATCATTCCCCCGCCGATCGCGCCCAGCGCAGCCATCTTTCGCGGCGAAATTTTCTCCGCCAGCAGGCCGTTCAGGAATTGCCCGGACGCGTATGCGATCAGAAACGCCGTGTTCACCCAGCCCGCCTGCGCCTTCGTGAGCGTGTCGCCGATCATCGCGCTCATGACCGAGGAATAGTTCAGCCGCCCCAGATACGAGCAGAAGTAAATCGCCCAGCTCATCAAAAACAGCGCCCGCGCGCCGCGCCTGTTTAAGCGCAATGCCATTTCAAAACCCCTCCTATATGAAAAGCAACTTTATTATTATACTCCTTTTCGCCGCAATTGTCCAGTGTGTAACGGCGCGCCTTCGTTTCAGGCTTGCGGGCAGATTGCCCATAAAGTTCACGCATGTAAACTTATAATTGGTTGCGTCTGCAACAATATGGCTTAAAAATGTACAAAATTCGGCCAAATCATGGACTGAAATATGGATATATTGATACAAAAGCAAATAGTTAAATGATTTGTAATGATTTTGTCACATGGGGGGGGTAGACCGCGGGAAAATCTGTGCTATAATACTTTTATGCAGTAAATACGAAGGGAGCGCTTCCGCCAAATGGGAAAAAGAAAGATCGATACGATGTCTCCGGCCTATAAAAAGACCTGGAGATACGACCTGAAGAGAAACAAGATCATCTATCTGATGTTCCTTGCGATCTTCATTTATTATTTTATCTTCCATTATCTGCCGATGTTCGGCATCATTATCGGCTTTCAGAAGTACCGCCCGGCGAAGGGCATTTTGAACTCCAAATGGGTGGGCCTGGACAATTTCGAAAAGTTCTTCAAGGGCCCGTATGCGTTCCGACTGATTCGAAACACGCTGGTTTTAAACCTCCTGCTGCTGGCGTTCAGCTTTACGGCGCCGATCATCTTCGCGCTGATGCTGAATGAAATGCGCCCGGGCAAGTACAAGTCGCTGATGCAGACGATTTCGTACATGCCGCACTTCATCTCCGCGGTCGTCGTTTGCGGCCTTCTCATGATGTTTACGGAGTCGACCGGCGTGATTACGTCGATCTTCAGCGCCCTGGGGTTATCGGATAAGACATTCCTGCTGGGACATGCGCAGTATTTCCGGCCGCTTTACGTGCTGCAGGACATCTGGCAGGAGCTCGGCTGGGGCTCGATCATCTATCTGGCCACGGTTTCGAACGTCGACATGAGCCTGTACGAGGCGGCGGACATCGACGGCGCGGGCCGCTTCCGCAAGATCTGGTCGATCACGATTCCGGCGCTGGTTCCGGTCATCGTGGTGCAGCTGATCATGCGCATCGGTTCGCTCATGAGCCTCGGCTCCGGCAAGGTCATTTTGCTGTATCGCGCGTCCACGTATGAGACGGCGGACATCATTTCCTCTTATGTCTATCGCGCGGGCCTGCTGAATCAGGATTATTCGCTGGGCACGGCGGTCGACCTGTGCAATTCGATCGTGAACATTGCGCTTCTGTTCTTTGCCAATACCGTCAGCCGCAAGCTCACCGAGCAGAGCCTGTGGTGAGAAAGGAGACCGAACATGAAAAAACAGAAATCCAGTTTTGAGATGCGCGGTCTCGGCGGCGTTCGGAAGACGAAGGGCGATATCGTATTTGATACCTGCGTGTATGTTCTGGTCACGGTGATCTGCCTGATCTGCCTGTACCCGATGCTGTTCGTGCTGTTTGCATCGTTCTCGAACGGCAACAAGCTGCATTTCCACACCGGCCCGCTGTTTGCGCCGCTGTTCCCGATGACGCTGGACGGCTACAAGACGGTGCTGGCCAACAAGGACATCGTGACCGGCTATATGAACACGATCATTTACCTGCTGGGCGGCACGGCGTTTTCGATGGTGCTGACGATCATGGGCGCGTACGTGCTGTCGCGGCGCGGCTACAAGCTGAAGAAATTCTTCACGATCTATCTGGCGCTCACGATGTACATCTCCGGCGGCATGATTCCGAGCTTCCTGGTGGTGCGCTGGCTGCACATGCTGGACACCCGCTGGGCGATCATCATCGTCGGCTCGGTTTCCACCTGGAACATGATCGTGCTGCGCACGGCGTTTGCGGCGATCCCGAAGGGCCTGGAGGAGGCGGCGACGATCGACGGCGCGAACGATCTGCAGATCCTGACGCGCGTGGTGCTGCCATGCTCGAAGGCGACGGTGGCGGTCATCCTGCTGTTCTACGCGGTGGGCATCTGGAACTCGTGGTTCAATTCGATGATCTATCTGCAGGATCGCAAGCTCTATCCGCTGCAGCTGTTCCTGCGCGAGATTCTGGTGCAGAGCACCGACCTCGAGGGCAGCGCGGACATCCAGTCCGGCATCGGCATCAACTACATCAAGGAGCTGCTGCAATACTGCACGATCATCATCGCGACGGTGCCGATCCTGATCGTATACCCGTTCGTGCAGAAGTACTTTGTAAAGGGCGTTATGATGGGCTCCTTAAAAGGAGAATGATTGTGGACGGGGGAACTGCTTCCCCCGCCACTACCACCCCTTTGACAGATTTTGCTTGAGTCTTTCAGACTCCGGCCGCAAAATCTGCAAGGAAGCGATTTTCTCTCCGGGAAATGGGATTTCCCTCCGATAAAATCAGCACCCGCGCTCACCGCGCATGTCGCTGAGCTCGATTTAAGTTCGAGAGGACTTCGCCCTCTCGAGCTCTCCCTCAAGTTAGTGGTTCCCGCGTGGGAGCTGCATCCCCGTTTTGTCTGATAAGCATCCTTTGCAAGGCCGGCTTCGGGACGCACCCTTCCCGGAATGCGCCGGCAACGTGAAAGACGCGTCAGTATATGAAAGGAGACTAATGCAAATGAAGAAATTCCTGACCCTCCTCATTCTCTCCGCTATGGTACTCTCCTGCTTCGCCGCGGTGGCGGAGGTCACGTACCCGGTCAAGGAGCCAGCCACGATCACCTGGTGGCATTGCCTGCGCGCTCCTTCCTACCAGTCCACGCACGACGATAACATCTGCTGGCAGCAGATCGCCAAGGACGTTGGCGTTGAGATCGAATGGATTCACCCCGCGTCCGGCACTGAGACCGAGCAGCTCAACCTCCTGCTGATGGGCGACAATCTCCCGCACATCATCCAGATCGACGGATACCTCGAGTCCGCGGGCGGCGCTGCCGCGCTGGTGGACGACGGCGTTGCCGTTGACCTGACCGATTACCTCGAGCAGTATGCCCCGGATTACCTCAAGGGCATCACCGCTTCCGACCTGGCCTATCAGATGGCCACCACCGCGGACGGCCGCGTCGTTCAGTTCACCCAGCTGAAGCAGACCTCCCCGCAGTACAGCCGCGTGAATGTCCGCGATGACATCATGAAGGAAATCGGCTGGACGGACGAGAACGGCATCTCCGGCCTGCGTCTGCCCGAGACCATCGCGGAATACACCGAGATGTTCGCCGCGATGAAGGAAGCCGGCTATTACGGCTACCGCGTTGCCAATAACGGCCGCGATCGCCAGATCATGACCGCTTACGGCATCTACAACGGCTGGTACGTCAAGCCCGACGGCACCGTCGGCTACGGCATGTGGGACGATCAGTATCGCGAGTACCTCAAGCAGGTTCGCGAGTGGATCGTGGCGGGCTACATTCATCCCGACTGGGCTTCCGACGTGAACACCGCTGCGCTGTTCACCAACAAGGAAATCGGCATGTACATCACGCCCTCCGATATCGCGTATGGCGCGGCGGTTGCCGGCGGCTATGATATCACCTGCGTGAACTATCCGCGTCTGAACTCCGGCGATCCGTATCCGTTCGAGAACACCACCTGGTACGTCGTTCCCGCCGATGGCATCCGCACGGTTGTCACCCAGGCCGCGATCAAGGACGGCGTGTTCGAGCAGGTCATGGCGCTGCTGAACTACGGCTACACCGAGAAGGGCGCCCTGATTTACAACTGGGGCATCGAAGGCGAGAGCTACACCGTGGATGCGGACGGCACCAAGCACTTCACCGACCTGATCCTGCACAACCCCACCATCCCGATGGCCGACGGCCAGTACATCTACAAGCTGCACTTCGGCCCGAAGCTCGCGGAAGCGGATGTTGAGTGCAACCCGGGCACCATCGGCGATCCCAAGGCGCTGTACTGGAGAGAGCTGTACTCGGACGACACGACCGTTTCCTCCGATTGCATCCTGTTCGCGACCCTGACCGCCGAGCAGTCCATCGAGCGCGCTGAGTACATGGTCAATATCGAGACCTACATGAACGAAGCGACTCTGCTGTTCCTCCAGGGCACCAAGGACATCAACGACGACGCGCAGTGGCAGGAGTACATGGACACCCTGAAGTCCATGGGCATCGAAGAGGCCATCTCCATCACGCAGGAGGCGCAGGACGCCTTCGTCGCGAAGGAAATCCCCACCAACTGGGCGCACAAGTAATTCGGGCTTAAACGCCCAATGTGGAATGGAAAAGGACTTTACATCCTTCCCATTCCACGCCATCGCCGGTTCATCCGGAAATGACCGACCGTAAAGGGTGCGCGGCCGGCGCGGGGCGCTTCAGCAATGGAGCGCCCTTTTTCGCAAAGGGACGCGCTGTTTCGCCTTCTGGCGACGTGCGAAGGCCGAAGGGCGCGAATCCCGACCTTTGAATCGCTCCTAACCCACCTACCTGAATCGCATTTCAGGAGGCATTCCCGAAGCTTCCATACCGATTCCTGAATCATATCGGACAAGCTTCCGATTCCCCCTGAATCGCATTTCAGGAGGCATTCCATCCCGATCTTTAAATCGTATCCTCCCGGAAAACATTTGCTTTTTCAAGCGTTCAGAAAGGATGATTTGCATGTTTGCGAGAATTCCGAAGCCCGAATTTCCCCGCCCCGAAAAGGAGCGCGAGAGCTGGAAGAATCTAAACGGCCAATGGGAGTTCAAGCTCTTCCCCGCCGGCGAGGAGGCCGCCGAAAAGGCCTTCCGCGAAAACCGCAATAGTTACGACCGCAGGATCACCGTTCCGTTTTCGTGGGTGTGCCCGCTGTCCGGCGTGGAGGAAAACGTCGCCGGTATCGGCTGGTATCGCCGCGCGACCGTGCATCCGAAGAAGGAGCGCCTGTTCCTCTGCATCGGCGCGGCCGATTATCTGACCGACGTGTTCGTCAACGGCGCGCATGTGGGCACGCATCAGGGCGGATACACCTGTTTTGAATTCGAGGTCACCGACCTCTGGCGCGACGGCGAGAACATCATCGAGGTGCGCTGCGAGGACTATCGGCGCGAAACGCAGCTCTACGGCAAGCAGGGCTACGGCGACATTCAGGGCATCTGGCAGACCGTGTGGCTCGAGGATCGCCCGCAGGCGTTCATTCGCGACTGGCAGGTCGAAACGAAGCTCTCCGGCGACGTGACCTTCCGCGTGCAGGCCGATGCGCCGGACGGAGCGATCGTGGACGCGCAGTTCGCGGGCCAGATCTGCAAATCGGAAATCCGGTCGGGCGAGGCGGTCATTCAAATGCGCGTGCTCGATCCGAAGCTCTGGTCGCCGGATTCGCCGCATCTCTACGAGGGCGCGATCTCGCTGGGCACGGACGTGGTGCACACGTATTTCGGCATTCGCGAAATCGGCACGGTGAAGGCCGAGGATCGGGAGTATCGCCGGATTACGCTGAATGGAAAGCCCATTTACCTAAACGGCACGCTGGACCAGGCGTTCAACCCGAAGGGGCATTTCACGTATCCGACCGATCAGGACATGCGCGACGAGGCGTGGCGGCTGAAGCGGCTGGGCCTGAACATGGTGCGCATTCACATCAAGCCCGAAGAGCCGCGCAAGCTCTACTGGATGGACAAGCTCGGCATTCTCGTCATGGAGGACATCCCCTGCTTCTGGGGCAAGCCCAACGAGGAAGCGCGCGCCGCGTATGAGGCCGAAATGCCGGACATCATCGCCCGCGATATCAACCACCCGTCCACGTTTGCGTGGGTCGTGTTCAACGAGAGCTGGGGCCTGCTGCATGGCGAGCCGGGCAGCAAGGTCTATTTGCCCGAGACGCAGGAATGGGTGCGCCGGATGTACCACAAGGCGAAGGCGCTCGACCCGACGCGCCTGGTCGAGGACAATTCCCCCTGCCGCTACGACCATGTCGAAACCGACCTGAACACCTGGCATTTCTATTTAAACGGCTTCGAAATTCTGCGCGACCACGTCCAGAAGGTCGTCCACAGCACGTATCCGGGCTCGGAGTTTAACTTTATCGGCGGCAATAAGCAGTCCGATGCGCCGCTGATGAACAGCGAATGCGGCATGGTCTGGGGCGTCGAGGGCTCCGCGGGCGACAGCGATCTCGCCTGGCAGTACCATTACATGCTGAACGAATTCCGCCTGTACGACCGGCTGTGCGGCTTTGTGTTTACCGAGTTCCACGACGTGGTCAACGAATTCAACGGCTATTATCGCATCGACGACGCGGACAAGGATTTCGGCTATCAGGATTTCTGCCGCGGCATGACGCTGCGCGATATGCATTCGCCGGACTTCATCGCCACCGCGTGCGCGCCGATGCAGACGGTTGAGGCCGGCGAGTGGGCCGAGGTGCCGCTGATGATCTCCAGCTACACCGACGCGCACCACGGCGAGCAGTGCACGCTGGATTGGGAGCTCTGGCACGACGGGCTGAACGGCCGCGTGGTCGACAGCCATGGCACGCTCCGGCTGCCCGAATTCGGCTGGGGCGCGTCGCCAGTGTTCGCGCCGCTGGAGGTGCAAATGCCGATGGAGAACGCCGCGGCGGTGCTCAGCCTGTACATGAAGGCCGCGGACGGCACGATCCTTTCCCGCAACTTCACGACCTTCGACGTGCGCGCGGCGCTTCCGGAGAACCAGATCGAGATCCCGGTCTGCGACGGCCGCACCGAGGGCTTTGAACCGGTCTGGACGGCGGTGGATGGCAACAAGCTCTGCATGGGCGGCTCCGGCGCGGTGACCTACGAGGTGCGCCTGCCCGACTGGAAGGACATTTCGGAGCTGAATCTGTATCTCGAGGCCGGCTCGAAGCGGATTCTGAAGAAGGATTTGAAGGAAATCGGCGCAGATCAGGCCGATCTGGGCTTCATGCGCGGCTATCGCGTGGACCGCGGCGCGTTTGCGAATTCGTATTGGATGACCGACGAATCGCGCCTGCCGACGGACGTGGAGGTCGTGGTCGATGGAACGCTCGTCGAAACGATTCACATGGACAACGACTGGGCGGACGCGCGCGGCATGCTGTCGTGGCACAGCCAGCCGAACCCGCGCAAGCTGGACGAAGCGGGCTCGTATGGCGAGGAAAAGCGCATCGCGCTGCCGAGCCGCCTGATTCCGGGCATTGAGAAAAAGGGCGGATTCACGCTCACGCTGCGCGTCCGCGGCGGCAACGGCCTGGCCCTCTACGGCCGCCACAGCGGCCGCTACCCCCACGGCCTGCTGGTAGAGAAAAAGTAAAGACCGGGGAAGGGGAGCGAGGGAGAAAGCGAGCCGCGTAGAGGCGAATGCGCGAGCCGCGAGGCGGAGAGTGCGCGAGAGAGAGCGAGCCGCGAGGCGAGTGGCCGAGCGTGCGGCGGAGAGTGCACGAGGGAGAGCGAGTCGCGAGGCGAAAGCCGAGCGCGACGCGGAGAGTGCGCGAGCGAGAGCGAGCCGCGAGGCGAAAGCCGAGCGCGACGCGGAGAATGCGCGAGCGAGAGCGAGCCGCGAGGCGAGTAGCCGAGCGCGACGTGGCGAGTGCGCGAGCGAGAGCGAGCCGCGAGGCGAGTGGCCGAGCGCGACGTGGAGAGTGCGCGAGCGAGAGCGAGCCGCGAGGCGAGTAGCCGAGCGCGACGTGGCGAGTGCGCGAGCGCGACGTGGCGAGTGCGCGAGCGCGAGCGAGTCGCGAGTCGAAAGTCGAGCCATCCCTCCAAACCTGCAAATCATCCTGCGGGCACTGCGAATGCCGTGCCCGCATTTGGCGTAGGGAAAATCAGGATTTGAGGAGCTGGCGAAGGGATAATTGCACATAAAAAGCGAGGAACGGCTCCCTCGCTTTTTTAATCCCTGCGGATCAGGTTTTCCGGTAGGCGCGCGGCGCGTCGCCCATCAGGGATTTGAAGGCGCGGTTGAAGCTGCGCAGGTTCTGAAAGCCGCTGGAGAGGGCGAGCTCCGAGATGTTCGTCTCGCCCGCGCGCATCCGGTGGAAGACGTACTGGACGCGCTGATAATTGATGAAGCTGCGGAAATTGATGTTCAGCGCCTGATGGAACTGGCGCGAGAGATAGCTGCGGTTGTAGCCCAGCGCCTGCGCCGCGCTGGCCATGGAGATGTCCTCGCGGAAGTTTTCCTCGACATAGCGAATCAGCTTTTCGAGCATGTCCGTTTCCAGGCGCTGAGATTCGTTGAGCGGGATTTCGCGCAGGAATTGCGCGCACGCGGCGTAAAAGACCGCCTTGAGCTCCAGCACGCTCTGCGCGGAATCGGTGAAGAAGGCGCGTTCGATCTGCGCGCGCAGCACGTCCGTTCCCGCAAAGACGCTCCGTTCGCCGCGCTTTCCGGAGAGCGTATGGAGAAATGCGGGCACATAGTCGCCGGAGAACACGCAGACGAACGCCTCCGAGTGTTCGGGCGTGGAATAGGCGTGCAGCTCGTTGGGCAGAATCAGCGCGAAATCGCCGGGCGCGAGAGGCTCGGTGCGGCCGCGGAGGCGGAGATGTATGGCCCCCTTCCGAAGGAGAACCAGCTCCAGATCGGCATGGAGATGCATCGGGAAGGAGAAATCGATATACAGCTCGGGGTCGACATGGTTGGTTCGGCCGGCGTTGTCGTGCTGATAGAAGAACATGCGAATACCTCACTTTTTGTCCAGAATATTGAAGCGATTATTCTTTATGCCCCGCGCGGATTCCGCTATAATTATAGCATAAAATACCGCTGAGGGGGAGAGCTATGAGCAAAATTACGCTGGATTTCGCCCATTCGCTGGGAAGAATTCATCCCAACATTTATGGTCACTTTTCGGAACACATCGGCGGCGTGTTTTACGACGGCCTGTGGGTCGGGCCCGACAGCAGAATCGAAAACATCCGCGGCTTCCGCAAGGCGGCGGTCGAGAGCTTTAGGAAGATCTGCCCGCCGGTGCTGCGCTGGCCGGGCGGCTGCTTTGCCGAGACCTACGACTGGCGCGACGGCGTCGGCCCGCGCGAGAGCCGCCCGCGGCGCGTGAACTGGTGGTATTATCAGGACGGGCGCGTGGAGCCGAACCAGGTGGGCACGCACGAATTCATGGATTTTTGCCGGATGGTGGGCGCGGAGCCGTATTTCGCCGCGAATATGACGAGCGTGACGCCGCTGCACATTCGCGATTGGATTGAATATTGCAATTTCCCCGCCGGATCGACCACGCTGGCGGACGAGCGCGCGGCCAACGGCGCGGTGGAGCCGTTCGGCGTTCGCTTCTGGGGCATCGGCAACGAGAACTGGGGCGGCGGCGGGCAGATGTCGCCGGAGATGTGCGCGCGCGAATACGTGCGGTTTACGACGATTCAGCGCAGCCTGGGCACGAAGAATCTGAAGTTCATCATGTGCGGCGCGAACGGCGCGGATTTTGAATGGACGCGCCGGCTGATGAAGGAATGGAGCGCGCGCCGGTGGCACGAGGTGGACACCTACGGCATGAGCGTTCACTATTACACCAACGCGCTGAGCGGCAGCGACGAGCTGCATTTCGATCGCGACGGCTGGTACGACGAGCTGTTCCGCGCGGCGTATATGCAGCGCGTGATCGAGGGCCACCGCGCGGCGATGGACGAATTCGATCCCGAGCGGAAAATCAAGCTGGTCGTGGACGAATGGGGCAACTGGCACAGGGACGGCTCCGGCCCGAGCAGGGGCTATAACCTGTTCGAGCAGCAGAGCACCATGCGCGACGCGGCGGTCGCGGCGCTGACGCTGAATATCTTTAACAACCACTGCGATACGGTGGAGATGGCGAACGTCGCGCAGCTGTGCAACAACCTGCATTCGCTGTTCCTCGCGAGCGGCGAGCATTTCATCGAAACGCCGAATTACCACGTGTTCGACCTGTACAAGACGCATCAGGGCGGAAGGCAGGTGAATCTCATCGTCGAGGACGACGTGCTCGAGAGAAGCGGATTCAAGCCGATGAACGCGCTGTCGACCTCCGCGTCGATTGAGGACGGCGTACTTACGATCACGATGGCGAATCTGGACCTCGAGCAATCGAAGCGCGTCTCGTTCGGCGCAATCGGCGGAACGTTCGCGGGCGCGGGCACGCTGAGAATCCTCGCGCACGAAGACCCGAATATGGTCAATTCGTTTGAGAATCCGCACGCCGTCGAGCCCACGGAGCGGACGCTGACGATCGACGAAAGCACCGAAATCGACCTGCCCGCCGCAAGCGTAGCCGCACTGACGGTGAAGCTCGGGTAATGCAGGCAAAAGGGGAGCTCCAGAAATGGGGCTTTTCTTTTATACGGATTATGCGGAAAAGAAAAAGCCGCCAGATTCCGGGAGGGAAGATAGTAGGCGAACTGCCAGAAGCCGGGAGGATGATAGCGCAAACCACCAAATCCTGAAAAGATGACGGCGCGCAAGCGCAAGCCGTCAAAAGATGGGGGATGACGGCGTAAACCGTTAGCCCCGAGAGGATGACGGCGCGCAAGCGCAAGCCGTCAAA
>CAKUKM010000044.1 GCA_934663595.1 uncultured Clostridia bacterium | reverse complement strand
ACTGGAATGGCTCTCAATCTGCGGAAACAGCCCCTTCGCATGGCAGAATTGGGCGATCTGATCCACATAGGCGTTTCGTTCCTCGTCCCGCTCGGCCAATACGGCGATTCGGTACACAGCGTTCCCCCTTTCGGAAGCGTTTTGTCCGCTTGTCGGAATCAGTATACAGGAGCGTGCGTTTTTTGCAATAGATTTGGCACGAAAGGCGCGATAATGGCACGAAATCCTTTGAGCCGTGCGGGATGATTTGTGGTATAATATATTCTGGGTAGGGAGGGCTGCATATGAGAATCGCGATTGTGGACGATCTGGCGGGCGAGCGCGCGCTCTTAAAGGGCCGATTGGAAAGGGCGCTGGCGCGGCGCAGCGTCCAGGCGGAATTTCTGGAATACGAAAGCGGCGAAGCGTTTCTCCGGGATGCGGGCGCCGGGCGATTTGCCGCCGTGTTTCTGGACATTTACATGCCTGGAATCAACGGCATGGAAACGGCGAAGGCGCTGCGCGCGATGGATTCCGAATGCCTGCTGATCTTTACCACGACCTCGACCGATCACGCGCTGGAGGGCTTTCAGGTGCGCGCGATGCACTATCTCGTCAAGCCCTTTACCGAGGAGGACGTGTATCAGCTGGCGGACGAAATCCTCGCGCGCATTCCCCGGCCGGACAAATATATGGATATCAGGATCGCGGGCGGCGACGTGCGGCTGAGCTATCGCAATATCGTGTATGCCGAGCATTTTTCCCACATGATTCACATTCACACGACTGCCCGGAAGACGCTGATTACGCGAATGCCGTTTAAGGATTTCGCTGCGCCGCTTCGCGAGGACGCGCGCTTCTTCATTTGCGGCCGCGGCGCGATCGCCAATCTGGAGCACGCTGCGGATTTCGAGGACGCGGCCTTTCTGATGGACGAGGGCAGCCGCGTGCTGATCAGCCGGGAGCAGACGCGCGCCGCCCGGCAGGCGTTTATGGAATTTCTGCTGCAGAGGGGAAGATGAAAATGATGGATGCGCTGCGCCCGATTCTGGAACTGGCGATTGTGATTCCCGGGCTGATTCTCGCGTATATTCCGGTGAAATCCTATTTGCGGCAGTCGCCGGGAAGGCTGATTGCGTGGCTCGCGCCGGCGCTGCTCGCGCTGGCAGTCGGCGGCGGGCTGATCTGCCATCGCCTGCAGGCTCCGACCGCGCTCGCGCTGGCGATTGCCATTTTATGCGCGATGGGAATGTACGTCGCCTCGCTGCGCGTTTCATTGTGGAAATCCATAACGGTGGCACTGTCGGTCTGCGCGGTGTTCGCGTGCTTAAACAGCGTGTCGCGGGCGCTCGACGCGGCGTTTGCCGCTTCTATGAGCGCGCCGGAAAGCGCGCCGTGGTTCTGCCTGCGCGCCGGAATCTGCGAAAACGCGCTGTGCTGGCTCGCGGCGGCGATCGCGTGGTATCCGGCCGGGCACGTCGCCAAGAGCATGGTGGAGGACGAGCATTTCGCGCAGACGTGGTATGTCTTCTGGGTGCTGCCAATTCTGTTTATCGGGCTGAATCTGTTCATGATTCCGCAGCATCCCGAAACGCTGTATACCGGCCGCGTGCTGCAGGGATATATCATCATCAGCGTCGCGCTGCTGGTATTGCTGATCTGGTTCAACGCCATTTTCCTGATGATGGCCAACAGCCTGAACCGCAACGCGAAGCTCCAGCAGGAGAACCATTTCCTCTCCATGCAGCGGGAGCGATACGAAAACCTCAAAATCGCCATCGAGGACGCGCGGCAGGCGAGGCACGATATGCGCCATCAGTTCAATCAGATTTCCGCGCTGGCGGAGGCGGGAAATCTGGAGCAGATCCGCGAGTATCTGGCCCGCGCGGCGCTCCGGATTCCGAATATGGATATGAGTTTCTGCGAAAACCGCGCCGCCGACAGCGTGATCGGCTATTATTGCGCGCTGGCGCGGCGGGAGGGCGTGCCCTTTCAGACGCAGGCCGATCTGCCCGCGGCGCTTCCGGTGGATGAAATCGATCTGTGTCTGGTGCTGGCCAATCTGCTGGAAAACGCGCTGGAGGCCAGCCTGCGCACCGATCCGGCGCGGCGCAGAATCGGCGTTCGGGCGTATATGCATTCCAGCCGCCTCGTGCTGATTCAGGTGGAAAACGCCTTCGACGGCGAAATTCATGAGAAAAACGGCGTGCTCCAGTCCTCGAAGCGCAAGGGCAGCGGCGTGGGCGTGCAGTCCGTTCGCCGCATCGCCGAAAAGACCGGCGGCGCGAGCACATTTACCCATCGGAACGGCGTATTCGCAGCCAGAGTGATGCTGCGGGGATAAATGAACGTGCATAATATACGAATGCAGTTTCCGGAAGGAGACTGTTTTTTACTGTTTATACGGTAATTCACGTATAAATATGCCGATATTCCGCTGAAAAATTGGATAATATGGATATTTATACTAAAACTCGCGGAAAAGGCTTGACTTTCGATCGTTCTCGTGCTAATATTTATACACATTAAGAGAATAAATATTCTTTGGAGGGCATGACGATGGCACTGGATAAGAGCAAGATCAAGAAAGTGGTTCTGGCGTACTCGGGCGGTTTGGACACTTCGATTATCATTCCCTGGCTGAAGGAGAATTACAACGGCTGCGAGGTCATCGCGGTGGCGGGCAATGTGGGCCAGAAGGACGAGCTGGACGGTCTGGAGGAAAAGGCGCTGAAAACCGGCGCATCCAAGCTGTATATCGAGGATCTGACCGAGGAATTCGTGAATGATTTCGTGTTCCCGGCGCTCAAGGCGGGCGCGATTTACGAGAACTACCTGCTGGGCACCTCGATGGCCCGCCCGGTCATCGCCAAGCGTTTGGCCGAGATCGCGCTGAAGGAAGGCGCGGACGCGATCTGCCACGGCTGCACCGGCAAGGGCAACGATCAGGTGCGCTTCGAGCTGGCAATCAAGGCGCTGGCGCCGGATATGCCGATCATCGCCCCGTGGCGCGAGTGGTCGATCAAATCCCGCGAAGAGGAAATCGATTATGCGGAGGCGCACAACGTCCCGCTGAGAATCAGCCGCGAGACCAACTATTCCAAGGACAAGAACCTCTGGCATCTTTCGCACGAGGGACTGGATCTGGAGGACCCGGCGAACGAGCCGACCTACAATACCCCGGGCTTTTTGGAAATGGGCGTTTCCCCGGAGATGGCGCCCGACAAGCCCACCTACATCACGCTGCACTTTGAAAAGGGCGTTCCGACGATGCTGGACGGCGTGGCAATGGGCGGCGTGGAGCTGATTGAAAAGCTGAACGCGCTGGGCGGCGCGAACGGCATCGGCATTCTGGATATCGTGGAAAACCGTCTGGTGGGCATGAAGTGCCGCGGCGTGTATGAAACCCCCGGCGGAACGATCCTGTACAAGGCGCACGAGGTGCTCGAGACGCTGTGTCTGGACAAATACACCGCCCATTACAAGGCGCAGGTCGGCCAGAAGCTCGCCGAGATTATTTACGACGGCCAGTGGTATTCGCCGCTGCGCAAGGCGATTTGCGCGTTCGTCGACAGCACGCAGGAGACCGTGACCGGCGATGTGAAGCTGAAGCTGTACAAGGGCAACATGATCAACGCCGGCGTGACCTCGCCGTACTCGCTGTACGACCCCGAAATTGCCACCTTCGACGAGGACAACGTTTACAATCAGGCCGACGCGGCCGGGTTCATTACGCTCTTCGGTCTGCCGATCAAGGTGGGCGCGAAGATGAAGCTGAAGAATCATTTGCCGCAGGACTGACGCATCAGGAGGTTTCGCATGGACAAGATGTGGGCTGGAAGGTTCCAGAAGGCGCTGGACAGACAGGCGGACGACTTTAATTCGTCGATTCATTTCGACTGCCGCATGTATCGCCAGGACGTTGCAGGCTCGATGGCCCACGCCGCCATGCTCGCGCGGCAGGGCATACTGACCGCGCAGGAGGGCGAGGCGCTGATTGCCGGGCTGGGCGAGCTTTTGCAGGAGCTGGACAGCGGCGCGCTTTCGATCGATCCGGCGGCCGAGGACATTCACATGTTCATCGAATCGGAGCTGACCCGGCGGCTGGGCGACGTGGGCAAAAAGCTGCACACCGCCCGCAGCCGAAACGATCAGGTGGCGCTGGATATCCGATTGTACCTCCGGGACGAGGTGAAGGCGATTCTTTCCCTCGCGGGCGGATTGATCGACGCGCTGCTTGCGCAGGCAAAGGCGCACGCGAATGCGATCATGCCCGGCTACACGCACCTGCAGCGGGCGCAGCCGATCACCTTCGGGCATCATCTGCTGGCCTATTGCATGATGCTGCTGCGCGATTGCGGGCGGCTTCAGGATGCGGCGGCACGGATGAATCAATCGCCGCTGGGCTGCTGCGCGCTGGCCGGAACGACCTATCCCATCGATCGCGAATCGGTCGCGGACGCATTGGGAATGGATGGAATCATGCTCAACAGTCTGGACGGCGTGTCCGACCGGGATTTCTGCGTGGAGATCCTGAGCGCGTGCTCGATTTTGATGATGCATCTGTCCCGACTGGCCGAGGAGGTCATCCTGTGGGCCTCGTGGGAATTCAAATTCATTGAATTGGACGACGCGTACACCACCGGCTCGAGCATCATGCCGCAGAAGAAAAATCCCGACATGGCCGAGCTGGCGCGCGGCAAAACCGGGCGGGTTTACGGCGATCTGATGGCGCTGCTGACCGCGTTGAAGGGCCTGCCGCTGGCCTATAACAAGGACATGCAGGAGGACAAGGAAGCGGTATTCGATGCGATCGACACGGTCAAGAAGTGTTTGGGCGTATTCGCGCCGATGATTCGCACGATGAAGCCGCTGCCCGAAAACATGTTTGCCGCCGCGCAGAAGGGCTTCATTAACGCCACCGATCTGGCCGATTATCTGGTTCGAAAGGGACTGCCGTTCCGAACGGCCTATAAGCTGGTGGGGCAGACCGTCGCGAAGGCCATTGAGCTGAATAAGGCGCTCGATCAGCTTCCGCTCGAGACGCTCCGCGCGTTTTCGCCGCTGTTTGATCAGGATGTGTACGCGGCCATTTCCCTGGAGGAATGCGTTCGCAAGCGCATTTCCGCCGGCGGGCCCGGCCCGGAATCGGTCGCCGCGCAAATCGCCTATGTGGAAAAGGCGCTGAAAGCGCTCTCGCTTTAATATTCAATCGCCGACAGGATGAAGAAAGGAAGGAATTTACATGAAAAAGATCGCTGCGCTGTGTCTGGCTCTGATTTTGTCTCTCTGCTCTCTGAACGCTCTTGCCGCGACGCTGGAGGACGTGCAAAAGGCCGGCAAGCTGGTCGTCGCCACCAGCCCGGATTTTCCTCCCTTTGAATCGCTGGGCGAGGACGGCGCGGTCGTGGGCATCGAGGTGGATCTGCTCAAGAAGATCTGCGAGGAACTGGGTGTGGAAATGGTCATTGAGCAGATGGATTTTGAATCCGTGCTGCCCGGCGTGCAGGCCGGCAAATACGATGTGGGCATGTCCGGCATCTCCGTGACCGAAAAGCGCCTGAAGAACGCGCTGTTTACCGATCCCTACTGCCTGGCCGCGCAGGCCATCGTGGTGCTCGAGGGCAGCGCAATCGCCGGCAAGGCTGATTTGACCGGCAAAAAGATCTCCGTTCAGACCGGCACGACCGCCGAAAGCTTCTGCATGGAGAACGGCTACAACGTAAGCGCCTTCGCCGCCAACAGCGATGCGGAGATCGCGCTGGTCAAGGGCAAGGTCGACGCGTGGGTCATCGACGATCTGACCGCCGCCGAAATGGTCGCCGCCTACAACGCCGAAAACGAGACGAAGCTGGTGATTCTCTCCGAGGCCATGACCACTGAGCCCTATGCCTTCGCCTTCAAGCTCGGCAGCGAGGATCTGGTCGAGAAGATCAACGAGATCCAGAACGCGCTGGTCGCCGACGGCACGGTCGCTAAGCTGTTTGAACAGTACGAAGTGCCCTATACCTCCCCGCTGACCGAGGAATAATTCAGCATCCATTCGCTTCGCGGCCCTTCAGAATCGGCATGGGAGAGTCCGCGAAGCGTTTGCGCCTCTGCCGGAGGGCGGAAGGGAAAGCCATTTAAGGCACCACCGCACAATTCGGCGGTGCGTCAGGCGATGCCTTTTCCGCCATCTGCGGCATGCAAATTTCTCGATTTACCTCCAGTAAACCTTCGAAATTTGCATTTGCATCTGACGAAAAATCCATTCGCCGGCCGACCACCTCATTTGTGCGGTGTTGCCTTAAATCCGGAGACGAGCGTTTCCGGATTTGCGCGGCCGAAGCCAGCATTGCTTCCGGGCGCCGCCTGGGAAAGGAGTATGCCTGTGAACGCGTGGACGCAAAAGCTCTACGAGACCTTTATTGAAACCAAATACTACAAGCTGATGCTGCAGGGCTTCGGCAACACGCTGCTGATTACGCTGGGCGCGCTGGCGATCGGCGTGGTCATCGGCACGCTGGTGGCGGTGGCGAAATACTATTCGGACGACATTCCGGCGCTCAAGCCGCTGTATCTGCTGTGCGATCTGTATGTTACGGTGATTCGCGGCGTTCCGCTGGTGGTGCTGCTGCTGATCTTCTATTTCATAATTATGACCTCGGCCGAGGGCGTTACGGTGGCGATACTGACCTTCGGCATCAATTCGGGCGCGTATATGGCCGAGCTGATGCGCAGCGGCATCAACGCCGTCGATCCGGGCCAGATGGAGGCCGGGCGAAGCCTGGGCATGAGCAAGCTGCAGGCGATGAAGAAGATCGTGCTGCCGCAGGCGGTGCGCAATATCCTGCCCGCAATCGGCAACGAGCTGATCGCGCTTTTGAAGGAGACGTCGGTCACCGGCTATGTCGCGGTGGTCGATCTGACGCGCGCGGGCAATCTGGTGCGCAACAATACCTACGACGCGGTCAATCCGCTTCTGACCGTGGCGATTACGTATCTGCTGCTGGTGGTGCTGCTGAGCAAGCTGCTGGGCGCGTTTGAAAGGAGACTGAGCAAGAGTGCTAAGCGTTAGAGGACTTACGAAGAGCTTCGAGGGCGTTGAGGTGCTCAAGGGCGTGGATGTGGACATCCATAAGGGCGATGTGATCTGCGTGATCGGGCCGTCCGGCTCGGGCAAAAGCACCTTTCTGCGGTGCCTGAACCTGCTGGAAAAGCCCAGCGGCGGCCATATTTACTTCGAGGGCGCGGAGCTGACCGACAAAAAGATCGATCTGGACAAGCACCGGCAGAAGATGGGCATGGTGTTTCAGCAGTTCAATCTGTTTCCGCATATGACGATTATGGAAAACCTGACCTGCGCGCCGATCATGCTCAAAAAGCTCTCGCGCGAGCAGGCCGAGGCGAAGGCGATGAATCTGCTGTCCCGCGTGGGCCTCGCCGACCGGGCGGGCGCGTATCCGGCCCAGCTCTCCGGCGGACAAAAGCAGCGCGTGGCCATCGTGCGCGCGCTGTGCATGGAACCGGACGTCATGCTGTTCGACGAGCCGACCTCGGCGCTCGATCCCGAGATGGTGGGCGAGGTGCTGGACGTAATGAAGGAATTGGCGAAGGAGGGCATGACCATGGTGGTCGTGACCCACGAAATGGGCTTTGCGCGCGAGGTTTCCAATCGCGTGCTGTTTCTGGATGGCGGCGTGATCGTGGAAGAGGGCGCGCCCGCGCAGATCTTTGGCTCGCCCAGGAGCGAGCGGCTGCGCAGCTTTCTCAATAAGGTGCTGTAACGGAGGCAAATATGAGCATGAAGGGCAAGAGCTTTTTAAAGCTGCTGGACTATACCCCCGCGGAGATCGGCGCGCTGCTTCAAATGGCGGCCGAGCTGAAGGCGCTTAAAAAGGCCGGAACGCCGCATCGCCTGTGCGAGGGCAAAAACATCGCGCTGATCTTTGAAAAGACCAGCACCCGCACGCGCTGCAGCTTCGAGGTGGCGGCGCACGATCTGGGCATGGGCGTGACGTATCTGGACCCGACGGGCTCGCAGATCGGCAAAAAGGAATCGATTGCCGATACCGCGCGCGTGCTGGGCAGATTGTACGACGGCATTGAATACCGCGGCTACGGCCAGGAAATCGTCGAAGAGCTGGCGAAATACGCGGGCGTGCCGGTCTGGAACGGATTGACCAACGAATTCCATCCCACGCAGATTCTGGCCGATTTCCTGACCATTCAGGAGCATTTCGGGCGGCTCAAGGGCGTAAAGCTCGTGTATCTGGGCGACGCGCGCTACAATATGGGCAATTCGCTGATGGTGGGCGCGGCGAAGATGGGGCTGGATTTCGTGGCCTGCGCGCCGAAGGAATACATGCCCGATCCCGCGCTGATTGCGTTTTGCCGCGAAATTGCGGCGGAGACCGGCGCGAAGCTCGCGTTCGAGACCGATCCGATGCAGGCGGTAAAGCATGCGGACGTGCTGTATACGGACGTGTGGGTGTCCATGGGCGAGCCGGAGAGTGTGTGGGAAGAGCGCATTGCGGCGCTTTCGCCCTATCAGGTCAATCGGGCGCTGATGGAGGCGGCGGGGGAGGGCGCTGCGTTTATGCATTGCCTGCCCGCGTTTCACGATTTGAAAACCGCCATCGGCCGCGCCATGGGCGAAAAGTTCGGGCGCGCCGACATGGAGGTTACCGACGAAGTGTTTGAAAGCGAGCGGTCGATCGTATTCGACGAGGCGGAAAACCGCATGCACACCATCAAGGCCGTGCTGCTGGCGACGCTCAGGGGGAGCTTGAATTGATGATGGAAAAGGCATATCTCGTGCTGCAGAATGGCGACGTATTCGAAGGCAGCGCGTTCGGCGCGCCCGTGGAGCAGACCGGCGAGCTGGTATTCACCACAGGCATGTGCGGCTATATCGAAACGCTGACCGACCCCAGCTATTACGGCCAGATCGTGCTGCAGACCTTCCCGCTGATCGGCAATTACGGCGTTATTCCCGAGGATTTCGAGGGCGAATGCCGCGTGAGCGGATATGTGGTGCGCGAGGTGTGCGAGCATCCGTCCAATTTCCGCTGCCGGGGCACGCTGGACGAATTCCTGAAGCGGAAGGGCGTTCCGGGCATTTGCGGCGTGGATACGCGCGCGCTGACCCGCATTCTGCGCGAGCACGGCACGATGAACGCCCGCATTTGCCGGACGCTTCCCGAGAATCTGAATGAAATTGCGGCGTATCGGATTGTGAACGCGGTTTCCGCGGTCACGTCGCCGTGCGTTCAGACGCTGCCGCCCGAGGGCGAGAAGGTCTGCCGCGTGGCGCTGATGGATTACGGCGCGAAGAGAAATATCGTAAATGAGCTGAGAAAGCGCGGCGCGGAGGTCGTCGTGCTGCCGGCCTCGGCGACGGCGGACGAGGTGCTCGCGCTGCAGCCGGACGGACTGATGCTGTCCAACGGCCCGGGCGATCCGGCCGAATGCGTAAATGAGATCGCCGCGCTGCGCGCGCTGGCGGGAAAGCTGCCGACGTTTGGCATTTGCCTGGGGCATCAGCTGCTGGCGCTGGCCATGGGCGCGAAGACGGGCAAGCTCAAATACGGCCATCGCGGCGGCAATCAGCCGGTTCGGGATCTGGTCACGGGGCGCACCTACGTCACCAGCCAGAACCACGGCTACGCGGTGCTCTCGGACAGCCTGACCGGCGGGCGGATTCGCTTCGTCAACGCCAATGATCAGACCTGCGAGGGCATCGATTATCCCGAAATCAACGCCTTTACCGTGCAGTTCCATCCCGAGGCGCGCTCGGGCCCGCACGACTGCAATTTCCTATTCGACCGCTTTTTTGAACAGATGGGAGTGAGCACGCATGCCGCGCAATGAAAACATCCGCAAGGTGCTGGTAATCGGCTCGGGGCCGATCGTGATCGGTCAGGCGGCGGAGTTCGACTATGCCGGCGCGCAGGCCTGCCGCGTGCTGAGGGAGGCGGGCGTAAATGTGGTGCTGGTCAATTCCAATCCGGCCACGATCATGACCGATCGCGCGCTGGCGGACGAGATCTATCTGGAGCCGCTGACCGCCGAAACCGTGCGGCGCATCATTGAAAAGGAGCGCCCGGACAGCCTGCTGGCGGGTCTGGGCGGACAGACGGGGCTCACGCTGTCGATGCAGCTGTACCACGAGGGCTTCCTAAAGCGCATGGGCGTGCGGCTGATCGGCACCAATGTGGACGCGATCGATAAGGCCGAGGATCGCGAGCTGTTTAAAGAAGCCATGCAGGCCATCGGCCAGCCCACGATTCCGTCGGACATCGCCTGCGATGTGGAAACGGCGCTGCGGGTGGCCGATCAAATCGGCTATCCGGTGATTGTGCGGCCGGCGTTTACGCTGGGCGGCGCGGGCGGCGGCGTGGCCTGTTCGCCGGAAGAGCTCGCGCAGGTGGCGCGCGGCGGGCTGGACGCTTCGCCGATTACGCAGATTCTGGTCGAGAGATACATTTACGGCTGGAAGGAAATTGAATTCGAGACCATGCGGGACGGCGCGGGCAATGTCATCGCGGTGTGCAGCATGGAAAATTTCGATCCCGTGGGCGTGCATACCGGCGATTCCATCGTCGTTGCGCCGGCGCTTACGCTGTCCGACCGGGAATATCAGATGCTGCGCAGCGCGTCGCTTGAGATCATCTCGGCGCTGGGCATCGTGGGCGGCTGCAATTGCCAGTTCGCGCTGAATCCGGACAGCTTTGAATACGCGGTGATCGAGGTCAATCCGCGCGTGTCGCGCTCGTCCGCGCTGGCCAGCAAGGCCACCGGCTATCCCATCGCCAAGATCACGACCAAGATCGCGCTGGGCTACACGCTGGATGAAATCAAAAACGACATTACCGGCAAGACCTGTGCCTGCTTTGAACCGGCGCTGGACTATGTCGTGGTCAAATTCCCGAAATGGCCGTTTGACAAATTCCCCGGCGCGTCGCGGCGGCTGGGCACGCAGATGAAGGCGACCGGCGAGGTCATGGCCATCGGCCAGCGCTTCGAGGAGGCGCTGATGAAGGCGGTGCGCGGCGCGGAGATCTCATTGGACAGCCTGAATGCCGCGCCCATTGACGCTTCTTCTCTGGAAGAGCGCATTGCGCGCATGGACGATCGGCGGCTGTTTACGCTGTTCGAGGCGCTGAAGGCCGGCTATACGCCGGAGCAGCTGCACGAGCGGACGAAGATCGATTGCTGGTTTCTGTATAAGCTGCAGCGCCTGGCCGAATTTGAGAAGCATTTCTCCGGCGACGCAGACTACGCGCTGGCGAAAAAGCTGGGCTATACCGATCAGGCGCTCAAAAAGCTGTTCGGCTATGCGCCCGAAGCGAATCTGCCCGCGTCCTACAAGATGGTGGACACCTGCGGCGCGGAGTTCGACGCGGAAACGCCGTATTTCTATTCCTGTTACGACAGGGAATGCGAGGCTCGCGCCTGGCGGCGCAGCGGAAAGCCGGTGGTCGTGGTGCTGGGCAGCGGCCCGATTCGCATCGGCCAGGGCATCGAGTTCGACTATTCGTCGGTGCATTCGGTGTGGACGCTGAAGGAAATGGGCTATGAGGTGGTCATCGTCAACAACAATCCGGAGACGGTCTCCACCGACTACGACACCGCCGACCGCCTGTATTTCGAGCCGCTCACGCCCGAGGACGTAATGAACATCCTGCGGGTGGAAAAGCCCGTGGGCGTGGTGGTGGCGTTCGGCGGCCAGACCGCGATCAAGCTGACCGGGTATCTGGACAAAATGGGCGTGCGCATACTGGGCACGTCCGCTGAGGGAATCGATCTGGCCGAGGATCGCGAGCGCTTCGACGCGCTGCTGGAGAAAATCGGCGTGCGCCGGCCAGCGGGCCGGGGCGTAAGGACGCTGGACGAGGCGCTTTCGGCGGCCGGAGAGCTGGGCTATCCGGTGCTGCTGCGGCCGTCGTATGTCATTGGCGGCCAGAATATGCGGATCGTGCACGATGTGCGCGAGGTCGAAATGTACATGCAGCGGATTCTCGCGCAGGGCGTGGAAAACCCGGTGCTGGTGGACAAATACATGCCCGGAATCGAGCTGGAAGTGGACGTGATCTCGGACGGCACGGACGTGCTGATTCCGGGCGTGATGGAGCATATCGAGCGCGCAGGCGTGCATAGCGGCGATTCCATTGCCGTGTATCCGCCCTACAATCTGGACGACCGGATGCTGAAAAAGCTGCTGGCGTGCTCCGAAAAGCTGGCGCTGGCGCTGGGCACGCGCGGGCTGGTGAACATTCAATATCTGATTTACCAGAACGAGCTGTTCGTAATCGAGGTCAATCCCCGCGCCTCGCGCACCATTCCCTATATCAGCAAGGTCACGGGCGTGCCGATGGTCGATCTGGCCTCCCGGGTAATGCTGGGCGAAACGCTCGATTCGCTGGGCTATGGCAGTGGTCTGGTGCGCACGCCGCCCTATTACGCGGTCAAGGCGCCGGTGTTCTCGTTTGAAAAGCTCAGCGGCGTGAACGCCTATCTGGGGCCGGAGATGAAGTCGACCGGCGAGGTGCTGGGCATCGGCAAGACGCTGGAGGAAGCGCTGTTTAAATCGCTGACCGCCGCGGGCTTTCACATGAAGAGCGCGTTCGGCGGGCAGGCGGGCGTGCTGCTGAGCGTGGACAGCCATGATCAGCCGGAAATCGTCGCTCTGGCGAAGAAGTTTTACGATCTGGGCTTTACGATTTACGCCACCGAGGAAACCGCGGGCACCATTGCGCAATTGGGCATCGAGGCGATCACCGTGCCCGGCGTGCGCGAAAGCGGGCGCACCTTTGAATTGATGGAGAGCGGCGCGATCAGCTATATCGTCTATACCGGCGCGCTGATGGACGCGACGCTGGACGACTATCTGGCGCTCGAGCGGTGCGCGCTGCAATTGTCCATTCCCTGCCTGACCTCGCTGGACACCGCGAACGCGCTGGCCGACACCATCCTGAGCCGCTTTACGCAGGAAAACACCGAGCTGGTGGACATCAATCACCTGCGCCATGCGCGCGAGAAGCTGCGCTTTGCCAAAATGCAGGCCACCGGCGACGATTACATCTTCATCGAGAATTTCGACGGGCGCATCGCCTGTCCGGAATCGCTGTGCATGACGCTGTGCGATCGCCATACCGGCGTGGGCGGCTTCGGCATCGTGCTGATGGAGTATTCCGCCCGGGCCGACGCGAAGATGCGCATCTTCAATCAGGACGGCTCCGAGGGCAAAATGGCCGGCAACTGCATTCGCTCGATGGCCAAATACCTCTTCGACCACGGCATCGTCAAAACCGAGCGCATGACCATTGAAACGGCCAGCGGCGTAAAGCGCGTGCGCGTGCACACCATGCGCGGCGAGGTCACTTCGGCCACGGTGGATATGGGCCGGGCCGTGCTGGATGCGGCGCGCATTCCCTGCACGCTGCCGGGCGAGCGCGTGATCGATCGGCCGGTCGAGCTGGCCGGACAGAGCTATCGCATTACCTGCGTGAATATGGGCAATCCGCATTGCGTGGTGTTCTGCGATCGGATCGATCTGGTGAATCTCGCCGAAATCGGCCCGCAATTTGAAAACGCGCCGATCTTCCCCGAGCGCGTCAATACGGAATTCGTGCGCGTGGTGAACCCGACGACGCTCAAGATGCGCGTCTACGAGCGCGGCAACGGCGAAACCTCTGCCTGCGGCACCGGCGCGTGCGCGGCCGTGGTCGCGGCCATTGAAAACGGCCTGTGCCGGCCCGATACCGACGTGACCGTAAAGGTGCCCGGCGGCGATCTCATCGTCCATTGCAGCGAAAAGGGCGTGACCCTCACCGGCCGCACCGCGCTGGTCTACGAGGGCGTGACCACCTATTGACATACCCCCCAAAAGCCACCGATTCGTTCGGCGGATTCAGCTTGTCAAAAAAATTTTTGCCAAGCTGGTGGACGGGGGAGCAAGCTCCCCCGCCACTACCACCCCCTCCAAATCCCGCTAGGATTCCTGCGGAATCCCCGGGCGCGGGATTTGCGAGGTAGCTATTTTCTCTCCGGGAAATGGGATTTCCCTGCGATAAAATAGCCCCGCCCCCGCCGCGCATGTCGCCGGGTACGATTGAAAGTTCGAGAGGGCTTCGGCCCTCTCGAGCTCTCCAGAGTTTTTCGACAGTCTGAAAGCCACCGATTCATTCGGCGGCTTTTTTATGAGAATTTCTGTAAAGCGCGCGCCTTTCTCCGCGGGGCGGTTGACAGAAGCGGGCGCGCATGCTAATATACATATGCCTATAATTCTACTATGTTAATAGACTTTAAATGAGGCGAAGCGGCGCCAGCGAGGAAAGGCGGGCGCGAAAAACGGTCTTGAGGTGAAATTTATGAAGAAAAATGCAAAGGCGCGCGCCGGGCGGGGCGTAAATCCGCTGGCGATCGTGGCGATTCTCGTAGTTTTGGGGGCGCTGGCCGCGGTGATTCTGCCGAAGCTCTCCGGCAAAAAGGAGGAAAATCCGGTTGCGGCGGGCGGCGATCTGGTCGTGCGCGCGGAGGAAATCGGCGCGGAGGCGCGCTATTTCGACTATGACGCGAATGGAATTACGGTGGAGGTGCTGGCGGTGCGCGCCTCGGATGATACGGTGCGGCTGGCGCTGAACACCTGTCAGGTGTGCAACGGTTCGCCCTATGCCTATTTCGTGCAGGAGGGCGGCGATTTCGTCTGCCAGAATTGCCTGAATCGCTTTGCCTCTACGGACGTGGGCAAGGAAAGCGGCGGTTGCAATCCGGTTCCGATCACGGCGGAGGTCTATCGGGAAGAGGACGGCGCGCTGGTCGTTCCGCAGTCCTTTTTAGAGGAGAACGCCGCGCGATTTGCCAATTGGAAGAAATTCTGATTCGGAGTTGCCTATGAAAGAGCAGACGTTTTATATCGAGGGAATGACCTGCGCCGGGTGCGAGCGGACGCTGGAAAGCGCCGTTAAGCGCCTGGAGGGCAGCGACGCGGTGCGCGCCGATCGAAAGCGCGGGCAATTGAGCGTTCGCTACGACGCGCCGTGCACGGAGGAAGCGATCGTTTGCGCGGTGGAAAACGCGGGATATCATGTCGCGGAGGGGCCGCGCCGCAGGAGCGACGGCTTGTATCTGCTGGTGATCCTGCTGGGGCTTTTCGTGATTGCGCGCCAATTGGGCTGGACGGAATTCTTTCAGAAATTCCCAACCGTGCGCGGCGCGCAGATGGGCTATGCGGCCCTGTTTGCAGTGGGGTTGCTGACCTCCGTGCATTGCATCGCCATGTGCGGCGGGCTGAATCTGGCGCAGAGCATGAGCGACGAAAACCGCCGTCCGTTTCGCGGCAGCGCGCTGTATAATCTGGGCCGGCTGACCAGCTATACGCTGATTGGCGGAATTCTGGGCCTGGTGGGGGAAAAGGCGGCCGTCACGCTGCAGGTGCGCGGGGTGATCGGCCTTTTTGCGGGCGTTCTGATGCTGCTGATGGGCGTTTGCATGCTGGGCGGATTTACCATGCCCGCGCTTCGTTTGCCCCGCGCGCTGCAAAAGGCGCTCGCCGCCCTGCGCAAACACGGCTCCTTTTCGATTGGACTGGCAAACGGCCTGATGCCCTGCGGCCCGCTGCAGTCCATGCAGCTCTACGCCATCGCCAGCGGCAGCTTTTTCGCGGGCGCGGCGTCCATGTTTTTCTTTTGCCTCGGCACGATTCCGCTGGTTCTCCTGTTTGGAACGGCGGCCGGCGCGCTCAAGGTTAGCTGGCGCAGACGGATGCTGCAAATCGGCTCGGCGCTGCTGGTGCTGATCGGCCTGTTTACCGTGCAGAACAATCTGGCGCTGGCGGGAATTCTGCTTCCGGGCGCGGGAAGCAGCGGGGAGACCGCTGCGGCCGTCGTGGAGGACGGCGCGCAGCATGTGACCACGAAGCTTCGTTCCAATGGGTTTGATGAAATACAGGTGGTGGCAGGCGTGCCGGTGGTGTGGACGATCGTGGCCGATGCGGAGAATCTGAACGGCTGCAACAACGAGATCGTAATCCCCGCGTTCGGGCAGCAGATCAGGCTGGAGGCGGGGGAGAACACGATCCGGTTTACGCCCGAAAGCGCGGGCAGCTATCCCTATTCCTGCTGGATGGGCATGCTGCGCAGCACCATTACGGTCGTCGATGCGGGGTGATTCCCAAGCCCCGGCGACTGGCCAAACAAACGAGCCCGGCCGAAGAAAACATCTCTTTCGGCCGGGCGTTGCGCAAATGCGGAATTATTCCCGGTTTCCGGTAATAAAGTATCTCATTGGCAAAAAAGGAAACATCAAATCCCACTGTGCCTGTGCTTCCCATGCTCAAAACGGTTGAGCAGATG
>CAKUKM010000043.1 GCA_934663595.1 uncultured Clostridia bacterium | reverse complement strand
AGATGTACTGCGCCATCTTCGGGTTCCAGCGGCGGGTCTGATGACCAAAGTGGACGCCAGCCTCGAGCAGCTGCTTCATGGAAATGACTGCCATAGTGGGTTTCCCTCCTTGTTTTTTCCACCTTTTGCTTCAACTTTGCCCGGCACCATGAGTTTCCTCTACGGTCAACCGCCGCGCAAATCGGCAAAAGTGCGTTTTACCGGAGCATTATAGCATATCCACCGCCGCCCGTGCAACAGGTTTGCGTTAAATTTCGCCATTTTCCCGCAGAAAAATTTTCTTTTTCCGTCTTGACAATCCACGCCCGGCGGTATACAATAACCGTATAATCCCCCGCGGGATGAAGAAGGACATGGTTCCGAAGGTTCGCCGTTTCAGAGAGGGCGCGCCGCTTGGCTGAAAGCGCGTTCAATGTGCGTTTCGGAATTACCGCCTTGCCGACTGCGGGCGCGCCGGGCGCGATACAGCCCGATCAATGAGCGATCGCGTTTCGCGGTCAAGTTGGGTGGAACCACGGGCAATCAGGCTCGTCCCTTCGCATTTCGGAGGGGCGGGCTTTTTTTCTCGAAGACATCAAGGAGGTTTGAATATGAAGCTGATCGTAAACGGTATCCCGATGGAGGTCGAGGACGGCGTAAACGCGCTGGATCTTTCCGGAAACATCTCGAAGGAGCTGAAAAAGGAAGCGCTCGTCGCGCGCCTGAACGACCGCGTGATCTCGCTGGTCGAGCCGATTCATGAAGACGGCGTGCTGGAGATTCTGAACTTCTCCGACGAGGACGCGAAGCGCACGCTGCGCCACACCGCCAGCCATGTGCTCGCGCAGGCGGTCAAGCATCTGAAGCCCGAAGCGAAGCTGGCCATCGGCCCGGCGATCGAAAACGGCTTCTATTATGATTTCGACGTCGACGAGCCGTTCACGCCCGAATTCCTGGCGGCGGTCGAAAAGGAAATGCAGAAGCTGATCAAGAAGAACGAGCGCGTCGAGCGGTTCGAGCTTCCGCGCGCTGAGGCGCTGGAGCTGATGAAGGACGAGCCGTACAAGGTCGAGCTCATCAACGATCTGCCGGAGGACGCGACGATTTCGTTCTACCGCCAGGGCGACTTCACCGATCTCTGCGCCGGCCCGCATCTGCCGAGCACCGGCAAGATCAAGGCAGTCAAGCTCATGAGCATCGCCGGCGCGTACTGGCGCGGCAGCGAGAAGAACAAGATGCTCCAGCGCATTTACGGAACGGCGTTTACCTCCAAGGAGGAGCTCGACGCATACATCGCGCGCATTGAAGAGGCGAAGAGGCGCGACCACCGCAAGCTGGGCCGCGAGCTGAATCTGTTCGCGTTCCGCGACGAGGCTCCCGGCTTCCCGTTCTATCTGCCGAAGGGCATGATCCTGAAGAACACCCTGATCGATTTCTGGCGCGACATCCATCGCAAGTGGGGCTATGTCGAAATCTCCACGCCGCAGATCATGCGCCGCACGCTGTGGGAGACCTCCGGCCACTGGGATCACTATAAGGAGAACATGTACACCACCGTCATCGACGGCGAGGATTTCGCGATCAAGCCCATGAACTGCCCCGGCAGCATTCTGACCTACGAGCTTGACACGCATTCCTACCGCGATCTGCCGCTGCGCTATGGCGAGCTGGGTCTGGTGCACCGCCACGAGCTGTCCGGCGCGCTCCACGGCATGTTCCGCGTGCGCTGCTTCACGCAGGACGACGCGCACATCTTCCTGACGCAGGATCAGATCACGGACGAGGTCGTTCGCATTGCGCGCCTGTTCGACGAGGTGTATTCCATCTTCGGCCTGCCGTACAAGATTGAGCTTTCGACCATGCCGGAGGATCACATCGGCTCCGTCGAGGATTGGGATATCGCGACCAAGGCGCTCGCCGACGCGATCAAGTCCATCGGCAAGACCTACGAGGTCAACGAGGGCGACGGCGCGTTCTACGGCCCGAAGCTCGACTTCCACATTCAGGATTCCCTCGGACGCACCTGGCAGTGCGGCACGATTCAGCTCGACTACCAGCTGCCCGGCCGCTTCAATCTGACCTATGTCGGCGCCGACAGCGGCAAGCATTGCCCCGTGATGATTCACCGCGTGGTATTCGGTTCGATCGAGCGCTTCATCGGCATCATCACCGAGCATTTCGCGGGCGCGTTCCCGCTGTGGCTCGCGCCGGTGCAAGTCAAGATCATGACGATCGTCGACCGCGCAGACGATGCGGCGGAGAAGCTGCGCGACCGCCTCGAGGCGCTCGGCATTCGCACGGAAATCGACCTGCGCAATGAGAAGATCGGCTTCAAGATCCGCGAGGCGCAGATGATGAAGGTGCCGTACATGCTGATTCTCGGCGACAAGGAAGCCGAAAACGGCGTGGTCGCGGTGCGCTCCCGCAAGGAAGGCGACCTCGGCACGATGACCCCCGAAGAGCTGATCAAAAAGCTCCACGAGGAAATCCGCTCGAAGGAAATCTGATTGGCATGCGAAAGCCCGCATTCTCCGAATGCGGGCTTTATTCGTTTCTATCGCATCTGCGCGCGAATCTCCGTTTCATGTTCTCTGCAAAAGGCGTATCCCTTTTGCATAAAGCCGAGGATGTCGTTTTCGCGATGCAGCCGGTCGAGCTGATCGAACAGCTTTTGTCCCTCGATTTTCATATCGTAAAAATACTCATACGCGCAGCCGTCCTGAAAATACGGGTTGATTTCCGCAAGACGGCGGTCCCGCATCAGCGGCTCAACGGCCATTTCGCTGAAGACCCATTTGAGGCTCGGCGATTCATATTCCGCCGGATCGTCGCAAAACGCGCGCTGCCATACGTCGAACCACGCGAAATGAATCATTTCGTGCAGGCTCATCCCCAGCGCGCCCGCATCGGAATTCCGATAGAACACGTCGAACGCGCGCTCCTGCAAATACCGCGGGCAAATCGGATTCAGCGTAATGCGTACGCGCATATCGTTCATCGCGGCGCGCGCGTCGATTCCAAACGCATCCGAAAACGCCGCCTCGACCTGCGCGCGATGCTTTTCCCAGTGCGCGCGATAGCTCTCCGTCTTCGCCGCGATTTCCGGGCGGGCATTTGCGTAAACCTCCGCCAGCGTCTCCCGCAGATACGCGCGCCGCTCGTTTGGGTGCATCGCGTCAAAGCGCGCCCGATCGACCTGCGGATAGAACAGAAACAGAGCCTCGCGCCACCATTCCGTCTGGTTCTCCTGCTGAAACGCGAGCAATCCCTCTATGCTGTAGTCGAGGCCGGGATCCATGAAATGCAGATCCATATCAGTTCCCCACCTCCAGCTTCTTCAGCCAATGCAGGAATCGCTCCTCCGGCGGGGCGGTGAACAGCATTTCTTCGCCCGTCGCCGGATGCACGAATCCAATTCGATACGCATGCAGCAATTGGCCGCCGGTCACCGGATACGGCGATTTTTTCGGCCCATAGACCGGATCGCCCAGCACCGGATGCCCGATCGACGCCATGTGCACGCGAATCTGATGCGTGCGCCCGGTGGTCAGCCGCGCCTCAATCAGCGTCGCCGCGCGCAGAGGCCGGAGCACCTGCCAGTGCGTGCACGCCTCGCGCCCGCCGGCCACAATCGCCATCTTCTTTCGATCGGTCGGATGCCGGCCGATCGGCGCGTCGATCGTGCCCGATTCCTGCTTCATGCCGCCGATCACGATCGCCTGATATGCGCGGTGCACGCTGTGGGCGCGAATCTGCTCGCTCAGCGATACGTGCGCGCGATCGTTTTTCGCAATCAGCAAAAGGCCCGAGGTGTCCTTGTCGATGCGGTGCACGATGCCCGGGCGAATTTCGCCGCCGATGCCGGAAAGATTGTCCAGCCGGTTCAGCAGCGCGTTCACCAGCGTGCCCGTCTCGTTGCCCGCCGCGGGATGCACCACCATACCGGAGGGCTTGAACACCACCGCCACGTCCGCGTCCTGATAGAGAATGTCGATGTCGATATTCTCCGCCTGAACGCCCGCCGGCTGCGGCTCGGGAATATGTACGCCAATGGTCTGGCCCGCGCGCGGCTTAAAGCCCGGCTTCGTCTGCGCTTCCCCGTCGACCGTCACGCGCCCCTCGCGAATCAGCGTTCCCGCGCGCGAACGCGTGATCTGCGCCGCCTCCGAGGCGAGAATGTCGAGCCGTTCCGGAAGATCGCAGACCTTTTCAAACAGCTTTTCCGGCATTTTTGTATTTCTCCTCCATCAGCATTGCGATCATCGCCAGCGCCGCGCCCACGCAAATGCAAATATCCGCCACGTTGAATACTGCGAAGCGCACGAACGTGACCTCGATAAAATCAATCACCGCGCCATAGACGAGCCGGTCGTAGAGATTGCCGAGTCCGCCGCCCACGATCAGCCACAGACCGATTCGCTGCAGCCGCGGCATATTCGCATCCAGCATCAGCCACGCGGTTACGCCCACGACCAGCGCCGCGATAAACGCCGCGAGCGCCCAGCCAGCGTTTTCCAGAAAGCTGAACGCCACGCCGGTATTCAGCACCGTTCGAAAGCGAACCAGCCCGGGAATTTCGCCCGAATGGCCGGACATCCACGCCTTGCTCGCGCGATCCGCCGCCGCCGCAAGCAGCGCGATCCAACCGCCCCTACATGCGCTTTTCAATTTCATGAATGACCTCCGCCAGAAAATCGCCGATTCCCGGTATGTTTTCCACCACGATATGGCGAATCAATACGATCGCCAGCGCGCCGAGCACGGTAAAGCCCAGCGTAAACCCGAGCCCGCGCAGCGCGCCGTACAGGAGATTGTTGAATATCATTCGCCTGCGGTTGCTGACGTATTCCAAATAGTCGTCCAGATGCATCCGCTCGAGCGTATCGGTCAGCCTCGCGATCAGCTCGCTCTCTCGCTCGGTCATGCAAGCGCCCCCCCTTTTACGGCGCAGAGCCGTCAAATCCCAAGCGGAGTTTTCCCGAAAGCGCGCGCTTCCATACGCCGATCGACCCAAAATCCCCCGCGTGTAACCGCGGGGGATTCGTTTTCAGCCTTGCTTACTTAAACAGCAGGTCGTTCGCCTTGAGCGTCTGCAGCTGCGCTTCGATGAGCTTGCGGAACGCGGCGCGATATTCCTCGGCCGACGCGCGGAGCTTTTCATATTCCTCCTTCGCGGCAGCGACGTCGCCGTTCGCGCGCTCGGTCACCGCTTCGGCCTGCGCGGTCGCATCCTTCACGGTCTGCTCGGCCTCTTCCTGCGCCTTGCGAACCAGCTCGTCCGCCTCGGCCTTGGCCTGGGTCTTCGTCTCGTCGGCCAGACGCTGCGCGCCGATCAGGGATTCGCGCATCGCGGATTCCAGATTCTTGAAATAGCCCGCCTCGTTGAAATCCGGGGTCTTCGCCTTCGCGTCCTCCGCCGCCTTGCGGCTGTCCGCCAGCTCCTCCTCGAGCTTCTTCACCTGGCCGACCAACGCGAGGTTTTCACGAATCAGCGTGCCAAGCTGTCCGGCGATTTCATCGAGGAAATCATCAACCTGTTCCACGGCGTAGCCATTCGCCTGGGTGGGAAACTCCTTTTCCTGAATGTCCTTAACGCTGATTGCCATACTCATATCTTCCTTTCGTGATTGCATTTCATGCGAATTCAAATCGCATAGAGGCATCCATATTCTCTTTTTCGACAGGTCGCTTCACAACTCCTGCCGAAACACAAATTTGTCCGATTTTCTTTACTTTCCATACCGAAACAGCTGAACGGCAATGCGGCCGCGGCGCGTTTCGCCCTCGATTTTCCGAACGAGCAAACGCCCGTATCCGCGCACCGAAATCAGCGCGCCCGACTCCAGCTTCCGATCCGCCCGCGTTTCCTCCGCGTGATTGAGCTTGACCAGCCCCGCCTCGATCAGCTTCTGCGCCTCGGAGCGCGACATTTTCCAGCCTGCCGCCAGCACCGCGTCCAGCCGCAGCGCATTCACCGTCGCGCGCAGCTCGCTGCCCTCCGGCGGAGCGATCAGAATCTCCCGCGCGCGACTGAGCTTTACGCTCGCGCGGCCCGCCGATTCCAGCGCGCTGATCAAATAATCCGTCATTTCCGGAACGCAGAACACATAGGCGACGCCATCCTCCCGGCCCATGCAGATATCGCCCAGCGTCTCCCGCTCCAGCCCGAGCGCCATGACCGCGCCCATCAGATCACGATGGCCCACGGAGGCAAATTTGGTGTTCCAGCGCACCTCGACGGCCTCGATCGGATATTCCGCCGGCTCCGTTTCCAGATAAAACGCGGCGATGCATCGCTCCGCATCCGGATATCCGCCGCAAAACGCAGCGCTGACTCCCGCGGCGTTCGCCGCAGCACGCACCTGATTCTGCTCCGCCGGATCGACAAAGCGCGTGAACTGCGCGCAATCGCGGTGCAGCGCGCGCAGCGCCAGCTCGCGATAGCGGTTCTTCGCGTCCATTTAGAAAAGCCAGTACAATCGCGCAATCAGCCATCGCACGAGCTGAATGGCAATCATCGCGAAGAAATACGAAAGGTCCACCCGCGCGCCCCAGCGCAGCACGGCCTTGCGCGCCAGCGGCCGAAACGGCGCGACCAGCGGATCGAGCAGTCTGCGCAGCCAGTCCGTCAGCGGCGCGGCCGGGGCGATCCACGTGAGAATGCAGAACACAAACATCGCGCCGGACGCGATATCGAGCAGCCTGAAAATCAGGCTCATCAGTCGATTCAAAATCATCTCTATCGCCTCCGCAGCGTCAATAGCGATCGCGGCCCATATACGACGTATTGACCTCCACGCCCTCGGGCGCGAGCAGATACGTCGTCTCGGAGGCCTTGCGAATCGTCGCGTGCAGCGCATACACCGCGCCCGACAGCGTATCCACCGCGCGCTGCAGCGTGCGCTCGTCGTCCGTGCCCATGGTCAGCACGATCGTGGTGTGATCAATCAGCTCGTCGATCAGATCGCAGCAGTCCTCCAGCGAAGTCAGCGTGCGCATCACGGTTTTCTGCTGGCGCACGACCGGGCGCATGCGCGGCGCGGGCGCGGCGGCGCGCGGCGGCTCCTCTTCAAAGCGGGACCGCGTGCGCGGCGCTTCTGCGCTCCGGCGCGGCTGATCCCATTCCGAGGCGCGCGATTCATAATTGCCCGCATCGTAATCGCTGCGGCGGGCGGACGCGCCGGGGACATAATCGTCCGAGCCGTAGGTGCGCCGCGGCTGGCTTCTCCCGGCCTGCGCGGGGATGCTGCGCATCTGCGGAACGCTTCGCTGCGCGCCTCTCCGGCTCTGCGGAACGTAGGTCGACCCGCTGCCGTAATTTCCCGCGGAATAGGCGCCCTGCGCGCTCTGCGCGGGCTGCTCCGGCTGCCGATCGTCGTCCTCGAGGCCGATGAGATTCAATACTCTATTAAAACCGCCTTTTCCCTTCTTGAACAGAGACATTCCCGTTTCCCCTTTACCTTTTTGTATGCGCCGCCTCAGGGCCTTGCCGGGCGCTCGCCGAACAGCGCGCGCCCCAGGCGAACCATCGTCGCGCCCTCTTCGGCCGCCACAATGCAATCGTGCGACATTCCCATGGACAGCACGTTCATCTGAACGCGCGGAATCTGCCAATCGCGGATTTGCTCAAACAGCGCGCGCATTTCGCGAAACAGCGGTCGAATCGTCTCCGGATCGTCCGCCGCGGGCATCACCGTCATCAGTCCCTGAACGGTAAGGCGCTCCATTTGCGCGATTTTTTCCAGCAGCGGCCGGAGCTCTTCCACATATACGCCGCTCTTCTGCGGCTCCTTCGCAATATTGACCTCGATCAGAACCGGCAGATCCGCGCCCTGCTGCGCCTGGCGCTTCTCCAGCGCCTCCGCGAGCGCCGGCCGATCCACCGACTGCACCATTTTCACCCGCTCCGGCAGCATCTTTACCTTGTTGGTCTGCAGCGCGCCGATCATGTGCAGCTCGAAGCCCGGATGCAGGCACTCCACCTTTTCATTCATTTCCTGAACGCGATTTTCGCCGATTACGCGAATGCCCGCGGCATAGGCGCGGTTGATCGTGTCCACATCCACGGTTTTGGTCACGGCGCAGATCTCCGCTCCGCCCCATTTTGCCGAGGCGTTGCCGATTCTCTCGCGCCAGAGCGCGATATTTTTCTCGAGGCTGTCCGCCATATCGATCTCTCCTTATTTAATCAGAAGCTGCGCGCCGGGCTGCAGCACGCCGTCCACCTGCGTCTGAATCAGCGCGTTTCCATTGTTCACGTCCAGCACCTCGACGGGAACGAACGTTCCGCCGGGCACGTCGTTGAGCCAAACGCCCACCTGGCCGTTCTGCTTGTCCAGCGCGCGCTCGCTGACGGCGAGGCTGGACAGCGAAATGCTCATCGTCGCGCGGCCGGTGCGCTGATAAATCAGCGGGCCGAGCGGCTGATCGATTTCAAAAATCGCCATCATCGAATCGTTCGTCTTCTGAACGCTCACGACCGACGCGCTGTAGCGCAGATCCTCAAAGCCCTCGATCTGCAGATACCACGTGTCCTGGCCCACGACCGGGTTCCACGTCGTCGCGTCGCTGACGATCGCGACATACCATTTGTCCTGATTCACGATGCGGTAAATGCCGTTTTTCTGGATCTCGGCCTTCGTTCCGATATCCTCGCCGCGCAGCACGCGCTGGATATCCGCCGGCGCAAGCGAGCTCATCGTGTCGGGCGTGAGATCGCGCTCATAGCCGTCCAGATAGAACGACACCACGCCGCCCTCCGCCGCCTGCGACTGCGTGCGCCACGACTGAATGCTGTTCAGGCGCGTGTTTTCCTCGTCGTAGAGCTTCGTGAGCTTCGTATCGTCGCGCTTGTTCTGGCGCAGGTATTCCTGGCGGTTCACCATCGCGGTTTCGAGCTGCTCGATCACGGTCTGCAGATTTCCGCGGGTCTGGCGGGTGGCGAAATTCTTGAAATCCACCGCCGTCATATCGATAATCGTGTCCAGCCGCTCCAGATCGTTGTCCACGATCGTGCCCAGCAGCGTCTTGTGATACGCCTGAATGTTCGCGCGGGTGCTTTCCAGCTTGGTCAGCAGGCTCTCCGAATAGCCGGTGGTATAGAAATTTGCGATCGTATCACCCTGCGCGATTTCGGTGTTCTCCTTCGCGACGTATTCCACTCGCACGACCGAATCGGACTGCACGACGCTTTCCTCGCGAATGATCACGCACGGCATGCTCTTTTCCAGCGCGGAGCTCCACAGAAATACGACGTCCGTTTCGCTTCTTCCGCCGGTCAGCGCGCGCACGAGAAAGAACGCGCCCACCAGAATTGCCAGCAGGAACACATAAAACCGGGGCTTGACTCTTCTCCTTCGCATTGATTCTTCTCCAAACAGAATGCTGTATCCAGGGCGCAGCGCGGATAGCGATGCGCATAATCGACCATACTATTCTTTATTATAACCGCAATTTGTTCTGAAGGCAATCCGAATGTATTGACATTTCCATGCCAAAATGATTATAATGAGGGCAAGATTGGAGGGATTTGCGGTTTGATTTCGTTTTCTCGAACGGCGATTACGCTGTTCGGCCTACAGATTCACTTCTACGGTCTGCTGATCGTGACGGGAATTCTGCTGGGCGTGCTGCTCGCCATTCGGCGCGAAAGGGCGCTGGGCCTGCCCGCCGATACGACGATCGATCTGTCGCTTGCCTGCATTCCCGCCGCGCTGATCGGCGCGCGCGCGTATTACGTGCTGTTTTCGCTGGACGCCTACGCCTCCGGCCCGTGGTGGAAGGTATTTGCGATCTGGGAGGGCGGCATGGCGATTTATGGCGGCATTCTCGCCGGCGCGCTGGCCGGATTCCTCTATGCGAAAAAAAAGAAAATCGCGTTTCTGCGCCTGGGCGATCTCGCCGCGCCGTCGATCGCGCTGGGTCAGGCGATCGGCCGCTGGGGCAATTTCGTAAATCAGGAGGCCTACGGCGCGGAGGTGCTCAATCCCCGCGCGCAGTTCTTCCCGAACGCGGTCAATATCGCGGGCACATGGCATTATGCGACGTTCTTTTATGAATCGATCTGGTGCCTGGGCATCGTGATTGCGATTCTTCGGATGGAGAAAAGGAAGAAATTCACCCGCACGGGCGATATCTTTTTTGCGTATCTGCTGCTCTATGCGCTCGAACGCGGCGTTGTCGAGGGGCTGCGCACGGACAGTCTGTATCTGGGAAGCGTTCGCGTAAGCCAGCTGCTCAGTCTTCTCGCCGCGCTTGCGGTTGCGGTTCTGCTTTTTGCGCGCGCGAGGGACAAACGGCGCGGCTGCATTGCGCCGGCGTTTCTGCTCGGTGCGCTGGCTGCGGCGCTGGCCGGGAGCTTCTGGGGCGTGCTTATACTGTCGGTCTGCGCGCTGGTGGGCGCGATAATCACTTATTTATCGATTCAAAAACAGGAACAGGGGCGAAAATGATGAGAAACCTGACGATGATGACGGACCTCTACGAGCTGACCATGATGTACGGCTATTACAAATGCGGCATGCGCGACAAGGTGGCGGCGTTCGACATGTTCTATCGCAGCAAGACCGAATCGACGCATTACGCGATCATGGCGGGCGTGGAGCAGCTGCTGGATTACCTCGATAATCTGCATTTCGACGACGACGACATCGAATACCTGCGCAGCCAGAACCTGTTCGACGAGGACTTCCTCGCGGAGCTGCGGGCTTTCAAGTTCCACGGCGACGTGCAGGCCGTTCCGGAGGGCACGATCGTATTCCCCGGCGAGCCGCTGGTGCGCGTGGTTGCGCCGATCTTTGAAGCGCAGCTGGTGGAAACGGCGCTATTGACGATCATCAACCATCAGACGCTGATCGCCACGAAGGCCAGCCGCGTGGTGCAGGCGGCCGAGGGCGGCGTGGTCATGGAATTCGGCCTGCGCCGCGCGCAGGGGCCGGACGCGGGCATTTACGGCGCGCGCGCCGCGATCATCGGCGGCTGCCACGGAACGAGCAACGTATTGACCGGCAAGATGTACGACGTGCCGATCATGGGCACGCACGCGCACAGCTGGGTCATGTCGTTCCCGACGGAGCTGGAGGCGTTCCGCAAATACGCGGAGCTGTTCCCGTCGAGCTGCCTGCTGCTGGTGGACACCTACGACACGCTCCACAGCGGCGTGCCGAATGCGATTACGGTCTTCCGCGAGCTGCGCGCGCGCGGCTACGAGCCGAAGGGCATTCGCCTGGATTCCGGCGACCTCGCGTATCTGAGCCGCGAGGCGCGCAAGATGCTGGACGAAGCGGGCTTCCCGGACACGATCATCTGCGCGTCCGGCGATCTGGACGAGAATCTGATTCGCGATCTGAAGCTGCAGGGCGCGGCGATCGACACCTGGGGCGTGGGCACGAAGCTGATTACCAGCGAGGATTGCCCGTCGCTCGGCGGCGTGTACAAGCTGAGCGCGGAGCTGGAGGACGGCAAATTCATTCCGAAGATCAAGATTTCCGAAAATCCGGTGAAGATCACGAACCCGGGTCTCAAATGCCTTTACCGCATTTACGACAAGGACGGCATGGCCGTGGCCGATCTGATCGCGCTGGATCAGGAGGTCTACGATACATCCAAGCCGCTGACGATCTATGATCCGATCAACACCTGGAAGAGCATGACGCTGACCGAATACACGATGAAGAAGCTGCAGGTACCGCTGTTCAAAAACGGCGTGCGCGTGTATGATTCGCCGTCGCTTTCGGACATTCAGAAGCACTGCCGCGAGGATCTGGCCACGTTCTGGGATCAGTACAAGCGCCTTCTGAATCCGCACGTCTATAAGGTCGACCTATCCGACAGCCTGTGGATGCTGAAAAATTCGATGCTGCAGGCGGCGTCCGGCCATCGCTCGTCCAGAGAGGAAGAGTAAATACAAACCGGCCGGCGGAGGAGTCCATCCCCCGCCGGCTTATTGTTGCGGCGGAGGTTTTGCCCCCGCAGCGCATTTTTATGCCAGCTCCGCGCCCGCGAGTCCAAAGCGCACGAACGCGTAATCGCCCGTGTACAATTCGCTCTTTCCCTCTTCGCTCCAATGGCCGTAGCCGGCGAACAGGTCGGGCGAAACGCCGAGCGGTTCCGGATCCGGCGCGAAATGGAACGGGCCGAATACGTTGCGATAGCTCGATACCAGCGTAATTTCAATCTCATTCACGCCTGCATGGAGCTTGCCGGCCACGTCCGCAGTGTTGCCGAACATCAGCGTCTGCGTCTCGCCGCCGTTTACGCGCACCTTCGCGAGCATGTATCTGCCCGTGAGCTTCAGCGCCGTCTCGTCGCCGCGCGCCTGCGCGTTCAGCTTCAGCGTCATGCTGCCGCCGAAGAACGGATAGCCGCTTTCCAGAATCGCGTTTGCGCGCACCTGCTTCTGCGAGCGCTCGATTGCAAATTCATCCTTTGCAATCAGCGTATTGCGCTTGTCGGGCGTAAACCCGGTCGTATGCACGCCGAAATCGCCGCGCAGGTAAACCGCCTCGATGTCCGTGCGATAGCTCAGGCAGTTGATCAGGCTTTCCGTGCCGTCGGAATGCTCGTAGTACACGCCGTTGAACACGTCGTAAACCAGCTGCGGCTGATAATAGTAAATCTCAAATACCAGCTCGTTGCGGCCGATTTTCAGCTTGTTCAGCGCGTCCGCCGTCAGGAAGGCCGGATCAAACGTATTGCCCTTGCCGAGCTCGAGCTTCTCTCCGTTCAGCTCCGCACTCACCAGACCCATGTCCTCGCACTCCACGCGCAGGCTCTGCGGGATCTCGCGCACGTCGAACGCGTATTTCAGCCAGACCTTGCGGTTCGTCTTGCCGCGCAGCAGCCGGTCGGACGCGGCCATTACCGGAAGCGGCTCGCCGAACGCCGCACCGTCATACGAAAGCGCCACGTTATCCAGCGTGAGCGTGTTTTCATCGGCGGATACGATTTCGGCGTTCAGATCGAGCTGAGTCCAGTTCGCCTTCTCAGGCGCTTCCTCCGCGCTCTTCGCCGCGTCGTCCAGCAGAATCACGGTCGATTCGCCCGGCGCGAACGCAAGCGGCACGGTGATATACTCGCCCTCCGAGGTAAAGTGAATCGGCTCGCACTCGCGCGTTTCCAGATTGAAGCGCTTCGCGCCGCGCGCATGGAAGCGATAGCGCACGCGATACGTCGCCTCGTTGGACAGATTCACCGCGAACAGGAATTTGCCGAATGCGGACGCGCGCATCGTGGAATGCACGTCCGTGCCCGGCGCGTCGATCAAATACGCGTCCGGAATCAGCGCCTCCAGCGTCACGTTCGACTTCAGGAACGGCATTTCCGCCGGAGAGCCGTCGATCAGGCACGGCGCTTTGCCCTGCAGATAGAGCTTTCCGCCGTTTTGGACGTACTGCTCGAGCATTTTCGCCGTGCTCGCATCAAGGTTTTCCATCTCCGGAACCACCACCGCGGTGTACGCGCATTTGCCCATGATCAGCTTCGCACCGTCCACGCGGCCGTCCTCGCTCAGGAGCGTTTCGTCGATGTAATGGTGGCCGATGTTCGCGCGGCCCAGCAGCTCGATCAGTTCAAAGAATTTGTCGTTCAGCGTGCTTACGCTCTTGGGATCGTTGCGGTTGAAGGTCAGATACGCCGAATGCATCGGGTGAATCACCGCGACCGGCGCAATTTCCTCGCTCTCGGCCAGCATATAGCCCAGGGCCGTAAAGTAATCGTTGAAATGCTTGAAGTCCTCGGCCTTCGTCCACGTATTGTGCTCGGAATAAAACGCCGGATAGTCGCGCTTGCGCTGGCCGCGAATCGAATACGGATACAGGTGCTGGCACATCTGATTGATGCCGTTGACATACTGCCATTCCGCAATCCGCTTCAGCTCGCGCGGCGAAACGTCCCAGCCCGCGCAGGCAAACGTCTCCGTAAGCACCTGATTCTTGCCGTACTGCTGCGCGACGGACGAGCACTGCCGCGGGCAGAGCTCCACGGAAATCTCGCGGCCCAGCCAGTCCACGCCCGGCTTGTGCTCGTATTTGTAAAACGGCATAACGCCCGCCGAGCAGATCATCTGGCCGAACAGGTCGTTTTCCTGAATGGTGTGGCCGGTCAGCTGGCAATTGTGCGCGTCGCACCAGTCGTAAATCTGCTTGGCGAAATTCAGCGTGTACAGCTCGTTCATCAGCTTCCAATAGCGATAGCGAACCGGCTTGGCCTCCGCGCAGTCCACAAACAGCGCGCCCATCTCGTCCAGCAGATCGCGGCCGTACTTTTCGCTATACGCCTTCAGAATCACCGGCGTATACGCGGTATCCCAGCGGAAATACTGCGGTTCGTCGGTAAAAAAGCCCTTCATCGCCTTGCCGAACTCCGCGCCGAACCGCGCGAAATACTTCTCGTGCGTCTCGTTCAGGAATTTCTTCACGATTTCCGGATTCAGAATATCGACCACCGACGAATTCGTCCGGTCGTAGAGCGTGATATACTCCTTCTCCCCCGCGTCTCCGTGCACGCGAACCAGCTTTTCGCCCTCCAGCACATAGACCGCCATCGCGCTCTCGTCGAACGCATTTTTCTTTTCGCAAACGACGTAGTGCACCCAGTTGGCCTCGTCCTCCAGCAGCTTCATGCCGGCAAATCCGCTCGGCCAGCCGTTTTCATCGTAGCACCACGCGTCCATGCCCAGCTTTTTGGCCTCGTCGATGCACGCATCCGTCGCCTCGAACCACTTTTCGCCCAGATATTCGGTCGTCAGCCCGCCGCGCGCATGCATGAAAAATCCGCCGATGCCCGCTTTTTTCATCGCGCGAATCTGCCTGCGCAGCTCGTCCGGCTCCAGCTCGTCGTTCCAGCTCCAGAAGGGAATCGATTCATACCGCGTCAGATCCTGATTTAACCGCTCTTTCAGATTCATTGGTAATTCCTCCTATTTCAAGGGGCGCACACCCCTACGTTCCACATTTTTCATTATAACATCTTTCGCCGCGCCGCACAATACACCGTGCCGCCGATTTCAATATTTGAGCGGCAGCGCCCTGGAAAAAGTTTATTGTTAAGATTTGGATTACCTATTGCATTTTGCCTTCAAGTATAGTATAATTCATCTTGCGTTGAACGAAAGGAACGCGCTGATGTAGCTCAGTCGGTAGAGCGCATCCTTGGTAAGGATGAGGTCACCAGTTCGAATCTGGTCATCAGCTCCACAAGGTCAGTCAGAAATGGCTGACCTTTTCTTTTTATCTGGGCGAATTTGAAGGATTTTCTCGCCTGTGATTCACTTTTTCGGCCTCTCGTCCTTCTCCGCCGGTTTTGTCAGTTTTTCCGTCAGGTTTTTCTCCGCATTATGCCCGAAAAGCCCTGCGGCGCAGGGGCTTTCGGGGTTCGGGCGTGTCAGCTTCTGCGTCAGTCAAGGCCGTAGGCGCGGACGATGGGCGCGGCGGTGTTGGCGTGCTGGGGGGCGGCCCTTGACGTAGTGCTTCAGCGTCATGGCCGCCGTGGTGTGGCCCGCGGCGGCCTGCGCCTGTTTTACGTCCTTGGTCTGGTCGTACAGGTCGGTCAGCACCGTGGTGCGAAAGCGCCGCGGCGTGACGCTCTCCTCAAAGCCCGTGTCCCGCTGGATGCGCTGGCACATTCGCCGAACCTGCGTGTAGGTCAGCGGCTTCGGCCCGCCGACGACGAAATCCTCGGGCTCGCCCCGCCTGAAGTAGGGAATCGCCTGCGCAACGAGGTCGATGGCGCGGCGGCTGGCCTCCGTCTTGGTTGCCTTGACGAGGGGCTGATTTCGCCCGGGATGCGTCGCCGCGCGCTCCACACGGATGATTCCGCGCCGGAAGTCTATGTCCCGCCACTGAAGCCCCAGCACCTCCTCGGGCCGCAGCGGATGGAGCGCGTGCAGCGCCAGAAACGCCCGGTCGTCGTCTCGCTCCACGCTGCCGATGCGCCCAACCAGAAAGCGCATCTGCTCTATGGTGTAGGGCTCCGTGGCCTCGCTGGCGCGGCCCGTGATGCGTATGCTCCGGGAATGCAGCGGATTTCGGCGAATCAGGTCGTCCTCCAATGCCTGCTCCAGCACCATATTCAGCACGTTTTTGACCTTGATTTTCGTCTCCTTCGCGCCGTCCATCTCGTTGAAAACCCGCTGCACGTCCGCGGGCAGAATGTCCTCCACGTCGATTTTCCCCAGCACTAGATAGATATGGTTCTTCAGTTGCCGTTCATAGGTGATGGCCGTCACCGCCGCCACATTGGGCTTGGAGAACACCTCGAACCACTTCTGCGCATAGGCCTGAAAATTGTGCTTGCGCTCGGCGAGGCGTGGCTCCGCGCCGCCGGTCAGCGCCCGGGCGAGGTTGTCCGCGTATTCCTGCTCGCTGTCGCCTGAAATCCATCTCTTCGCGCCGCCGATTTCAATCTGGCGGCGTATCTTCTTTGCCATTCGTCTTCCTCCCATTGAAACGGAAAATCATTCGCGACGATGCAGTTTTCAAGGTTCGCACTTGCCCGAGGCATTTTTCCCACCAAACAGCATACCACGCCTTTACAGACCCTTTGGTTTACAATCTGCTCAATTTCGCGATTTTGAGCCAAATTGAGCCCAAATGAGCAACCTTTCGCAGAAGCAGAGCAACCCTTCGCGCGACAAAGCAGGACTGGGCTCGGCAGAGCGTTCTTTACATATTTTTACATTCAAAATACCACCTCTCTGAAGAGCGGATACAATATATGGGCTGCGTTTCTTTTCAACCGCAACATGGAGTATGCGCTATAACTGTTTGTTTAGAAAAGTTGTACTTATGTGGTATTTGTCAGAAAATCGGCGTCGTGCTATAATACAGTCACAGTCAAGCGAGCGACGAACGAAAGGAGGAAACGCGCAATGGCAGGCAGGCTGAAGGTGGACGACGTGCGTTACGAGCTAAACCCCACGACCGGGATGCTGTCCGTGTGGGTCTACAACGACGCGAAGTATTACGAGAAGCGGCCCAACGTTCCCATCGCTACCTACGACTTCGGCCGCCATTACGACGAACGCGGCCTGACCACCGACTGCAAAGCAAAGCTCGACAAGGGACTGTACGGTTGCCTCGTCACTCAGGTCGTACAGGTTTTGCAGCAGATAAAGCCGCACCATCCTCTCCGGCGGATAGGGCTTGTTGCCGCGCTCTCCTTTGTAATAGCACGGCTGAATCATGGCAATCCATTCCTTCCACGGGACTATTCGTTCGATCTGAGCCAGAAACTCTTTTTTCTTCGTCCGCACCTGCGCCAGCTCATCGCTGAATGCGGAAATCGTCATCTGTTTATCCATACGTCCATTATATCATATCGGCCTGCGTTTTGCTTTTTCTATGCGGTATTGCCCTAAAGATTTCACGCATATTTTAGCAGAAACAGGGTCGTTGCGGCAAGCAACGCAAAGTAACATTCCTTTTTTTCATGGATAGCGCAGGAATCGCTCGATCAGCGCCCTCTCTCCGGACGCGGTTCTGTAAACGGCAAAATTCCGCACGGGCGGAAGGCTTTCGTCGGTTACAATGACCTCCCGAAGCGTGCCGGAGCGCAGCTCGGCCTCGACCATTCCTCTCGGGAGCAGCGCAAACCTGCCGGAGTTTCTGATCAGCGGTATGGCGCAGGAGGCGATATCCACGCTCAGCTGCGC
>CAKUKM010000042.1 GCA_934663595.1 uncultured Clostridia bacterium | reverse complement strand
GGCGAAGTCCTCTCGAACTTAAAATCGAGCTCAGCGACATGCGCGGTGAGCGCGGGCTTTTTTCGCGAAGGGAAATCCCATTTCCCGAGAGCGAAAAAAGATTCCTTGCAGGCTCCGCGCCCGAAAATCCGAAGGATTTTAGCGGAGACTGGTAGGGGTGGCAGTGGCGGGGGAGCTTGCTCCCCCGTCCACCAGCTTGTCAAAACACAGTTTTGACAAGCTGAAGCGCCCCAATCAGGGGCGCTTTTTGATATGCATCTCATGCAGCACCGACATGGAAGATCTTGGTGGCGATCGTGAACAGAATCGTCAGCGAAGCCGCGTCCACCATCGTGGTAATCAGCGGGCTCGCCATCAGCGCGGGGTCGAGGTGCACGGCCTTGGCCAGCAGCGGCAGCGAACCGCCAATCAGCTTTGCAATCACGATCGTGCAGAACATCGTGAGCGAAATGATCAGCGCGACGTTGGTGCCGTAATTGGTCAAAAACGCGATTCTCAGGAAATTGACCGACGCGAGCACCACGCCGAGCAGCATCGCCACGCGCAGCTCCTTCCACAGCACCTGCCAGAGGTTTTTCGGCTCGATCTCGCCCAGCGCGAGGCCGCGGATCGCCAGCGTCGAGGCCTGGGAGCCGCAATTGCCGCCGGTGTCCATCAGCATCGGAATACTGGCGACCAGCGCCACGCCGATGCTCGCGGCGTTCTGCAGCACCGATTCAAAGTGCGTAATGATCTGGCCGGTAAACAGCGCCGAAATCATCAGGATCATCAGCCACGGCAGGCGGTTTTTCGCCAGCGTCAGCACGCTGGTCTTCAGATACGTGTCGTCCGAAGGCAGCATAGCCGCCATCTTTTCGAAGTCCTCGGTGTTTTCCTCTTCGATAACGTCCACGATATCGTCGACCGTGACGATGCCGACCATGCGGTTTTCATGATCGACCACCGGAATGGACAGCAGGTCGTATTTGCGAACCGTGTCGGCGACGAGCTCCTGGTCGTCCGTGGTGCGCACGGAGATCACCTGCGTGTTCATCAGCTGCTCGACCTTGCAATCGTCCTTGGACAGCAGCAGCTTTCTCAGCGCGACCGTGCCCAGCAGCACGCGGCGATCGTCGAGAATATACAGCGTATTGATCGTTTCCTTGTCCGGCGCGTTCTGGCGAATGGAATCCATCGCCTGGCCGACCGTCGTGCCCACATGGAAATCCATGTATTCGATGGTCATGATGCTGCCGGCGCTGTTTTCGGGATAGCGCAGGAACTGGTTGATCAGCGCGCGCTTGTTTTCATCGCAATTCTTCAAAATGCGCTTGACCACGCCCGCGGGCAGCTCCTCCAGAAAGTCGACCGCATCGTCGATGAACATGTCGTCCAGAATGCGAACGGCCTCCTCGTCGCCCAGCGCATCGATGATGCGCGTCTGCTGGTCGGAATCCATATAGGAAAAAATCTCCGCCGAAATGTCCTTCGGCAGCAGCCGGAACACCAGCAGCATCTTATCGTTGTCCAGCGTCTGCAGATATTCGGCGATATCTACCTCGTTGAGCATGTTCAGAGCGCCGCGAAGCTCGGCCTTCTTGCCGGCGTCCAGCAGCGCATTGAGTTTTACGCAAATTCTTTCGAAATCCATGGGCTTCATCCTCCTTTACGATTGATCGCGCGCATTTCGCGCACGCAGAACACAGCCGTCTGCTGCCGCAAGGGCGCAGGCGACGCCTGGTTTATGACGATCGAATCCTTATATGAAGAAAGAAGACCTGCCTGAAATCAGCGGCGCGGCAATGAACGCACGCTTCGAGGCACGCCGTCCGTCGACATACATCTTCCACCGTCGTCCATGCTTTGCCACCTCCTGATCAGAATGAAAAATGGGAGAGAAGCAGAAAGCTTCCCTCCTTATATCTTACCCGTGAAATGCCGCCGAGTCAACCCAAAACCGGAAATTAACACACAATTTTGTGCCAAATCAGCCCATTTTCCCGCCGTCCGCCTGCTTCGGAAGGCCGTTTTTCTCCAAAGACTTCAATTGCTCCCGCAGCGCATGCTTCTTTTGGAATACGTCGATGACTCCCGGATCGTCCGGAATCAGAAAGCCCTGAACGATGCAGCCGGGAAGCGCGAACATCTTCATCGCGCCGCGGGCCTCGAATTGCAGCCTGTCGCCGTTCTGGCTCAAAATTTTCACCGTGCCGAAGGCCTTCGTATTCATTTCCATTCCGGTGAAATCATATTCGGGAAGCGCGTCCAGCTCGGCTCGTATGCGATCCTTCGCCTCCTGCAGCGCGGCCGCCTCGCTCTTTCGCGCCTCTTCCTTTTCCGCCTTCATCTGCCGGGCCTTTTCAAGGTGTTCCGCGCCGCCAAGCTCCGAACGGATCTTCATCAAAATGATTCCCAGGTGGTTTTCGCCCTCGCCGGTCGCCAGATCCACGCCCCAATAGGCGTCGTGCCAGCGATTGCCCTCGACGAGCTCGATATCGCCGGTATCGATCAGCCGCTGCAGCAATTCCGGATTCTGGGAAAATTTGGCCCGGACGACTTCCTCCATAACGCCGTCCTTTACGCTCTCCCAATCGCCGCGCAGCCTGACCTTCTTCCCCTCCCGCTTGGCCACAGCGCCGGCCATTTCGGCAAATCGATCCCTGACGGCCGGATCGAGGGACTTTGCAGACTGAAACGCCGCTTCGCTGTTGCGATAGATGCGCCCGTCCCATTCGAAGGCGGCTGCGAACAGGTTGCTCAGAAAATTGTACTTCCCGCGGAAAGTCATCACAGATTCATTCATGCTGAAGCCCTCGCTTTCGATTTGTTGTAGGAATAGTATAGATTCTTTCTCCGCAAAACGACATGACCCGGCAGTTCAGTATACCTTTATTTTACAGCAAAATCCGGGCTATTTCCTTATTTTCCGCATTGTTTAACCTGATATTAACCGCAGAGCTATGAAATATATGTTATTGTGTTCAGGCACGTTTTTTGCGAGGAGGCGATTTGATGGCGCAGCGTTTTTACCCGACGATCAATCTTGAGGCGACCGGCCGCAATATCCGCAATCTCCGCATGGAGAGGGGGCTCTCCATTGAGGATCTCCAGGATTTTTTCGGCTTCAGCGAGCCCCGATCGATCTACAAATGGCAATCCGGCCAGTGTCTTCCCTCGATCGACAACCTCTATGCCCTGAGCGCCCTGTTCGAAGTTCCCATGGACAGCATCATCGCAGGGACAAAACGCGAAAACACACCCATCGCCCCAAATCGGGAAGCGATGGGTGTGTTTTTATTTCCCTATGCAGATGCGCCTTTGGTCTCCGCGGCCTCGGTTTTTCTGTGGATTCTGTCGCAGAGCATCAGCAGCGCCGTGCTGGTAATTGCGACGGCCAGCACCAGCATCCACGCCCCGGCATAGGTTCCGGTGCTGTCATAGACCCAGCCCATCATCGGCACGATGGCCGCTGTGCCCGCCGTGGAGGCCATGTTTACGAAGCTGAACACCATCGAAAAATCCCGCTCGCCAAAGTATTTCAGCGTCAATATCGACAGCGGAACTGAGGAACCCGCGCTGGCCAGTCCCACGAATACGGCATAGCCCCATGCAGCCGCCCGCGCCCGCGCCGCCAGCGCCATCAGCGGAAAGGCAATGCAGCAGCAGCCCACGAACAGGTTTCCCGCCCGGGTGCCCAGCCGGTCGTAAATCACGCCCAGCAGGATCTTTCCCACGCTCACCATCAGCATGAACACCGATACGATCATCGTGGCGGCGGCGGTGGAATAGCCGATATCGGTCATATAGGGAATGGTATGGGTATTCGGCCCAGCCACGCAGCCGGACACGCCGAACACGGCGATCAGCAGCATCCAGAAGATGGCCGAATGCCGCGCCTGCCCGAAGGCCATGCCCTGATTCCGGGGCACGACCCTCCCCTTCGCGCCGCTTTTTCCATTGGAATAGGGCTGAAGGCCCATCTCCGACGGCTCTTCCCGCACCAGCAGCAGAATCGTCAGCAGCAGCACCGCAAGGCCCACGGCGGCCATAGTTCGATAGGCCGCGCGCCAGCCGAGGCTTTCGATGATCCTGCCGATTGCCGGAACGGCCAGCGCCGCGCCCACGCCGCTTCCGCAATAGGCGACGCCGCAGGCAGTGCCGCGCTCGTCGTCAAACCAGTGGCAGACCAGCACGCCGATGGTCATGAAGCTGACGCCGTTCAGGAATATGCCGTTCAGCAGCGCCACGGCATAGAGCTGCCAGAGCTTTTGAACGGCCGAATAGCCCAGCATGGCGGCGGACAGCCCCACCGCTCCGGCCAGCAGCACCCGCTTCGCCCCCATGCGGTTGATCAGCCGCCCGTAGAGGGGCATCAGCAGCGCGCCGCAGACGGTGACGATGGATCGATGCGCGGAAAACTGGGCCCGGGTAAATCCCAGAGTCTGGCAAACCGGTTTGACAAAGGCGCTGTTGGTGCTGTAAAACATGCCGAGTCCAATCGCCGACAGCAGCACCGAGGCCGCGACGATGACCCACCCGTAAAAGAGCGGGCGGGCCTGTTTTTTCGTCCTTTTCATGCAATTGCCTCGCGTCAGCGGGCGGAGCGATCCATCAGCGCGCTGTGAATCAGATAGCTCAGCTCGTAGGTTCTGGAAAACTGGGGAAAGTGATCCGCATTCAGCTCGCAGACGCTTTCAATGCCGTGGCGCGCCGCGAAGAGCTGCTGTTCCTCCGCCGAAACCACCTTGTCTCCGGCGCAGCAGACGCACAGGCAGCTTTCGCCGATCGCATCGCTCCATGCGGGCAAACGCGCCTCCCCGCTTCGGTTCAGACGGCGCTCGATGATCCGCCAGTCCTCATAGGCGCAGCCCTCCGCCTTGGCCCGGCCCTCCGGCCAGCGCTCCGGGGAAAGGGCCTCGTCCGACGGCGCAATCAGAAACGCGCGGCATTTGTCCAGATTCGTAAGGAACCGGCCGCCCGCGCCCTGCGCCACCACGGCCGCGACGTTTTCCCCCGCCAGCGCCGCATCGAGGCGCGCCCGGCCCTCCGGATCGGCGGGATTGACGGCGACGGCATCATAGCCCAGGCTGTCAAAGATCGGAATCATCCGCTCCCACAGCCATGCGCCCGTGCAGGGATCATTGACGAACACGATCGTGCCCGCGCCGCGGAAATTAAAGTATTTCTGTTTCATGAACTCTCTCCCTCCAGCGCTCGCCGGCGATGTCGTGCAGTATAAAGGCCAGCTCAATGGGCGCCGCGCAGGGAACGCCGTGGTCGGAATCCATGCGATACACCGCGTCGCAGCCCCAATAGTCGATGTACTGCTGCTGCAGGGCCGTCCAGAGGGCCGCGTCCTGCATGGTCTGCACATAATAGCGGGGAACGCTGCCCCAGCGCTCCCGGGTGTGCTTCAGCGGAAGCGTGAGCACCGACAGGGATTCGCAGGTCGCATATCGGGAGCAGGCCTCCGCCGTTGCGGCGGACATATGCGCAAGGGGCGGTTCGCCCTCGCCGCGATAGATGCTCATATACGCGTCGGGCACGGTCTTTCCGTCCTCGGAGCCCGCGGCCCAGTCGATGGGCTGAAGGCTGTCCTCCATGCCGTTCATGGAATTTCCCGGCAGGGGCATATGGGCCGTGACGTAAATCAGCTTCTCCACGCATTCGGGGCAGAGCTCCGCCGCGCTGGTAATTACGCCGCCGCCCATGCTGTGCCCCACCAGAATTACCTTCCGGCCCTCCCGGCGGGCGAGATCCACCGCGCGCCGGGCGTAATCGTCCATGGTCATATCGCCGATTTCGGCCGTCATGTCCAGGCCATGGCCGGGCATATCCGCCGCGAGCGTCTTATGGCCCAGTTCATTCAAAATGTCCGCCACCTTGCGCCAGTAAAATCCGCAGGAGGTGGCCCCATGGCAAAACAGGAACGTCTCGCCGCCCTTTGCGCGCTTTTCTGCATTGTTCATTGAATTTTTTCTCCAGTGATTTTTCATCCTCAAAAAACGGGGGAACGGACCGATCGGAGCGCATCCATTCCCCCGGGCCGCGGCGCTTCATCGGAGGAAGCGCCGCTCAGAATCCTGCGGTTCTATTTTCAGTTGGTTCCGGTGGGCTCGTAATTCTCGACGAACACCTGTTTCGCGTCCTGATACTGAATCATGGCGGCGGGCTTGTGCAGCGGATTGTGGGTCTCGGGATCCACGGTCATCTTGCCGCTGAGCAGGGGCAGATCCTTGGTTTCGTTGATGGCCTTCTGCAGGGCTTCCGGCTCGATGGAGCCTTCGGCGCGCTTGACCACGTCGGCAACCCAATAGACCATGTCGTAGTTGATTACGCAGTTCGGCTCCGGCTCGGAGGTCAGGCCGTAGGTCTTGATCACGCGATCGATCAGCTCGCGAACGGCGCCGTCCTCGGTGCTGAAGTAGGTGCAGATGAAGGTGCCGTCCAGATTGTGGCCGGCGATCTCCACGGCGTTGGCGCTCATGGCCGAGTCGCCGCACATGACCTGCTTGCCGGTGATGCCCAGCTCGGCCATCTGATTTACGCAAAGCGCGAGCTCCTTATAGGAATTGGGGAAGAAGAGCAGATCGAAATCCTGGCTCTTGAGGTTGGACAGCAGCGCGCGGAAGTCCAGATCGCCGGCCTTGAAGCCCTGTTCGGACACGATCTCGCCGCCCAGCGCAGTAAAGCTGTTGGTAAAGAACTCGATGAGGCCCTGGGCATAGTCGCTGCTCACATCATAGATGATGGCGGCCTTGCGCAGGCCCAGCTTCTTGTAGCCGTACTCGGCGATTACCTCGCCCTGATAGTTGTCGATGAACGCCTGACGCCACACCCACTCGTTCAGGGAGCCGTCCTCGTTCACGGTGACCCGAGGATTGGTGGCGGTGGTGGTCATCATGGGGATGTGCGCCTGCGTCACCAGGGGCGTGGCGGCGATGGCGTAGCCGGAGCCGCAGGGCCCGATGATGATGTCTACCTTGTCGTCGTTGATCAGCTTGCGAACGGCGTTGACGGCCTCGGCGTTGTCGCCGGCGGTGTCTTCGAAATAGAGTTCCATCATGCGGCCGTCGATGCCGCCGGCGGCGTTGATTTCATCCGCGGCCAGCTGTGCGCCGGCCTTCTCGGCCCAGCCCACCAGGGCGATATCGCCGGTCAGCGCGCAGGCGACGCCCACGCGAATGGGGCGAAGCTCTTCGGCCGTGGCTGCGCCGCAGAGCGCGCCCAGCGCCAGGATCAGTGCGAAGAGAAACGAGAGTGCTCTTTTCATGTTCTTTTCCTCCTAAGTATTGTTGTTCGTTAAGCCGAATGAATCGGCATATAACCGGTTTTCGCCGCTACAGCTTCGCCTTGCGGGAGCCGAGATAGGCGGCCTCGATCTGCGGATCGTGCAGCAGATCCTGCGCGTTGCCCTCCTGAATCACCCGGCCCGTCTGATAGACATAGGCGCGATGGGCGATGGCCAGCGCCTGCCGGGCGTTCTGCTCCACCAGCAGCACGGTCGTTCCCCGCTCGTTCAGGCGGCGGATAATGCGGAAGATTTCCTCAATCAGCAGCGGCGCGAGGCCCAGAGAGGGCTCGTCCAGCAGCAGGAGTCTGGGCTTGGACATCATCGCGCGGCCAATGGCGAGCATTTGCTGTTCGCCGCCGGAGAGCGTGCTGGCCGGCTGATTGATGCGCTCCTGCAGGCGCGGGAAGAAGCCGAAGATCTCTTCGCAGTCCCTGGCGATTTGCGCCTTGTCCTTGCGGGTATAGGCGCCGATCATCAGGTTTTCCCGCACGGTAAGGGGCGCGAAGATGCGCCGTCCCTCGGGCGAGAGCGCCACGCCGGCGCGGATAACGTTGTGCGCGGAGCCGGGCAGGGGCTTTCCATCGAAGCGGATTTCGCCGGAGGATACCTTCACCAGGCCCGCCACGGCGTTCATCGTGGAGGATTTTCCCGCGCCGTTCGCGCCGATGATGGTCACGATTTCGCCCTCGTCCACGTGGATATTCACGCCGTTGAGCGCCTGAATTCGATTATAGCGGACGCAGACGTCCTTCAATTCCAGCAGACTCAAGCCTCATCCTCTCCTTCCTTGCCCAGATAGGCCTCGACGACCACCGGGTTCGCCTGAATCTCCTCGGGCGTGCCGGCGGCAATCGTCGCGCCGAAGTTCAGCACGGTGAGATGCTCGCAGATTTCCATTACCATATCCATGTGATGCTCGATGAGCAGTATGGTGAGGCCGAACTTCTTGCGCACCGCGGAAATGGTTTCCATCAGCGAAAGCGTCTCTTCCGGGTTCATGCCCGCCGCGGGCTCGTCCAGCAGCAGCACCTTTGGCTTGGTGGCGATGGCGCGGGCGATTTCCATCCGGCGCTGCAGGCCGTAGGGCAGGTTGGAGGCCAGCGTGTCCGCCCGGTCGGCCAGGCCCAGATTTTCCAGAATTTCCATGCTCCATTCGCGGAGCGCCTTTTCCTCCCGGCGATACTTCGGCGTTTTGAAGATGGCGTCGAAGTAATTGTAGGTGGTGGTGCGGAGCGCGCCCGCAATGCGCACATTGTCCAGAATGCTCTCCTTGGCGAACAGCCGGAGGTTCTGGAAGGTGCGGGTGCAGCCGTATTCGGCGATCATGTGGGGCGACTGGCCGTCGATGCGGCGGTCGCCCAGCCAGATTTCGCCGGACGTGGGCTTGTAGATGCCGGTAATCAGGTTAAATACCGTGGTCTTTCCGGCGCCGTTCGGGCCGATCAGGCCGTGGAGACCGCCCTCTTCAATGCTGATGCACACATCGTCGACGGCTTTCAGTCCACCAAATTGCTTGGATACGTGATCCAGCTTCAATGCTGCCATATCGTGTTCAACCTTTCTTGCCGTCGTTCGCTTTTCTGCGGGTAATGCTGCGCCAGACCTTCTTCAGATTGGCGGGGGTCAGTTCCCAGGTTCCGAACACGCCCTGGGGGCGGATGGCGATGATGATCACCAGCGCAATGCCGTAAAACAGCATGCGATAGGTGGCGAACGCGCGGAAGGACTCGGTCAGCGCCGTAAGGAAGAAGGTTCCGAACAGGCCGCCGGTCAGGCTGCCCAGTCCGCCGAAGATCGCCCAGGTGGACAGGTAAGACGACATATCCGCGGAGAACATCGCCGGGCGGATATAGGTCATGTACGCCGCATAGAACCCGCCGCCAACGCCGCAATAGATCGCGCTGATGACGAACACGGTGGTCTTTACTCTCGCAACCTTGATGCCCATGTGCTCGGCCGCGAGCGCGTCGTCGCGAATGGCCACATAGGAGCGGCCGAATTTCGAATGCCGAATGTTTACCGCCACGATAACGCCCAGCACCACCACGATCAGGATGTTCGGCAGCGTGGCAAATTCAATGGGAATGCCCGTAACGCCGCGGGAGCCGCCCAGAAAATCCAGGTTGTCCAGCGTGAGGCGAATGGTTTCGCCCAGGGCCATGGAGGCGACGGTGAAGTAAACCGGCTTCAGCCGAAGCGTGGGCCGCCCCACCAGATAGGCGGCTATGCCCGCCACAATGCCGCCCAGAGGCAGCGCCAGGAACCAGGGCAGATTCAGCTTCATCATCGTAAGGGAGCCCACATACGCCCCGATGGCGATGAAGCCCGCGTGGCCCAGGCCAAAGATGCCCACCCAACCGGCCAGCATGATAAAGCCGATGGAACTGATCATATTGATGGAGATCAATCGCAGAACTCCGTCCAGATAACTCATGAGGCTTTCCTCCTTCCGCCGTTCGATCAGACCTTCTCGTCCACGACCTTGTTCATCAGTCCCGCTGGCTTAAACAGCAGCACCACAATCAGAATGACAAACACGATCGGATCGCGCATCTGCGAGGACACGAACGCCGCCACGAATACCTCCAGCACGCCCAGCAGCAGCGCGCCCACGATCGCGCCCTTTACGCTGCCGAATCCGCCCAGAATCGCGCCCGTCATGGCCTTGGACTGCAGCGTGCCCAGCGTGGGATACACGGTATACTTCACGCCCAGGAACACGCCGCCGACGCCGGCCAGCAGGCCCGCAATGCCGAATACGGTCATGATCAGCACGCTGGAATTGATGCCCATCAGCTCTGCCGTCTGAATATCAAAGGCGGCGCAGCGAATGGCGGTGCCCGTTTTGGTCTTCATGATGAAGAACTCCAGGGCGATCAGGCCCACGGCCGCAACGGCCATGGCGATCAGATCGAATACCGAGATGTACAGGCCCATTACCTGAATGGAGCGCATCGGAATCAAATCCGGCGGATAGTTTTTGAAGTTCGGGCCCACGATCAGGATGATCAGGTTTTGAATGATAATGCCCACGCCCAGCGAGGCGATGGTGTAATACAGCGGATCGCCGCCGCGCTTGCGCACCGGCAGATACGCGCCGCGGTCCGCCAGAATGGCCACGATGCCCGCGCCGCCCACGGCCACCAGCAGCGCTACCGCAGTGGGCAGTCCCCAGGAAACCATGGCGAAATAGCCCAGATACGCGCCCACGGAAATATAGCCGCCGTGGGAGAAATTGGAGAAATTCAGAATGCTGTAAACCAGCGAAACGCCGACCGCCAGCAGGGCGTAAATGGAGCCGATGCTGATTCCGTTGATCAGCTGCTGTAATACCAGTTGCATATATCTGCCTCCCTATGGTTATCGGCGGTCGAAGGCGTCGGCGATGCGCTCCATCGCTTCCACAATCAGCGGGCGCGGCGAAGGCGTGCAGATGCGCTCATAGCCGCCGCTGGTTCCATTGGGATCGAAGCATCTGCCGTTCTCCAGCAGCACGTCCGCCTTATGGTAAATCAGATCGCACTGTTCCTCGGGCGAGAGGCCGTAGGCGGAAAAGTCGATCCACATTACGTAAGTGCCCTCGGGCCGGCGGCATTTGGCCAGCGGCAGGCGTTCCTTCAGGAAGCTCAGCACCCAATCGATATTGCCGTCGATATAGTCCATCGCCTGCTCGTACCATTCGTCGCCCTCGTTATAGGCCGCCATCAAAGCGGCAATGGCAAAGGGCGTAATGGGGCAATCGGCCAGTTTGGCATACTGCTCGCGCAGCCGGACGTTGGGAATTACCGCGTGAGAGCAGTGCAAGCCCGCCAGGTTGAAGGTCTTGTTGATGGCGTTCAGCGCAATGGTGTTTTCCGGATCGGCCACGCAGAGGGCGGGAGTGAACTTCACGCCCCGGCGCAGAATATCGCAATGCACTTCATCGGAAACCAGCAGCACGCCGTTGCGAACGCAGATTTCGGAGAGCGTCCGCAGTTCCTCCGGCGTCCACACGCGGCCGGTCGGGTTGTGGGGATTGCAGAGCAGGAACATCTTGTTCTTCGGGTCCTGCGCCTTGCGCTCGATATCCTCGAAATCCATCGTGTAATAGCCGTCCCGGTCGATCAGCGGGCTGTTGACCACCGTTCGGCCGTTGTTTTCCACGGAGCCGGTAAAGGGGCCGTAGACCGGGCGGGTGATGATCACGCCGTCGCCGGGCTGGGTAAACGCGCGAATGGCCAGCGCAATGGCCTTCACCGTTCCATCCACATACACCAGCGTCGCCGGGTCGATTTCCCAGCCGTGATGGCGCTTGAACCAGCCCACGATGGCCTCATGGAAGCCCGGCGCGCCGTCGATCGCCGTATAGCCGTACATCCGGAAATCCGCCACGCGATGCATGGCGTCCACCACCGGCTGCGGGCTGGGCAAATCCATATCCGCGGTAAACAGCGGAATGGAGCGTTCGTCGTAGTTCGGTACCCAGCCCTTGGCCAGGGCCATCTTGCCCGCGTCCCATTTGGAGCTGTAGGTTCCATGCCGGTCGATGATTTCATCAAAATTGTAGATCATAATTCCCTCACCTTTCCTCTGCGCCGCTTTCCGCCTGTCCGTTTGCCTCTTTATCGTTTCGCCAATCCAACGGCTTTCCGAAATGCCGGTTCTGAAAACCGTAGTGAATATGATATACCGGCCTGACCACGCAATCGCGGGCTGCCGATTCCGCCACGCCATAGAGCGTCACGTCCATACTCTGGCCGGGAAAGAACTCGCTCCGCCTGTAATCGGCCACGATCGTTCCGCCCCGGAAATAGATGCGCCAGGTGTCCACATAGGGCGTGCGGTCGAAGCACATCTTCAGCTCATAGCAATCCTTATCCACCCAGCCGCCCGCGCAGGACACGTTCCGATAGACCACCGAAACATCCGTGTCCGTCTCGGAATCGTCCACGCAGGTCTCCCCGGGCAGCCATTCGCCATGGCCCACGGGCACTGAAAAGCTCCGATCGAAATAGCCGAACTCCGCCCGATCGGCCTCCTCGCCGAAGCTGAGGCGGATCCATCGATAGTCCAGATGACTGGGCGACAAGAGATACCGCACGCCGGAATACTGAATCGCCGGGCCGACGCTCTTCTCGCCCACGATGGGCGTTTCGATATGCAGCCGGGCTGCGCTTTCCTTCAGCTGCTCCTGCATATCCGCGCAGTCCTCGTTGCAGCGGCCGCAGGCCGGCAGCAGGAACCGCTCCACCGCATCCAGAATGCTGTCGTTGCACTGGAACTCGCCCGCCGTGGTGGCCACCACCAGATTCTCCTGCGGATACACGCAGCAGTACTGGCCGTAGCCGCCGCTGACCCGGAAGGAATTGCGCTCGCCCCGCCAGATCTGATAGCCGTAGCCATAGCTCTCGTGCGCGTTGATTTCCGGAGGATAGCTGTCCGTGAGCTTCGACGTGGCCCGATCCACCCAGGCGGCGTTCAGCAGCTGCCGCCCCTCCCAGGCGCCTCGATTCAGCAGGAACACGCCCAGCTTGGCATAGTCCTCGGTGGTAACATACAGACCCCAGCCGCCGGTATTGACGCCCCGCGGGCAGGTCTCCCACCAGGTCTGGTCGCTATAGCCCAGCGGCTGAAACAGCTTTTCGTTCAGATAATCAAACACCGTTCGCCCGGTCACCCGCTGCACGATGGCGGCAAGCATATAGCTGGCGTGGGTGCTGTATACAAAGCGTTCGCCGGGACGGTCGGGCACATAGAGCCGCAGGAACCGGTAAACCCAGTCGTCGTCTTTCCGGAACACGAAATCGTGGGGATCCTCCCGCAGGCCGGTCGTCATGGTGAGCAGGTGCTCCACCTCCATGGCCGCCATATTCTCGCTGAGTCCGAACCGCGCCTTTTCCGGGAAGAAGGCCGCGACCTTGTCGTGCACATCCAGCAATCCGTCCTGGCAGGCAAAGCCCACCGCCAGCCCCGTATAGGTCTTGGATGCGGAAAACAGCGCGTGCGTCTTTTCCGGCGCATAGGGCCCCCACCAGCCTTCGGCGACCACCCGGCCGTTTTTGACGATCATCACCGAATTCATCTTCACGTGCTGATCGACAAATTCCAGAAATTCATAGATCCCGCCGGCATCGATTCCCTCCGCAGAGGGCATGCTTCGCTTCAGGGATTTCATCTTCTCCTCCATTCCCGGCGCGGCCATTCGATGTACAGCCGCCCGGATTTTTCCTCGTCTGAAAACATTATAACAGAGCTCGCCCAAAGAATCCTATCCGGGTGTTAAAATATCCTATCGTATTTTCCACCTGATTGTTCCACTTTTCTGGCGTATTCCATGCATTTCCACAAATATCTTATCATTTGCCGCAAAAATTTTGCATCAGAGCTTCTCCATTTGTCGAATCTTGCCTTTTCCGGGGTGATGTGCTATACTGTTGAAAAGCCATTTCGCGGTCTTTGACGAACCATATCCGGAGCGTGACGTTATGAGCAACTTCACCTTTTCCGCACGGGAGGACGATATCCACGTCGCAGCCCAACGCACGCAGCAGCTCAATCTGCCTGTATGGACTGAATTTGTGCAGAACGTGGACGTTCCCGTCTGGTCCAAGCCCATGCATATGCACCAGTTCATCGAAATCGCCTATGTCACCGCCGGCAGGGGCACCTATCACATCGTGTCCGAAAACCTGCCCATCCGCGCCGGCGACATCATTTACGTTCAAAACGGCTTTCTTCACGACACCACCTCCTGCAACGACGCGCCGCTGAAGTTCTGGGTGGTTCACGTGCTCACGCCGTCCTTCTACGATGAGCGCCTGCCCAATTCCATGAACGTGAACACCTTTCCCGTTCTGGCCAGCGGCGAGCACGGCGCGTTCATCGAAAACACCTTTCTTGAAATGCAGCGCATTTACGCCGAAAACGGGCCGTCCACCTATCTGCTCTGCCAGATGATGCTCGCGCCCATGCTGGCGCTGCTGCGCAAGCTCTATGCCGCCGCGCCCGGCCGCCGCACGCTGGAGGATCAGTCCATGCAGCTGGCCCACCGGGTCGCCATGTATATCATCGAGCATTACCGCGAGGATCTGACGCTGACCAGCCTTGCGGATGCGTTTTTCGTCTGCCCGAGCCACCTGTCCCGGGAATTTACCAAGGCGTTCAACATTTCGCCCATCAATTATGTGATCGACCTGCGCTTCCAGGAGGCCCGCACCCTGCTGCTACACACCGACACGCCGATTAAGGAAATCGCCTCCACCGTGGGCTATTCCAACGTTCACCATTTCAACAATATGTTTTTAAAGCGCATCGGCTTTCTCCCCCTGGAATTCCGCGAAAGATTCCAATAGCGGGCGGGCAATGCAAAAAAACAAGGACTGCAAAACCGGTTTTGCAGTCCTTGTCGCTATGGATGAAGTCAGCAGAACTGCCGCTTCATCCGCGAGCGATTATGAAATTTGCCAATGGGCGGAAGCGATTCCGTCTCACGGAATGGGAAGTACAATTTCCTCCCCGGCGTGCGTTCCGGTATTGGCGTAAATGGGGCGAAGAATCAGCTCCGTTGCGCCGTTAGGAAGAACGAAACGTCCGGTAAAGCGCTCGATTCCATCGATTTCATCCAGCATGTCGAGCATTCGCTTCGTCTCCACGCCGCAGCGCGCCCAGACCTCGTAATTAAACGCGCAATCCGCGTCCAGACTCATCGGCGGCGCATAGCCGCCCTCGTGCTTCGCCCAGGCCTGCTTCCATGCCTCCGGAATGGAAGCAACAATATCGATCTGCGCATAGATAGGAGTGGTTCGGATCGAAATCGCCGCCGAATGGTTCGGGAATTCCGCGTCTGCCGCACTGGATTTTTCCTCGTATTTCCCGCTGAGCGGAACATCGAAGAATACCTCGCGCATCTCCGTTTCGCCATAGCCCACGCTGGCCCGGACATTGCCGATTTCGCCTTCATAGCACAGCCATGTGGGGCGCATATAGACCCTGCACAGGATTCTCAGCGTCTGCTGATTGCGCGCGATCTGCGGCAGCGGCGTTTCACATTCATAATAGCGCTGCCCCGCGCCGATTCTGTTCCACGTGCGCTCGACTGCGGAATAGAGGCGCGTATCGTCCGCTTCAATCTCGCTTCCGTCCCAGCCGGTCTCGCGGCTCGCAGCGTCCGGAATCCATACGCCGTCGCCCAGCCACACCTCATACCAGAAGACCCCGGCCCAGTGATCCTGGACTACCTTATTATAGATCGCATCGACCGTTTCCGCCGAAAAGCGCTGCTGAATGTCGATTTCCTCCGTGTCGCCGGTGGAATGCACCTCTGTGAAGCGGGGATCTCCCTTTTCATAGAATTCGACGTCGTCCGGCCCTTTGAACGTCCAGCCGAGAATCAGCTGCTCGCCATTGTAATAGGATTGCTCCAGCGCAACTTCTGCCGTTGCGTCGGAGAATGCCGCCATTTGGATGGTGCTCTGAGAATCGGCCATGCCCTCCAGCTTTTCATAATCCGCCATCGGATTTCCTGCAAAGCCGTCCGTCCGCATTCTGGAAAAGGCGGACTGGAAAAAATTGGTAGCAAATCCAACTGCCGTCGCCAGCAACACGAGGATCGCGGCCAGCAGTGCCGTGCGGCGCACATTTTTTCGGTTGCGCATGGGTTTCTCCTTTCTGATTGCGTCAAATGCAAGATTCATGCTGCGTTCAAAGCTGAGATCAACAGGAGGAAATGCATCCTTCATCCGTCTCTTCATGGCTTTATTCCTCCTTTAACCGTTCCTTCAGAATCTTTTTTGCCTGCTCCAGCCGGTGCTTGGCCGTTCCCACGGGAATTCCCAGAAGGCGCGCGGTTTCGGCCATTGCATACCCTTCCGCATAATGCAAAACCACCGGCATTCGCAGCTTGAGTTCCAGCCCCCGAAGCGCATTGTGCAGCGCCAGATCGGGAATGGCGTCGCCGGAAGCGGGAATCTGCTCGTCCAACTCGGCGACGGGCATGCGCCTTCTGCGCCGAAGTATGCTCTTGCATTCGTTGATTGCAATGCGCGTCAGCCATGTCTCAAAAACCGCTTCATCGCGAAGCGTACCGCGCCTTCGCCATGCCTTGAGGAGCGCTTCCTGTATAGCGTCGTCGCGATCCGCTCTTTCCGGAAGAATGGCATAGCACACACGGAACAGCCTTGGGGTGCACGCGCGAACGCGCTGCTCAAACTCCCTTTCCTCCATCATGGCGCTTCTCCTTTCAACGTTGTCGATCGATCAACACCTATTAGACGCCCGCCGCAGGCAAATTGGCCCAGTGATTTTCTCCTTTTTGCAATATTTGGGATTGTATTTGCGCCGCCTAAAGCATTCAAGCGCAAAAATGAACGCATCGCTATTCAAAATCCGCAATGACAAATGCCGGAAAACACAAAAACGCCCGAAGCAAAGCTTCGGGCGAAATGCATTGTTGCGCCGCGATTCCGCTAAAAACCGTTTCGGAGGGGCGATGGCTATTTTACTCCATAAAAAATTCCTTTTTTGAAGGAGAGATAAATGGGCAGGGTCGAAGCAAAGTTTAAAAAGCCGCCGATTATCATCCACGCGAGCTCTGATGCAGCGCCTGGATCGATCGCGATCTGCGCTATTCCGAGAATCGCCCCCGCCAATCCGGCATAAGCGGTCATGCCAAAGCTGAGATTCTTTTGACGCTTCGTAGCGATTTCCTTTTCATGGTTTTTGTTCAGATAAATGATATAGGCCACGCCGAACACGACGGCGGCCAGCGCAGCGAGCGCCATATAGTCCGGCGCATGGCGAAAACCGTTTCTGCAAAAATAAAGAATGCCCGCTATAAGATGGATGATCCAGCCAATATCGCTCAGCAGGCCCAATACCAGAAACGGAATATCCGGCATCATGGCAGTATAGCGAACGTCCTGTCGCCCCGACTGCTGGAGCTGCATGATATGCTTTTCCGTCGCCGCTCTTTTTTCATGCAGGATTTCCCGGATCGCGCTCATCGAAAATCTCCACCTTCCCATTGATTTCAAGCCGCTTTCAGGCGGTGCATCCGATTTACGATGGAGGCTGTCAATCCCATAAGGATGAAAAATGGAGGGTATAGAATTTTTCCATTTTCTCCCCTTCATCCGCAAGATGGTCCCTGATATAATTTGCGTAGCTCTTCTGTTCTGCCGGATCCACCTCGGAGTATCTGTGAATGACGATATTCCCCAGAGCTTCTTCCCGCAGAATCTCGCTGTATACATCGGCAATGCTCTCGCATTGCGATACGGGAACGTCGCATTCGCTCTCCCATGAATGCCCCTTCCCGCGCGTCATGCCATCCGTCGAATCAAGAGTATAAATATAACCCTGCCTGCCCTTATAAAGCGTTTCCAGCTGATTGGGAAAATACTCAATATAGTGCTGCCTGCCGTCCGCCGCAACGCCCATCGTAACATAATTTTCGTCCCTGCTTCGGCAGCAGACCAGGGCATAGCACCTGTCCTCGCTGAAATAGGCAACCATTTTGCCGGAAGAATGAGATTTTGAATTTGCCCTGATTGTGCGCAGCCCAGAAATGCACGAACCGTGATAAATCATACTATTTCTCCCCCCAGATTGCTTTCTCTAACGCTCATTATATCATCCGCGAAAGTGCCGCGCAACAGGGAATCCGCCGCAATTCCATCAGAATTGCAATGGGTTCTGAGGAAACTGAGGCGAATGCTCCGCCGGCCGCGCTGGCTCCGAACCGCAGCGCATGACTCTGCTGCGCAAAGCCCACCGCGCTTCGCACAAGGTACTGTCAAGAGTTATGCGCAAATACAACAGCGTCACATATGAAGTTGGTAAGGCGAAGGCCGAACAGGCCGCG
>CAKUKM010000041.1 GCA_934663595.1 uncultured Clostridia bacterium | reverse complement strand
CTATTTTCTCTCCGGGAAATGGGATTTCCCTGCGATAAAATAGCCCCGCGCCCACCGTACACGCCGCTGGGCTCGATCGGAAGTTCGAGAGGGCTGCGGCCCTCTCGAGCTCTCCGGGGTTTTCGGCAGACAAAAAGAGCGCCCTCGCACGGAAGAGCGCTCCTGTTCGGCCTTATATCTGCTTTTCGATGAAATCAAAGATGATCTGATTGAGCGCTTCGCTCCAGAACGTCCCCTCGTGCTCCGCGCCGGTCACGCGAACGAGCGACGCGTCATAGCCGCATTCCGTCATCCTGCGATACAGCGCCTCGGTGTCTTCGAACAGCACCACCGGGTCCGCGTCGCCGTGCAGCATCAGAAACGGCGGCAGCGCAAGCCCGGGCTTGACATACCGGATCGGACTGATCTGCTCCAGCCTCGGGCGAATCCGCTCGAGCATTTCCTCGCGCGCAGCGTCGCCCACGCGATCCAGCGCGTCGCCGAGCGCGACGAAGATATTCTTTTCATCGATCGGCGTGTCCGTATACTGGAACTCGGCCATCTTCATCAGATCCGTCGGCCCGAAGCAATCGACCACCGCCTGCACGCGCGTGGACTGGCCCGCCCATTCGTCGGTCTCAAACGCGGGATCGTCGCCGGTCAGTCCAAGCAGCAGCGCGGTGTTGCCGCCGGACGACGTGCCCCACGCGCAGACGCGCTCGGGATCGATATCGTATTCGCCCGCATGCGCGCGCAGAAAGCGAATCGCGGTTTTTACATCCTGCAAAAACGCCGGCGCGGGCGCTTCAAACGCGGATCGATGCGTCACGCTCGCCACCACGAAGCCGCGCCGCGCGAGCCGGCTCAATTGCGGAATCTCCCAGAACTGATTCGGCTTCGTCCATCCGCTGCCCTGAATGAACACCACCAGCGGAAAGCCCTTGCCCGCGGACTTCCAGATCGGCTTGACCATCTGCAGCGAAAGCGCGCCGGAAAACGGAATCTCCGCGATCATTTCCAGCATGCCCTCGCGCGAGGGATTGTTGGGGATCACCTGAATGCCCATCGTGTTTCCTCCTTTGTATTTACAATTTACAGATCGAAATCGGCGATCGCGCCCGAAATCGTGCGCTCCGTTTCCGATTTTTCATACCGGTCGAACTGAATGCGGTTGCGCGCGCCGTGGCTCAGGCACGCGGGCCCTCCGATGCAGCCGTTTTCGCACGCCATGCCCTCGATGAAGTTCTCCTGAAGCTTGCCCTTCGACGCCTTCAGCAGCGCCATATTGCAATCGGCAATGCCGCTGCAGGAAATCGCCTTCAGATCGAAATCCGCGTTGCCCTGCTCCTTCAGCGCCTGCTCCACCGCCGTGGCCAGGCCGCCGCAGCGCGCGAACACGCGCCCGAAATACGACGCGCGATCCAGCTTGATCGGCTCAATGGCCTTCAGATCGATGCCTTTCGCGTCGAACAGCGCCTGCATTTCCTCGAATGTGATCGTGCAATCGACGTATTGGCTGGCCGGGCCGTAGAGCGTTTCGCTCTTTTTCGCGATGCACGGGCCGATGAAGATGATCTTCGCCGTCGGATTCTTTTTCTTAATCAGCATCGCCATGTGCGCCATGGGCGACAGGTTGTGCGAAACGTTTTCCTTCAGCGCCGGATAGTTCTTTTTAATGAAGCTCACGAACGCCGGGCAGCACGACGAGGTCAGGAATTTCTTTTCCGCCAGCTCCTGCGCCTCGAGATACGCCACGAAGTCCGCGCCCCACGCCGCCTCCACCAGATAATGGAATCCCAGCGCGCGAATGCCGCCGAGCACGCGGCCGACCTCGATATCGGCATATTGCGCGCCCACCGACGGCGCGACCACCGCATAGACCTTGTATTTGGTGTTGTTTTCCGATTCCTTCAGTATGCGAATCGCATCGGTGATATACGATTTATCGGAAATCGCGCCGAACGGGCACTGGTACACACAAGCGCCGCAGGAAATGCACTTTTCCTCGTTGATGCGCGCCTTGCCGGTTTCATAGTCGATCGTAATCGCCTTCGGCTTGCACGCGCGAATGCACGGCCGCGTCTGCTTGATGATCGCCGAATACGAGCACGCCTCGACGCACCGGCCGCATTCCACGCATTTGGATTTGTCGATCGTCGCGCGATGGTTCACGATCGTGATCGCGTTTTTGGGGCACGCATTCTGGCAGCGATGCGCGATGCAGCCGCGACAGGCGGGCGTGACCATAATGCCCTCGACCGGGCATTCGTCACACGCAATCGGCAGCACCTCGACCACGTTTTTGTCCTCGCGATTGCCGCCCAGCGCCAGCTTGACGCGCTGATTGATGATCGCGCGCTCCTTATAAATGCAGCAGCGCATCGTCGGCTTGCCCTCCGGGATGATCGCCTCGGCGATCGAGAGCAGCTTGTCCGGCTTCAGATCGTCCTTCAGCGCCAGCTCCGCCACATGGCGCAAGACCTTGTATTTCAGTTCCTGAACGTCGGTATCAAACAGCGGCATAGTATGCACCCACTCCTGCTTCCAAAATTCCATCTGTATCATACCACTTTCGCCCGCCGAACGCAACAAAAAACATGCGCATTCCTGAATTTGCAAGTTTAACATCGCTAAATATGCATTTATATGCATTTTTTGCTTGACACGCGCCATAAATTGGATTAAACTATATGCATTCATTCGCAGGCGTGAACAATAATTGAAGGGAGTTTTTTTCATGAACAGACGGCTGCTTCCCGTTCTCATTTTCCTTCTGATGGCTCTGTGCGGCTTTGCATTTGCCGATAGCGCGCCTGCGGCAACCGCCGCTCCTCTGGATACGGTCGCGCAGGAATCCAAGATCGCAGAAAAAGCGCAGCCCGCGCTGATTCAGACGGTGGCTGCGGTCAACGGCAAGGTCAACGATTTCGTCTGGGGCGTTCCGGCGATGGCGCTGATTCTGGGCGTAGGTCTCTACCTCACGATCGGCACGCGCGTCATTCAGGTGCGCAAGCTGGGCGCTTCCCTGAAGGAAACGATCGGCAAAATCTTTTCGCGCAAAAAGGCGGGCGCGGGCGCGGTCACGCCGTTTCAGGCGGTCTGCACGGCGCTGGCGGCCACGGTCGGCACCGGCAATATCGCGGGCGTCGCGGGCGCGATTGCGCTGGGCGGCCCGGGCGCGGTGTTCTGGATGTGGATTTCCGCATTTCTGGGCATGTGCACGAAGTTCGTCGAGGTCACGCTGGCGGTTCGCTTCCGCGAGCGCAACGAAAGGGGCGACTGGGTCGGCGGCCCGATGTATTACATTAAAAACGGCCTGAAAAAGCACTGGCACTGGCTGGCGTATGTATTCACGGCATTCGGCATTCTGGCCACGTTCGGCATCGGCAGCGCCACGCAGGTCAACTCGATCGTGACCTCCGTGGGCACGACGCTGAAGAGCTTCGAAATCGACGCGAATCTTTCGCTGATCAACCTGATTCTCGGCATACTCGTGGCGCTGTTCGTCGCGATCGTGCTGCTGGGCGGCATCAAGCGCCTCGCGCGCGTGACGGAGCTGCTGGTTCCGTTCATGGCGGCGCTGTACATTATTATGGCGCTGGGCGTGGTATTTGGAAATGTAAAGAGCGTTCCGGGCGCGTTCGCCGCGATCTTTGAGGGCGCGTTCAACCCGCGCGCGGTCACCGGCGGCGTGATCGGCAGCGTATTCCTTTCGATGAAAAAGGGCATTGCGCGCGGCATCTTCTCGAACGAAGCCGGCCTGGGCACCGCGTCGATCGCGCACGCCAGCGCGGACACGGACGATCCGGTTCGTCAGGGTCTGTTCGGCATCTTCGAGGTATTTGTAGACACGATCATCATCTGCACGCTCACGGCGCTGGTCGTAATGGTGGGCGGCGCGGCGATCACCTACGGCTCCCCCGCCGGCGCGGATCTGACGATGAGCGGATTCATCGCGACCTACGGCAGCTGGGCAACCATTCCGACCGCGATCGCGCTGTGCTGCTTTGCGCTGAGCACGGTGCTCGGCTGGGGCCTGTACGGCTCGCGCTTCGTGGAATTCCTGTTCGGGCACAAGGCCATTAAGCCGTTCATGATTCTTTTCTCGCTGATTGCGATCGTGGGCGCGACGCTGGATCTGGGCCTTCTGTGGGACATTGCGGACACGTTCAACGGCCTGATGTCGATTCCGAACCTGATTGCGGTAGCGCTGCTGTCGCCGGTGGCGTTCAAGCTGGTGCGCGAACACGAAAAAACCAAATAAGCAACAATTTTACAACCCCGCGCGCCGTCGCCCGTATTGACAATTGGCGCGCGGGGGCTTATAATCTGGTTATATCGATGCATCGACGGGAAGAGTAATCCCCTGCCCCGCGCAAAAGAGAAGGACGCCGCCGGCTGAAAGCGTCCGCGCAGTGGAATCGGATGAAGGACATCCCCGAGCATCCGCGTTTGCGGCGCGTGGTTTGCGTTATCGAACCCGTGAGATGGGTCTTCGGTCCCAAGCAGGGTGGCACCGCGATGCACAATCGCCCCTGCGGCAGGACGAGGGGTTTTTTTTTTCCAAATTCCCACCCGAAAGGAGTTTTTTGAATGCTGACTCAGGCACCCAAGGGCACGGTCGACATGCTGCCGAAGGACGCGCATCGCTGGCAGTCCATTGCCGACAACATGCGCCGCATCTGTTCTCTGGCCGGCTATCGCGAAATCCGCACGCCGATCTTCGAGCACACGGAGCTGTTCCAGCGCGGCGTGGGCGACACGACCGACGTGGTTCAGAAGGAAATGTACACCTTCAACGACAAGGGCAATCGCTCGATTACGCTGAAACCCGAAGGCACGTCCGGCGCGGTGCGCGCGCTGATCGAATCGCATCTCTATGCCGAGGCACTTCCGGTGAAGCTGTATTATTCCGCCTGCCCGTGCTTCCGCTATGAAAAGCCGCAGGCCGGCCGCCTTCGCCAGTTCCACCAGAACGGCGTGGAGGTCTTCGGCGCGAAGGACGCGAGCATCGATGCGGAAATCATCGATCTGGCAATGAAGATCCTCGCCGCAAACGGCATCGGCGATCTGAAGCTGAACATCAATTCCATCGGCTGCCCCACCTGCCGCCAGGCGTACCACGAGAAGCTGAAGGCGTATCTCCAGCCGAAGCTCGATTGCCTCTGCAAAACCTGTCAGGAGCGCTTCGAGCGCAATCCGCTGCGCATTCTCGATTGCAAGGAGGACGGCGACAAGCTGTCCGACGCGCCGGCGATGCTCGACAGCCTCTGCCCCGAGTGCGCGGAGCATTTCGAGAAGCTGAAGAAGTATTTGACCGCGCTGGGCCTTAAATACACGGTCGACCCGCGCATCGTTCGCGGTCTGGATTACTACACCAAGACCGTGTTTGAAATCATCACCGAAACGCCGAACGGAAATCTCACCGTTTGCGGCGGCGGACGCTACGACGGCCTGGTTCAGGAGCTCGGCGGCCCGGAGCTGCCCGGCATCGGCTTCGGCATGGGCATTGAGCGCATGATCATGGTGCAGGATCTGCGATCTGTTGCGCCGGTCGCGCCGCCGGTATGCGATGTATTCGTGGTCACGATGGGCGAAGACGCGCGCATCGAGGGCATGAAGCTCGTGGACGAGCTTCGTTCCTCCGGCGTTCGCGCGGATCTCGACCACGCGGCGCGCAGCATGAAGGCGCAGTTCAAATTCGCCAACAAGCTCGGCGCGAAGAAGGTCGTCGTCATTGCGGGCGACGAGTTGGAAAAGGGCGTGGTCAAGCTGCGCGATATGGAAAGCAGCACCGAAGAGGAGCTCGCCCGAAGCGAAATCGTATCCAAACTCACCAAATAAAGGAGGAAATACATATGCTTTCTCACAAGAGAGACCACTATTGCGGCCTTCTGACCGAGGAACTGGTCGGCCAGACCGTACATCTATCCGGCTGGGTTCAGCGCACGCGCGATCTGGGCGGCGTGGTATTCGTCTGGCTGCGCGACCGCGAGGGTCTGGTTCAGCTGGTATTTGACAATTCCGTCTGCTCGCAGGAGATCTTCGATCTGGGCCGTTCGCTGAGAAGCGAATACGTAATCACCGTCTCCGGCACGGTCAAAAAGCGCGACGAGAGCGCCATCAATCGCGATCTGAAGACCGGCGCGATCGAGGTGTTCGTCGAGGACGCGGTGCTTCTGAACAAATCCGAAACGCCGCCGATCTATATCGACGACAAGACCGACGAAAACGAGCTGGTGCGCCTGAAGTATCGCTATCTCGACCTGCGCCGCCCGTCGATGCAGAGCAAGCTCCGCATGCGCAGCAAGGTCGTCAACTGCATTCGCTATGAGCTGGACGCGGAGGGCTTTACCGAGGTGGAAACGCCGATTCTGTCCAAATCCACGCCCGAAGGCGCGCGCGATTTCCTCGTGCCCAGCCGCCTGCATCCCGGCACGTTCTACGCGCTGCCGCAGTCGCCGCAGATTTACAAGCAGCTGCTGATGCTGGCGGGCTTTGACAAGTATTACCAGCTCGCCCGCTGCTTCCGCGACGAGGACAGCCGCGCCGACCGCCAGCCGGAATTCACGCAGTGCGATATCGAAATGTCGTTCATCGATGAAGAGGATATCTACGCGGTGGTCGAGCGCGTGTTCGCGCGCATCTTCCGCGAGGTCAAGGGCGTTGAAATCAAGCTGCCGCTGCCGCGCATGACCTGGAACCACGCGATGGAGAATTACGGCTCCGACAAGCCGGACACCCGCTTTGGCATGACGCTGGTCAACCTGACCGACAAGCTCGCGCACACCGGATTCGTGGTGTTCGACAGCGCGGTCGAGGCGGGCGGACGCGTTGAGGCGATCAACGCGAAGGGCCTGGCCACGATGACCCGCAAGGAAATCGACAGCTTCGGCGAATTCGTCAAGACCTATCGCGCGAAGGGCCTGCCGTACATGACGTTCACCGCCGACGGCAATGTGAAGTCCTCGTTCAACAAGTTCCTGACGCCCGAGATGATCGAAATCGTCCGCACCGAGATGCACGCCGAGCCTGGCGACATCGTGTTCTTCGCCGCGGACAAGCGCAGCGTGGTCTGGCAGTCGCTGGGCGCGCTCCGCTGCGAGATCGCCCGCCGCCACGGCCTGATCGACCACAACAAGTACAACCTCTTCTGGGTCACCGAATTCCCGCTGTTCGAGTACAGCGAGGAAGAGAGCCGCTACGTCGCCGCGCATCATCCGTTCACCAGCTGGTATCCGGAGGACAATTGCTATCTGGACACCGACAAGGAAAAGGTGCGCTCCCGCGCGTACGACCTGGTCATGAACGGCATCGAGCTCGCGTCCGGCTCCATCCGCATTCATCGCTCCGACATGCAGGCGCAGATGTTTGAGATGATCGGCCTGTCCAGCGAGGAAGCGCAGCACCGCTTCGGCTTCCTGCTCGACGCGTTCAAATACGGTGCGCCGCCGCACGGCGGTTTGGCGTTCGGCATCGACCGCCTGCTGATGCTGCTGACCGATTCGGACAGCCTGCGCGACATCATCGCCTTCCCGAAGGCCACCAGCGCGAACTGCCTGATGATGGACACGCCCGCGGACGTGCGCCCCGATCAGCTCGAAACGCTGAAGATCAAGATCGACCTGCCCAGCGAGGCATAAAAATGCGTCCCCGGATCCTTGCGATTCGGGGACGTTCTTTCGTCTGTCGGTCTCTAAAACTGCAAAATCTGCCGATCGAGTTTTTAGAAACGCGTTTTTACTTGTGGCGGTAGCTTCCGCACATGCTCTCGTCGCTGGCCTTGCCGTTGCAGCAGTCCTTGCACGGCTCGACCTGAATCGAGTTCAGCGAGCAGTATTCCTGGTCGCCGCAGTTGAATGCGCAGCTGCTCACGCGGCAGCGGATACCGGTGTTCGGCGTTTTCTGAGACATTTCGGGTTCCTCCCTTAATCAAGATTGCCTCCTGGCAATTCTATTTTGTCCCGCCGCCGCGCCGGCTATGCAGCGCCTTCAGCTTTCGCGCGCCCGACTGAATTTCCCTTCGATACAGCGCCGCGCACGCAATCGACAGCAGCAGCGCACACCACGCGCCGCCGAGCGCGCTTCCGTTTCCGCCCGTCAGCCACGCGTCCGACACGTGGTACAGCCGCCATACCGGCGCGGCGTTTGCATTCATGCCCGGAAAGCCGAACAGCAGCGTGCACCATGCCGTCCACGCCGTTTGCATCGCCGCGCCCGCAAGAAGGCCGCCGCGATCATACAGCGCGCAGCATACCGCGCCCAGCAGCAGCCCCGAAAGCACGCCGCAAACCGACCATTCGCCAATCAGAACGGCCGTCGCCGCGCTCGAAACCGCAATCGCCAGCGCGCGCCCGCTCGCCTTCAGCGGCGCGTAAATCAGCCGCCTGCAGAGCGCCTCGTGGCTGATTCTGCCAATTGCAATTACACCCAGCGCAACCAGCGCGTTCCCATTCAAGCGCGGCTCGCCGATCGGCCATTCCATGCGCATGCTGTCCAGCGCGAATGCCAGCAGCGTAATTCCCCCGCCGATTGCCAGTCCGATTCCCGCTCCAATCAGCACATTTTTCCACCGACTGCATTTTGTTTTCAACGCATTTGCGTCGGTTTTCCCACGTGTTATCCACAGACCGATTCCCGCACTCGCGAGATAGGCCGCCGCATAGCAGAAATCGGTGTGCGCATAGACGATTCGCTGCGCCCAGAGCGGCGCTGCGGCGAGGTTGCCATTGGTCAGTCCCCACGCGTCAAACAGTGCGCCGAAAACGGCAGCAAGGCCGTAGAGAACGCCGTAAAACGCCGCGAAATAGGCCGCCGCATTCAGCGCGACGCGCCAGCCCGGTCGCAATGCGCCGCCCTCGCTGCGGAAAACGCGCCTTATTTTCGCGCGCACGTCGCCAGTCTTCATTCGACCACCGAATGAATGAGCTGCGGCCGCGGAACGGGAATATCGGAAATCGCAATCGCGCCCTTGAGCAGGTTATACGCGCCCACGGAATCGGATTTCTCGCCCACATGCAGCTCGGCCAGCACATCGCCGCGATGCACCGGGTCGCCCACGCGCTTTTTCATAATCAGGCCGACGGACAGATCCAGCTCATCCGTCTTCTTTTCGCGTCCCGCGCCGAGAAGCTTTGCGGCGTTTCCCACGTCCGAGGTCACGATCGAGCCGAGCCAGCCGTCTTTATCGGCGCGCAGTTCAATGCGCTTCGGCGCGTGCGGCAGCAGCGACGTATCCTCCGTTACGCGCGGATCGCCGCCCTGCGACGCGATCATCTCCGCGAATTTGCGCAGTCCCTCGCCGGAACGGATTTTCTCATTCAGGCGCTCGATTCCCTCGTCCACCGTCTTCACAACGCCGGCATTTCGCAGGATATGCGCGCCGAGCGTCAGCGCAACGGTCTTCAAATCGCCCTCGGTGCGGCCGGCGAGCACGTCGATCGCCTCCTCCACCTCCAGCGCGTTGCCGATATAATTGCCGAGCGGCTGATCCATATCGGTAATTACCGCGGAAAATTTCTTGCCGCTGAGGCTGCCGATGCGCACCATCGTCTCGGCCAGCTGGCGCGACTTTTCGGGCGTGTCCATGATCGCGCCGCTGCCGGTTTTGACGTCCAGCACCACCACGTCGCAGCCCGCGGCCAGCTTCTTGGACAAAATCGACGACACGACCAGCGGCATGCAATCGACCGTTCCGGTCACGTCGCGCAGCGCATAGAGCACCTTGTCCGCCGGCGCGAGCTCCGCCGTCTGGCCGATGATCGCGCAGCCCACGTCCGTGACCTGCTTTTCGAACTGCTCCACCGACAGATCCACGCGCATGCCGGGAATCGATTCCATCTTGTCCAGCGTGCCGCCGGTAAATCCAAGGCCGCGGCCGGACATTTTCGCCATCTTCACGCCGCAGCACGCGACCAGCGGAACCAGCACCAGCGAGGTCGTATCGCCCACGCCGCCGGTGGAATGCTTGTCGGCCTTAATGCCGGGAATGCGGCTGAGATCGAGCATGTCGCCCGAATGCGCCATCTCCAGCGTGAGCGCAAGCGTCTCGCGATCGGTCATGCCGTTGATGCAAATCGCCATCAGCAGCGCGGAAATCTGATAATCGGCAAACGAACCATCCACCACGCCGCGCACAAACGCGCGAATTTCCTTTTCGTTCAGCTCGCCGCCGAAGCGCTTCTTTCGAATGATATCGCAGGGATTCATAGTATGTCCTCCATGTTTTTGCGCCAGATCGCGCATTTTTCTGAATAAGGCATGGTATATGCCGGGCTGGTCGACGGCATGCGCGCAGTCTCGCACGGCGCTTTGCCGACCAGTTTTCGATACAGATTTTCCGCCGTCGCGCCGTTGAACAGGATTTTCCGAATGCCCGGGCAGCGCTTGAGCAGCGCCGGAATGTCGTTGGGCTCGGGCTCGCGAATGCTGCTGTCCAGCGAACCCGGGCGAACGCAGCTGTGCGCGACGTCCCACAGCGCAATTCCATGCCGGATCAGCAGCCGCGCCTTGTCTTCATCGGTCTGCAGCGGCGCCGATCCCAGTATTTCTGCCATGATCGGCCAGAACGCGTTGCGCGGGTGCGCGTAATAAAAGCTCTGCCGCAGCGATTCTACGCTCGGAATGGAGCCGAGAATCAGCAGCCGCGCGTCCGCTTCCGCAATCGGCGGAAAGCTTTCGATTCGATTTTCCATGTTCTACAGCTCCGAAAACACCTGGCCGATGGGATCGCGGATGATCAGATTCGCCCGATCGTCGCGCGGCGTGGGCGTTTTGTTAATCAAAACCATGCGGTCGCCGCGATACGCGTCGATCATGCCCGCCGCGGGATACACGTTCAGCGACGTTCCGCCCACAATCAGCAGATCGGCGTTTGCAATCGCGTAGAGCGAGGCGTTGATCACGTCGCCGTTCAGCGATTCGCCATACAGCACCACGTCCGGCCGAATTGTGCCGCCGCACGGGCATTTCGGCACCAGCGGCATGTCGAGCACCGCCTCCGCCGAATATCTTTTTCCGCATTTGACACAATAATTCCGCCAGATGGAGCCGTGCAGCTCAAACACGCGCTTCGAGCCGGCCTTCTGGTGCAGGCCGTCGATGTTCTGCGTCACGATCGCCGCAAGCTTGCCCTCTTTTTCCCATTCGGCAAGCTTCAAATGCGCCGGATTCGGCTCCGCGTCGAGCCTGAGTATTTTCTCCCGATAGAATCGATAAAACTCCTCCGGCATGCGCCGGAAAAACGGCGCGGAAAGAATCTCCTCCGGGGGATAATCGTATTTCTGATTGTACAGGCCGTCCACGCTGCGGAAATCGGGAATGCCCGATTCCGTGCTTACGCCCGCGCCGCCGAAGAACACGATGCGCCTGCTCTCGCGAACCCACGTTTTCAGCGTTTCATTCATATGCAAACACACCTCCATGCTGTATTGTACCACTTTTTTCCGGCGCTGTCCATGATGAAAATGTTGCGGCCTGTTTTTTGTCAAACCAGCTGTTGTTTTTTTTGCGCAAATGTGATATGATATATGCTGATACCAGAAAGGCAGGTGTTCATTCTTGGCTGGAGCAATCCGAAGTTGTGCGGGCGGCGTTGTTTTTACGGGCAACGACGTATTCCTTCTGATGAGCGACCGCGGCGAATGGGTCATGCCAAAGGGCATTATTCGCAATTACAATCGATCCAACGACGTCGCCCTCTGGCGCGTTGAGGACGAAGCCGGCATTCACGCCGAAATCATCGGCATCGCCGGCAATACGCGCTATGACTTTTTTTCCGAAAGCCGCGGAAAAGAGGTCAGCAACCGCATTCAATGGTTCGCCATGTGCGCAAACGACCATACCTATCACGTCTCCTATGAGCAGGGCTTCCTGAACGGCGGGTATTTTCCCGTGGAAAAGGCGCTGGAAATGCTCACCTACGACGGCGACAAGGAAATTCTCCGCAACGCGTACAGCATTTATCAAAGCTACCTGAGGCTCAACGCCTGATTGATTTTCTCTTCTCAGGCAGATCAAGGGCTCCGCTTTCCATCGCTGAAAGCGGAGCCCTTTTTCGTTCATTTTTACTTTTCTGGTTCGAAATGCATCTGCATCGAATCAAAGTAATTCATATCCAGGCCCGTGCCCGCGATCACGGCCTCGAGCGTCTGGCCGAAATAATCGATAATGAACGCCGCCGTGCCGTCCGCCGTCTCACCAGCCGTCCAGGTCAGTCCCGGAACCGCCGCGCCCGAAAGCACGAGCTCCAATGTGCCGTCCGCGTGCAGCAGAAGCGAGTATTCATACTCGCCCTGCGCCGGCGCGGGCATCTCGTAGCCGTTCACATCCGCATCGGTCAGCACATATTTCTTTTCAATATAATCGATATACGGCGCAGGCACGTCCGGCACCGCCGTCGGCTCCGGAGTCGGCTCCGCGGTCGGTTCGGGCGTGGGGATCTCCGTGGGCGCAAGCTTTTCAAGCTCGTCGCGCGCGAGCGTCATTTCCACGCCGCTCTGCGAAAGCCGCGCGCCGTCCGTCGTCTTTTCCAGGCGCATATCGCCGATCATGATCGCGTCGCTCTCCCGCGTCCATTCGGATTCCTCCGCGTTGTCGCCGGTAAACAGCGTCGCCGTGCCGTCCGGATTGACCTCAATGTGAATGCTGCCGCCGAGCAGCTCGAAGCCGACGGTCTGGCCGTTCATCGTGATCGCCGTGGCATACCACGTGCCCATCAGCGAATTGACGTCCGCGTCCGTAAGCGCGGTAATCACCTCGGGCGCGACAGTTTCCTCGGGCTGAGTCGCGCTGGGAAGCGCGAGCAGCGCCGCCACATCGGGCAGCGTCACCGGCACTCTCGCGCAGAAATCGACCACGACCTCCACGCGCGGCATCGTTTCCGCCGGCGTTACGCAGTTCTGCGCGCGATCGAGGCTCTCCTCGCCCGCCGTGGCCGGCACGTGAATGGTCAGCCGCATCGCGGTTCCGCTCAGGAAGCCCTGCTCCGGAACGGCGCTCAAATCGCTGTTTTCAAAGCAAACGCTGGTCAGCTCCGGGCAATCCGCGGCCGCATTCTCGCCGAATACCTTCACGCGCCCGGTGAAATGCAGCTCCTTCAAATTCGGGCAGCTCTCAAACGCGCCGGTTTCAATTTCCTCCGCGTCCACAACGAACGACGCAATGCCGCAGCTCTTAAACGCGCCGCTCGCGATTCTGTTCAGCTTGTCGCCGAAATAGAGCGTGCCGAGCGGGCCCGCGCCCTCAAACGCCGCGCTCTCAATCGCATTCACACCGTTTGCAAAGATCACGCTGTTCAGACTGCGGCAGCCGCGGAACGCGCTCGCGCCCGTCGATTCCACCGGCGCATAGCACACGAACGTCTCCAGCTGCCGGCAATCGGCCATCAGCGCGTCCGGAAGGCTCTTGATCGTCTCGGGCAGCACCAGCGCGCGGAGATTTACCGAATTGGCGCCGGTATCCGCGGAATCGCGGCAGGCGTCAAACGCGCCGGAATCCACGCCCGCAACCGTCACACCGCCGATCTCGCGCGGCACGATCACCGTTTCGCCGGAGCCGGCATAGGCCAGAATTCTGCCCGTCGCCGGATCAAATTCAAAGTCCGAATCCGGATTGGCGTCCAGCGCCATGCGCTTGAACGGGCTTTCCTCGCCCTCGCGCACGATCGGATCATACGCGGGCCGGCCGAGGCGCTCGTTCCACGCGGCAAGCTGCGCGTCGGTCGCATCGGCGGACAGGCAGAGGTCGATATATGCAATTCCATCGAACGCGGAAACCGCCACATCGGCGTTTGCCGGAATCACAAACCGTGCAAGCTGCGTGTTGGCAAACGCGCGCTCGCCGATCGCCGTCGCATTCGCATTCAGCGCGATTTCGGAAATCGCCGTGTTCTCAAACGCGCCTTCGCCAATCGCCGTCACGTCCTCGCCGAGCGTCACCTGCGCAAGACCCGAATCGGCAAACAGCCGCGCCGGAATCGCACCCTTCTGGATTTCCGCCTCGACAAGCGCCGTGCAGCCGGCAAACGCGCCCTCCGGAAGGAGCGAAGCGTCGCAGAGAATCGTCACGCGCTTCAGTCCGGTCAGCCCTTCGAACGCGCCCGCGCCGATTTCGGTCACGGATTCGGGAATCGTGAGCTCCTCGAGCTGCGCGCAGCCGGCAAACGCATTCGCGCCGATGGTCGTTACGCAGTCGAACAGGTCGACGCCCTGCAGCGCGCTGTTCCTGAACGCCTCCGCGCCGATCGCAAACGGCTGCTGCTGCTTGTGGCTGATCGCAAAATATTGAACCGTCTGATTGTCCTTCAGCGCGCCGTCCGCCACGCCGGTCACATCGACCTGCCGGCCGCTGGAATCGACATAGCCCGTCCGCGCCCGAATGTGCGTCTGCGCGCCGGTATAGCCGGTCAGCAGGCCGTTTGCATACGTGTCCAGCTGATCCTCCGGCTCCGAGGCGAGCGAGTTTTCGTGCCGCTGCACGCGGCAGGAAAGGCCCATGTCCTCCAGCAGACTCTGCATTTCCTCGGTCTGCTGCATGGTGGCGCTCTCGTTCAGATCAACCTTGGCAAGCGCCGCGCATTCCGCAAACGCATCCTCCGCGATCTCGGGCAGCGTCTCGCCCGCGATGTAAACGTATTCGAGCTTTCCGTTTTTCCGAAACGCCTGGCTGCCGATCGATTGAACCGACGCGGGAATGGTCAGCTCGGCGATATCGCCGCAGCCGTCAAACGCATTCGCACCGATGGATTCCAGCGTCTCCGGAAGCGTAAGCGCCCCCGCAATGCCCGCACGCTCAAACGCGCCCGCGCCGATCGAAACCACGTTTTTAAGCTCCAGCTGCCGATCGCGATACGCGCCGGCAAACGCCTGATCGCCAATCGCGCGCAGCGTGGACGGGAATTCCACATGCACCAGCGTAACGCAGCGCGCAAACGCGTTCGCGCCGATCTGCTCCAGTCCCTCGGGCAGCTTCAGCCACGCCAGATAGTACTGCCATTCAAACGCGCCCTCGCCGATCGCCCTCACCGGCGCGCCGCCGATCGTTTCCGGAATTTCCAGATACGCGGCGGAGCCGTGATAGGCCGTGATCGTGCCTGTGGCGGAATCAAATTCAAAATCCGCCTCCGCGAAGCCGTTCGGATTCGTCTGCACGGCGTTTTTGCCGCTGGGGCGCACGTCGAACGAACCCGACAGCGCGTCAAACGCCTCGGTATACGCGTCTATCTGATCGTCCGGCACATTCACGATCACGGTCTCCGCGCCCTCGCAAAACGCATTGGGCGCAAAAACGGGACAAACGCCCTCGAACGTGACGGACGCAAGGCGCGCGCAATAGGAGAAGGCGTTCGCGCCGATATAGCGGACGTTCGCCGGAATCGCGACCTCGGAAAGCGATTCGCAGCCCGCAAAGCTGCCCTCGCCGATCACAATCAGGCTCTCCGGCAGCGCGACGCGCTGAAGCTTCGCCGAATAGCTGCCCACGAGGCCGCGCAGCTGCGAAACGCCTTCCTCAAAATCGATCGATTGCATATCGCCATAAGCAAGCACGCCGGTATCGATGACCTCGACGGAGCTCTCGCCCATCCGGGACGGGACGACGATGTTTGCGTCCGCGCCGGAATAGCCGGTGAGCACGCGATATTCCTGATCAAAGCTCCAGTCGCTCGTTTCCTCCGCGCAGCCGACCGCGCACAGCATCGCAATCAGCAGCGCCAGAAACAGAATCCATGCCTTCCTCATTTTGGTGAGTTCCTCCTTTGTGCCGAACCTTTCCTTATTTTCAGAACGCCCGCCGGGCCTTCTTCGATTCTTTCCTTCCATAACTATAGCATAAATCGCCCCAAAAATCCAGAAAAAAATCTTCTCTCTTTTCATTTGCTTGACAACCTGCGCCAGAAAGTTTATAATGACACTATAATTGTTTAAGGAGAATCACTATGGGAACGATTTGCATTTTGCTGGGCCCGATCATTCTGTTGGGATCGGCCTTCCTCGGCTTCTCGCTCACGCGCTCTTATCTGGAAACCTGGGCGAAGACCTTTACCACTTTTCCGCAGGGCGCCAGCGCTTATCTCGTGATCATCGGCGCGTGCGTGTTCGTCGGCCTGATCATCTGCCTGAATCTGGTCATGCACGGCCTGAACTACAATAAGCTCAAGAAGCTCGAGCAGCTCTCCCGCAAGGGCAAGTTCTGATTTCGAGCGTATTTGCACGCCGAATCCCGCATTTGCAAGGGGGTCGGCGTGTTTTTTCCTGCAATAAAAGCATTTTTTTCAAGGTTTTCAGGCGTTTATGCGGTATTCTACGGCGTTTTTTTCAAGTATAATAAACCATAGGTGGTGATGAAAATGAAAACGCTGATTCATTCGGGCAGAGTCGTCGACCCGGCCAACCGGATCGACAGCCGCCTGAATCTTCTGATTGAAAACGGCAAAATCGCGTGCGCGACGCGCGAAATGCCGGATGCGGACGTTAAAATCGACGCGAGCGGCAAAATCGTCTGCCCGGGCTTTATCGACATTCACATGCACGAGGATCCCGTGGAACCGGACGGCAGGATCTATTCCGACGAGGAAAAATCGATCTTCCACTGCATGCTCCGCATGGGCGTGACGACCGCCGTGGGCGGCAACTGCGGGCTGAACTGCTGCGATCCGGGCGATTATCTGGATCTGGTTGACCGCGACGGCACGCCGGTGAACGTCGCAATGCTCGCCGGGCACGCGTATTTCCGCGAAACCGCGGGCGCAACGGACAAATACGGCCCGACCACGCAGGCGCAGCACGAGGAAATGGCCAGGCGGATCGCCGTCGCGCTCGATCGCGGCTGCGTGGGCGTTTCCTACGGCATTCGCTATGTGCCGGGCATTGACTCCGGGGAGCTGCTCGCGACGGCCGAGCCGTGCAAAAAGAGCGGCAAAATGATCGCCGCGCACGTGCGCTCGGACGCGGAGGAGATTTACGACGCGGCGCGCGAGCTGATGGAAACCGGAAAAGCGCTGGGGCTTCCCGCGCAGATTTCGCACATCGGCAGCATGGCCGGCTTTGGCCAGATGCGATCGTTTTTCGAAATGGTGGATGAAGCGCGCGCGAACGGCCTGGACGTCGCCTGCGACTGCTATCCGTATTACGCATTCTCGACCACGATCGGCTCCACGACCTACGATCCCGGCTGGCTCGAGCGCTATCATTGCGATTACGACGCGATCGAGCTCTGCGAGGGCAAGTACAAGGGCATGCGCTGCACGAAGGAAATCTTCGAGGAAATGCGCCGCGACATGCCGGAATGCATGACCGTTTGCTACGTAATGAAGGAATCGGACGTGGATTACGCGTTCAATCACCCGAACGTCATGCTCGCGAGCGATGGCATCCTGTCGCACGGGCAGGGCCATCCGCGCGCAGCGGGCACGTTCCCGCGGCTGATCGCCGAATTCGCGCGCAAGGGCAAAATCACGCTGCCCGACGCGATCGCGCGCATGACCGCAATGCCGGCCAACCGGCTGGGCCTTACTTCCAAGGGGCGGCTGAACGCGGGCGCGGACGCGGATATCGTGGTCTTCGATCCGGACAGAATCGCCGATTGCGCGACGTTTGCGCAGCCGGTGCTTCCGCCGGTCGGAATCGATTATGTCCTCATTGGCGGCGAAATTGCCGCGAAGGATTGCCGGGCCGTCAACGATCGCCTCGGCAGAAGCATTCGCAAATAAGGAGGAAAACAAGATGCAATATGGTTTCTGGTCGGTCGTTCCCCCGATTCTGACGATTCTGCTGGCGCTGGTTACGAAAAACGTATTCGCGGCGCTGCTGCTGGGCATCCTGACCGGCTCGTTCATCCTGAGCGGCGGCGCGGTGTTCGCGGGCCTGAACGGCACGTTCTATTCGTTCATCCACACGTTTGAGAGCAATTCCAACACGATCGTGCTGATGTCGTTCCTACTGATCGGCGCGCTGATTCACTTAATCGAGGTCTCCGGCGGCATCGACGGCTTCACCGAGGCGATGATCAACAAGCGCGCGCTGATCAAGTCCAAGCGCGGCTCCTGCCTGTTTACGTGGCTGCTCGGCATCGTGATCTTCACGTCCGGCTCGCTGAGCTGCATGGTCACCGGCTCCGTCTCCCGCCCGGTCAACGACGCTTTGAAGGTTCCGCACGAGAAATCGGCGTTCATCATTCACGCGACCTCCACGCCGTGGTGCGTGCTGTTCCCGCTGAGCGGCTGGCTCGCCTCGATGATCGGCTATCTCACGTCCGGCGGCGTTCCGGAGGCCGATGC
>CAKUKM010000040.1 GCA_934663595.1 uncultured Clostridia bacterium | reverse complement strand
GGCACGAAGGTTGCCGCCAGTGAGATCGATACGCTGGCGGAATATCTGGGGAACATCAATCCGCAGATTCTGCTGGCCAACTGGGATCAGGTCGGCCCCATGCTGTCTTCGGCGCTGGCGGAAGGTGAAGACGCTTTCCGTCGACTGAACGAAGCGGCGTTTATTTCGATTACAGGGACGTCGGTCGCGGACTTTTCCGCGCTGACCAGCGGGCTGATCAGCGTACAGAATCTGGCGGCGGACGCCGTCGATGCACTGATCGCCACCGGCCAATGGACGATGGAAACCATTACGATGCCACAGGAGGGCGCGCAATGGAATCCGCTCACGGGCGTATGGACGCGCACGCGCATTGCAACCAATCAAAATGTACTTCGCTATACCGGCAGTAATCCCCTGAAGGGCGGCAGCAGCGGCAAGAAGAGCTCCGGCGGCGGTGGTGGCGGTAAGGGCGGCGGTGGCGGTGGGAGCAGCAGCACCAGCGTATCGCAGTCCACGCAGAAGCTGCTGGACAAGATGGACGAGGCGGTAGACGCTGGTGACCATCGCCGCAAGATGGCACAGCTGGCACAGCAATACCACGAAGTGCGCGGCGAAATACAGGGCGTAATCCTGTATCTGGGCAAGGAAAAGGAAATCGTACAGGAAAATTCCACGACGCTGACCGACTATATTGTGGAGCTGGAAAATCAGATGGCGGCGCAGAGAGCCATCATGAGCAAAAACAAGGAAGGCTCCAAGAAGTATAAGCAGGCGGCTACCGATCTGGAAGCGCTTCAGAAGCAGCACCAGCAGTATTCCGAAACCCTCTTGCAGAACAAAATTGATCTGGAAGAACTGACTAAGGAAATTAAGGAACAGCAGGACGCGATTCAGGATATGGAAATTGATCTACGAGATCTGATTCACGACGCCATTCTCGACCGCGAAGCCCTGAACAAGCGAATGCTTGAGGGGCAGATCGACGTTGAAAATGAGCTGATCGATGTGATTACCCGGCGCTACGAGAAGGAACGCGACCAGCTGATCGAGCTGGCAGAGGCCAAGCGGGACGCGCTGAACGAAGAACTGACGGCGCTGGATGAACAGCTGGCGGCGCGCAAAAAGCTCAGCGAGGAAGAGGATAAGGCAAAAACGCTTGCTGAAAAGGAAGCGCAGCTTGCCCGAATCAGTGCCGACCCCACCCGCAAAAAGGAAGAGCTCAAGCTGCGTCAGGAGATTGCCGACCTTCGCGAAGAAATGGCATGGGACATCGCCGAGGACGAGGTAGACGCGCAGAAAAAGGCCATTGAATCTCAGATCGAAAGTCTGGACGATTACATTGAGTACGTCGAGAATTACTATGAGGAACTGCTCAATAATCCCCGGAAGCTGATCGCGGAGCTGAAGGATCTGCTGTCCCAATCCGATGCGGAGATCATCGACTGGCTGACAAAGAATCATGAGGATTACGAGACGGCGACGGACGCGACCCGCGAAAACATGCGCTGCGGCTGGCAGGAGATGCTGGACGATATGCGCGGGCACACCACCACCTACTGGGAAGAGGTGGAAGAAATCATCGCCGGCGGAGACGACGCCATCATCCAGTTCCTGAAGGACAACTGTCAAGATTATAAGGAGGCCGGAAAGCTGCAGGCGGAAGCCTATGTGGACGAATGGAAGAAAAAGCTGGAGGATCTGCGAAATGCCTACAAACAGGTAAGCGGCGACATCAAGGCATACGACTATACGCCCACGACCGCCGTCAAGGGCAGCGGCTCCAGCAGCAGCGGCGGCGGTTCCGGCGGAAAGAAGAGCGGTGGATCGTCTGCCAAGGTCACAAAATACAAGGCGACCTATCCTGCGATCGGAAAAGCAAAGGGCGGCACGCTGTCCGGCTATTCCTCCCCGGAGGAAGCCGAAAAGGCGGCGCGAAGCAAAATCAATTCCATCTGCCGTGAACTGAGCGGCAGCAGCTCCGGCATGATCGGCGAGTGGGCACGAACCTTCTATTCTAAGATCAAGGTGACGGCTTACGCTAAGGGCGGCTTGAATCAGATGACCGGCCTTGCATGGCTGGACGGCACAAAAGCCAAACCGGAGCGCATACTGTCGCCCTATCAGACGGAACTGTTCGAAGATTTGCTGAAGACGCTGCACGCCATCCGCACGGTGCAAGTGCCACAGGCGGTTGTTCGCCCCCAGTTTCCCGAAACGGTGCAGAATCAGCCGCTGACCATTGAATCCATCACGGTAAACGTGGAACGGCTGGAAAAGGAAGCGGATTACGACGCCATGGCGGAGCGCGTCGGCGAGAAGATCATGGAACGAGCTATGCGCGGCATGGCTGTCGGCGGGCTGCGGCTGGGATAATAGGAATATTTCAGAGATGCGATTGAAACTGGCAGCGGGATTGAGTTTCCCTCTATTGCATCCAAACCGATCAGACAAGGGCAGCACCTCCTTTGCAAGTTGACATCGTAGCTAAATTGAGCTATAATATGACTACGATAGGAGGTGCTGAACATGAATGCGGCGATTTCCATTAGACCTTCAAGAGATTTGCGCAGTAATTATTCGCAGATTTCGGCATTGACACGGCAGAATCCCGTTGCCATTACGGTAAATGGCAAGGAGGATACGGTCGTTATGAGTCATGAGACCTTCGTCAATCAGCAGAATTACATCGCAGAGATGGAAGCCAAGCTCAGCGTATACGCGCATCTGGCACAGGCGGCGGATGACGTCAAGCTGGGAAGGGTGCAGGAACTGGATGCGGCCTGTGATGACATTCTGAACGAATTGGATGGACTGGAGCTATGAGCCATCGCGTCATACTGACCGAGACTGCCAAGCGGGATCTCCGAGAGATTGCCTTTTACATTGCTGAGCAATCAAAAGACAAGGAGATCGCCCGGCAATTTGTGAACGAGCTCAGAGAAAAATGCAGCCGCCTTGGGGAATTCCCGCAGGCGGGCGCGCTTCCCAAAGACCATGTACTTCGCAGCTTGGAATACCGGTTCATTTCGCATAAGGAATACCTCATTTTTTATTCAGTCGATGAAAAAGAGCAGGCAGTGAATGTTCTTGCCATCTTCAATGCAAAAAAGGATTATCTTCGGGTGGTGAACCGACTGATTTGAAGAACAAACCAGTGTACCGCGTTCGGCGATACGCTGGTTTTGTGTATCATAGCTTCACTGAAATGTTTTCCGATAAACCCGACAACATTTCAATGGGAAAAGCGGCTGCGGGTGAAAATCGGGAACGAACATTGGGCTTTGTCAGATATATATGATGAAATCGGAAAGGAGAAAGCCATGGACGGATTCAGTTTTCATGGAACGCACTGTTCGGCGCTGGGCTGCTACTACCGGCCGAGCGCCAAATCGCGCGGCGATGAGATGGAAAGCTATGATATTGCTGACATTCAGACGGACAGCCGGGACGGTGGCTATTATATCGGCACACGGGTGCTGCCCCGTGAGTTCGAACTGGACTGCTATTTCGAAGAAATCACGGAAGCGCAGCTGGAACAGATCTATCGCTGGCTCAGGCGGGATACGCAGGGCGAATAGATATTTGATCACAAGCCCTATGCAATCTACAGCGCAGTTGTCGGCAAACGGATTCAGATCGCGCTGTACGACCATACGGACAGCGCAGGCGTACTTCGATATTCGGGAACCTTTACTGCCAATTTCGTTTGCTATGAGCCATTTGCACGGATGAGACTGAAAAGCGACGATGGTTCCTGCGACGCGCGGACGCTGGCGAAAACGGGACTTCTGCCTGCGGCAATGACGCCCACACCGCCCAGCGTAAGCAGCACGAGCTTTCTGCTCTACAATCCGGGAACGGAGCGGGCACACACGGTATTTCGGATTGCCGGAAATGTGGGCGACGGAATGCTGATCCGCAACCTCACCACAGGTCAGCGGTGCAAGATCGTAAATCTGACGGAAGAAAGCCTCCTGCCCGGCGCGCATCTAGAGCTGGACAGCAGGATGGGTCAGACGCGCATTGCGCTGGGCGACAGCCGTGAACTGGCCTTTGCCATGCACGACGAAGGATATATTGAGCTGGCACCCTGTACCCCATTTGAAAGAAGCATCGCGATCAGTCACACGGAGAACAGCAATAGCGTCACGTCGGAGGGGGTCTTCCTGCCGCACATGGAGGGACAATTTCTGTATCTGGACGGCTGGAAAAAGATTCGCCAGATCACGGACACCCATTCAGCGATTCTGTCCGACAAGGTGGCGAGCAGTGGTACGACCGCCGTGCCCATTGTGACGATGAATGAAATCGAGATCAGTGGAGAAAATCTGGCGCTGACCATGTTGGAAGTGGAATATACCCCGCGCGTGCGATGAAGGGAGTGAAGCGTATGCCGGCGAGAATGACGATCTGCGATATGAACCGCAATAAGGTCTGCGAGCTGTATGATTCCGAGCTTCAGCACGAGGGGCAGGCATACGATGTGACGCTGACGACGGAAATCTCCGGCTGGAAGGAATAGAGCTTTATGCTGCCGCAGACGGTGAACGGCGGGCGTAATTTCCGCTGGAACTACATTCGCAGCGGTTATCTCATCTGCCTGACGCGAGACGGCAAGGACGACTGGTTCCTGCTCAGTGCGCCGAAGCGTTCGCACAAGGGGCTGAGCGTGACGGCGGCGATCACCTGCCAGCATATCTGCGCGCAGCTCAACAAAAAGAATCTCTATCTCACCTTCGACGATGAGAATGGAATCGGCACGGCGGAATACCTGCTCCGGCAGGTTTTGGAAAACACCGGCTGGCAGCTGGGTTACTGTGAAACCTTCTATGAGCAGGACGGAAAAACCGAAAAGGTGCGATCCCTTTCTTCCGATGGCAAGCGCGGCGCATACCTGCTGATTTCGGATATCTGCGCGCTGTTCGATGCACGCCCGGCATTCGACGGCGACAGCCGCACCATCAGCATCTATTCACTAAATCGTCACGAAGACCTGCTGGAGCTGAACTTCGGCAAGAACCTGAACGGCATCGACCGCAAAGAAGACGCTGAAAACATCGTGACGCGCCTCTATGTGGAGGGCGATTACGGCGACGACGGCTATGTTGGCATCGAGGACGTCAATCCCACAGGGCTTCCGTTTCTGCTGGATTTTTCCTATTTCCGGGAGCTGGGCGTTTTCACTGCCGAGCACGAGCAGGCGCTGGACGATTATCTGCGGGATATTCAGGCTGCCAAGGCGGGAAGCAGTGATTATTCAAAGAAACTGATTCAACTGGACAATCAGCTGAACGAGCTTTGGGGACAGATTGATTATGTGCTGTATGTACTGACTCAGGGCGCGATCGCGAAGACGATCTGCGGCGGCGCGGCGACGGAAGAACAGACCGCAATCACAGCGACCGACACGCTGACCGTGCTGATGCAGGACGGCACGCATCATGCGCAGACGGGAAATGCTTTTCCCGATGATGCGGAATACGCGATCAAGTTCATCAAGAAGGCCAGCGGCAGAATCGGCGGCAAGGAAGTCGCCATTGAAGCCAAGGAGAGCAGCATTGCGAGCCTGCAAAAGCAGCTGGACAAGACGACGGATGAAGCCAAGCGGCAGGGACTGCAGGAGCAGATCACTGCGTTGGAGCTGGGCGTTCAGAGCATTTATCAGGATGACGGCGGCGAGGAAGGACTATATACGCTGATGCGAAAAGCCGTATGGCTGGTGCTTCAGCGGACAGAGATCGAGAAAAGCTACCTTTCTTCCATGGACAGCCAGCAAAACATTGAACGACGCTTTGCCGAAGCCATGGGCGATATGCTGATCGACGGCTACTGGAGCAATACCGCCTACGCGCCCGGACAGGAAGAATTACTGTACTACGAGGCGCTGGGCGTGATGGAGCGGCTGGCGAAGCCAACGGTCACCTATACGGTGGATATTCAAAACCTTTCCGGCGTCAGCGGGTACGAACAGGAGCGCTTCACGCTGGACACGGCGCTGCGCATCTGGGATGAGGCGCTGGAATAGAACGACTACGCTTACATCACAAAATGGGTTGAAAATCTGGACGCGCCCGAAAAGGACAGCATCACCATCAGCAACGATCTGACCAGCATCGGCGGCGTATCGCTGGACAGCATTATCAGCCGGATCACCGGCATTGCGGAAATCGTTCACAAGAGCAAATCGCTGTACGATCGAAGCAAGGCCATTTCGGAGGACGGCTCCATCCCCGCCAAACGTCTGGAGGGCATGATCGACGTACTCAAAACCCGGCTCTCTTCCTCCGTTTCCAACTGGTACACCGATGATCAGGGCAATCTGATTCTGGAATCCGTCAACGGCAAAAGCGCCATGCAGCTGTGCGGCGAGGGTTTCATGATTGCCAATGCAAAGACGGACGACGGCAAGTGGGACTGGCGCACATTTGGCACGGGCGAAGGCTTTACGGCCGATCTGATCATCGCCGGTTTTCTTTCGGCCGATCGAATTCAGGCGGGAACGATCACGGCAAACAAACTGGCGGCGGACGTCGGGCAATCGCTGGATCTGTCCAGCAACACGTCCATTCGCATGACGGTTGAGAACGTCGTATCGAAAGAAATCGAGGAACAGATCGGCTACCGGGTAGAAATCAGCACGGACGCCGGAGAGGTGCTTTCAGATTATGTGAAGAAGACGACGCTGCGCGCCCGCGTTTATCGTGGCAGCAAGGAAGTTACGAACGACATTGCCGCCAACCGGTTTCATTGGAAGCGCACCAGCGCGGACGCTACGGCAGACGTCCTCTGGAATTCCGCCCACACGGGCGTAAAGCAATTCCAGCTGACGAACGCCGATGTGTTCTTCAGCGCGACCTACACCTGTGAAATTTCGGATGAATAATTCATTCCATATTCCAAACGCCAGCAGAAAAATAGCAGAATATTGGCAGTAGATTAGCAGATAAATGGCATAGAACGTCTGCTTTCAACGATGAGAAGGAGGTATCATCATGGCGATCATCGCAACCGGCTCTAAGACGATCATTGATCTTTCAGACGGCAAATCGTAGTCCGCCTATCTGGGCGCAAACCAACCCCGCACACAGATCTACGACGTTAACACGGGAAACTATGCGCCGGACTGGACGAGTGCGGCGGGCAAGCTCATCATCACGCCCGTGGTTTACGCCAACCAGACGGCGATTGCACTGACGGACAGCGCGATCACGATAACATGGAAGCGCCGGGAGGGTTCGGCCGCTGAAACGGCGCTGACTGCGGGCGAAACCGTAAGCGGCAACGTGCTGACGATCAGCGCCAACAAGCTGGCGGGTGTGAGCAGCGGATTGCTGACCTACATTGCCTACATCTCCTACCTGGATCCTGACAACGGGCTGACCACCAATGCCACGGCGGACATTTCCTTCGCCCTGGTCAAGACGGGCGAAAACGCAAAATCCGCATGGATCAGCGGCGCGCAGGTATTCAAATACGATGCGGACGGCGCGGTATCGCCTGCGCAGATCACGCTGACGGCCAATGTACAGAACGTCGTGCTGAGCAAATGGCAGTACAAGAATGCCTCCGATGTGTGGCAGGATTATCCCACGACCGGCGACAACGCGACGATCACCGGCGCTTCGCTGATCGTCAAGCCCACGCACGGCATCTGGGTCGGTGACTGCGCGACGCTGCGCATCGTGACCAACGATGCAAATATCAGCGACGTTATCAGCATCTACAAGGTATCCGACGGCGCAGCCGGAAGCACGGGCGAGGCGGGTCAGCCCGCCTCCATCGCCTTCCTGAGCAATGAAAATATCGCTTTTACCGCCAAATCCACCGGACAGGCAAGAGGCGATTCCGTAGTCTGCAACGTAGTGGCTTATACCGGAACAAGGAAGGTCACGCCCACCGTAGGCGAAATCACCGGTATGCCCACGGGCATGACCGTATCGAAGGGCGACGCTGTTGACAACGAAATTCCGCTGACGATCACGGTGGAAGCGAACGCCACGCTGGGCGGCACGGCGCAGCAATCCGGACTTCTGGCGGTTCCGGTCACTTCGCCCGTTTCCACGACGCTCTACATTAACTGGTCCAAAATCAACGCGGGCGCAAACGGTGCGGCGGGCACGAACGCCATCGTCTTTTCGCTGTATGCGCCGCTGGGCACGGTGTTTACGAACGGCAGCGGAACGCTGCAGCTGCAAACCGTCGCTTACGACGGCGCTGTTCCCATTACCTCCAACGCGACCTTTACCTGGGCCAAGTACAGCGGCGGCACATGGCAGACGATTTCCGGCGCAACGACGGATTCTCTTTCGGTAGACGGCGCGGACGTGGTGGGACAGGCCAGCTATCGCTGCCGGATGATCTATAAGGCGAGAAATTATCAGGACGTCATTACGCTGATCGACAAAACCGATAATTATCAGCTGGACATCGACAGCACCGCGGGCGAGATTTTCAAGAATGCGACCGGCGAAACGATGCTCATCGCCCGGCTCTGGCAGAACGGTGCGGAGGTGGACGCATTGAAATCGACGACCTACAGCGTGACCGCGCCCTCCAGTCCTGCGGCGGGTTCCTTCTATTATAAGGTCACGAAATCTGCGCCGCAAACGGCGCTGATGCGCTATTCCGGCACCGCGTGGGAGGACGTAACTGCAAACGCCGCCTACAAGCACGAGAAGAATTACGTTTGGTATCGCCGGGATAAGAACGGCGAACCGATGGACAATGGAGCCGCCTTCGCCACGGGAAAGGTTATCTTCATCGACGGCGATGACGTGGACGGAAAGACGGTTTTTGTGTGCGAGGCGGAATGAGCCGAAATCGAGCGAGGTGAAAATATGATCGCGCAGGCGCAGGTTACAATCGTAGACTTAAACGACCCTGTTCAGCAGGGCGTCGCCCCTGAGAATCCCGCGGAGGGGCTTTAGTGGCTGGACACTTCGCAATCGCCGCCGGAGCTGAAGCGCTACGACGGCACGCAGTGGCAGCTGATCAACGAAGCGGACGTCGGCGGCACCAATCTGATCGCGGACAGCGCGAGCTATACGCTGGTGGGAACCGGCGCCGCGAGCCATTGGGTGGCGGCCGACGAGCTTCGGCTGGGACGCGAGCACAGCTTTTCCGTGGAGGAAATCCGACTGGACGCCGGCAGCGCTTCCGGCGTATCGTGGGCATAGGTCAATCAGGACGATGGGAGCGTCGCCGACAACGGCGAGCTTTCCATCTCCGCCCAGCGGCAGACGCTTCGATTCCGTGTTCCCGAAACTGCGGGTAACTGGTCGTTTTACCTGTACAGCGGTATCAACGACCTTGCTGGCGGCAATACGATCACGTTCATTCGGGCAAAGCTGGAGGAAGGCGTTCTGGCCTCCAGCTGGTCGCCCGCGCCGGAGGACGCAGCTGCGCAGATCGAGCGGCTGATCGCCAGCATTGACGGATAGGACAAGGGCATGGAGGCGCGCGTGCGCGCGCTGATCGATTCGATGGGCTTATCCGACAAGTATGCCAGCGCCGAGGATTTCCTCGCCGCCTAGCAGGACATTGAGCTTCTGCGCAGCGACATTGCCCAGACCGACAGCAATCTGCTGCTCTCCTTTAGCCGACTGGCGGCAACGGAGGGCAGCCTTACGCAGATGCTTTCCTATTTTGAGTTCGGCAGCGAAGACGGCATCCCCTATCTTGATATGGGCAGTTCAGCGTCCTCAGTCAAAATGCGGCTGACCAATACGCGGCTATCGTTTGTGCAGCCCGGCGATTCTGCCACAGAGCTGGCGTACTTTTCGGACAACCGCCTCTTTATTACCAAGATGGAGGCGGTGGAGCAGATTTCCATCGGCACGACGGAAAACGGCTTTTAGGACATCGTGACAACGCCGACCGGCGTGGGACTTAAATGGAGATCATAAAAAACGGGAGGTGCATTTATGCCCAGTTATTCGGTATCGGCCAGTGAAATCAAATACGCCTCCGGCAGTTCGTGGACGAGCGGCAAGGCGCGGCAGGGCGTTTATTCGTCCACGCGCTACGAGGGCGCGCTGAATTTTTCCGACCTCGCCAATTTTAATTTTTCGAATGTCGCGATTACGGGCATTCAGATGCGCGTGACCTTTGGACCGGCTGGCGGCGATTCGACAAAATATCTGACGCTTTACGGCGGCGCGCAGAACAGCATTTCCGGCAGCATTGGATCGATGCGCGGCAGTGCGTTCGGCGCGGTATCCGTATCCAGCGCCTATGACCGGACAGTCACGCTGGATTTCAATTCCGGCAGCGAAGCGGCGATTTACAATTCGTAGGTGAGCTTCTTCACATCCGGAAACCGCGTATTGATCCTGTATGTGCCCAAGACCCGCGGCACCTATTCCAAGGGCTTCTGCTACGATTATCTATCGGTAACGGCCATGACGCTGACGTTCAATTACGAATACCTCCAGAGCAGCGGCAGCATGGCGAGTGGAAGTGTAGCGGCGGGCAGCGCAGCGAAGCTGAACATCACTGCCTACAACAGCGCCTATTCCCACAGGGTGACGTGGAAATTTGGAACGTATTCCAATGTTCAAACCATAGCGGCGGGAGGGGCGTCCGCTTCCTACACCATTCCGCTGAACTGGCTGCAGGCGATTCCGAACGCCACCAGCGGCACGGCGAGCGCGACGCTGGAAACGCTGGACGCAAGCGGAAACGTGCTGGGAACGTCCAGCTATAATTTTACGGTGACTGTACCCGCCAGCGTAACGCCGAACCTGCAATCCGTTTCGGTGGCTCCGGTAAACAGCAATTCCGTCCTCGCCGGATGGAACGTATACGCTTATGGAAAATCGCAGGCGAAGATTACGATCAACGGCGCGGGCGGAGCATATGGATCGACGATCAAATCGTATTCCATAGTTACCGATCCCAGCGTGGGCAGCGCCAGCGCATCGAGCCTGACCACGGGAATTCTGTATAAGAAGGGCGAAATCACGGTAACGGCCAAGGTGACCGATTCGCGCGGACGAACGACAAGCAAGACGGCGAGCTTCAGCGTATCCGCATATGGAGCGCCATTTTTCCATTACATTGAAGCCTATCGCTGTCTGAGCGACGGCACGCAGGACGATGTAAACGGCACATACGCCTATATCAAAACGAAGGTCGGCTGTTCGGCGATCAACAGCGGCAACCGGGCAACCGCCACCGTGCAGCTCAGTCAGGTGGGCGGCGGTTATTCGACCAGCGTGGCGCTTACCGACGATACAGGGGTTATCCTTGGAAACGGACAGCTGGCGATCGACGCGAGCTATTCGTTTATATTGAAGGCCACGGACACCGTAGGAACGGTGACCACCTATGTGGGAGAGATCAATTCCGCCGCCTACATCATGCATGTAAAGAAGGGCGGCAAGGCGTTGGGCTTTGGTACTGCAGCTGGTGCGGACGAGACGGTTACCTTCGCCTGGCCGTAGGTGCTTTCCAAGCCGCTAGATGTGGCGCAGGGCGGAACGGGCGCAAATACCGCGAACGGTGCGTGTGGCGCGATCGGCGCGGTAAAGAAGAGCGGAGACACCATGTCGGGCAATCTGAATATTTCGACATCGCTATATCCATCCATCTATTTACTGCCGAGCCAGAACGGGACGACCAACCGAACCGTGTTTGAAGGATCCTATCTGGGCGCATCATCGTTTTCTTCGTGGGAGGACAGCACGGGCAATAATCGCCGAATGCTGGAAATACGCAACGCCGCCTATCAGGCCAGTCTGGATTACGCGGTAATGCTGCGAACGTGCATCAATGGCACATGGGGCGCGCATCGCGTATTTCACGCAGGCATGAGCACACCCGTCCCAATCGCCAACGGCGGCACGGGTGCGACCAGCGCCAAGGGGGCGCTTTCCAATCTTGGCATTTTCTACGCCGCATCGCTTCCCAGCAGCGGAACGGATGGACAGATCTGCCTTGTGCCGGTATGATGAGGTGAAGCCATGAGCACATTTTCTGCAACCGCGAACAGCAGTTCGACCATCGGTTACGCGCAATACGGATCCAATTCATGGAGCACAGGAAGCAGCAACGGCGCATGTCAGGGCGCTTATAAGGGCACTACAGCGGCCAAATCCCGCGTGGGCGTAATGGTGTTTAACAATGCGGGCGCGACGCTCAAGGGAAAGCTCATCCAGCAGATTTCGCTGAGCATCACCTGCTCCGGCGCAGGCTCCGGTTCATCCAGCAAGGTATTAACCTTCCGCAAGGCGAACTACCAGAGCCTGAACACAGGCGTTCGCGGTTCGGCGCAGGTGGGCGATATGCTGGGCACGTTGACTGGAAAATTCTACAGCAATACCGTGACGCATACCTAGAGCGCCTCGACCAACGCAGGGCTGTTTTCAACGATGAAGGCGTACTTTGAAGCGGGAAATTCAGCGCTGGTGCTGTATAACGGCGAAACCTCGTCCAGCAGCGGTTATTCCAGCAACTACGCCCGCGTGACGAGCTGCACGATCACGGTGACCTACATTGACGCGGTGGTCTGGTACTGCGACGGCAGTACATGGAAGCGCTGCACGGTCTGGTATCGGCTGAACGGCGCATGGAAGCAGGTAGTTCCCTATTACAATTCGGGCGGCACATGGATACGGGTATAAAGGAGAGTAGAAAAATGACATGGAACGGCGTTTTAGAAATCATTGAAAAATACTGGGTGCAGCAGCTTTGCATATAGGTGCTGGGCATAATCACATGGCAATACCGCAGGCAGCTGAAGCGCATCCGCCAGAACTCTGCCGAACAGAAAGCCATGCGTCAGGCAATGATGGCGCTTCTGCGCGACCGCTTTTTCGAAGGATACAGGCGGTACATGCGGCAGGGCTTTTACCCGATTCCCGACCGGCAGGTGATGCAGGACATTTACGATCAATACCATGCCCTTGGCGGCAACGGCGTGATCACGCATCTCATGGAAGAATAGCAGGAGCTTCCGGCGATAGAACAGTAAAAAACGATGGGCTGATCTTTCCTCAAATGGATGGATCAGCCCGTTTTTTTGCTTTTGGCTTCAAAAACCATTTACATAAGCAGCGTTCAGAGAGTACAATATGAATACCTCTTACCGATGAAAAGCACGCGCGCGGAAGCCGAGCGCATCGTAGAGATCCTTTATAAACGCAGGCGCATTCTGGGGCGGCGTAAAATCGGGAGCGGCAGAATAGAGCTGTTCTACGAGGCTTTGCAGCATATGTTTCGTGCGATCCGCTTCTTCCATGCATTCATTGAGAAGCGATTCGTATTCCTCCACGCCGGTATGCGCGCGCTTTTCGCTGAGCACGTCCAGCTGATCCTGAAGGGATTGGCAGCGATCCTGCGAAGCGGATAAATCCTTTTTCATGCCGCGCAGATCGGCGTCTGCCCTGACCAGCTGCTGGCAGAGCGCGGCCTGTTCGCGCTCCATCTGCACGGTACGGCAGGTATCGACCGTGATGAACGCGCTGCGCTCGGACGCGCGCAGGTTCTCGCAATACGCCTGACGGAAGGCGGCGTATATCTCCTGACTGCCCAGACGCTGAATATCGGGCAGCGCGATGATCGGATGAACCGGCTGTCGACGTTCATCCCGCGTAAAGGGCAGATAGGTTCGAATGGAATCCAGCGGCACGCTGCAGCTGGGCGGCAGACGATCATTCAACATAAAGATTGTATTGGGATCATCGCAAAAGCAGACGATGGCGTTGCCCAGAAGCTGCCTTTGAAGCTCGCCCGGAGAGATAAGATCCGGACAGGTGATCATTATTACCGGCAGGCTGCGGCCGCCATCATAGAGAAGCTCCAGAAAATGATCGATCCACTGCGGGATGAGCATAACCGCGTTGGAGCGCAATGCAAACTGACCGCTTATGCATTGAAGCTCCGGATGCCTGAAAAGTAGATAAACGAAAGAAGGAATTTCTCTCGAAATCGGCCTGGGCAGCACGAACCTCCCGCCCAGGCTGTCCGCGTTCAAAACCACAATGTACATCCATATTTCGTGAGGAGATGATTGCTGTATGCCAATGTGCGTCGTCTTTGTTCTGTAATTAAGGTATGGATCTCTTTCACGCAGGCGCAGCGCCCAAAGCGAAACTCTGGAATCTTCATCCGGTGGAACAAATACCGTGCGCAGCGCGCACGAGCCATCCGCGCTGCTGACCGCCAGCCCGGTCGCAAAGGATTCCAGCGCGACATCCAGCGCCGCGATATGCATTATTTCTGCGTGCAGGAAGGATATAACTTCATTCCAGAGCGAATCGGCGTACATCGCATGGGACGGAACGATATGCAATATGACCTTATGGATCATGGTATACATAGGGTCGATCATCCGGCGGAGCCTTCTTTCGTATAGGATCGTATAGAATCTGGGAATATCATAGCACGCTTTCAACGATTTGCAAATCAGACATTTGTCCCTGAAAAGCCCCTGATTTCAACGGACAAATGTCTGATAGACTTTCTCCGGAGTTTGGATTATGATTATATTTACGGAGGGGTGAGTACATGGATACCTGTAGCATATATCGCGATTGCTTTAACTACTACCTGTATGACATATGCGGTGGCAGCCGCAATCAGCTGGGTAAGGAAATGGATATCAGCCCTTCAGACGTTGGCAAAATGCTGAAGCGCTTTAAGCAAGGCGGCGGCATGGGACAGAATGCAGACAAGGTGCTTTATCATCTGGCGGTAGAACACGGCGTGAGCATAGATTTTCTGATCAACCGCATGCTTCGAAACAACCTCGTTGAGGAAGTGGGCAAATGCGAGGGATATTCGATGCTGGTCGAAGCGCAGGAGCGCTATGTGGTGAACCGCCTGAAGGCGGCCTATTACAGCCGGGAAAGTCTGGTTGCGATGGATACCGCAATGTCGAAGGTGGTGGACGGCATCTGTCTGCAGGGAAAATGCCTGTTTATTTCAGAGCCGCAGAAGCAGAAATGCATCTGCCGGCACATGGCTATGGCAATGGAGAATCTGCTGGATATTGCCATGACCGCACCCTGTGAATCCAGCAGATGCATCAAATGAACCGAGCGGCTTAGGAGAAGCCGCCATGCCTGAAGGCCCTACGTTGCGTGAATCGTAATGCGCATTCGTAGGGCCTGCTTTTTTGTATGGAGGAAGTGAACAGTGTGTCACCGATACAGGACGTTGTAATCGAAAACCGAGCGCTGAAAGCATTTGCAAAGAAATATGGGCGACGCCTGAGGCCGGCGGAGCTGGCGGTGCGGATGCGCGCGGCGATAAAAAGAAATGCAAATCATGAATGCGACGGCTGCGGAGAAGCGGCGCTGGGGCGGCTACGATTTCGATATACCCGGCGCGGGAATCAATTCTTCGTTTCAGAGATTTGGATCATGGAGGAAGAGCAATAATGCAGGGCGCTGCAAAGCAATACATGGAAACCGAATTATTTGAATTCGCCTTCTGGCCTGACTTTTTCGCGCAGCTGGACAGGCTGGCGGAAATGGCGCTGCCGGAAGCATGGAGATTTCGAGAGCCGGACTACGCGCCCAGAAACGACAGAACGCCGATTCTGGAGCGCTATCTGAAGGACGTATTTCGGCTGCTGGCGATACGATACAATCAGGCGGAGGAAGCGTGGGCAGAGGAAGCGGCGATCATGACCTGCGGACGGGACGCATGCTTTCATACGGGTCTGTTCTCACGCACCTACAAGGGAATCTACGCCTATTTCATTCCGAACCGCAAGGACGTTTCCATGCGGAAATGGCATTTCAAGGATTTCTGCGAGGAAAATTCACCGCTGCTGAAATACACGGTGCCGCTGCCGCAGCGACCGCAGCTGATTATGAACGCGCGCAGCGAGGCTTTCCATCCGGGCTGGCCGATTCGGGTAAACGCGAGGCACATTCTGGAGGACACGGAAAATCTTTCACGCATCCCACAGGCGCTTCAGAGCTTTGGCAATCTTCCGCTATTGTTGGATGCGGCTGTAGAGCTGGGACGGCAGCAGGCGCTGGCAGAGCCGGGGATCATTGCGCCGCAATTCTATCACGGCCGGATGCAATTCCTGATGCCGCTGTATCTATCTGGCAGGTCGAAGGCCGATTTGGCAATGGCGTTGTCCATTGGCGACGGATACTACATCGGCGAAACCTGTCTGACCCCACAAATGGCATACCTGAACGCCCGCCTGTTGGCGCGCCCGACCGCAGGATGGCTGCGCGAACAGACGTGAAGGAACATTTTTATCTCGATGGCAGGCTATAGGTCGTAGAAACTGGCTGTTCTGCAATACGCGAAAAGGAGCAGCAACTAGCGATTCAGTCTACAGTATTGTGGGGGATGCGCAAGTCAACGGGATGGTTCCCTACAAATATCTGAAGTACCTGCTGAAACAGATGCCTCACGTCGGCAGGCGGCATTCCTGTGGTCTCTTGGGGCAGTTTTCCGCCGCAAAGCCAAACGAGAAGTGGCTCACCGACGTGACAGAATTTAAGTGGTACGAGGGAAACGAGATCCACAAGCTCTATCTGAGCGCCCTTCTGGATCTGTGCGACCGGCGCATTGTGTCCTACGAGCTCAGCGAGCACAACGACAATCCGCTGGTTTTCAAAACCTTCGACAAAGCGGTTCGGGAGAATCCGGATGCGCATCCGCTGTTCCATAGCGACAGAGGGTTCCAGTACACCAGCCGCGCGTTTCGCCACAAGCTTGTGCAGGCGGGCATGACGAAGAGCATGTCCCGGTGGCGCATTGCATTGATAACGGCCCGATGGAGGGCTTCTGGGGCATTCTGAAGCGGGAACGCTATTACGGCAGACGCTTCACCAGCAAACGCGTCCTTGTTCAGATGGTGCAGCAGTATATCCGCTATTACAACACCAGACGCGTTCAGCGCAAACTGGGCGTTCTGACTCCCTTGGAAAAGCACGCGCGTTGTCTCACCGTCTAAAAAGCGGCCAGCAGCTCTTGGCTGCTGACCGGGAAAACTTTATATTTTTTCTCTGTCCTCTTGACGGGGTGCGGTCCAGAATGCGGCGGGGCTAAAAATCCAAACTGATGTCTACGGTTCCAATATTTTCTCGTTTTTAATGGTTAGGAAGAACGAACCATTACCTTTATTGACTACATCTAAGTAAGGCCTGTTTTGATAATGTGTCTCGGTTATTTCTGTTCTATAGCCCCAGCTCGAGATCATTTCTGCTTCTCCTAAATTAACCAGCGTTGAAATGTCGTCGTTCAATGTCAGTTTAACTTCATTTGCACTTATTCTTTCTACATCAAACATTCTTGGAACCAGTGCATCTACATAATATACCACCTTATCTTCTGCCAGAAAAATTAACGAGATAACATCTTCATGTGTTATATCTTGAATATCATTTGCATATATGTAACCAGCATAGTCTACCTTGTTGTCTTTAGTGGCATATGCAACAAAAACATGCATTGTATCCCACTCAACAGGGATCAGATCATCAATATAGATTCTTTTTGTATCATTCAATGCATATAGGAGGCTAGTATAGAATTCTAGTTCATATTGACCTGTCTGATGCGTGGACGCATCAGGTTTATTATACAATAGCAAAAAGCACAAACAAATTGTGAAGATTACAGCCATTGTTGCTGCGATACATTTCAGACTAATGCAACGTTTCATACTAGCCTCCAATATATTTACTCGAAATAGTACAATGTTCCATCCTGCAACGCGTTATATACACGATCAATAATGATGTAGATCTTCCAATCACCCGTTGGATATATCGGTTCATAACAGGTTGCATACCGAGCAAGAGCAGCTTTGCTCAATTCATCAGGCGTAGGAGGAGCTACCACAAGGGAATAGCCAACTTCATTATTGTGTAGATCCATTTTTGTACTTTCAGGATAATTCTCCATCATACCATACTCGTGAGCCTCCCCAAATTGACGAGCAAGATCTTCACCCATCGAATACGCCATCAAAGCATTCCACAAGCAATGCTTGAAGGCATTCTCGCGGGTATTGTCAGAATTCCAGTTCGAACCGAATAGACCTGCCGTTACCGTATTTGCAGTGTTGCGTGCCCAGTTCGCCTTGGCTGCTGCTATGGGATGATTTTTGGCCAATGTCTTCTCAACAACATTGAGCTGATTTGGAGCATATTTTTCGATCAAGCCACCGATAATTGTGTCTTTGAACCACGATGCAATTTTTTGGAAGAAATTCCCATTTCGATCTACATGCATTACCGGCTCATTACAACAGTATGCATATGTATTACAGCGAAGCGGATACGATGTTGCAATTACATATTTATCTGAATTCACGAACCTGTTTAATGATGGCGCATACATACGACTCCTCAGGTAGTACAGTTCAGATTCCTCATCGTAGACATAACCACGATAGCGGAACGGATTGCGCCTGCCCAGCGTCGCTGCCATCGAACCAGTGGTGGCAATCGGCTTGCCCCATGCGTCGTACTTATATTCTACTACAAGC
>CAKUKM010000039.1 GCA_934663595.1 uncultured Clostridia bacterium | reverse complement strand
GTTTTCAAGGATCGCGCCGCCGCTTTCAACGTTTCACCGTCGCTCGCGACAACATATGGGATTGTATCACATCCCCAACCCCTTGTCAACCCTATTTTTCGACTTTTTCCGTGAGTTAACATTCAAGTCTCTTTCATGGCGTTTTCGGGCGCTGCATAGGCTTTTTCGGAGGGGAGGCGGTTTTCATGAGCAGACGCGCGCACGTTTTCTGCCTGATTGCAATTCTGGCGCTGATTCCCGCGATTTTTCACGCCGCCGGCATGCTTCCGCGCGAGACGAGCGCGCTGATCGAGGAAAAATATGCCGGCTGGAGCGGCGTGCTGCGCGTGTGGGTTTGCGAGGGCTGGGCGGAAAATCGCGGTCTGGCCGGCTGGATCAATCGCGCCTCGGCGGTGTTTGAGCGGGCGCACGAGGGCGTTTACGTGCAGGTCACGCCCGTGGACGCGGAGACGCTCGCACTGCTTCCCGATTCCGGCCTGAATCCGCCGGATCTGGTTCTATTTCCGCCGGGCGCGCTGAATCCGGAAACGCGGCTCGACCCGGAAACGCCGATTCGGCCCGTTGCGCTGGGCGGGTATCTCTGGGCGATCAATGCATCTCTTCTCGACCGCGTGCCCGCCGATCTGCGCGACGTTCGCCTCGTGCTTCCCGCCGACACGGAGCAAAGCTGCTATTCGGCGGCGCTGCTTGCGCTGTGCTCGGGCAGCAGTCCGGAATCCGGCGCGCCGGCGCGCGGCGGGCTGGATCTGGGGCTGGAGACGGCCTCCACGCCCGCGCCCGCGGAAACGACGCCGCGCTGCATTCTGCCGGAGGGACTGGCCGCGTCGGAGGACGCGTTCGAGCAATTCCTGTCCGGCGACGCTGCGCTGATTCCGGTAAGCCTCGGCGATATTCCCCGCCTGCAGCGGCGATCGGAGCGCGGTCTGGGGCCGGACTGGCAGGTCGCCGCGCCCGGCAATATCGCGTTTACCGATCAGGTGCTGTTTGCGGCCGCGCCGGATACCGGCTCCGAGCGCCTGCCGCTGGCGCGCGCGCTTTTGAGCGCGCTTCTGGATTCCGACGCGCAGCGGCTGCTTCCCGGGCGCGGTCTGGTTCCCGCGCGCGACGTGCCGATCGACCTGCCCGCGAACGATCCGATATGCATACTGGCCGCCGCGCTTTATACATCCGAGGTTTATATTCCGGATGCTTTTTCGAGCGTGCGCGTGAATGTTCCGATAAATCCGAACAATATGGAGTACATTCTCGCGGATTTCTTCGTGAAATACGAATTTGCGAATGAATAAACGCTATTATAATAGGTAGAAACTCGTCATTGAAATTCCGGGGAAAGCGTGTTATAATGGAAACTGTAAGCGATTTACATTATATTTGGAGGAACGCCATGAAACACTCCCTTCCCCCGGAAATGCGCGCACGGACGCATTCCAACCTGATTGTGGTCGCGTTCGGCATGCTGCTGCTGGGCGTGCTGGTCTATTTAAAAAACATATTTGCCGGCGTAAACATGCTGCTGGGCGTTATTACGCCGTTTTTAATCGGCATCGGCCTCGCGTTTCTGCAGCTGCCGATCGTGCGCAACGTGGAGGCGGTTTTGAACAAACTGCTGTTCCGGCGGCGCGCGCGGCCGAAGCTCCTGCGCGCCATCAGCACCACGATCGCGCTTCTGGCCGTGCTCGCGCTTCTCACGGCGTTTTTGGGCATTCTTCTTCCGCAGATGATTACATCGATCAAATCGCTGATCTCGCTGGCGGGCGCGTTCGTCAACCAGAACGCGGAGAGCATGAATCAGCTGCTGGGCGATATCAAATTTCTGTCGTTCGAGGGCGCGCAGGTCGCGCTGGACTGGCAGAAAATCTTTGAAGAGCTCACGAAAAACATCATGCCGCTGCTCGACAGCATCATGGTGGTCTCCAGCGCGATCTATCAGCCGATATTCCAGCTGTTCATCGGGCTGATTACGGCGTTCTATCTGCTGATGGACAAGGAGCACCTCTGCGCGCAGTTCAAGAAGATCACCTACGCGTTCGTTTCGAAGGAGACGAGCGAATCGCTGATTTACTGGACGCGCCGCGCCAGTCGGATCTTCTCGGGCTTTCTTTCCGGAAAGATCATCGATTCGATCATCATCGGCTGCCTGTGCTATCTGGGAATGCTGATTTTCAATATTGAATACCCGCTGCTGATCAGCGTGATCGTGGGCATTACGAACATTCTTCCGTTCTTCGGCCCGTTCATCGGCGCGATTCCGAGCATACTGATTCTGCTGATCGTGAATCCCTACAGCGCGCTGTGGTTCGGCATTTTCATCGTAATTCTCCAGCAGATCGACGGCAACATCATCGGCCCGCTGATTCTGGGCGATTCCGTGGGCATCGAGCCGCTGTGGATCATGATTTCGATCGTAATCGGCGGCGGACTGTTCGGCTTTGCCGGAATGCTCCTGAGCGTGCCGGTGTTCGCGCTGCTTTACGCCCTGCTGCGCACGGCGACGGACGCGCGGCTGAAAAAGCGCGGCATGCCGGTTCCGTCCGACGAATATCTGAATTTCCCGCCGCAGCGCGCGGACGACGCGCCGCGCCGCCGCCGTCTGTTCCGAAAGGATAAGCATGCTTGATTCTCAATTTATAGAAGAAATCCGCGCGCAGCTCGGCGATGAGGCCGATGCATTTCTGCGCGCGCTGGACGAGCCGCCCGCGCTGGCGATGCGCGTCAATTCCCTGCGCCCGGGCGCGCCGGAGGCCGCCGAGCCGTTTATCGATTCGCCCGTTCCGTGGGCGGAGGACGGCCGCTATCTGCGCCCCGGCACGCGTCCCGGAGCGTCGCTCGCGCATGCGCTGGGCGCGTTTTACCTGCAGGAGGCCAGCGCGATGGTCTCCGCGGCCGTTCTGAACGCGCAGCCGGGCGAAAGGATACTCGACCTGTGCGCCGCGCCCGGCGGAAAGACCACGCAGCTCGCATTTGCAATGCGCGGCCAGGGCGTGCTGATTTCCAACGAGCCGATCCCCAATCGCGCGAAGATGCTCGCCGAAAACCTCGAGCGCCTCGGCGTGGTCAACGCCATTGCGACGAACGAATATCCCGAACACCTGGCCGCGAAATGGCCGAAATTTTTCGATGCGGTGCTCGTCGACGCGCCGTGCTCCGGAGAGGGCATGTTTCGCCGCGAGCCCGCCTCGCGCGACGAATGGAATCCCCGCGCGCCGGAGGGCTGCGCAAAGAGACAGGCCGGCATTCTGGATTGCGCGGCCGAAATGCTGCGCCCGGGCGGGCGGCTGATCTATTCCACCTGCACGTTTAACCGAACGGAAAACGAGGGCACGATCGCCGCGTTTCTGGATCGGCATCCCGAATTTGTGCCGGAGGAATTTTCGCTTCCCGGGCTGGGCTCTTCGCAAAGCGGCATGCTGCGCGTGTGGCCGCATCTCGCGCGGGGCGACGGCCATTTCGTCGCGCGGCTGCGCAAGGGCGGCGAACCGGATTTGCCGGTCAAGGTCAAACCCATTCGCGAAAGGCGCAAGCCCGCCCGCCCCGCGCGCACAATCTCCGAGGAAAGCAACGAATCGCTAATCGAGCGTCTGGGCGAAATCGCGCGAATTCCGATCGTGCTGCAATCCGGCGCGTCCATTCGGCAGGGCGATTACATTCACCTGCTGCCCGCCGGCGCGCCGCCGCTGGACGGCATTCGCACCGCAAAGCCCGGCCTCTGCCTGATGCGCGTGGGCCGCAGCCACATTCAGCCGATGCCGGCGCTGGCCATGGCGTGCACCGGCGAAGGCAACCTGCGCGACTGGCTCGCGACCGCGCGGCGCACCCTCGAGCTTTCGGAGGCCGAGGCGAAGCGCTTTTTAAGCGGCGAGCGCCCCGAATGCGCCGACGGCAAGCGGAGCTGGACGCTGCTTACGTGGAATCGCCTGCCGATCGGCTTCTGCAAATTATCCTGAACCAACGAAAGGAAGGGCATTCATGGACGAGCTTCTGCGCCTCGATAAAATCCTCAGTCTCGCCGGCGTTTCCCGCGCGAACGCGCGCAAAATCATCGCGTCCGGCCGGGTGAGCGTAAGCGGCGCCGTTCAGCGCGATTCCGGCTTCAAGGCGCGCATTGCGGACGTTTGTCTCGACGGCGCGGCCGTGGGCGCGGAGGCGGAGGTCTATCTGATGCTGAATAAGCCCGCCGGCGTGGTAACCGCCACCGAGGATCGCAAGCTCCCGACGGTCGTGGATCTCCTGCCGGAGAAATATGCCAATCGCAAAATCGGGCCCGTTGGCCGCCTCGACCGCGATGTGACCGGCCTCGTGCTGCTCACCACCGACGGCGAAATGGCGCACCGGCTGATTTCGCCGCGCCACAAGGCGGAAAAGCGCTATCGCGCCGTGTGCGAGGGGCGATTGACCGAAGCGGACGCGGCGGCGTTTGCGAGCGGAATCGAGCTGTCCGATTTCACGGCGCTGCCGGCGAAACTGAAAATCCTGTCGAGCGGCGAGGCTGAATCCGCCGCGGACGTAATTCTGACCGAGGGAAAATTTCATCAGGTCAAGCGCATGTTTTCGGCGATCGGGCATCCGCTGAAATCGCTGAAGCGGCTGCAAATCGGCGGCGTCGCGCTCGATCCCGCGCTCGCGGAGGGCGAATTCCGGCCGCTCACCGCCGGGGAAATCCAGAATCTGAAATCCTATTGAGGCAAAACCCATGATCGCTTACCATGCCGTTACCGACCGGCCGCTCCTGCCGGGCCAGCAGATCGTGTTCGACGAGGCCCACCGCAGCGGCGTGTACCTGCGCGTTCACGAAAAGCGCAATCTGATTCGCGATATCTATTCCAACCCCGAAAAATATCGCGCGCACCCGCTCGGCCACCACACCGCCGTCGCGCTGCGCGAGCTTGCGCTGGAGGAGGTTCGCGCGCGCAAATACCCGCAATACCCCTCGCGGATGGCCTGTCTGTATGCGTCCGCGACGCTCGAGGAGGCCGAGCGCTGGGCGGATTTCTTTGCGAAAATCGGCCGGCCGACCTATTCCATCGTCCGGCTCGACTGCCGCGGCCCGTTCTTTTCCGGCGACGCGGCAAAATGCTTCGAGGGCCTCGTCGACCATCGCGAAAACCTTCGCCTCGCCGAGCTGTACTGGGAAAATCCGGCGACGACCGCCTCCGTTCGCGAGCTGCTGCTCGCCGGTCCCATTCGCGTGCTCGAAATCGTTCGCGAAATCAATCGAAATCTCGCACATTAATTTTTTTGCGCCGCAAGGCGCTTTTTTCAGGCCGGATTTGCCCCGTTTCTTAACGTTTATTCGTATTCAGATCGCATATTTTAGCAATATTAATATTTTATATACGTTAATGTGATTGTAGATCAATCTTCGTTCAATATATGATTATGCTATACTGGGTGAATATGGGAATTCTATTCGCCCGGATTCGCCTGCGCGGAGGGCGCTGTCTTCGCGCGCAAGGGCGGTTTCCCCAGCGCGGACTCACTAAAGACTCGTAAGGAGGGGCTCTCATGTCGGCTTGGATCATTGTCCTGTGCGTAATACTCCTGACTGTCGGCTACGTATTCTACAACTTCTTCCGCATCCGCAAGATGGGCGAAGGCACCCATGAGATGATCGAAATGGCGGAGATCATCCGCAGCGGCGCGGCGACGTTTCTGAAGACGGAATACAAGACCATTTCCCTGGTGGTTATTCTGGTTGCGCTGATTTTCTCGCTGTTTGTGGAAGCGACCAGCGGCGTAACATTCATCATGGGCGCGTGCATGAGCTCGATCGTCTGCATTCTGGGCATGCGCAGCGCGACGTATGCCAACGTGCGCACCGCGAACCGCGCGCGCGAAACCCGCTCGATCGGCGAAACGGTCAAGGTTGCGCTGTGCGGCGGCAGCATTTCGGGCCTGAGCGTTCAGGCGTTCGGCATGCTGGGTCTGGTGCTGGTGCTGATTCTGTGGAAGGGCGTGGATCCCGACACGATGGGCCACGGTCTGATTGCGAATCTGGAATGTAATGCGTCGGTCATGCGCATTTCCACGTATTCTCTGGGCTGCTCGCTGGTTGCGATGTTCAACCGCGTCGCCGGCGGCAACTACACGAAGGCGGCGGACATCTCGGCGGACATTCTCGCTAAGCTCCGCCACGACATGCCGGAGGACGACAGCCGCGTTCCGAACGTAGTGGCGGACTTCATCGGCGACAATGTCAACGACATCGCCGGCAACTGCTCCGACCTGCTGGAGAGCTTCGTGGCCACGATGTCCGCGTCGATCGCCATTGCGGTCACGCTGTTCAAATTCGGCGGCGGAAACGTCACGGCGGCGACGTTCAACGCGACCGCAGTCTTCCCGATTCTGCTCGCGGGCGGCGGCCTGCTGGGCTGTCTGTTGGGTCTGGGCTATGCGGCGTTCCGAAAGATGAGCGACAATCCCTCGCGCGAACTGAACCTCGCGACGTGGATTTCGGCGGGTCTCACGGTGATCATCGGCTTCTTCGCGGCGCTGTTTACGTTCAAGGACGTGCCGTTGTACTCGGATTTCGTGCTCGGCTGGGCATCGCCGTGGATTTCGAGCGTGCTGGGCATTCTGAGCGGCATTGCGATCGGCTCGATCACGGAATACTACACGAGCACGGATTTCAAGCCCACGCGCAAGCTCGCGGAAATCGCCGAGGAGGGCGAGGCGTTCGTCGTCACGAAGGGCGACGCGATCGGCTCCCGCTCCTGTCTGCTTCCGATTCTGGTCATCGGCATTGCGCTGTTCATTTCGGGCAAGCTCTGCGGCACCTACGGCATTGCGATTTCCTCTCTGGGCATGCTGGCGTTCGTTGGCGCGACGGTTTCGATCGACGCGTTCGGCCCGATCGCGGACAACGCGGGCGGTTTGGCGGAATCCTGCCATCTTCCGGCGGATGTGCGCGTCATTACCGACAAGCTGGACTCCGTTGGCAACACGACCGCGGCGATCGGCAAGGGCTTTGCGATTGGCTCGGCGGCGTTTGCGACGGTTTCTCTGATCGTGGCGTATGTTGGCGCGTATGCGGAATCGGCGATGCCGGTTCTGAACATTGCGTCGTTCGTGGTCATTGCGGGCGGCATTATTGGCGGCGCGCTGATCGAATATTTCTCGGCGCTGCTTACGGACAACACGATTGAATCGGCGCGTCTGATGGCAGACGAGGGCGACCGGCAGCTGTCGGTGCCCGGCGTACTCGAGGGCAAGGTGCGTCCGGACTACAACAAGTGCATTGAGATGGCGGCGAAGCAGGCTTTGAAGAAGATGCTGCTGCCGTCGCTGCTGGCGCTTCTGATTCCGGTTGTGGGCGGATTCCTGTTCGGGCCGGAGTTCGTTGGCGGCATTCTGGTGGGCGCGACGGTGGTTGCGATTCCGCGCGCGCTGTTCATGGGCAATTCCGGCGGCGCGTTCGACAATGCGAAGAAGTACATTGAAGGCGGTTTCCTCGCCGGCCACGGCAAGGGCTCGCCCGCGCACAAGGCGGCGGTCACCGGCGACACTGTCGGCGACACGCGCAAGGATGTTGTCGGCGTTGCTTTGGACATTTTCATCAAGACGATGTCCACGGTTGCGAACACGCTCGCCGGTCTCTTCGCCTCCATCCGTCTCATCAAATGACGGCGGGGCCGTCGGCCGCTTGCTGCCGCGCTTGATCGCGACGATTTTGAGTCGGGTAGCGACTCAAAATCTAGGCAGTTACAAAACAATCCCTGTTCCCATTACACCGGTCGCTGCGCCGCCATGGTGGCGGCTTGCGCCCTGGGTCGGCTGGGGTCGGCTGGGCCGACTTCCGATTGCTGCCGCGCTTGATCACCCTGAATGGAGTCGGGAAGCGACTCCATTCAGGTGTAGCGGTTAAGTGACATATCGTTCCCATTACACCACAAATTGCGCCGGATAGCGGCGCAATTTGTTTTCTGTCGGCTGAGCCGACAGCCATTCGCTGCCGCGCTTGATCGCGGCGATTTTAAGTCGGGAAGCGACTCAAAATCTGGGCAGTTACAAAGCGATTCTTGTTCCCATTACACCACAAATTGCGCCGGATAGCGGCGCAATTTGTTTTCTTATTTCCTTTTTGGGAATGGCCGTGCTCTTTTTCGAGTGCAGCTCTTGGGTTATTTTTCCTGTTCGAAGCGGTAGGTGCGCGTCCAGGCATGGGTTTCTCCGGGGGCGACCTGCATGTTATGAAAGACCTCCGGGCAGATCATATGGCCCGAGCTCCAAATCTGTATGCCGTCGGGCATAAAGGATTCGTGCGCGCAGACGGACGCGCCGGCGATGGCGTTGCTCAGCCGCCAGTCGAGCTCGGGCGGCCGGAGGGAATCGAGGCGAAACGCAAATGCAATTCGGTTCGTTTCGGCAAATCGGAATCCGTGCTCCGTCGCCTGAATGGGCAATGCGGGATCGGCCGCGGGCGAATGCAGCTGCGGGCTTTCCCAGCAATACGCGCTCGACAGCGGCAATCCGCCGATGCTGATAAAGTTATGGCAATATTCGGCGGCAATTATGGTGCGCTCGCCGGTATTGGTCAGCTCCGCGCGCAGCGTCAGCCGATTCTCGTTCACCTCAATGCGGCGAACGGTGCGCACGGCATAGCCCATGCAGGGCAGCGGCTGAGTGGTAAACGTCGCGGCGCTTTCGCTCGCCGAAAACGCTGTCGAAAACGGAATCACATCGCGATACCGCCGATGGAACACGTAATCGCAATCGTCCTCCTTGCGAATCAGGCCCACGCCGAGCTTCGGGAAATACTCGCCCACGGGGCATTCGCCGCTCGCGTCGGTTTTGAATTCGCAGCAAAGCCCGCGCCCGCCGGTGCAGGGATGGCTCAGATTCTCCGGCTCGGACGCGCAGAAGGAGATCCGATCGTCCAGCCGGATTTCGGAAATGAAGCCCGCACGGTCGAATCGGTGCGTTTGATTGGGCGCTTCGCCCGGCTCGGCAATGCGCACGCGCAGGCGATTGGATTTCAGCGTAATCATGCATTCACCCCTCAGAGGCAGACGGTATCGCTGGGCTTCGCCCACCGGATTTCGCCGGAAAAGATCTGCCTCGCGCGTTCGGCGCAGGCCGATTGCTGCGTGCGCGGCCCGTGAACGGGATAGAGCGCCCTCGCCCCGGCCTCGCGGGCGATTTGCGCGGCGTCGGCAATATCCAAATGCCGCGGGCGATTCTCCCCGTCCTTCTGAACGCCCCAGGAGTATTCGCTGATCACGGCCTCGCAGCCGCGGAAAAACGCGCCGAGTCCGTAAAAGGCCGCCGTATCGCCGGTGAGCCCGACGGCGCGCCCGTTTTCCTCAATGCGATAGCAGATTCCGGGAACGGCATGCCGGCTTTGCAGCGTGCGAACGACATATCCGCAGATTTCGAGCGTTTCGCCGCCGGAGAGAATGTGCAGAACCGGCCGCCGCGCCTCGGGCCAATAGATTTCCGTCTGCAAAAACCGCATCGCGCGCTCGAGCGTTTCGCGAAGCGGCTCCGGGCCGTAGAGATGCAGCTCGCCGGCCGTCGATTGCGCAAACCGCTCGTACAAAAGCGCCGGCAGCGCCATTACGTGGTCGTGGTGGCAATGCGTAAACAGCACGCTGCGCACGTCCGCGGGCGTCTTTCCGCAGCGACGCAGTGTCTCGGTCGCGTGCCAACCCACGTCGATCATCAGTCCGCGCTCAAACAGAAAGGACGCCGTGTCGCTCCCGGGAGCGGGGATGCAGCCGTCCACGCCGAGAAATGTAATTTTCATTCCCTTTCCTCCTGTTTACAGTTCCAGCTCCATGCCGTCGTAGGCGGACTGGATGCAGGTGCCCTTCAGGCGCTCGACGAGCATGTCGTAGGGCGGCATTCTGTGGGGGCTCATATGCGTCAGATAGACCTGCGGCCGACCATTGAAAATATTGCTGTCCTCAAAGAAGCGAACCTCGTTCAGCATTCGGTTAAACGACATGTGCCCGCCCTGCTTTTCCGAATCGCCGAAGGTGCATTCCATGATCACCGCGTCCACCTTGTGCGCCTTAATGCAATCGCGCGTGCGGTCGATATACGTGTTCGAATCCGTGGCGTACAAAAACGATTTGCCCTGCGCGTGCACGAGATAAATCAGTCCGCGCTCGCCGTCGGTATCGGTATGCGAGGCGATCATCGGAATAAAGTCCACGCCCGCATGGTGGTATTCCGAATAGGCCTCGACGATCGTATAATCCATCTCGTAATCGACGTTCTCGCGCTGGAGGAAATACGGCTGGAGCTTTGCAAACACCTTTCGATTGCCGAATATGCGCAGCTGCGGAAGATCGCCGAAGCGCGCGCAGTCAGCGCGGTACTTCTCCATGCCCTCGAGCTGATCCGCGCCGTAGGAGCGATAGCGCCAGGAGAGCATCTTCGGGTAAAAGTGGTCCTCGTGCGAGTGCGTGCAGAGCAGCAGCTCCGCCGGGCGAAGGTCGATATTGTATTTCAGCGCCTTATTCATGATATCCGCCGGGAAATCGATCAGGCACTTGTCCGCAAAGTGAATCGAGCTGTTGAATCGGATATTCCTGCCGCCGTGCTCGCGCGCGTAGGTACAGTAATCGCAATGGCACCACGCGCCCGGATACAGCTCCGAGGCCGCAGTTCCCAGGAAGGTTATTTTCATAAGAATTGTCCTTTCCGCCTTTACCCTTTGATGGAGCCGGCCAGCGCGCCCGAGAGAATCTGCCGCTGCCCGGCAATGAAGATCAGAAGCGTCGGCAGCAGAATGATCACGATGCCCGCCATGATCATGCCGTAGCCCATCGCCTCCGAATCCGAAAGCATTCCGATGCCGATCTGAACCGTGCGCATATGGCTCTTGTTCGTAACCAGCAGCGGCCAGAGATACGAGTTCCACGATCCGATGAATGAATAAATGCCGATCGCGCCGAGCGAGCCCTTGCACAGCGGCAGCAGCAGCGTAAACAGATACCTCAGATTTCCGCAGCCCTCCAGGCGCGCCACCTCATACAGCGCGCGCGGCGTTTGCAGAAACGCCTGGCGCATGAAGAACACCGACATCGCAGAGGCGAGCGACGGGAGAATCAGCGCGATATACGTATCGAACAAATGCAGGTCGCCGATCGTCATGTAATTGGAAATGATGATCGATTCGCCGGGAATCATCATCGTGACCAGAATCAGCATGAAGATCACGTTCTTGCCCTTGAAATTGAAATACGAAAACGCAAACGACGCAAGGCTCGAAAGCGCCATCTGCCCCGCAGTGACGCACACAGCCACGATCAGACTGTTGAGGCTGTAAATGAAGTTCATGCCCATCGTGAGCCAGCAGGTGGTGATTGCGATCACGGTCATATTCAAATAAACCATAATGCAAACGTTTGCAAAATCTTTCAATGAAAGCCGCCCTTCGGCGGTCTGTCATTTTTTCGGTCCGGTCGAATTCCGAACGATCAATCTCGGCTTCAGCGACAGCGATACCGGCTGATAATCCCGATCCTCGATCATGCGAACCATCATCTGCGCGGCGTTTCTGCCGATTTCGAGGATGTCCTGCCGAATCGTGGTGAGCTGGAACGGATACAATTGCCCCTCCGGCCGATCGTCGCAGCCGATGACCGAAACGTCCTGCGGCGCGCTGCGGCCGGTTTCGGCCAGATATTCCAGCACGCCGATCGCCATGCGGTCGTCCGTCGCCAGAATTGCGGAAATCGAAGGGTCTCCCTCCAGCAGCTCCTCCGCCGCCTGATAGCCCGCGCGGAAGCGCATCGACGAGGGAACGCCCGTCTTCAGGCAGGAAACATGCTTTTTGAGCCGGTGATTGCGAATCACCTCTTCATAGCCGCGCTGCCGCTCGTTGTAAATCAGCGTATTGGCGGTAATCAGCGCGATTTCGGTGTGCCCCAGGCTGAAAAGATACTCCGTCGCCTCGCGCGCGCCCGTATAGTGGTCGGAATCGACGTAAGGGATCTCCGGAATCGTATACGGCGGCTTTCGGCGCAGGCTGATCACCGGAATCGGCATCGCGTGAATCGCCGCGAGCAGCGCATCGTCCCATACGTCCGGCGTTACGAAAACGCCGCTGTACTGGTATTCGCGGCACTGATTCAGCAGCCCCAGCACGCGCGCCGGCTCGCGATTCGTGTTGATATACACGATATCGTAGCGATTCTGATGCAGAATCTCCTCCACGCCCACGGCGGCGCTGGAAAAATACGTGTCCGCGATGTCCGGAATCATGAATGCAATCGTGCGGCTCGACTGGCGAACGAGGTTCTGCGCATTGCGATTCGGCGTGTAGTGCAGCTTTTCCACGCACTCCATGACGAGCTTTCTCGTGCTTTCGCTGATGGCCGGATGGTGATTCAGCACCCTCGAAACCGTCGAGGGCGACAGATGCGTCATTTCTGCGATGTCTTTGATGGTGACCATGCTTTACTCTTTTCTCGTTGTGGTAACGTTTGCATTGATTATATCATGCACATTTCGCCTTGTCAATAGGCATTTTCACCTTTTTCTTAACAAAAAAGCGGGCCTTCCGGCATGGAGAAGCCCGCTCCTGTTTGACTTTAACCCATAATCTGAATCGGAACCAGGATCGGCGTGGGGCGGCCGGCGCAGACGATTTCCAGCACCATGCGGTTTACGCCCTCGATCCGCTCGCCCGCCGTGATCGTAAACGGCGCGGTCGCGTGCGATACGAACTTCGAATGCGTCGCCGGGGTGAACAGATTTCTCTGGCAATCCACCGTCCATCCCTCGGGCGTGTAGAAGCTCAGGCGATAGTGCTTCTGCTCGGGCAGCGTGTGCGCGAGCATCGTGACCGTGCCGGTCAGCGTGCCGTTCGGCCGAATTTCGGGAACGGAATCAAACTCGATCAGCGCGTCGGCGCAAATGCCCTCGATCGTATAGGAATACGGCTTGCGCCTGCCGATTTTTTCCACGAATTCGCGGCCGTAGAAGTCCTCCGCGCGCGCGTCGAGGATCGTCTCGTCGCCCAGATGCGCCGTCCTGTCCGTCTGCCCAGCGAAAATCTGCTGGTGATCCGCGCGCAGCGTGACCGGCAGCAGGTTCATGATGCACTTGGTCAGCTCCGTGCAGTCCTTCGGGAACGGGCCGTGGCCGTTCGTCAGGCAGATGGATTTGATTCCATCGCCGATATACGCGCGCCAGTCCTCGGGAATCACATCCATGCCGCCCATGATGCCCATGAGCGAGCCGAGCGTCGCGCCGGTACAGTCGGTATCGTCGCCGCAATTGATCGCGTAAATCAGCGACTGCTTGAAATCGCCCGCGCCGTAGAGCAGGCCCAGCACCACGAAGCCGATGTTCGCCGGCGCCTGGAACCAGCCGAGATCCGCGCTGTCGCGAACGAGCGCCTCGCGGCAATCCTGCCAGGAAACGCCGTTTTTGTGCGCCTCGCGAACGATATTTACGCTTCTCGCCACGCGGCAATCCTCCGGGATCTTGCTAAGACCAATGTCCAGCAGCGCGTTGGCGTCGCGAATGACGAACGCCGCCGATTCCATCGCGGCCACGAAGATCGCCGCATACGTGCCCTCGCCGAAGCCGTGGTCAACGCTCGCGTCCTCAAACGCCATGCGAATCGCCTTTTCCGGCATGCCCGGATACATGCACGCCCAGACCTCCGTGCGAATCCACGCGCCGTTGGAATGCTTCCATTCCTCGTTGTTGACCTCGCCGGACATCGGCGGCAGCACGCCGTCGCGCATGTTGGCCTTGCACACGCCGTATTCGTTCCAGTGCGGCGTTACCCAGCTGATCCAGTATTCGCCGAGAAGCTTGCTGGTGATCGCGTCGGGGCCGTAATCGTTCACCGCGCGCAGCCATGCCAGCTGCAGATCCAGATCGTCGTTCGGCAGCGGCTCGCCGGCCTTGGAATTGAAGCCGTGAATGTCGTTGATCTGCTGCAGTCCCTCGTAGGGCGTGCCGAGCGTGCCGCCGATATTCTTGCCCAGCCAGCAGGCGTAAATGCGCTGCTTCAGATATTCCGGGGTAAATTGAATCATTTAATTCTCCTCCTCTTGCGTTTATTTCGCTCTTTCAGTATAATGCATACAGGGAGCCTGCATCTATGTTAAGCGGGAGCAAAACCATGCAAAATCGATCATTGTCAAAGCTGCCCTCGCATTTTGCGCCGGCGGAAACCTCGAATCTGGACGAAACGGACAACGCGCCGAACGCGCTGGAAATTCTGGAATTCACGTTTCTGCACTTTCATTCGGTGCTGGAGCTGGGCGTATGCGCGCAGGGGCGCGGCGTGTGCGTGGTCGAGGGCGTGGAATACCCGTTCGAGGCCGGAGACGCGCAGATTGTGTTTCCGTTTCAGACGCATCTCTCGCGCAGCATCGGCCAGCCCGCGCTGTGGTACTGGCTGAGCCTGAATCCGCTGAAGCTGCTGGGCCAGTGGGGCGCGCCGAACCTGACGCGTCTGGAGCAGCTGCTCTACACCCAAATGGGCCTGTGTGGGATCATCGATCGCGAAAAATACCCGCTGATTGCGGAATTGATTCGCCGAATTGCGCTGCCCGGCGCGCGCGAACGCCGCCTGAGCTGCCTGCAAACGCTGATTGAAGAGCTCGCCGCCGCGTCCGAAGGACTGCCCGCGCTGAAGCTGCGCCCGGAGCGCGATTTTCTGCGGCTCGAACCGGCGATTCGGCTGGCGCACCGGGAGCTGAATCAGGGGCGCATCCCCACCGTGACCGCCATGGCGAACGCCTGCGCGATGAGCATCGCGACCCTTCGCCGCGCGTTTCGGCAGGAGCTGGGTCAGTCGCCGCAGGAATACCTGCAGGCATGCCAGCTGCGCACCGCGCAGCGCCTGCTACTGAACACGGACGAATCGATCACGCAAATCGCGCTGTCCGTCGGCTATCAGGACGTGTCCGGCTTCAACCGCCAGTTCCTGCGCGCCTACAAAATCCCCCCGCGCCGCTATCGCCTGATGCACCGCGCAAAGTAAATTCGTTGCCGACAAGGCAAATTCGCCGCCGGCAAGGCAAATCTGCCGCCGGGCAAAGTTAATCCGCCGCCGCCAAAGCAAATCTGCCGCCGACCGAGTAAATCCGCCGCCGGGTAAAGTTAATCCGCCGCCGCCAAAGCAAATCTGCCGCCGGGCAAAGCGCAAACCGGCGCCGCCAAACAGGATTTCGCCCACGCGCGACGCTGTTTGAACAACTCGGCGCAGCGTGAACAAGCGCGGCGCTGCTGGATCTGTGCGATGCAACGCGACGGGCGCGGCGAACCATTTCTCACACTTGCAAATGCGATTTCAGCCTCGCGCAGCGCAATGCGAACAAGCGCGGCAACCATCCCCGCGCGTTCAAACGCATTTGTCCCTTGCGGGCGACGCTGTTTGGCCAACGCACCGCAAACGGCCGCGGCTTGGATTGCTTCGCGCGGGCAACGCTTTCATCTTTATCGGCGTTTCGCCGTTTTTCAAGGGAGGCATTTTCATGTCCGATACCATTTCCGCCATCGCCACTGCGCGCGGCGCGGGCGGCATCGCGATTCTCCGGCTCAGCGGCGATCGCGCCGGGGAAATTCTGCGCGCGGCGTTTCGCCCTGCGCATGCGCAGCGCGCGTTCGAGCCGCAGCGCATGATGTACGGCTGGGTCGAATCCGCGTCCGGCGAGATTCTCGACGAGGTGCTCGCCGTGTTCATGCCCGGCCCGCACAGCTACACGCGCGAGGATGTGGCCGAAATTCACTGCCACGGCGGCGAAATTGCGGCTCAGCGCGTGCTTCGGCGCGTAATCGGGCTGGGCGCGCGCGCCGCCGGGCCGGGCGAATTTACCCGCCGCGCGTTTCTGAACGGCCGCATCGATTTAAGCCGCGCCGAGGCCGTAATGCAATTGATCGGCGCGACCTCCGAGGCCGCTGCGCGCGCATCGATTCGCCAACTGGAGGGCGGCGTGACCGGATTTGTGCGCGCGGCCTCCGACCGGCTGATTCAAATGCTCTCGCTGATCGAGGCCTGCACGGACTTCCCCGACGAGGTGGAGGAACAGGCGACCGCCGAGGCGCTTCTTTCCGGCATTTCGGCGCTGAAGGCCGAGCTGTCCCGCCGCTGCGACCCAAAGAGCGCGCGCATATTGCGCGAGGGCGCGAGCATCGTGCTCGCCGGCCGGCCGAACGTGGGCAAATCGTCGCTGATGAACGCGCTGCTGAATCAGGAGCGCGCGATCGTGACCAGCATTCCCGGCACGACGCGCGACGTTCTGACCGAGCGCATCTCCATCGGCGGAATCACGGCGGAGCTGTCCGACACCGCCGGCCGCCGCACCACCGACGATCCGGTCGAGCGCATCGGCGTGGAGCGCGCAACGCGCGCGGTTGATCAGGCCGACGTGGTGCTGATGGTGATCGACGCCTCCGAGCCGCTTTCGGCCGAGGACGCGACTCTACTGGCCTCCGCCGACGAGCGCGCGATCGTCTGTCTGAACAAATCCGATCTTCCCGCCGCCGTTCGCGCGGAGGATCTGGGCGTAAATTGCGAAATCATCGCGCTGTCCGCAGAGAGCGGCGCGGGCGTGGATTTGCTTTTGAACGCGCTGAGCGCGCGCCTTTCCTCCGCGCTGAGCGACGACAAATTGACCGTCGAGCGGCAGATCGAGCGCGTGCAATCGGCCATTGCGGCGCTGGACAGCGCGCAGAGCGCGATCGAGTCCGGGCTTCCGGTGGACGTGGTTTCGCTGGATCTGAAGCGCGCGCTTTCGAGCCTCGCCGAAATCACCGCCGCCGACCCGACCGAATCGGTGCTCGACGAAATCTTTTCTCAATTCTGCGTGGGCAAATAAACGCATCGGAGGGCAATATGAACGATCATTATTACACGGCCGAGCCGACCTCCGCGCACGCGGTGCGCACCATTCGCGTCTCCGCGCTCGGCGTGGACGCGGCGTTTGAAACCGACGCGGGCGTATTCTCGCGCGACGATCTGGACGTGGGCACGCGCGCGCTGCTCGAGGCGCTGCCGCCGCTCCACGGGCGCGTTCTCGATCTCGGCTGCGGCTGGGGGCCGGTGGGCACGCTGCTGGGCAAGCGCGATCCGGCGCTGGCAATCGTAATGAGCGACGTGAACTCCCGCGCGGTGGAGCTCGCGGCGCGCAACGCGCGGGCAAACGGCGTTTCGGCGCAGGCCGTTCAGAGCGACGCGTTTGAAAACGTCTCCGGCGAATTCGACGCGATCCTGACCAATCCGCCGATTCGCGCGGGCAAGGCCGTGATTTACGGCATGTTTCTGGAGGCGAAAAAGCATCTCGCGCCGGGCGGAAAGCTGTATATCGTGATTCGCAAGCAGCAGGGCGCGCCGTCGGCGCTGAAAATGCTGCGCGAGCACTATGCCTCGTGCGAGGTAATCGATCGCCGCGCGGGTTTCTGGGTGCTCTGCGCGTGCGACTAATTGGGCATTTGCCTGTATTTGCCCGTTTGCAGCGCCGCGCAAATCCGGTATAATAATTCTCGAACCGCTATTTTCAGGAGAATGAACATGGACAAACGCGAAGAAATGTCCTCGCTCGAGCGCGCGCTGATGGAGCGGCTGAATCGAAGCGAGCTGAAAAACTGGATACGGGACTACTCCATGCCCTACAAGGAGCTGATGGCGTATTACCGCTGCGCGCTGATGGAGGTTGAGACCAAATTCAACGTTCTGAATGAGGAACTCTCGCTGCGCTACGACCGCAACCCGATTGAAACGGTCAAATCGCGCCTGAAATCGCCCGAGAGCATCTTCGACAAGGCGATTCGCAAGGGCATTCCGCTCACGGTGGAGAGCATTGAGCGGAATCTGCACGACATTGCGGGGCTGCGCGTGATCTGCTCGTTCCCGTCGGACATTTACATGCTGGCCGACGCGCTGCTGCGGCAGGACGACGTCGAGCTCGTGGAGCGCAAGGATTACATCGCTTCGCCCAAGCCGAACGGCTATCGCAGTCTGCATCTGATTGTGGAAACGCCGATCTTTTTGCACAATCAGACGCGCAAGATGAAGGTCGAGGTGCAATTGCGCACGATTGCGATGGACTGGTGGGCCAGTCTGGAGCACAAGATCCGCTACAAAAAGGATTTGCCCGATGATCCGCACATCGCGCAGGAGCTGCTCGCCTGCGCCGACATGGTCACCGAGCTGGACCAGCGCATGGAAAACATTCACTCCAACCACATGGACAAGGAAGCGTGAAAGCATGCACACGGACTCGAACCGAATTGTTCACTGGCTGATCAGCGCGCTGTTCACCGCGGCGTGGGCGGCGCTGGTTCTATTTTGCATTCGCAATCGCGATCGAATTACTCTGGACGGCATACTCAGTCTCTCGCCGGGAAACTCGTTTCTCGCGGCGCTGATGATGCTGGCGCTGTTCGCGCTCAAGAGCGTCACGATCGTCGTCTGGGGCGCGATGCTCTATGTGGCCAGCGCGATGCTGTTCACGATGCCCGTCGCGCTGCTGGTCAATCTTCTCGGCACGCTGATTATGGCGGCGCTGCCGTATTTCATCGGAACGAAGCTCGATGCGAAAAAGCTGCTGCGCAAGATTGAACTGCATCCGCGCGCGGCGGGCTTTGCGTCCATTCGCAATCAGAAGGGCTTTTCGTTCTCGTTTCTTTCCCGGATGATCGGGCTGGTGCCCGGCGATCTGCTCGGCGCTTACTGCGGCGCGGCGGCCATTCCGTTTCACCAGTACCTGCTCGGCTCGCTTCTCGGCATGCTCCCGTCGATGCTGACCTTCACGCTCATGGGCACATACGTTCTCGACATGCGCTCGCCCCAATTCATTCTAAGCTGCGCGCTCCAGCTGGCCCTCTCCCTCCTGGCCTTCCTCCTAGGCCGTCGCGGCAGTGCCGCCTGACAATTGCTGCCGCGCTTGGTCGCACGATTTTGAGTCGGGAAGCGGCTCAAAATCTGGCGTGATGCGAAACGGCAAGCCGTTCCCAATTTACCGCAAATGGAGTCGGATAGCGACTCCATTTG
>CAKUKM010000038.1 GCA_934663595.1 uncultured Clostridia bacterium | reverse complement strand
GATGGATTATTCGCTGACCGGGATATCGCCGAGGAAGACGCTGTTCAGCACCGTGAAGCTCTGCTGGCTGGGCAGGTCGATATAATCGAGCTTCGTTTCGCCGTTTACCGAGTACTGCAGCACCAGACCCATCGAATAGATGTCGTCCGGGAGCAGGCTGGAGCTGAGCACGAATTCGAAATCCGCGCCGGAGGGGTTCGTGCACTGCGCGCCCTCGTGGTTTTTGCCGGAAATGCCGGCGGTGTTCGTCGCCCGAATCAGCGCGCGCGCCGCGTTTGAATCGCGCTTGAGCACGATGTAGGTCTGAACGGTGCTGCCGTCGAACGCGGGATCGTCGATGTAGGCATAGCCGCGAACGACCATCATGCGGTTCTCGTTCGCCTCGGAGCGATAGCAATAGGTGACGCCGGTCTTCGCGTTGCCGGTCGTGGACGAGGTCGGGATGACGCGAATGATGTCCTGATCGCCGCTCATTTCGGAAACCGCGCTGTCCGGAATCGCCGTGGGCGCGGGCGTGGGCGAGGGCGACGGCGTGGGCTCCGGAGTGGGAGTCGGTTCGGGTGTGGGAGTGGGCGTGGGCGTTGCGTCGGCGACGGGCGTGTCCGCGGGAATGACCGTTCCGGCAAGAGACGGCGTTTCGGCGGGCGCGGGCGTTTCAGCGACGTACGGGCGCACGGACGCGTCGGGACTCAGCTTGTCGGAATAGTCCAGACTGATGATGAACGACGCGAGCAGAACCACGATTAATACGATAAACAGGCCAATAAAGCAGCGCAGCACGGCCATGCCCTTTGCCTGGCGCTTGTAACCCTTTTGCATGATCATTCCTCCGAATCCATGGTTATGATTATATCATATCCAACTGCGCGGAAGTTGTCAACGGGTTTTGACAAATATATAAATTATGTTACAAATCAGCCGGCTTCTGCGCGCGCTTGCAATTTGGATTCACGCGGGTTATAATACAATTGGAGGGGGATGCGCATGGTAATTTTAACGGCGATTGCCGCGGAAACGGATCGGGATCGGCCGATTCGCAGCTTCGTTCGCGGCGCGATGGGCGTGTCCTACAGCCAGTTTTCCGCCGTAAAGCGAACGGAGGGCGTGTCGGTCAATGGCCGGTGCGTGCATGCCGATTACCGCCTGAAGCCGGGCGACGAGGTGCGCGTGGCGCTGCCGGAAACGGCGCGCGAGAGCGCTTTGCCGGAAAATGAGCCGGTTGCCATTCCCTATGAGGACGGCGATTTGCTGATTATCGATAAGCCCGCGCCGCTCGCGTGCCAGTGCTCGCCGAAGCAGCCGGGCGGAACGCTGGAAAACCGTCTGGCCGGGCGATATGGGAGCGAATTCGTGTTTCGGCCGCTGAACCGGCTCGACCGCGGAACGAGCGGCCTGATGGCGGCGGCGAAGCACGCGCACGCGTATCAGCGCCTGCAGAAGCAGCTGCACACGGAGGCGTTTGTGCGCGAATATCTCGCGGTGGTCGAGGGCGAATGGTCGGGCGCGGGCACGATCGATCTGCCGATCGCCAAGGAAAACGACGCGACGGTGCGCCGAATCATCGATTATGAGAACGGCCGGCGCGCCGTGACGCATTATCGGGTGCTGGAATCGGCAAACGGGCGCGCGCTGGTGCGGCTCAGATTGGAAACGGGGCGAACGCATCAGATTCGCGTGCACCTGTCGAACGCCGGGCATCCGATCGCGGGCGATTTTCTGTATGGAACGGAGCTGGACGCGCTTCCCGGGCGCTTTGCGCTGCATTCGGCGCGCATCGAATTGAATCACCCGATCACCGGCGAGCGCATTCAGGTCGATTCGCCGCTTCCGGAGGCGCTGAGGAAACTGCTATGACGAATACAAACGCGGAGCTGCAGAGCATTGCGGAGGCGCTTTTTTGCGTGCGCGTGCCCGCAGAGCCGGGCGAATACGACATTCACGCGGCCGTTGCGCGCGCGCTGGAGCAGGCGGGCTTGAACTGCCGGCACGAATGCCCGATCGCGCCGCGCTGCCGGATTGATTTTCTGGCGGGACGAATCGGCATTGAAGTGAAAAAGGGGAAGCCGTCGACCGGCGCGCTGAAGAAGCAGCTCGTTCGATATCTGGCCAGCGAGGAATTGGATGGAATGGTGGTTGTGATGCAAAAGGGCGTCGCGCTGCCGGAGCAAATCGCGGGCAAGCCCGTGAAAATCGTATCGCTGAATCGACATTGGGGGGTGGCGCTGCCGTGAGCGAATATCCGGATTACCTGCGCGACGCGCATCCCGGGCGGCATGTCTATGGAACGCTTTCCTACAATCGCCGCAGCAAATGCTGGACGATCAAGGGCGATCCCTGTGTGACCGAGCTGGCGAAGCGGCTGTTTCCCGGCTGCGACGGGCGCGGGCGCGGCGTGGCGCGATTCACGGCGCATCGGCGCATCATCGGCGATTTGAACTGGCTGATGCTGCGGTATCCGCTGGAAATTAAGGAAAGCGATCGCGCGCGCTGGGAGCAGGCGCTCGAGGAGGCGCGCGAGTATGCGTTTCGCCGCGAGCGGGCGCTGGAGAGCCCCGAAACCGCGCAGCCGCCGGAGGGCAGCTTTGCGGGAACGCTGCTTCCGTTTCAGCAGGAGGGCCTCGGCTTCATGCTCGCATCGCGCAGATGCCTGCTTGCGGACGAGATGGGCCTGGGCAAAACGGTGCAGGCGCTGTCGTTTCTGGCGACCACGGCGGCGTATCCGGCGATATTGATCGTTCCGCCGCATCTGATTCGCAACTGGCAGCGCGAAATCGAGCGCTTTTTAAATCCGGACGGCCGGCTTCGCGTGCACGTGATCAAGGGCCTTACGCCGCAGCCGCTGCCGGAGGCGGATATTTATCTGATTCACTATCTGCTGCTGCGCGGCTGGAAGGACGTATTGCCCGCAGTCGGATTTAAAACCGCGATTTTCGATGAAATTCAGGAGCTGCGCCGCAACGGGACGGGCAAATATTCCGCAGCGAGCCTGCTTTCGGAGACATGCGAAAACGTGATCGGCCTGTCCGGAACGCCGATTTACAATCAGGGCGGCGAGATTTGGAATGTGGTCAACATCCTCGATTTCCATTTCCTGGGAGATTGGGAGAGCTTTTCGCGCGAATGGTGCTACGGCTACAACCGCGCGATGGTCGCAAAGCCCGAATTGCTGGGCGAGCACCTTCGGCGCGAGGGACTGATTCTGCGCAGATTGAAGGCCGATGTGCTGGGCGAGCTCGCGCCGAAGCGGCGGCTCGTTCAGGAGATCGACTGGGACGATCGGGTCTATCGCGAATTGATGAAGCCGGTCGCCGATCAGCTGAAGATGCTGCGCGCAACCGACGATCCCTCGAGGCGCGCGATCATCGAGGACGCGATCTGCCAGCAGCAACGGCAGGCGACGGGCGTGGCGAAGGCGCCGTTCGTGTGCGCGTTTGTGCGCGCGCTGCTGGACGGCGGCGAGAAGGTGCTGCTGATGGCGCATCACCACGCGGTGATGGATATATATAGGAAGGAATTGAAGGCGTATCGCCCCGGATTCATCACCGGGCGCGAAACCGACGCGCAGAAGGACGCTGCCGCCGCCGCGTTCATGAGCGGCAAAACGGATTTGCTGTGCATTTCGCTGCGCTCGGCGAGCGGACTGAATCTGCAGCGCGCGAGCTGCGTGGTGTTCGGCGAGCTCGACTGGTCGCCTGCGGTGCATTCGCAGGCGGAAGACCGCGCACACCGAATCGGCCAGCAGGATTCGCTTTTGTGCTATTATCTGGTATCGCCGCGCGGTTCGGACCGGGATATGCAGGACGCGCTGGGTCTGAAGGTCAGCCAGTTCGTTTCGCTGATGGGCGACGCGCAGCCGGACGGCGACGAGGCGTTTCTGCGCCAGAGCGAGGCGCGCGACCGGATTCGCCGGCTGGTGGAGCGGCTGGCCGAGGAGGAATAGCGTTTCACATTCGGTATATGTGGGTATATGGAATTCAAGGAGGGATTATGATGACGAAAATCAACGCAGTAAATTGCACGCTCACGCCCGAGGAGGAGCGCGCGTACATCGCATGGGCAACGGAGAAATACGGCGTGGAGCCGGTTTCGATGGACATTGAATTCGATGGCGAATACGCAAATATCCACACGCATCTGGGCCGTCGGCCGTTCGAGCGCATTCGGAGAATCACCGGCTATCTCGTGGGCACGCTGGACCGATTCAACGACGCGAAGGCCGCTGAGGAACGCGATCGCGTAAAGCATGGCGCATAATTCCGCGGCGAAAATTGGGAAGGTGTGTCGATTGACAATCGCCGAAAAAACGGGTATCATAAAATGAGCGCTTTTGCGAAGTGAAGATCCGTTTGAGGGGAGAGACCATGCAGAGCTATTATGAATCCGCGCGCGACCGCATTGATCAGCCGCACGCGTGGTATAGCCGCGAAAACCGGTGCGATCCGCACTTTCATTCGGGAATCGAGCTGGTTTATATGATTCAGGGCCGCCTTTCCGCCGTGATCAACGGCCAGACGACCCCGGTGCAGGCGGGCGAAATGCTGATTACGAACTGCTATTCCGTGCACGCCTACACGCCGAGCGACGATTGCGATTCCATTGTGGCGGTCATTCCGCTGAGCGCCGTTCCGTCGATTCAGAAGCGGCTGACGGCCAACCGATTCAGCAAAATCACCATTCCGGACGATGAAAACCATTCGCTGGAATTCCTGATGCGCCTTTTTGCCGACGGGCCGGCGCAGCCGACGTTTTTGAAGGGCATCAGCTATGCGATATTGGGTCTTTTGATCGATCGCGTACCGCTCGCGCCGGTGGGATCGACCGATCAGGCCGACGTAATCTGCAAAATACTGAATTATTTAAGCGAGAATTACACCCAGCGGCTCACGGTCGAGCAGGTGGCGTCGCGATTTGGCTACAGCCGCAGCCGGTTTTCACACCTGTTCAAGACGACCGTCGGCTACAGCCTGCCGCAATATCTGAACATGCTGCGCTGCCGCAGCGTTTGCGATGTGCTGCTGTCGACCGACACGCCGATTGTGGAGCTGGCGACCGACGCGGGATTCAATTCCACGCACACGTTTTATACCGCGTTCAAGGCCTGCTATCACATGACGCCTCGCGAATACATCCGCGCTCACGGCGGCGAGGACAGGGAATAAAAGCCCGCTTTCCCCAGTCTGTAAGGGGAGAGCGGGCTTTTGCTTATCGCGCGGGGGCTTCCTTCGCGGTGGGGGAGAGATCCATGAACCACGTGTATTCGCCCTTCCAGCCGAGCTTGACCGTGCCGAGCGAGCCGTTTCGTTGCTTTGCGATGATGATCTCGGCGATGTTTTTGTCCGGCGTTTCGGGGTCGTAATAATCCTCGCGGTGAATGAACATGACCACGTCCGCGTCCTGCTCGATCGCGCCGGAATCGCGAATGTCTGAAAGCACCGGCCGATGGTTAGAACGGCCCGTGGGGGCGCGTGAGAGCTGCTGCAGCGCGATGACCGGCACGCCCAGCTCAATGGCCAGCGCCTTCAGCGAGCGCGAGATGGATGAAACCTCTTCCTGGCGGCTGCCGAATTTGCCCACGCCCGTCATCAGCGAAAGATAGTCGATCATGATGACATCCAGACCGTGCTCCAGCTGCAATCTGCGCGCCTTGGAGCGCACGCCCGATGGCGTAATGCCCGGCGTCGCGTCCACGTAAATCGTGGCCGGGCCGATCGAGACCATCGCATTGCACAGCGATTGCCATTCGTCGTCCGAGAGCTGGCCGCGGCGCACGCGCTGCATGTCCACGCGCGCTTCGGTGCACAGCATGCGCATTGCGAGCTGCTCCGCCGGCATTTCGAGAGAGAATACCGCGGCCTTTTTGCCCGCGCGAATCGCGGCGTTTTCGATAAAGTTCATGCCGATACTGGTTTTACCCATCGAAGGACGGCCCGCGACGAGCACCAGTTCGCCCGGATGCAGGCCGGTCAGCATGTCGTCCAGCTCCGTATACCCGGTCGGCACGCCCTCGATGCGGCCGTTGTTTTTCACCAGCAGCTCGATCTTTTCAAACGTGCTCAGCAGCACCGGCTGAATCGGCTGAAGCTGCTCGCCGCCCTTGCGCATGGTGATATCGTAAATCGACTTTTCGGCCGATTCCAGAATGTCCTGCGTTTCTTCTTCGGCCGCATAGCATTCCTTCAGGATGTTTTCCGACGCGGCAATCAGCTTGCGCAGCGTGGATTTTTCGTCCACAATGCGAATATACGCCTGCACATTGACTGCGGACGGCACCGATCGGCTGAGCTCGACCAGATAGGCCGCGCCGCCGATGGCCTCGAGCTTTCCGCGGCGCGTGAGTTCCTCATCGAGCGTAACCAGATCGATTTCGCGCGATGCGGTGGCCATTGAGAGCATGGCGGAATAGACCTCGCGATTTGCGGGGTCGTAAAAATCGTCCGGAGAGAGCGTTTCAATCGCCAGCAGCGCGGCCTCGCGCGAGCGGAGCATCGCGCCGAGCACGCTCTTTTCGGATTCCGGATGATTTGGCGGTACGCGCACGCCCTCCTGCGGAAGCGAATACTGTTCCATGGTTTATTTCGTGACCACCTTGACGTTTACGATCATGCGCGTGGAGACGCCGGCAAACAGCTTCAGCGTCACGAACGACTGGCCCGCCGCCTTGATCGGCTCCTCCATTTCGAGCTTGCGCTTGTCGACCTCCACGCCGTGCTGCTCCTTGAGCGCCGCGGCGATCTGGTCGTTCGTGATGGAGCCGTAGAGCTTGCCGTTTTCGCCGCCGCGAACGGTCAGCTGAATGACCTTGCCCTTCAGCTTGCGCGAGCGTTCCTCGGCCTCCGCGCGGCGCACGTCCTCGCGATGCTTGACGGCGCTCTTCGATTTCTGAATGGCGTTCACGGCCTCTGCGGTCGCCTCGCGCGCCATTTTGCGCGGAATCAGGTAATTGCGGGCGAAGCCGTCCGAGGCCTCGACGATCTGGTCCTTTTTGCCGGTTCCCTTAATGTCCTGCAGCAGAATTACTTTCATACTTCTATCCTCCGTTTCCAATTGAATCATTCGTTGGATGCGTTTTTGTTCATGAGCCGCGTGATCGCGCCCTCACGGCCGAACAGCGCCGAGGCCGCGCCGCCGAACGACGCGATTGTGCGCGCCATCGGAATCAGCGAAATCAGCACGCACAGCAGTATCCCGAGCGCGGTGCGCTTGCCGTGCGTTGCGCCGGCCGCCTTCAGCCTGCGGTCGTTCGCGGCGGCGAGCTGCGCGCAGAAGGCCAGCGAAACCAGCGCGGAGACCGTCGTCCAGGCGACGTCCGCACTGCCGATGCCGGTGGAGCGCAGAATCAGGCATGCAATCAGCGAAAGCAGCAGGCCGAACGTCATGTTTGAGGGCATATGCCAGTCGGCGAGGCCGCGGAACGATTCGACGGTCGCCTCGCCGTGCCGCGCCAGCACCCAGTTGCCCCACAGCACGCTGATTATGCCGGTCAGCGCCGCGTTGGCCAATACGCTCGAGGCCAGATACAGCTCGTAATACGTCTGAATCTGGAACAGCACATCGCTGAACATGCTGAGGAACTTCTCGTAGGTCACGTTCACGCCCTGAGCGGCCCAGGACGGGCGGTAGATTTCATAAATCACGGGCAATTGCTGATCGGCGAACGCGCGAATCAGATCCATGCACTGCGAAATCATGTCGCGCCCGAAGAACAGCGCGCAGATCACGATGGTTGCCAGCGCGCCGCCCAGCTGCGCAAGGATCGCGTTTCGCAATTGCACGAAGAACGGCTTTCGCGCGCGCAGGCCGAGAATGGCGACCACAGCCGGAAGCACCGTAAGCGGCAGCGTCGCAGTGGCCAGCTCCGGGCCGAGACCCGTTACCCGAAGATACGACGATACAATTGCCGAAACGCCCAGGCAGATTGCGGGCGCCGCTCCGGCGGCGGCATAGAGCACGACCGCGGCGATTACGCCGATGCACGGCAGCAGCCATATCACAAGCAGCGTTTGATAAGACAGCAAAAGCGGATGCAGCGCGCCGATCGCCAGCGCGAGCAGCGAAAACAATAGGACCTTTGGGACGGACGGCTTGTAGCGTGCGGGGAAATCCATGCCGGTTGCGCCTCCGATTCTGCCGGAATCGCCCTGTCGGCGAGAAAAATCCAGCTTATTTAGCTTTTATTATAACATCGTCCGTATTATAATTCAAGCATTTTGAGCCAACGAAAACCGCCCTGCTTTTGCGCAGAGCGGTTTTTAGAAAAATCAGTCGTTGAACAGCTCGGTCAGGCAGCGGCCGTCGGCGGTGGGCATTTCAAAGCCCAGCGCATGCGCGAACGTCGGCGCCTCGTCCACCAGCCGCGCATTCTTGAGCACCGCGCCCGGCTTCATGTGCGGGCCGAAGGCGAACAGCGTCGGCTGCGGGCCCTTCTCCGGCAGATGACCGTGCGACGCGCGGCCGAAGCGGTAATTGCGATTGTCCAGCGGGCGAACCAGCGGGCGCGTCCAATCGTTGGCGAACGACGTATAGCCGTCCGTTTCGATGACGAACGAGAAGCTGCCGCCCAGATGCTCCTGCTCGCGCGCCTCCGCCTCGGTGAAGATCTGGCCGATGCCGGCCATTTCGCTGTCCTGCATTTCCTTGAGCACTGCCTGCGTGCGCTCGAAATCCTCGCGGCTGTCGGGATTCTTCAGATAGACCAGCGCGGACAGTCCGCCGGACTTCGCAAACGCCGTCCAATCGCGAATCTCGCCGTTTTCGTCCACGTCGATCAGGCCCTTTTCCGCAAACAGCACGTTCAGCGCGACCGCGCGGCGAATGGCCATCTGGCCATGGTCGCTGACGATGAATACGTCGGTCTTGTCGGTCAGGCCCGCGTCGTCGACCACGCGCAGCAGCTGCGACAGCCACAGGTTCGTCTCGTGCAGGCTGCTTTCGACCTTCTGCGTAAACAGGCCGGTTTCATGGCGATACGCGTCCACGTTCGCCGGATGCACCATCATCAGATTCGGCTTGAATGCGGCGAACAGATCGCACGCGCACTGCATTACGAACTGATCGCACCACGGATGCTGGCGATGATGGCCCTCGACCAGCTTCAGGTTCGGAAGCACCACCTTTTCCATGACTTCCTCGCTGCTGCCGGACTCGCGGAAGCATTCCGCGCCGGATTCGCCGTGCTGCGGCCAGTATTCGTCTACGAGGTAATCGATGTTCTTGTCGTTGCCGGTTACCGGCCAGAACACCGCCGCGGTGGTCAGACCCTGTTCCTTGGCATAGTCGAAGATGCTCTTGGCGTGCACCATATCGCGCATATGCTGCCATTTGGTGCTCTTGACGCACAGATCCGGGCGCTCGTTGTTGACGATGCCGTGTTTTTCGGGATAGACGCCCGTCATCATCGTGGAATGGCAGGGGTAGGTGATGGTCGGATAGATCGAGCGAACGCGATCCACGCGCGCGGTGCGCTCCCAGATCGGCGCAATTGCATACAGCTTCGAAAGAATCTCCAAATCCTCATACACCATCGCGTCCACGGACACGACGATTACATGCCGGTCGTTCATCATTGATTTCCTCCTTTAGTCCTGAGTGAGGCGGCGAACCTCTTCCGCCAGCGCAAGTCCCAGCGCGCGGTGCGATTCCGGCTCCATGTGAATGCCGTCGATCTTCGAGGGCTTCGCGACGCTGGCCGCATCGAAGAACGCCACGTTCTTGGCCTGGGCGACATGGCTGAAGTAATAGGCGAACTTTTTGCTCTCCTCCGCGCCGTTGCGCAGCGTGCCGTAGGGGTCGTTTGCAACCACGGGATCGAGCAGAATCGGCGAAACGAGCAGGATCTTCAGGCCGTTCGGGAACACGAGACTGCTCTCCTTGCGCGCCTGAACCATCTGCGCGATGCCGATCAGCGTTTCCGCGCCCTTCGCCGCGCCGAACGCGTCGGTGAATTTCAAATCGTTCGTGCCCAGCATCAGCACCAGCAGATCCAGCGGCTTCTGCGCAACCAGCGCAATCGGCAGCGCCTCCTTGCCCAGTCGCCACGGGCTCCACGGATCCTCATAGACCGTCGTGCGCGCGTTCAAACCGTCCTCCAGAATGCGATAATCGCTTCCGAGCGCGGCCTGCATTACGCCCGTGTAGCGCACGTCCTGCGCATAGCGCGCGGCGGTGCCCGGCGTATAGCCCCAGGTGTTGGAATCGCCGAAGCAGAGAATATTTTTCATGGAAGCTTCCTCCAATCCAATGAGATTCGTTCAGGGTGAATTATACACTTTTCGCGCGCATTCGGCAATACAAAACGCGAATTTTGATAAAACAAGCATTCCCGCGCGAAAACGATCACAAATGCGCAGCGGAAGCTATTCCGCGCGTTCCCGCGCCTCGGCGCGCTGAATCTGGCGATTGAAGATTGCGTTCATGCGAATCGAAATCAGATACACCGCCAGCGGGATATCGATGAAGATCAGGGCGGGGAAGAGGTAGAACGTGGCCAGCCACAGCGCGGCCAATATCAGCAGAAACAGAATGGTGCTCGGCAGCTGATTGAACGCAAGGCCGATGGCCGAAACGATCAGCTGGCCGGTCGTTTGCCGGAACAACGCCAGCAGCGCCGCGGAATAGAGCATGACGCTGATATAAATCAGCTCCACCACCGCAAGCGCAATATAGAATCGCCCGCCGCTTTGGAAATCTGCGAGGGCGCAGCGGCCCGATTGAATCAGCATATAGCAGATGATACACGCATCCAGCGCGATAAACACATACAGCAGCCACAGGAAAACGCCCTGCTTCAGGTTTTCCCTGTAGGATTTTTTGAACATGCGCCACAGCGTGCCCTCTTCATTGCGCCGCTTTTTCAGGCACACGTAGAACAGCGCCGTCGTGGATACGCCGATGGTAACGATCGGAAGGCTTCCGATCAGCCAGTAAACCGTGAGAATGAAAAAATCGCCGAGCGCGCCGAAAAAGCGCCAGAACGGGCGCTCCATCATCGTCTTCGGCGTGCCTTCGGTTTCCTTGAGCTTTCTTTTAAACATTGCTACAACTCATTTCTATGCGCGAAAGGGCTCTGCCTAAACAGAGCCCTTTCATTAGAATGGGATTAGTCCTCGTTCGCCTCGAGAAGCTTCTCGTTGACGGCGGGCTCCATGATATCCCACTGCTCGGTAACGTCTTCGAGATCATAGAACACCGCGTCCATGAAAGTCATGATTTCGGTCGCGACGTCGCTCTCACCGGTGATACGATGGTTGTTGTTGACGTTCTCCAGATACTTGTACGCGTTGGCGTAGTTCGCATTCTCAGCGATCTTCTGCTGGATCAGGTCGGTAGCCTCAACGGTCTTGGTGCAGGCCAGGTAGCCGGAGTTGTAATCGAAGTAGGCCAGACCATCGTTGGAGGTGTAGATCCACTTCACGAACTCCCAGCACTCGTCCTTGTGCGCGGAAGACTCGAGGATCGCCAGGGAGTTGCCGCCGGACGGAACGGAGTTGATGACCTTGCCCGGAACGCCGGAAACGACCATCTCGTAGCCGCCTTCAGCAGCGTTGTTTTCCTGGGTCTTCAGGCCGCCGATGGAGTTGATATAGAACGCGCACTTCTGAGCGGTCATCATCTGGTTGATGATCGTGCCGCCGTCGGTCGCCGGACCCGGGAAGAAGTAGTTCTTCTCGATCAGGCCCTTGAGGAACTCGAAGGACTCAATACCGCCTTCGCGGCAGGCGAGGGTCAGACCGTCCTCAGAGAACACTTCCTGGCCGGAGTAGTTCGGGATGATCATCCAGAAGTACCAGGAGTCGCGGGGCTGCGCGAAGCCGTACTCGCAGTAGCCGCCGTCAACCAGCGTGGCGCAAACCTGAGCCATCTCTTCCCAAGTGGTCGGGATTTCGACGCCAGCCTTGTCCAGCAGGGTCTTGTTGCAGTACAGAACCGGGGTGGAGCAGCCCATCGGCAGCGCCGCCAGATAGTCGGTGCCATCGGACAGGGTCATGCGATAGGAATCGATGAGGCCCGGATAGAAGTCTTCGTAGGACATGTCGGGATCCGCATTCAGGAAGTCCAGCATGTTCGCAACAACGCCTTCTTCGTCGCTCAGCATACGAACCTGGTCAGAACCGGTCTGGATCAGGTCGGGGCCGGTGCCGGTGGAAACCGCCATGATCGCGTTCGCGATGGAGGTGTAGTAGTCGCCCTGGAAGGTCGCTACGACTTCGATCTTATCCTGGGATTCGTTGAAGGTCTTGACCATGTAGTCAATGGAGTCCGCGTTGCCGCCGGACATGGAATGCCAGAACTGGATGGTGACCTTTTCGCCTTCCGCGAAAGCGGTCACGCCCAGGCACATAACCAGCGCCAGAGCAAGAATCAGAGAAGCGAGTCTTTTCATTGTGGTTTTCCTCCTTTTATTTTATAATGAAGCAGTTTCCTGCCGCATTATACTCACTTAATGCCCGAATAGGCAAACGAATTGATGATGTACTTCGAAGCGAACAGATACATCAGCAGAATCGGCAGCACCAGGAACATGTTGCCCGCCATAATCAGGTTCCACTGGTCGTTGCCTTCGGTGTCCTTCAGGCGCGCGACGCCGATCGTGATCGGGCGAATGAAATCGCTGTTGGTCATGATCAGAGGCCAGAAGTAATCGTTCCAGTGGCCGACGAAGCTCAACAGCGCGATCGCCGAAATGCCGGGCTTCGACATCGGCAGCATGATGCGCGCCAGCACCTGCGCCTCGTTCGCGTTGTCCAGACGCGCCGCCTCGATCAGCTCGTCCGGCACCTGCATGAAATACTGGCGGAGCAGGAAGATGCCGAAGGCGTTGGTCATGAACGGCAGAATCTGGGGAAGAAGGGTGTTCGTCCAGCCGAAGTCCGCCATCATGTGGTAGATCGGGATGAACGTGACCTGCGTGGGCATCATGAATGCAATCAGCACGATGCCGAACAGGAAGCCCTTGCCCTTGAAATCAAACTTCGCAAACGCATATGCCGCCGGAACCATGACCAGCGTCTGAAGCACGACGATTGCGAGAATGATGATCACCGAGTTCTTCAGATACGTTCCAAACGGAGCGAGCCGCCATGCGTTGGCGAAATTCTGAAGCGTCGGTGAGCTGGGGATGATCGTCAGCTTCGTGATGTCCATATCGGACTGCAGCGACAGCGACAGCATCCACAGGAACGGGAAAATGAAGATCGCGGATACAATGAGCTTGAAAAGGAAGCCCACTACGCCGCCGATTCCCTTTTTGGCTTTGTACATAAATCAGAGACTTCCTTTCTTATTGATAGTGCACCTTGCGGCTCAGCAGGCGGAAATACACGAACGTGAGCACGCCTACGCAGGCCAGCAGGATTACGCTCGCTGCGCACGCGCGGCCGACGTTGTTGTCCCAGAACACCGTCTTGTAGATGTAGTACACGATGGTGCTGGTGGCGTTGTTCGGGCCGCCGTCGGTCAGCAGGCGAACCGTATCGAACACCTTGAACGAGCCGATGGTCATGACGATCAGCGTGAAGAACAGCTGCGGCGAAATCATCGGGATCGTGATCTTGCGCATCGTGCGGATGCTGCCGGAATTGTCCAGCGCCGCCGCCTCGTAGATGCTCGGCGAAATGCTCTGCAGCGCGCCGATGATGATCAGCGAGTAATAGCCGATGCTCTTCCAGCAGGCGACGAAAATGACCGAGCCCATCGCCGTGTCGGACGACTGCAGCCACTGCATTCTCGGAAGACCGACCGCCTCCAGCGCCGCGTTGAACAGACCGAAGTTCGGATTCATCATCTGGGCGAAGACCATCGCGATGGAAACCATCGAGATGATGTGGGGCGTAAACGCTGCCGCCTGGGTGAACTTCGTCATCTTGTCCTGCTTCTTGGAAAGCCACACCGCGAGGACAATGGCGATGATCATGATGATCACGACCGTCCACAGCGTGTAAACGCCGGTGTTGGACATGGTCTTCAGGAAGTTCTTGTTCGTCAGCAGATACTGATAATTCTTGACGCCCACGAACTTCGTCTTACCGGGGTTGAGCTGGTTGACCTTGAACAGGCTCCAGTAAATGACCTTGATGACCGGGTAAATCGTAAATGCGCCGATTCCGACAAACGCCGGCAGCAGCAGCAGATACGGTTTGAGTTTATCGATGAGACGCGTTTTCATTTACAGCCTCCTCACCGCTTCGAGCAGCTGGGCGTAATTGGCGTCGCCTTCGCGGATGCGCTGCTCGTCGGAGCCGAACAGATAGATGTTTTCAAACCGGCTGCCCACATACAGCTCCTGGCCCATGAAGAAGCTCTCGTCGTCGGTGCTGACGATGTAGACGTTGTCCTCATTATCGCGCACGGAATAGTTGACCACGCTGCCGAGCAGCTCCTTGGCGATGACCGTGCCGCGCATGCAGAACGCGTTCTCGATCGGCGATGCGGAAATCAGACCCTTTTCGGGGCGGAAGCCCACGGTGTCGCCGGAGGCGTTGACCTTGCGGATGTTCATGGCGGGGGAGCCGATGAAGCGCGCGGTGAACAGGTTGTCCGGATCGCGATACATGACCGACGGGCTCGCCATCTGCATGATCTTGCCGTTGTTCATCAGAACAATCGTGTCCGCCATCGACATGGCCTCGACCTGATCGTGGGTGACGTATACGAACGTGGTCTTCAGCTTGTGATGCAGCTCAATCAGCTCAACGCGCATCTGAACGCGCAGCTTCGCGTCGAGGTTGGAAAGCGGCTCGTCCATCAGGAACACGCTGGGGTTCTTGACGATTGCGCGGGCGAGCGCGACGCGCTGGCGCTGGCCGCCGGACAGCGTGCTGGGCTTGCGGTCCAGATACTGGGTCAGGCCGACCTTTTCGCACGCCTCGCGAATCAGCTTTTCGCGCTGCGCCTTCGGCACCTTGTTGTTCTTCAGGCCGAATTCGATGTTGTCGCGAACGGTCATCGTCGGGTAAATCGCGTAGTTCTGGAATACCATTGCAACGCCGCGCTTGCCGGGGGCGATCTGCGTTACGTCCTTGCCGTCGATCAATACGCGGCCGGAGGTCTGCGGGCCGATGCCGGCGATCATGCGCAGCAGCGTCGTCTTTCCGCAGCCGGAGGGGCCGACCAATACGGTAAAGGAGCCGTCCGCGATCTCCAGATCGAGATTCTCGATTACGGTATTGCTGCCGAAGCTCTTGGTCACTTTCTCAAAGGTAATCGATGCCATGGTTACACCTCATTTTCGTGTTTGTCCGCCTTCATGCGCAGGGGAACGCAAAGCAGATTCCCATTTGCGCGGCCGAAACGCGGTTGCAGGCCGTATGGCCCGCGCCTGTTTGCCCCAGCCGGTCGCCTTTCCCGTCAAATGAAAATTGCGGCGCGTAAAGAGAGCCGTTCGCCGCTGGCTTATCATTCTGGGTAATGGATCTTCTTATGTAGTATATTATATATTTTATTGTACAAATAATCAACACCTGGCCGCTAAATTGATTGAAAATCGTCTAAATGAACAAAAACAGTATGAAATGATCAAATACGAGCGCGTTTTCTGACGCGCGCGCTTCGCAAAAACGTTAACCAATGATAAAAAAGCGCAATTGATCGCGTGCCGCTTGAAAGATCGCGCGCGATGTGGTATATTCAAAACGAGGGTGAACGCGCGGAAAGCGAAAGCAAAAGGCGGGCGCGGTTCGAGAGCATATAAAGATGAACAAAATGTTTGAAATTGAGAGACTGGATCATATTCTGGCGTTTCTGCGCGAAAAGCCGACCGCGACGGTCAAGACGCTGGCGAATCGCCTGTACGCGAGCGAGGCGACGGTGCGGCGGGATCTGACGGAGCTGGAAAAGCGCGGTCTGGTCAAGCGGCTGCACGGCGGCGTGGTGCTGCTCGACGGCGCGAACCGGGAATTGCCGATTGCGGTGCGCGAGCAGCAGAACGTCGAGGCCAAGCGCGAAATCGCGGCGAAGGCGGCGAAGTATCTGCGCGACGGCCAGGTGATTTTCCTGGACGCATCGTCGACGGTGATGTTTCTGATTAAATACTTTGAATCGTTCAAGCTCCTCACGATCGTGACCAACGGGCTGAAAACCGCGCAGGAGCTGAGCGGGCTGAATCACAAGGTGTATTGCACCGGCGGACTGATGCTGCACAATTCGTCGGCCTATGTGGGCGATTTCGCGGTGGATTTCGTGCGCCATTTTAACGCCGACGTGTTCTTTTTTTCCAGCCGCGGCGTTTCGGAAACGGGCATGATCAACGATGCGTCCGTCGAGGAGACGAACGTGCGCCGCGCGATGTTCGAGCAGAGCCGCCAGCGCATCTTTTTAAGCGACCACTCCAAGCTCGGCAAGACCTATTGCTACAATCTATGCCCCCTGAAGCAGGCGGACGCGTGGATTACGGACGACGAGCGGCCCAAATAGAACTGGAATTGCCCGCGGCGCGCCGGCATAGCCTTGAAGCAGAACGCTGCAAAAAGGGAGGCCGGAACCTATGAGCAATCGAACGTATGATATTTTAAAGTGGATCGCAATGGTGCTTCTGCCCGCGCTGGGCACGCTGTATTTCGCGCTGGCGGGCATCTGGAATTTCCCGCTGGGCGAGCAGGTGCTCGGCACGATCGCCGCGATCGATACGTTCCTGGGCGTGCTGCTCGGCATCAGCTCCGCGCAATACAACCAGGCGAATGCGCAGAATTGACGTTTCTGCGCCCCTGTGGTACAATAAGAGAAATCAGATTAAAGGAAGATGCAGTATGAGCCGATTGGGAGATACCATCCGCGCGGCGCGCCTGAAGAAGAAAATGACCGAGAAGGCGCTGGGCAAGAAGTGCGGCATGGCGGAAAACGTAATTAAGGATATCGAGGCCGGCCGCCGCATTGTGTCGGACGATCAGGCGCAGCGCATATTGAAGGTGCTCGGCGCGGAGAACCCGATTTCGACGGAGCTGGACGTGGCCGCGGAGCCGGAGGTGCAGCTGCGCCCGAAGCCGCGCGCCTATGTATTGCCGATTGAACCGGAGCAGCCGCAGAAGGAGCAGGCCGCGCGCGAATCGAGCGACGCCTGGCTGGACGCGCTGGGCGGCGTGGTCAAGCGCGTGCCCGTCTGCGATCCGGAGGGCGTGGTAATCGATCACGTGCTCACGCCGGTAATCGGCGGAAAAATCGAGGGCGGCGCGCCGGACAAGGTGCTGTATTACCGCTGCCCGGACAACGCGCTGCGCGGCTTTCGCGTGTACGCGGGCGATCTGCTGCTGACCGTGCCCGCGAGCAAGCCCGAGGACGACCGGATCATGCTGATCGTGTATAAGGGCGAGCGAATCGTGCGCAAGCTGCTCCGGCTGGACGGCAGCCGGATTCAGATGCAGTCGTTTGATTCGGAATTCCATGCCGTCGTCGTGCCGGCGGCGGAGGTCAAGGTCGTCGGCCTGTGCGTAAAGCTCACCAGAACGCTGTAAAGCAAGAAGATCGCCTGCGAAGCGCCATGAAAGCGCGGGCGGTCTTTTTGTTTATGGGGGAAATATGGCAGGGAGTATGAAGAATAGAAAGACGGTATCTATGCTCAGGAGAATCTATTGCAGGTTTCCGATCCTTACATGGATGGCGCTGCACATATTGCTCTTTTTCGTTGAATGCGGCGTGAAGAAAATAGGCGGCATGACATTTATTTTCCCCGTTATCGCCGTAGAGGCCGTGATTACATTGTGCATAAGCTGCGTCGTTTCATGGAAAAGGACTGAACTCTGGATCTATAAAGCGGTGCGCATTCTTTGCGTATTGCCGATCGTTGCGCTTACCTGTATGCTGTCCGGAGAAACGATCATGGATCAAATCGCCGGCAAGGATTTGTACGCCGAGGTGGAAGCGCTGTATGGCTGCCTGAAGGAATACGAATTCGAAGAGATGAAAGTGAATCCGGACGATAACGCCGTTATTCTGTATTCGGACCGACAGGGCGAAGGAACGGCGATCCATTTCAGCAGCCAGTATCATGACTCGTTGAAATATTTGAAGCGCAAAATAAGGAACGCCAGGAGCTTTAGAAACGGCATCCTGTTTGCGGAAGACTATACATGGGATGGGGACTGGTACGCGCTCTACGTCTCCGAAAGCCCGGATGTTCCATGGCTGACCGAACGAAACGCCGAACGGATCACTCCAAGCACCTACGATGTTTTTGTTCCGTGGAATGAATTATAAATAGAAAGGAAGCAAAGTATGACCTCTGAAGAACTGTATGGAGTACTGAGCTATGCAAAAATTACGCCGGAGCAGAAAAAGCGCCGCCGCGCCTGCTTTGTGAAGCGCTTTGAACCGCTCCTGAAGCCGGAGGGCTTTATCCGGAAGGGCGCCGATTTCATTCGGCTCTGCGACGACTATATTCTGCAGGTCGTCACATTCCGTCATATTCCAGAGAGCGGCTTTTGCGAAATAGCCGCCGAAGCCAACCTGCTGTTGCGCAGCTGGCGATTCGTGCTGAATTCACTTCCGGACGATCCTCCGCGCTGGTTGCACATGCATTGGTGTTCGGCGGGCCCTACGCTGGAAAAGCTGTGCGAATTTCGGTATCCGAACGCCGATTATTGCGGCCAGTCGGTCTTTAGGCTTATGAACGATTTTGAGGATGCAATTGAGAAGTCGTGCCAGCTGATGCAAGAGCGCGGCATCCCGATTTTGAATCAGCTGAGCAACCTTGACGCTGTTGCAAAGGATGACCACAGACGGGTTGAATTGAGTATACGGAGCACGAATGAAAAGTATGGATCGAATCATAGGGTGCCGGAGCCTTGGGAAATGCTTACTCCTGTCGGCGTGCTGATGAGGGGGGACAATGATACCGCCCTGCGCATTCTTCGCGAGTTCGCTCGAGCGATAAAAGAACACTACGATGAATATTCTTTCGAGTCGGATCTGCGTGAACTCGAACTCGTGCAGCACGCCATCGAGCGCATAGAAGCGAACGATCGGGAATGGATAGACCGCTTTGTGAACGATACAGTGGAATATATATGTAGGCATTTGAATAGAGTAAGCCCCAAAATATTGGAAACCTATCGGCAAAACAACGGGCGCATATAGCGTTCGGGAAGGAAGAATTCGAGGAATAAGCTTTGGCGCGGATCGCTCGCGCCTTTGCGAAGAAATGCGCAAATCCTGCATTCCCGTTTGAAACAAAAGAAAAGAACCTGCATTTCTGCAGGTTCTTGTGTGTCTGTACCTATATAATGATACAAGTTACGAAATAGAATAAGGGGGTGCAGGGGGGCAGTTTGCACCCCTTTTGCGCACCCCTTGCGCACCCTTTATAGCTTCTCGAAAACTACCCTGCAGCGCTTCTTGCAGAAAGCGATACCAAACGCTGTGACATTCTCCC
>CAKUKM010000037.1 GCA_934663595.1 uncultured Clostridia bacterium | reverse complement strand
GACGCGTTTGGCCTCCAGAATCGCTTCGTTCGTGTTCCAGCGCTCCTCGTCAAATTGGAACTGAAAGCCATACGCCAAATCCTCGTCGTAGAGCGACGCCTGCCGCATGGCTTCCAGCTGACTGATTTCCCGTTCCATGCGCCGAACCACAATCGCGTGGGGCTTTTTGACCTCGGCGGTTTTCATCCAGCGCCGTCTGCGCTCAATCTCCTGCTTTCTCAGCTCAATTTCCTTGGCGACGTCCCGATTTTTCCGCTCAATTCGCTGTTCCAGAACCGATTTCTGGCGCCGGGCCGCATCTATATCCGACGAATACATGAGCACCGTGCCGTGAGAAATTTCGATGGTCTGCGCCGTAAGGCCGCGCTGAACGCTCTCGCCGTGGCCGGTCAGCACAAACGCCCGCGGCGTATTCTTCAGATACGCGCACAGCCACCGGCTTTTCTCCGCGTCCAGATAACAGAACGGCTCGTCCAGCAGCATCAGATCGCACTGCGCGAACAGCGTCATGGCCAGCCGCACATATTGCCGCTCGCCGCCGCTCAGGCATTCGAACGGCGTCTCCAGCTTGTCGCTCAGGTCGAACGTCTCAATGAAGGAATCCCTATCCACCAGATATTGATAGCCGCCCAGACTGTCGAACTGGCTCTGCAACGATTCGTATTTTTTCAAAAGCGGCTCGCTCCAGTCGGTTTCCAGCCGCCGCTCCGTCGCTCTAATCTCCTCCTCGACCGCCATGACCGCCCGAAACAGGGAATCAAAGAGCGTCCGCACCGTGCCGCTGTAGAGCGCGCGCTGCTCGAACCGCGCGACCGCCAGACGCGGCTGCACGAACACTTCGCCGGCTGCAAAGCGCTCCTCGCCGGAGAGCAGCTTGAAGAGCGTCGTCTTACCGCTGCCGTTGGGGCCGATCAGGATCACCTTATCGCCGCTTCGGATGCACAGCCGCTCAACGCGAAACAGCGTCGTCTGCCGCGACCACCCGAACGCCGCGTCGCGAATGTCAATCAGCCTCATATCGTCCTCCCCAAAACGCGCGGGCGCTTTGTCAATTTGCCCTACAATGCGAGCACAGCGGCTCCGTTCTCAGTGTAATAATATAATAACACATTCTTGCGCATCATTCAATCGCAAATCCGCCTGAAAAGCTCAGCATACTGTAATCTCGTCTATTACGAACTTGCCGGTGCAGAGGGCGCGTATTGGCAATCTATGTTCCTGCCCCAGCATGAACACCCCTCTGCGCGGAGATTTCCCGACAGCGCGCCGAAGGCATTGCTCTCATACGCGCAAAGCCGGCGCCCGTTTGATTGAGTTAAATTTCGTTTCCACGCTTGACTTTGCAACCGTTGCAAAGTTTATAATTCAAGGGAAGTCAAACGGGAAGAAGGAAGGACTATGGAAAGGAACCTCACCACCGGCAGCGTATTCAGGAATGTCATTCTGTTCTCGCTGCCCTATCTGCTCTCGTATTTCCTGCAAACGCTCTACGGCATGGCGGATCTGTTCATCATCGGCCAGTTCGAGGGCGTGGCCAGCACGACCGCCGTTTCCATCGGCTCGCAGGTTATGCATATGCTCACGGTGATGATCGTCGGGCTTGCCATGGGAACGACCGTCAGCATCGGCCAGGCCGTCGGCGCGGACGACCGCAGGCAGGCCGCCAGGGACGTGGGCAACACCGTCGTGCTGTTCATGGCGGCGACCGTCGCGCTGACGGCTGTTTTGCTCGCGCTGGTGCGGCCAATCGTTTCCGTAATGTCCACACCGACGGAGGCCGTCGGCGGCACGACGCCTATCTGACCATCTGCTTTATCGGCCTGTCCTTTATCACGGCTTATAACATCATCAGCGCCATCTTCCGCGGCATGGGCGACAGCAAAAGCCCGATGTATTTCATCGCAGTGGCCTGTGCCGCGAATATCGCGCTGGACTATCTCTTTATGGGCGTGTTCCATCTCGGCCCTGCCGGCGCGGCGCTGGGCACGACGGTATCGCAGGCGATCAGCGTGGCCGTGTCTCTGCTCATAATTCTGAAGCGAAAGAGCATCGCGCTGGAAAGAGCCGACTTCAGGCCCCGCCGTCCGGTGATGGGCAAAATTCTGAAAATCGGCGTTCCCATCACCCTGCAGGACGGCCTGATCCAGATCGCGTTCATCGTAATCACGATCATTACCAATCATCGGGGACTGAACGACGCGGCGGCCGTCGGCATTGTGGAAAAGGTCATGAGCTTCCTGTTCCTGGTTCCCTCATCGATGCTCTCCGCCGTTTCGGCGCTGGGCGCGCAGAACATCGGAGCGGGCAAGCCGGAACGGGCGCTTCGGACGCTGCGGTATGCGATTGCTCTTGCCGTGGGCTTCGGCCTTCTCACTTCAATCGTCATTCAATTTGCGGCGGAGCCCATCGTCGCCCTGTTTACGGATCAAAGCACAGCGGATGGCGCGGAAGTCGTTCGCTTCGGCGGGCAATATCTTCGGGGATACATTTTCGACTGCATTTTTGCGGGCGTTCATTTCAGCTTCAGCGGCTATTTCTGCGTCTGCGGAAAATCGGGGCTGTCATTCCTGCATAACATCCTCGCGATTGTGCTGATGCGCATCCCCGGCGTTTATCTGACCTCGCAGCTGTTCCCGACAACGCTGTTCCCGATGGGACTGGCGACGGCGGCAGGCTCGCTGCTGTCCGTTGTGATCTGCGTGATCGCCTTCGCCGTGATGCGCCGCAGTGCCAAACGGGGGAGATTGGAGGGTAAACAGTGAATCGAAAAGGGCTTTTCCCCATAGGCGAGGTGTCAAAGCTGTTCCACATCAGCGGCAGCAGCCTGCGTCACTATGAAAACATCGGCCTGCTGACTCCGGCCTATATCTCTCCGGATTCCAACTACCGATATTACGGAACGGAACAATTTGAAGCGCTGAACACCATCCGCTATCTGCGGGCGCTGGATATGCCGCTGTCCGAGATCGAGGACTTCCTCAAAAACAGGGACATTGACCGCATTAAGGAAAAGCTCCGTCAGCAGAAGCAGGCGGTGCTCAAAAAGCAACGGGCGCTGAAGCGCATTGAGCAGAAGATTGATCATCGCCTGAACTGGCTGACGGATGCTGAAAACACGCCGCTGAACGCCGTCTCGCTGATTCAGCTCCCCGCCTACCGCATTGTGTGGGTAGACGATCCGCTGAAAATCGACGGCTCCGCCGATATGGAAGCGCCGATCCGAAAGCTGGATCAGTCCGATGCGGAAGCCGTCGTCTTTCTCGGCAAGGTGGGGCTGGGCATTTCGGTGGAGCACTTGCAAAAAGCGGACACGGCGCAGTATGACGGCATTTTTCTGATATTGGATCAGGAGGATATTTACACGGGCGAAACGCTGGCGCTGCCGGAAACGCTCTGCGTGCGGCTGCGCTTTCGCGGCAGTCACAGGGAAGCACCGGCGCAATATCAAAAGCTGCTGAGCTATATCGACAGACATCAAATGCAGATCGCTGGCTTTTCCCGCGAGGTCACGCTCATTGACTACGGCGTTACCAACGATACGGAGAAGTTTGTAACCGAAATCTGTATTCCGGTCAGGTGCGAATAATCGGCATACGCCGGACAACGGCGATAAGCAATGACGCGCATCGCGCCTTTACTGGTCATACGCCTCCATCTGGAACACCTTTTCCGGCTGCGCGCTATAGGTCGCGTAAATCTCCAGCCGAATGGCGTCGCAGACGACGCTCTGCGTCAGTTCCAGCACCTTAAAGCGCAGATAATTATCCTGAACGCGGACGCGATGCACGCACTCCCCGCCGCGCATGAAAGTCAGCGCGTAATCCTTCACCAGTTCCCTGGGCACGCCGCTGGGAATACGCTCGTGCCACCAGTGGCTGATGGAAATCGCGTAGTGCGCGGAGCAGTTTGAATCGAAGCGGAGAATGACCCGCTTCACTTCCTTCGGCTGCGCAAATTGCATTTCCAGCCATGGAGAAGGATCGCTTGCATCCGGCATCCAGGCATGGGCATCCTTTTCTTCCGCGCGCAGGAAGCCGTCCAGCGCCTTTTCAGGCGCATAGCCCGGCGCGCAGGAAGAGCAGCGCATTTTCGCGTCCTGAACCGGCAGACGCTTTTCCGGCAGATAGCAATCGTCCCGCATCAGCGCTTCCTGTAATTGCGCCACGTCCACCTCGCGGGGCGTTTTTCCATTGCGCGCCGCCAGAGCGGCCGCCGTTCCCGCCGCCTGCCCCACCACGCCGCAGGTGGCCATCACCCGCGTGGAGCCAAAGGCAATATGGCTGACGCTGATCGCGCGGCCGGCCATCAGCAGATTGCTCATGCCTGCCGGAAGCAGCGCGCGGTACGGGATCCCGTAAAGGCGCTTTAATTGCTTCAGCTGCCGAACTTCTTCGCTGGGCTCTTCAAAGCTCCCAAACGCCGCAAAGCCGCCCACCGGATGCAGATCCAGATGCCAGCCGCCATAGGCGACGTCGTCGTCGAAAATGCGCCCCGCCGTCAGATCGTCCTGCCGCAGAACATAATCGCCCACGATCCGGCGGCTCTCCCGCTTTCCGGGCAAAAAGCCCACCCAATCCAGCGCCAGATTTTCGCAGCCCTGATCCTGATTTTTGAGATGATCCCAAACGCCGTACAGCGTCTTGAGCAGCTCGTCCCGGATTTCTTCGCCGTCCTTCAGGCTGTCCCGCTGATCGCCGCCCAGCTCCAGCCACCAATAGCCGGAAGTGGCTTCCACGACGGGGCCGTTATGATGGTTCTGATGGCCCGGAATATCCGCATCCGTATAATGATACGCCCAGGGCGGCGCTGTAAACGGAACGGGCCGGCCCATATCCCGGGCGGTAAACATCAGGCTGTTGCCCATGGTGTAGTCATCCGATACCTCCGGAGCCAGACTTTCGCCAAAGACGGCTCTGCCCTCCCGGCCGTGCATCACCCGCGCCCCCGCCTGAAAGGCCAGCATACCGTCGCCGGTCGCGTCGATAAAAATATCCGCCGTGAATAAAAAATCCTTTTCCGTGGTCATCTGCTGGGCATAAATCCGATGGATTGCGCCGTTATCCGCTTCAGTAGACAGAAAGCGAGTATTCAAATAGACGTCCAGATTCTCCTGCTCCCGCGTCTTTTCCCAGAGAATCGTATCGCAGATCGAAAACGAATGTTGGGGATTGCGCAGCTGGTTCTCCAACAGAATTTCTTCCACAATGCCGGTTTCTCGGGCGTTGGGGCGATGCCCTTCCCGATCCGCGCCGCAAATGTGCATACGGATCTCGCTGCTGGCGTTGCCGCCCAGCACGGGACGATCCTGAATCAGCGCGGTTTTCACGCCGTGCCGGGCGGCCGCCAACGCGGCGCACACGCCGGAAATCCCGCCGCCCACAACGACGACCTGATAGCGCTTCTCAATCATTGGTCTTTTCCTCCTCTTGCTCCGCCAGCCATGCGTCGATCCGCCTCATATCCTTCCCACAGATCGCGGATCAGCGCAATATCCGCTTCGTCAAAGGGCACGTCTCCGGCGGCGGTCAGATAATACAAATCGGGGATCCCCAGCTCCGGCTGCGCTTTCATCCAGCGATGAAAATCCCGACGGCTGCCTACGCCGCCCGCGTCCGTGTCGATGAGCACGTTTTCCATCGCCGCCCCGCACAGCTTCGCCCGATGCGCCATGACCTCGGGCGCATTGCGCATCGTCCCCCAATAGTCATGAATACGCGCCTGATCGACGATCTCGTCGAAATAGGGATGCGCGCAGGAGCAGTTGATCAGCGCGTCGGGCTTGACGGCCTTGGCAAAATCGCGCATCATGACAAAGAAGCGCTTGAGCAGTTCCACGCCGTACACGCCCTTTTCATGGCAGGAAACATATTTGCCCAGCGGCATACAGTTGGCGAAATCGATCTTGAAGCCGTCGCAGTTATAGCAGCCCGCCTCGTCCGAAAGCAGCGTATGGATGGTTTCTCGCATACGCGCGCGATATTTCTCGCTCGTCGGATCGGCGCCGCAGGCAGTGCAGAGGTATTCGATGCACTCATCCTGACTCAGCCCCTCCGGATACCATGAGCGGAACCACAGCACCACCCGGCGGCCCTTCCGATGCTCCGCGTCCGTAAAGGCGCGCAGATCCGGCCATTTTTCACGATCGGGCAGCGCGCTGCCATATTCCTTCTGCCATTTGTCGTCAATGATGATACAGCCGGGATGCAGATCGTATTCATCCAGCTTTTCGCTCATCCATGTATAGTCCTTCTGCGTGGCATGATCGCACGGGCGCGCCGCGCCAGACTTCTGCCGCAGCGCTTCCTGCTCGCCCCAGCCGCAGAAGAGGGGCCTGCGCCACCACTCCGGCTCGCCAGTGCGATCCTTTCTCACGCACCAGCCCGCGTCATAATGCCATTGGGCGTATGCGCGCACCGCGTCGTAAGCATCCCCGCCGGTCACAAACAGGAGGCTCTGGCTTTCCCATGCGCCGTCTACGGTCGTCTGTCCGTAAAGCGGCGTCTCAAATCCGCAGCAGTTCTCCTCGTTCCGGTAGAGGAACTGATGAAAGTTATACTGTCCCGCGCGCGCCGCCAGCCCCACGCCCAGCCAGCCGCCGCGGCCCACCATATGGAAGGGATAGACATAGCAGGGCGGCGTAAAGTAACCCAGCTCGATCACGCCGGACTCGGTGATCATGCGCAGGTTGCGGGAATAATCCGCGTGGTTCGCCACGGGCAGCAGATATTCCGCCGCTTCATATTTCGCCCGGCAGCCAAAAAAGCGCAGCGCGTCCACTCTGCCCTCGCCCTCCACGCGCACGAAGAACCGCGCGGCGCTTTCCGTTACCTCCAGCACATATTCCTTCCTGGCCCAGAGATTGGAATGTGTGCGCCAGATATGTTGGATTCTTCCATCCTCCTCCCGCCGTTCGTAGGCCATGACGGGCACGAAACGATCGTCGCCGTCCCGTTCGCCGTTCGCGTCCACGGCAATCGTCGCCGGACATTCCATCCAAACCTCGCCAAAGGCGGAAACGGTAAATTTCCCCTGAGCGTTCGCGCTTATATGAAGCATTTGTTTCATTCCTTTCGCTTTCTAAGAAAAGGGGCGAAACGAAGCCCTTCTCCGTTTCGCCCCGCTGCGTTGGCAAGGTTTACTTGGCCGTTCCCTTATCGTACTGCTCCTGGCTGATGGTCAGGAACTTCTCCACCTGAATCTTGTTCAGATCCGCCAGATAGGCGTCCCAGTCGGTATCCACATTGCGCTTGCCGGTGATGAAATCGGTGGTCGCGCTGCTGATGTAGTTCTTCATTTCGGTCTGGATAAGCGCCATTTCATTGACGGCTTCGGCGTCCATGATCATGGTGGTGGGCCAGTACAGGCCGATGTCCTTCACATAGATGTGATAGTACTTGTTCTCCATCGTGATGTGAACGTAGGTCCAGTCGTCGCCGGGATTGGCGTCCGCGGCCGCCTGCTGATAGCTCTGCTCCAGGCGCATGATCCAGTTCCAGTCGTTCACCATGGTGACTTTGCCGTTCACGACCAGCTTCTCGTCCTCTTCTTCGGTGTTCTTGCGATAGTAGGCCTTCTCGCCGCCGATGCTCAGGCTGCCCTCGTCCGCGGGCTGCACGTTGTAGCCCAGCTCGCCGACGCGCACCAGGAAGGAACCTTCCTCAGAAGCTATGTACTCCAGCACGCGCATGGCGGCCTCCAGCTTTTCCTCGGTGATGTTCGCGTTCAGCGCCACGTTACGGCCGAAGTTGTTGCCCAGCTTCACGGAAGGATGGGTTTCGCCGTTTTCGTCGAAGAGCACGAAAATCTGATCGTAGCTTTCCCAGCGGCGGCTGTCCCAGCTGCAAACGCAGTTGCGGTGGCCGCCGGTCACCACGCCCAGCGTGTTCTCATCGGCGGACTTTTCGTTCAGCGCCCAGACGGTGTTGGAATCCTGCGTGAAGGATTCGGCATAGATCAGGCCTTCGCTGAAGCACTTGTTCATGAAGCGCAGGGCCTCGCGATAGGCCTCGGTCATCGCGGCGATCTGCACCTTGCCGTCGCGGATGATGCGGGTGTCGCCCTGAGTGATCTCGGTAAAGGCGGTCATGACCAGGCCGTCCATCACGTTCGTGCCCTTATCAAACGTCCACGGGATTTCGTCGTCGGGGTCGCCATTGCCGTTGGCGTCCTTCTCCTTGAAGGCGACCAGCACATTGTAGAACTCATCCAGCGTGGTGGGCATTTCCAGACCGACGTTCTCCAGCCAGGTGCGGTCGATGTAGGTGCGCACGCCGTTGGAGGTAAAATCGCGGTCCTCATTGATGCGGGGGAGCATATAGAGCGCGCCGTTGGGGCCAACGCAGGCGTTCCACACGTCGGTATAGCCCTGATACAGCGCCATCATATCCGGCGCATACTTTTCCATCGCGGGGATCAGATCCAGAAACACGCCGTCAACGCCCAGCGCATACGCCTGATTCGCGTCGTTGGCCAGTTCGGCGGGGCGCAGGATAATGTCCGGCAGTTCGTCCGCATTCACCATGATCTGGAATTTTTCCTTCGCGGTGTCCTCAACCAGATAGACCCACTCGAACTCCACATTGCACTTTTCGGCGACCTTCTTCATCGAGTAGTCGGTGCTCAGGTCTTCCTTCGACGTGGTGAGCACAGTCAGCCTGGTGGGCGCGGCGCTTTCGGCCATCGCGGGCAGAGCGCACAGCGCCAGAACGGCGGCCAGAACCAGAGACAGGAAACGTTTCATAGGGTAACCTCCTCCTTTTATGTGTCAAATGGGCCTCATCCCATTTAACTTCAGCCTTTGATGGAGCCGACCATCACGCCCTTCATGAAGTGCTTCTGCACAAAGGGATAGAGAATCAGCATGGGCAGGGTGGAGACGATGATGATGGCATATTTCAGCACCTCTCGCTCTCCCATGGCCTTCGCCAGATATTCCGAGGTCACGTTGCCGCCGCTGGTCAGCTCGTCCAGCAGCGCATCGGAAAGCAGATAATCGCGAATGATCAGCTGCAGCGGGTATTTCGTCTTATCCGTCAGATAGATCAGGCCGCTCATATAGCTGTTCCAGTGGCCCACAGCGTAATACATCGCCAGCACCGCCAGAATGGGCATGGACAGGGGCAGCACGATGCGGACGAGCACCTTCGCCTCATTCGCGCCGTCAATCCGCGCGGCTTCCCGCAATTCGGCGGGGATGGACGTCATAAAATAGGTACGGGCAAGAATCATATTGTACACGCTCATGGCGCCCGGGATAATCAGCGCCCAACGGGTGTTGATCAGGCGGCAGGAGCGCACGACCAGATAGGTGGGGATGGTGCCGCCGCTGAAGAACATCGTAAAGGTGAATATGCCTAGGAACACCTTATGGCCCATCATGTCCTTGCAGGAAAGCGGATAGGCGCACATGACGGTGACCAGCAGATTGAACGTCGTGCCGACGATGGCGTAAAAGAGCGAGTTGGCGTAGCCCATCCAGATGTCCTGCAATTTGAACAGCCGCGCATAGGCGGTGGTGTTCAGCCCGACCGGCCAGATAAAGACCCGGTTCGTCGTGATCGCGCCCGGCTCGGAGAAGGAGCACGCCACTACGTTGAGCAGCGGCAGAAGAATCACAAAGGTGGTCAGCAGAACCAGCGCGGTATTAATCGCGTTGAAGGCGCGGTCAAACCGCGTTTCATGAATGCGCTTAGAATGCGTCATACGTTTCTCCCTTCCATTACCACAGGCTGTTTTCCGAAATGCGGCGCACGATCATATTGGCCGTCACCAGCAGCGCCACGTTGATCAGCGAATTGAAAAGGCCGACCGCCGTGGAGAAGCTGTATTGCCCGCCCACAAGACCCACCTCGTAGACATAGGTGGAAATCACATTGGAAACGCTGTAGTTCACCGTGTCCTGCATCAGATAAACCTTTTCAAAGCCCACGCTCATCACGGACGCGAAGCGCAGGATCAGCAGCGTGGTCATGGAGGGCACGATCGTGGGGAAATCGATATGACGGATTTTCTGGAACCGGTTGGCGCCGTCGATCTTCGCCGCCTCATACAGCTCCACATCCGCCTTGGCCAGCGCGGCCATATAAATGATGGTGTTGTATCCCAAATCGCTCCATACGCCGGACCAGACGTACATATGGCGGAAGGAAGAAGCCTCCCCGAAGAAATTTACAGGCTGCAAATTTATCGAAATCAGAATGCTGTTCACAACGCCGCTGCCGGAAAACACCTGATGCAGAATCGAAACCACAACCACCGTGGAAATAAAGTGCGGCAGATAGGTGATCATCTGAACGGATTTTTGCAGCTTGCTGCTGCCGATTTCATTGAGCATCAGCGCGAATATAATGGGAAGGAAGAAGCCAATCAAAATGGAATACAGGCTGAGAATCACCGTGTTTTTGATCAGCGTGGCGAAATAGAAGCCGTTAATAAAGGTTTTGAAATGCTTCAGCCCCACCCACGGGCTGCCGGCATAGCCCTTGCGGATGGAAAAATCCTTAAAGGCGATCTGAATCCCATACATCGGCTGATAGGAAAAGATAATGACCCACACAAGCGGTACGATCAGCATCAGATATAGCATCCAATAGCGGCCGACGCTTTTTTTCAATCGGGCAAAAAAGCCGTCCCTCCGGGGCTTGGCGGCGAGTAAGGCGCTCATTCTCTTCATCTCCCACGTTTTATTGCATTTCGAGTATATCGCAATGTTCCCTCTCAAATCAATATACAATTATTGTCCAAAGCGCCAAACGGGGAATTGTACACCTAACCAGAGGTATACAAAAAGCGATTTTTTCTAAAAACGGCTTTTTGTACAGTCTCCGGACAGCCGGTTTTCCTTGCCTAAAAGCGCGATTTTTGCTATACTATCCATATATGTCGCGCCGGAGGAGGCAAACTGCATGAAGGAACAGACGACGGGCAATCGCTTTTTTAAGCGTTTCTTTATGACCAGTCTGGTCATTTCCGTCATCCCCATTTTGCTCCTGTCCGTGCTGGCGCAGAGCATCTTCCATCTTTACCGTGAAAGCGCGGTGGAGCAGGCGCGCCAGATCATACGTCAGAACGTCGGCTGGATCGACAGCGTCTTTAACAACGCCATCAACACCTACCGCCATTACGCGCTCAACGACGAGGACATCGGAAACATTCTCTATTGGAAAAAAGACCGCCAGTATTATCTGGTGGAGTACACCGATCTTTTGCGCAAGGCGCAGAACAGCCTGAAGGCGAACGCCTCGCGCTATGAAGAAGAGGTCTTGCAGGACTTCTGGATCATTCAGCCCACGACAGAGATTCTGCTTTCCACGACAAACGCGATTTCCGGGCTGGATAAGCTCTATTACTTTTTTCAAAATTATGGACTGAACTTTGAGGACTGGCGCGCCCTTGCGCTGAATCGCCGCGCCGCGCTCCCGCTCATGATGGGCACAATCGACAGAAAGGATCGCCTCTGTGCGTTTTATTTTCAGCCCGATACCCGCAGCAGGGAAAGCGCGGGCGGCTTCACGCTGATGCTCTGCATAGATCCCGCGCGGCTGCTGTCGCAGAGCGGCGTCTTTCAGAAGGCCGAGGCGCTGATGATGACGGACGCCGACGGCCGGCTTCTGTTTTCCCAATCCCCCAACGCGCTCACAACCTTCACGGCCAACGATTCTCTGCCTTATTTGACGGACGGCTATACCGGCCTCATCAACGGCCGGCGAAGCGCCGTCATCAGCGCCGCTTCCGAAACGTACGGCTACCGGCTGTACGCCGTCTATCCCTATAAGCAGCTGTTCGCTAAGCAGCTCATGGCGGAAGGCATTTTCTATGCCGTGATTATCGCGGTTTTGATCGTCTGCGTGGTTTCATCCTATTATTCCGCCCGCCGCCATGCGGAGCCGCTGGTTCCCTTTATCCGGCTCGCTCCCGACGCCTGCGAAAGCACCACCTATCAGGACACCATGAACAGCATCTATGACAACATCGTCCTCCAGCAGGAGCTGAACCGGAAAATGCTCAACCGGCACAGCACCATGACGCGGCATATGCTTCTGGAATGTCTGCTGGAAACGCCCTATGTAGAAAACGCGCAGATGGAGCAGATTCTCCCCATGTGCCAGATCGATCTGTCCGACGATCGTTTCGCCGTCTTTGTCATTCGCATTACGGACAGCGCCCGGGACTCGCTGGCCGGATATGTGTACGACCTCTGCGTGAGTATGTTTTCCGACCGCGGATATATCTATCTCTCCAAGCAGAACGATATCGCCGTACTGTTCCATGATTCGCTTTTGACGCAGGAGAACTGCCGCGTCACCGCGGAGGAAATGGATATGTCGCTGTTTGATCTGCTTAAAGCGCCCTATCAGATCAGCGTGGGGCCTATTGCGAATGAGAAACGAAAGATCTCCATATCCTATGCCAGCGCCGTCGAAGCGCTGAGCCGAAGCGCCGCCCGCGTATTGATCTATGACAGCGCGCTCCAACAATCCTTTTATAATTACACCACGGAAATGCAGAACACGCTGACCCGTCATCTGAAGGCGGGCAGGGAAGCGGGCGTGGCGGCGTGCCTGGACGGCATTTGGACGGCCAACAACGTTTCGCCCAGCAGCACCTCCTCGGCCACGCTTTTGCTGGCCAGCAACGTTATGGGCACGATCTATCAGGTGCTGGCCGAGCTGCAAAACCCCGCCGTATCCGCGAGGGCCATTGCGCGGATGGCGGAATTGAACCGTTCCATGTCCATTATGCCGCCGCAGGCCATTATGGCGGAAATTTCCGCCGTCTGCACGGAAATATGCCAGGCGATCCAGCAAACGCAGGATTCCGATTTGAAGCGGCTGGGCAGACGCATAGAAGCCTACTTGCAGCAGAATTTCACATCTCCGGAAATTGCCGCTGAGAATGCCGCCGCCGCATTGGACGTATCGATCCAGCAAATCAATAAGGCCTGTAGGGAGGTTTACAATTCCAGCTTCATCAAAATGCTGGAAACCTGCCGTCTGGAAGCGGCGGCCAAATATATCGAAAGCGGCGACAGCACCATCGCCAATATCGGCGAAATGGTGGGGTATCTTTCCTATACGTCCTTCAGCCGCGCCTTCAAGCGCGTTTACGGCATCTCGCCCAGCGAATACCGCGAGTCGATCGCGCAGGATCATCCATCGTCCAAGGGCGAATAGCGCCCAAACAGACGCTATACAATTCCGCCTCCTCCCCCAAACGAGTTAATTGTATATTGTTGCGCACATTCGCTATCCCCTATAATAAAGCCAACCTGAATCGGAAGGAAGATGGGTATGGCTTTTGAACGTTTACATTTTTTCAGCAGCAAAAAGACGCCTGAGAGCATATTAACCAGGCTGGCCGGCGCGGACGCCGTGCGCGTTGAAACAGGGATCGCGCACAAATGGGATCGCGGCGAAGAGGATCAGATGGCCTATCTGTACGAACCGCTGACGCTCCCCCACGGCGAGCAGGTTCGGCTGGAAGCGGAGGTGCAGCTCGATCGCGTAAAGGCCGCCTCCGGCCGCTGGAAGCCCTGCGCGGGCCTTATGATCCGTTCGGGCGAGCACCCGTCGGAGCTGGACTCCATGGCGGCGCTGATGATCTCCGAGGACGCCGTTCGCTTTATTCGCCGCATGAAGGAGGGCTTTTCGACCATCGGCGTAGCGCCGCAGATCAACCTGCCGGCCGGCGATCATTATCCGCTGCGGCTGAAGATCGCCCTGCGCGGGCGCTATCTGACGGGCTATTACCGCACGCCGGAGGACGACGGCTGGCGCATTTTCCATCGGGAGCGACTCTTTCAGTTCCCCTTTGACGAAAAAATTCTCTGCGGCGTTTTTGCCTTTTCGGGCGCTGAGGGCGTTCCCATTCAGGCGGATTTCAGCCGCTATCATGCCGCGGTTTATACGGAAGAATACGCGTCTCTCCCCGCGCTTGCCAAGACTGAGCCCCAGATTCCCCAGCTGCTGTTTCATGAGGATTTCAGCCGCGGCGCGCTGGCGACCGCCTCCCATGAGCGCTTTTTCTGGACGGGCGTGGACGGCTCCGCCAATCTGATAGAGCTGCATGAAAACGGACGTGCCAAGCGCGTATGGTACAAAAACGCCATGCCCGGCCTGCATTTTATCGGCAGCCCCTGGTGGGCGGATTACAGCGCCCGCATGGAGCTGTGCTTTGACGAAGCGCACGCGGGGCGTGTCTTTTTCATGGTGCGCCATCGCAACAGCGACTGCTACGGAACCTTCGGCTATGCGCTTTGCCTTGAGGACGGAAATCGCCTGTCCCTTTATCGTTCCTGCCCCTGCACATACCTGCCCAATATGTATGAAGCGGATTGCAGCGTGCCGCTGGACTATTTCGCGTCTCCCGGCGCATGGCATATCCTGCGGGTGGACGCGCTGGATCAGTTTATCACCGTCTACTGGGACGACCGGCCGGTCATGGCCTATGAGGATACGCATCCTCTGATCAGCGGCATCGGCAACATCGGCCTGATCACGGACAGCGAAGCCAGGGTCTACATTGGCGAAATCACCGTGACCGAGCTGGAGGATCCCCTCGGCGGCGCGTATGACAACCTGATCGGCGGCGGGTGGGACCAGCCCGCGCCCGCAGATTTCCATTACAACTACGAAACCGGCATCGAGCTTCCGCCCGTCAGACAGGCGGACAACACAGAAGTGTAAGGAGGGCTGAAATATGCTCGTATTCTATACAGGAAACACGTTCCATCAGCCCGGCGACATCCTCTCCCTTTCCGGCGATCGCGTCGGCGCGGAAACGCGACGCGTCACCCTCGCGCCGGTCGTCAATCAGCGCACGAGCGCCGCCGCCTGCCATGCGCAGCCCGCCTATAACGCGAACGCCGCAGTCCCCGCCTTTTTCCCCGTCTCGGTTTCCGCTCAGACCGAACCGGCAATCGACGCCGAAATTCTACAGGCAACGGAGGACTCCATAAAGCTGCGTATGCCGGCGCAGGCGGGCATTTATCAGGCGAATCTGTACGGAGCGGCCGGCGAACTGCTTCAGTCCGTCTGGCTGAATCTGCCGCAATTCGAAACCGTGCTGGGCGATAGCGGAGATTCCGCTTCTCCCGGCGGGCTGATTCGTCTGGCGGGCTACCGACTCTGTCCGGCGGACGCGCCGCTGCCTGCGGAGGTGCGGCTCCGCAGCGCCTCGCAGACCGTTACCCTGTCGCCCGAATCTCAGGATGCGCCGTATGCCCTTTCCGTTCGTCTGCCAGCGGATATTCCGGAGGGCGAATATGAGCTTTCCCTGCACAGCGGCTATGGCGACGACGGCTGCTGGGCTGCGCCCAGAGGGATCCGCGTCCGCGCTTCCTTCCTGAAAGGAATCCCCCGCCGCGTTTTCAATGTGCGGGATTACGGCGCGAAGGGTGTGGGTGCCTTCCATAACGATACCGCAGGCATTCTGGCCGCCCTGAGCGCGGCGCGGAAAAACGGCGGCGGCACGGTCTATTTCCCCCATGGGAATTATCTGTTCACCTATCTGCTGGATATTCCGCGGAACGTGGAAATCAAAGGCGACGGCGTTACGAAAACGTCGCTGACCTTCCTGCCGTATCTGTGGGATCTCTATCAGCTGCCGCCGCAGATCATTCATCTCAGCGGCAGCAATTATGTGCATGATCTGGACGTCAGCGGCACGCGCGTCTCCACGCTGTTCGGCGCCAACGACACGGCCAACATCCGAATCGAACGGCTAACCTCCACCTTTATCCCCTTCTGCGGCGGGCCAAGCATCACCGGCACGCTGGGAGACAAATATAGCCATGCGCAGCTGAAAATGAAGGTGGCGCAGGAGGCGAGCTACTATAGATCGGCCAGCGGCGAAGTGATGTTCCGCTTTTATCATTGCCGCAACATTTTTCTGGACACGATCGCGCTTTGCTCCGACGACATGACCGCGCATCAGTTTCCGCGCTGCAAAAATGTGTATCTTGGGCATTCCAAATTCAGCGGTCAGGGCGGCGCGGTCTTTGGATGTGCGAACGCCTATATCGAACATAACGACTATGATCATTTTGCCATCAATCTGGCGCTGTCTCATTCCTTCTTCGCGCATAATACGGCCGCGAATCGCATGGACAACAACCGCGAAATCATGACCACGGACTGTTACGGCCTGTATTGCGATTCGCCCAGAGACGAATCCCATATCTGGCGGACGGATGATCGAAAGGATGCCTACCGGCTGCAAAAGACCTTCGCCGACGGGGCGCTGACCGGCTGTCTGCTCCTGCTGACGGCTGGAAGGGGCGCCGGACAGGTGCGGCGCATCGCGGAGAATCATGCGGATCAGATCGCGCTGGAGCAGCCCTTCACCGTGCCGCCGGAGGACGGCGCGACCAAAGTGCTGATCTTCAACAACCATGCAGACAACATTGTTTTCAAAAATCACTTTGAAAACGGCGGCGCATTCCAGTTCTACGGCCTACAGCTGCACACCGTCATTGCGGAAAACACCTTCAAGAAGGTGTTCAACATCGGCCTGACCTCGGGCTTCTTTTACAACACGGTGCATCCGCACTGGTATGTTTCCTTTGCGGGCAATCGCCTTTACGACATCACCGTGCTGGAGCGCTGGGGCTATTCGTTCGACATGGTGTCCGGCATGGATGTGGATCGTATTCAAAGCCGGCTCTGCGTGCGCTGCCACGGCGGAAGGATCCCCAATCAGCAGCGCAGCAACGCCTTTAACGGCAATTTGCTGGAGGACGGCTATCACGCCCGCTTTGCCACGGACGGCGGCTGCGAAGGCGACTGGCAGGACGTCATCATCCAGCGCAACCGCATTTCGGACAGCCATTACGGCATTGCGCTGGATCTGGCCCCGACGGTCGAGGGCGTTTATCTCGCCGACAACACATTTGATCAGGTTGACCTGCCCATTTCCGGCCGCGGCGCGGCGCTGGTGGAAGACAATCAGCGCGTGATCATTCGATAAAAAGAGGTGCGTGAAATGTGAAAGGCCGCCTGCATTACCGGCGGTTCCCACGGCATCGGCCGCGGTATGGCGATCGCTCTGGGCAAGGCGGGGTATGCCGTCGCGTTTACCTATTACGAAAACGAAGGCGAAGCGATAGAAGTTCAGCAGACGCTTTCCACCCTAGGCATGCGCTGCGCCTGTTATCAGGCGAAAATGGAGGATATTACCGCCGCCGAGCAGCTGATTTCCCGCGTGCGCAGGGAATTCGGACAAATCGACGTAATGATCTGCAACGGCGCGATGGACAGGCGCATGAGCATCCTGACCGTTACCCCGGAGCAAATGCAGTTCATGACGACTCAGCTTTATATCTCGCAGATACTCTGCGCCAGTCGGGCCGCGCAATGGATGGTAAAGGACGGAATCGCCGGCTCCATTCTATTCACATCCTCCGTCCGCGCTCAACGAGCGGATACCAGCGATTTTCTCTACGGCGGCATGAAGGCCGCGCTGGAGCGCTCCTGCCAATCGCTGGCCCTGGAGCTTGCGCCCTATGGGATACGCGTCAACTGCATTGCTCCCGGCTCCATCGACACGTCCGGCAATCAGGAGACGCGGCCTTGCGACCGGGTGCCAAACCGCTGGATTGATTTCATCCGCTGCCATATATCGCAGATTGGCGGCGTTACGCCCGCGCGAAAGCTGGCGGCCTATTGCGAAGCCTTCGGCGTAAGGACGGCATGGCACGGGCCCAACGATCTTTCTCCCATCGGCTGCATGGCGAATTTGCACCTTGATCTGACCACCGTCAATTTCGGCATACAGGAATGGTTCGGATTGGAGCAATACCCCCAGATTCAGGAGGTGTTCCAAGGCTGCGCCTCCGTGCAAAACGGTTTTGCCTATGCCAATGAACCCCCCGGCTGGGGTATTGAAGTAGATGAAGAAGCGGCGCGAAAATATCCGCTCAATAGCACCTTGGCCAGCTGGCTCTTTGCACGCTCGCCGGATGGCGCGGAAGTTCGCGTGTAATCAGGAGATACTCATAAAGCATACGCTTGCTTTTCAGCCGAAAGCGTTGGAGCGAAAGCATCGCTTCAGAATCCAATTCGCAAAACGATGAAAGTCCCCGCTGTCAAGTGAATGGAACAAATATAATCAGGGCTGTAATCTTCAGCAGATGAACAGCCCTGATTTTTGTTGCAAACACATCATGAAAAGATGATGAAAAAGTGCATCTGGGCTGCAAAGCATATGGCACAGCATCATAAGCTTCGTGCCTTACCGTGCAGTCGTTTCCTGTATCGTCCGCGCCAAACATTTTTCTCAGGGAATATATTGGAACCGTGCGCAGCATGGGAAAAATTCATCCGGAATGTTGAACCCATGATCGAAAGGACGGAATCTCCATATTCCTAATTTTAGACGCCCAACCCGATCTGCCGAGCGAAACCAACAAGCGATCCGCCACGTCCTATGCATTCCGCCTTCTGCCGTTCAGCGCCATTTTTGTCGCTGCAAAGGTTGCGACCTGCGCACACAGTTGAGGTAACCACACCCAAGACAAGCAACGGCTTTCGCAGCCTTCCTCTCTATGCGCAGCTCGCCGAGATGCTCGGAACGCCCAAGAAATCCGGCTATATCATCGGCGAGCAGAAGACGCCCATCACGGGAACGGCGTATCAGTGTATGTTCAGAAGATCCGCAAAGCCGTTGATCTGCACGGCGCGACCGCCCACGTCTTTCGTCACAGCTATCTGACGATGCTTGACGAAGCAGGCGTGGATCCCAAGACGCTGCAATACATCGCGGGTCACGGCAACTTTTCCTTCACCATGAAGCGCTACGTCCATGGCCGCAAGAAGGCTGCGCAGGAGGCGGGCGTGAAATTCGAAATGTTGATCAGCAAAGCCAGCGATTCTCCTGCTCCTTCCAATGTCAGCATCCCGTCTTTCACTGTATCCGTAAAGGATAAAACAGCGGGCGTGATCTCATGATTTAACATAATTTTTGAGGACAATAGTCTGGAAGAAGGGCAAACAGCATGGCAATTCGGTGTCCGACCGAATGGTGTGAAAAGTGAGATTGCGAGAGATTTTGTGCCGATTTTGTGACCCAGAAGCCGGTTTTCAAAATTTGAAGACAATCTGGAAGAATCAGTCGCAGATTTTTCTATCGAAAATTTGAATTTCTATTAGGAACCTCCTGCAAATCACTCAAAATCTCATTTGCTCGCAATTCTCTCAGTCAGTCCATGAATTCCAACGAATTACACAGAAATAGACCGTGCATATACGCACGGTCTATAAGTTTTGTCCTCACATCAGGGGGAGCTGGCAGGGATCTGTGATTCTCAGCCTCATAATGACAGTCGCAAATATGAATAATCATCCACCGGCGGAGCCGGTGGTTTTTCATATGCGGGCAAAGCCCCAGACTACTAGCAGCGCCCGCGCAGG
>CAKUKM010000036.1 GCA_934663595.1 uncultured Clostridia bacterium | reverse complement strand
TACGATCTGTATTTTAACGACGAGCTGTTTGATTATGTTCCCGCTTCCAGCACGAAGGGCGACGCCATTTCCGGCGAAGCGACCACCCTTCAGATTTCCGCGAAGGCCAAGACCGATGCGGAGGGCAGGAAGTACGCGTTGATTTCCTATTATGATCCGACCGGAGCGGGCCAGACCGTGGCGGCGGGTACGCTGTACACCATCGCCTTTACGGCCAAAACGGACATTGCGGCGGACAGCGAGGCGAGCTTTGAACTGAAGAAGGAAAAGGTTCGCGATACCTCCCGCAACGAGATCACCGGCGACGCCGTGGACGTTCCCGCGGACAAGGCGACGCTGAGCGTGACCGTTCAGACCGGCTCGCCCACGATTGCCCTCGGCGATCGTCGCGCAGTCAGCGCGAGAGTGGGCCAGGAAATCGAAGTCCCCGTTTACTTTAATGATACGCCCACCGTGGGCATGGTGGCTTTCATCGTTGAATTTGATTCCGAGAAGCTCAGCTATGCGAGCGCGAGCAGCGAGGGCGGCATTGCCGAAAACAATGTGAACGTCCGTGGTGGAAGGCGGCGAGAACCGCCTGATGGTTGCCACGCTGGGCGGCTTCGTGACGAAGACCGGCCGACTCTGCACGCTGAAGTTCACTGTGAAGGATACTGCGTCCGCGGGCGATACCGCCGCGATTGCGCTGCCGAATGTGACGACGGACGACGGCGATTATCCGATGGTGCTGGATGAGAATATGATCCCGGTCGGCGGAATGAAGTACGCCGCGCTGACGGTGAACATTCTCGCCGCGCCTCAGGTAACGGGAATTGCGCTGGATAAGACCGCGCTCCGGCTAGAGGCGGGCGAGGAAGCTGTGCTGAATGCTACCGTGACTGCGGAGGACGGCGCGAATACCGAAGTAATCTGGAACAGCGAAAACGAAGAGATTGCCACCGTTGCGGACGGCAGGATTACGGCCGTCGCCGAGGGCGAAACCACGATCACCGCGCAGGCGGGCGATCAGACTGCAACCTGCACGGTCACGGTCACGCCGGCTGTGGACTATGGCTATACCGTCGAGCTGCTGGAGGACCAGACGATCGACATCCAGGGCGAAGTGACGGTTTCCATCGTCGTAGGCGTCGGCAAGAAGGAAGAGCGCGCGACCTACAACGCCGTGGATATGGAGCTCAAATACGACAGCTCGAAGCTGAAGTATGCGGGCGAGAAGACCATCGGCGACGTGCGGATCAGCGACGACGAAAACGGAACGCTGAAGCTGGTGCGCTATGGCGCGAGTCTCGACGTCAACACGGTGCTGGCTGCGCTGAAGTTCCAGCCGGTTGCCGCGGGCAAGGCCAAGGTGGAATTCGTATCGGCGAAGGTCGATGAATCCGACAACGCCTCGATTCAGGATGCGCCCGATGCGAGCTGGGATAAGAAATTCGGCTTCGTAACCATCACCATCGGCGGCTACACCGTGACGCTGCCCGACGAATTCGAGGGCGACCGCGCGACCGTGCCAGGCCAGAATTACACCTTCTCCGCCAAGGAAACCGAGCATTACGACTATTCGGATGTAAAGGCGACCATCGGCGGCTACACCGTGACCCTGCCCGACGAATTCGAGGGCGACCGCGCGACCGTGCCGGGCCAGAATTACACCTTCTCCGCCAAGGAAACCGAGCATTACGACTATTCGGATGTAAAGGCGACCATCGACGGAAACGAGGTGAAGGTCATCGATAACGGCGACGGCACCTACACCATCGAGGCCGACGATATCACCGGCGATATCATTATCACCGGCAATCGCACCGGCAAGATCTTTACTGTGACCATCACTGGCCCGGATACTACCGGCGCGGAAACGGCGCAGTACGGCGTGGATTACACCTTCACGATCGACAAGAAGAGCGGCTACACCTACGAGCTGAAGGTGAATGCGCCCTATACGTCCAACGGCGACGGCACTTACACGATTGCCGGCACGGATATCACGAAGAACATCGCGATTGAAGTGACCAGAACCGAGGAAGTCAAGCCCCCGGTTGGAACGACGGCCATCACCATCGTCGGCGTATCGGACGACGAGGTAGAGGGCGGCCTGAACCAGACGGCGGCCAACGACAGGGACTTCACGCTGAAGCTCATCAAGGATGCGGCCTACGATTACGTGGTCAAGGTGGGCGATACGGTGCTCGAGCCCAACGAGGACGGCAGCTACACCATCCCCGGCAGCATGATCCATGGAACCGCGCTGACCGTGACGATCGAAAAGAGCGTCGCTGCGCCGGCAGTCGAGGTGACCGAGTATCTGAAGCTCAAGGAAGCCGAGGGCGAAACGGCCGGCCAGTCCATGTGGCTGGTGCTGGTTTCCGGAAAGCCCGTGGACGGCAATGTCTACAGCTTCAACAGCAGCGCGATGTTCACCTCCGAGAAGTATGACGGCGCGTATTGCTACCTGATGATTTCCGGAAAGACCATTGAGGAGGTTCGCGATGCGGCCGCCGCGCTGGTCGACCAGAAGCCCGGAACGCCTGAAGCGATTGCCTACGACGGCAATGTGAACAACACCAAGGTCGTGGATATCAACGATGCGCAGCTGGTGTACGATATGTACAAGGCGAAGTACGATGAATTCACGGAGACGGTTGCAGTGGAGAACTTCCTGCGCGCCGATATGGACGGCAGCAGGAGCATTACCGTGAAGGACGCGGCGGAGATCGTTGCGCTGGTTCACGAGGAGTTCCCTGCGGAATAACCCGACTTTCCCCTGCGGCTCCGTGTCGGAGCCGCAGGGACGCACTGATTAAGATAGGGGAAAATCATGAACAAGAGAATCCGACGGTTGAGTTTCGGGCTTGCGGCGCTGTTGTGCCTGCATGGCTTTACGCTGAGCGCAGCGGAAAACGATGCGCCGGCGGAGCCGCAGCCGACGGCGGTTCAGGAAACCGTCGCGCCCACGCCCGCATCTGAGGAGCCGGAGCCTGCAAATACGGAGACCCCGCCGGAGCCGACGATCGCTCCGGATGCTACGGCGACGCCGGCTCCGTCTGAAACCCCTGAATATAGCGCCTCGCCGGATCCAACGGAGGAACCCGAGGCGACGGAAGAACCCGAGGAAACGCCTGAACCCACGGAAGAGCCCGAGCTGTCGCCGGAGCCGACGGAGGAAGTCTCCCCGGCGCCGTCCGACGAGGCAACGCCCTCTCCGGAACCGACGGAGAATCCCTCCGCCGAACCCACGCTCGAGCCCTCGGCGGAACCTGCGGTCGAGCCGTCGATGGAGCCTGCGCCCGAGCCTTCGGCGGAAGAGACGCTGAATCCCTCGGAAACGCCTGCGCCGGACTACATATGTGGCCTTTTGGAGCATGTTCACGGCGCGGAATGCTATGATGAAGCGCAGAATCTCATTTGCGAGCTTCCGGAGCATGCGCATGGCGAATCGTGCGTGCTCGCGCCCACGCCCACGCCGATTCCGGAGGAAGAGGATCAGAGCGCCGAGGATGTGCCGCAGCAGGGCGAAATGATTCTCGCGGCGCGCGTAAACGATGCGCTGTGGCACGGCGTAAAGCCCAGCGACGAGCGCGGAATGGCCATTCCGATGCTGTTCCAGGGCGATTATGCGCAGATCGTGTGCACGCTTGGCGGCCGGGATCGCAGCGTGGCGACCTCGGGCTGCGGCGCGACGAGCCTTTCGATGGTCATTGCCTATCTCACGGGGAATACCAATCAGAATCCCTACAAGCTGTTCTGCGATTCCGTGGATGCGGGGCGCTATCACGGCTCCGGCTGGAGCCACGAAACGCTGAGCCGCTATGCCGCGGAATACGGCGTGCACAGCCGCTGGATTTCCAACGACGCGGACGCGGTTTTGCGTGCGCTGCGCGAGGGCCGGCCGGTCATTGCACATATGGGCCCGGGAATCTTCACGAACAGGGGCCATTATCTGGTGCTGCGCGGCGTGACGGAGGACGGCCTCGTCCTGATGAACGACCCGAACAGCCCGAGCAATTGCGAAATGGCGTTTCCCATGAAAACGCTGCTCAAGCAGACGAAGACCTCGGCGGCATTCATGGTTTGCTGGAGCGACGATATGGCCGCGTTTGAAATGAACGCGGCGCGGGAGCAGAAGGCCGAGACGCTTTGGGGCGACCTGAACGGCAGCGGCAGCGTGGATATCAACGACGCGCAGATTCTGTACAATTGCCTGCAGGATGGAACTGCGGACGAGGCGTGCGATCTCAACGGCGACGGTGCGGTGGATCAGGCGGATCTCGACGCATTGGTGGAGGCAATCCTGAATCCGGAGGAAATGGAAGGAGGCGACCCGGCATGAGGCGAATGGGAGCATGGATTCTGACGGCGCTGCTGGCGCTCGCGCTGTGCCTGCCGGCAATGGCGGAACAGACGGTCAAGCCCGAGGACGAGCGCATGGAGCCGGTCTATACCTTTGATCTTACGGTGAACGGGAAGCACGAGGTTGCCGTGGAGCCGGGAGATGTGATTACCGTGGTGTTTACCATCACGCGCACCGACGAGGATGAGGACGACGGCTACACGATGTATTCGATGCAGAACGAAATCGAATACGATGAGAGCTTCGTAATGCCCGTGGCGGAGGGCTGCATCACCCGCGCGGAGATCGATACCCAGGATATCGCGCTGCGCGGCCACGGCCGGGCGTTCTACATGAACTACCTGTCGTTTGTGGAGGGCAGCGAATGGAAGGACAACCAGCTGGTGGGTACCTTCCAGCTTCAGGTGAACGGCGAATCGGGAATTACCGAGCTGAACAACAGCAATTTCTGCATCACTATGCCCGGCGCGCAGGAGAGCTATGAGGCGACCGCCAACGACCTGCTTTTGTATGTATCCGACGAGTGCACCGTGCGCTTCGAGACGAACGGCGGCAGCGAACTGGAAAATGCCGTCGTGAATTACGGCGAGCTGCTCGAGCGCCCCGCCGATCCGGAAAAGGCCGGCAAGCATCTGCGCGGATGGTATAAGGATTACGACCTGACGGAGGAATGGAATTTCGAAAGCGAGCCGGTGGCGCGGAACATGGTGCTCTATGCGGCCTGGGACGACGGCGAACCCGCAGCGCGCGCCGAAAGCGACGCGCCCGCAGAGCCGGCGGCGACCGCGCGCCCGGTGCAGGGCAAACGCGTGCGCATCGCCTTCGATACGGACGGCGGCAAGCCGCTGGCGGACGTTTGGGTGGAGGAAAACCAGCATGTAAATGAATTGCCCACGCCCGTTCGCGCCGGATATCGCTTCCTCGGCTGGTACAAGGACGCGCAGCATCGCGAAGAATGGGTCATTCAAGAGGATGTGCCCACCGCGAAAAAGACGATCCTGTACGCCCTTTGGGAAAAGGAATGAAAAACAAGACCACCGGCTAAACCGGTGGTCTTGTTTTGTCAAAAAAGTAATCAGCGAACCAGGGCGCCGAGGATGTAGGTGGCGACGACCTTCGTCTGCAGGCTGAACAGATCGCCGTCCATCAGCGCGAAGTCCGCGTCCTTGCCGATTTCGATGGAGCCGACGCGATTTGCAATGCCGATGTGCTCCGCCGGATACAGCGTGACCGCGCGGAACGCCTCGAACGGATCCATGCCGCCGTTGACCGCCATCGCCGCGCAGAAACGCAGGTGGCGCTGCTCCGTGACCGGCGAATCGGTGATGATCGAAACGTGGCAGCCGGCCTTATTCAGAATGCCGGGCGTCTGCCAGGACTTGTTCTTCAGCTCGATCTTGCTGGGCTGGCCAAACGTCGGGCCCACGGCGAGCGGCACGTTTGCGCGCACCAGCTCGTCCACGATCAGCGCGCCGTCGGTCACGTGCTCGAGCGTGAGCTTTACGCCGAATTCCTTCGCAATGCGCACGGCGGTTAAAATGTCGTTCGCCTGATGCGCGTGCGCCTTCAGCGGGATCTGGCCGCGCATGACCGGCAGCATCGCGTGCAGCTGGAGGTTGAATGCCGGCAGCTTGCTCTCATCGTCGCCGGCGAGATCGACCTTGCGCTGGTATTCGCGCGCGCGGAACAGCATATCGCGCAGCTTCGCGGCGGTGGACATGCGGCTGGTGATGCTCTTGTCGCGGTAGCAGCGCTTCGGATTCTCGCCGAACGCGCACTTCATCGCCGCTTCCGGCAGCACGCACATATCATCGATGCATTTGCCGACCGTCTTGAATGCCGCGAACGTGCCGCCCAGGACATTCGAGCTGCCGGGGCCGGTGCAAACGGTGGTTACGCCGCCGAGCGCCGCATCGTGCAGCGATTCGTCGAACGGATTGATGCCGTCGATCGCGCGCAGCTGCGGGGTGACCGGATCGGTGTATTCGTTGTAATCCGAGCCCTCATAGCCCATCGCCCAGCCGTCCAGACCGATGTGGCCGTGGGCCTCCACCAGACCGGGATACACGTTCAGGCCGGTCGCGTCCACGATTTCCGCGTCCGCGGAATCGAGGTTTTCACCAATTGCGGCGATTTTTCCGTCCACCGCGAGAATATCGGCGACGTAGGGCTCCTTATGAATGGCGTCGAAGATTTTTCCGCCCTTGATCAGCAGTTTCATGAGTCAATACTTCCTTTCGTTTAGTTCTTCAGACTGTGCAGCGGCGCGGGAATGCGGCCGCCGCGATGAATGAATTCCTTTGCGGAGAACGGGCGCACCGGAATGACCGGCGCATGGCCGAGAAGACCGCCGAATTCCACGCGATCGCCGACAACCGTTCCCGGCGCGGGAATCACGCGCACCGCCGTGGTTTTGCAGTTGACCATGCCGATGGCGGCTTCGTCGGCAATGATGGCGGAAATGGTTTCCGCGGGCGTATCGCCGGGAATGGCGATCATGTCGAGGCCGACCGAGCAGACGCAGGTCATCGCCTCGAGCTTTTCCAGCGACAGCGCGCCGACCTCCGCCGCGTGAATCATGCCGTTGTCCTCGCTGAGCGGAATGAACGCGCCGGACAGGCCGCCGACATGCGACGAAGCCATGACGCCGCCCTTTTTCACCGCGTCGTTCAAAAGCGCGAGCGCCGCGGTCGTGCCGTGCGTGCCGCAGATTTCAAGGCCCATTTCCTCCAGAATTGCCGCGACCGAATCGCCGATGGCCGGCGTAGGCGCGAGCGACAGATCCACAATGCCGAACGGCACGTTCAGGCGCTTCGACGCCTCGAGCGCGACCAGCTGGCCCACGCGCGTGATGTGAAACGCCGTGCGCTTGATCGTTTCGGCCACCTCGTCGAACGGCTTGCCCTTGTCGCTTTCCAGCGCGACTTTCACCACGCCGGGGCCGCTGACGCCCACGGAAACCGCGCAATCGCCCTCGCCCGGGCCGTGGAACGCGCCCGCCATGAACGGATTGTCCTCGACCGCATTGCAGAATACGACCAGCTTCGCGCAGCCGAGTCCGCCCGAATCCGCGGTTCTCTCGGCCGTCTGCTTTACCGTTTCGCCCATCAGGCGCACCGCGTCCATGTTGATGCCGGCGCGCGTGGAGCCGACGTTGACCGACGAGCAGACGAGCTTCGTATTCGCGAGCGCCTCCGGAATCGAGGCGATCAGCCGGCGATCGGCCTCGGTCATGCCCTTGTGAACGAGCGCCGAATAGCCGCCGATGAAGTCCACGCCGGTTTCCGCCGCGGCCTTATCCAGCGCCATGGCCACGCGCTCGGGATGCTTGATTGCGCCAGTCACCAGCGCGACGGGCGTTACGGAAATGCGCTTGTTGACGATCGGCACGCCGAATTCGCTTTCGATATCGCGCCCGACCTTGACCAGATTTTCCGCGCGGCGAGTGATCAGATCATAGATGCGGCGGCAGAGCACGCTTTCATCGTCCGATACGCAGGAAAAGAGGGAAATGCCCATCGTGATCGTGCGCACGTCGAGCTTCTGGTGGTCGATCATCTGCAGCGTCTGGAGAATTTCAGAGGTGTTAATCATGCCGGTTGCCTCCTCAGATCTGATGCATCGCTTCGAAGATTTCGCTGCGCTGAACGCGAATCTGCACATTCAGCGTTTCGCCCAGAGCGGCAAGGCTCTCCTTCAGGCGCTCGAAATCGCAGTGCTCGCCGGAGATATCGGCGATCAGAATCATCGTAAACAGCCCGGAAACGATCGTTTGGGAAATATCGAGGATGTTCGCGTCGTATTCGTACAGAATGCGCGTGACGTTGGCGATGATGCCCTTGCGGTCCTCGCCGAGCACGCTGATAACGGCCTTTTTCATATCGTTCATGTCAATTCCACCTCGAAAATGAGAATACCTTATTCTACCGCATCCGAAGGCGATTTTCAACCGGAACAATGTGAATTTGCGCATGGAACCGATCAGATTTAACGGGGATCGTTTACAATAAGGCGTACATTCCATACAAAAAGGGGAAGAGTTCGCCATGACGAGCGTATTCCGTTTCTTTTTTGACGCGGCGCAGATCATCGGCACCGTCGCGTTCGCCGCGTCCGGCGCAATGCTCGCGATCGACCGCGATCTGGATCTGTTCGGCGTGCTGTTTCTGGGCGTGATTACGGCGGTGGGCGGCGGCGCGATTCGCGATCTGCTGCTCGGCTCGTTTCCGCCGGTGGCGTTCCGGGACGCGACGTATGTGGCGGTGGCGTTTGCAACGGCGCTTATGGTGTTTCTGCTGGCGGCGATTGGAAACGCGCGGTATTGGCGCGAGCGCGACGCGATGGATCGCGCGTTTAATCTGCTGGACGCGATCGGCCTCGGCATTTTCAGCGCCGTCGGCGCGCAGACCGCGATGAACTTCGGCTTTTCGGGCAATGCGTTTCTGTGCGTGTTCATGGGCATGACCACCGGCGTGGGCGGCGGCGTGCTGCGCGATCTGCTTTCCAAAACGGTTCCGGCCGTGCTGAAAAAGCGCATCTATGCGGTGGCGTCGATCATTGGCGCGGCGACTTATTATTATCTGGTGCGGCTGAAGGCCGGCGCGCCGATCGCGATGCTCTCGGGCATGCTGATTACGGTGCTGATCCGGCTGCTGGCGACGCATTACGCGTGGAATCTGCCGCGCGTGAAGCGGCCTGAATAGGGAAGGAGAACGATTATGCGAAATGCGCATCTGGTAATCGGCGAGATCACGAAGCCGCAGGGTGTGCGCGGCGAATTGAAGCTGCGCCCGATCACCTGCGATCTCGGCCGGTTTGAGGATTTAAAGACCGCTTATCTAAAGCGTGGCGACGATTTTGAGGAAATTCACGTGCGCGTGACCCGCATCGGCGCGGACGCGGTGTTTTTCTTTATGGAGGGAATCGACGATCGCAATGCGGCCGAGCGGCTGCGCGGCGAGCTGGTATATGTCGATCGCGCGCACGCGGTGGAGCTGGACGAGGATTCGGAATTCATCTGCGATCTGATCGGCCTTACGGGTGTGACCGACGACGGTCGCGATCTGGGCGTGCTGCGCGACGTGCTGCAGCCCGGCGGCAACGACGTCTACGTGTTTCGCGGGCCGATGGGCGAGGTGCTGGTGCCGGCGCTTCGGAGCGTGGTGGAGCGCGTGGATCTCGACGAGGGCAAAATGCATCTGATCGGCAAGCGGCTCGACGAAGTGGCGGTGTTCGATGAAAATTGACGTGCTGACGCTGTTTCCGGAGATGCTTCGGCCGATGCTTTCGGGAAGCATTCTCGGCCGCGCGGTGGAGGCGGGCATTCTGAAGGTGAATCTGGTCAACATTCGCGATTACACGCTCGACAAGCATCGGCGCACCGACGATTACCCGTTCGGCGGCGGCGCGGGCATGGTGATGTTTCCGCAGCCGATTCTGGACGCGGTGGCGGCCTGCGACCCGGAGCATCGCGCGCGGAGAATCTATTTGTCCCCCCGCGGGCGCACGCTGAATCAGAAAATCGTGGAGGAACTGGCGGGCGAGGAACAGCTGCTGTTCCTGTGCGGACATTACGAGGGCGTGGATCAGCGCGCGCTGGACGCATGCATCGACGAGGAGCTTTCCATCGGCGATTATGTGCTGACCGGCGGCGAGCTCGGCGCGCTGGTGGCGATCGACGCGGTGGCGCGGCTGGTGCCCGGCGTGCTCGGCAGCGATGAATCCAGCCAGGACGAGAGCTTTTCGACCGGTTTGCTCGAATATCCGCAGTATACGCGCCCCGCGGTGTATCAGGGAATGCGCGTGCCGGACGTGCTACAGGGCGGGGATCACGCCAGAATCGTGGCCTGGAGGCGCGAACAGTCGCTGGAAATTACGCTGAATCGAAGGCCGGAAATGCTGGATACCGCGCCGCTCACGGACGAAGACCGAATTCTGCTCGCCCGGCTGAAGTGCGCGCAGGAATGGATTGCATTGCTCGGAGATAATGCATCGCGCGCAGATTTTTCGGAGGCTGACGTGTTTGCAAAGCGATGGTTTGCAGCGTTCGTGCCGGAGGAAAATCGCAAGGCGGCGAAAAAGCAATGCTTTTCCGGCCGGCGGCACGTGGGCTATCTCTGGCAAGCGTTTTCGATGGGCTTTGCGCCGGCGGAGACGGTCGAGAGCGCCGTTTTGGACGCGGCTGGCCCGGGCTGGCTGTATTTGCCGGAGGACGCGGTGCTATTGCAAATCGGCGCGCTTGAACAGCTCAGCGCCGAGCAGCTCGAGCCAATTCCGAGCTACATTCTCGTCGATGAAGCGCTTGCGGAAACCTGCGTAAAAACGGGGAAGAAAGGCGCAGGCCCCTATCGAGCAAAAATCGCCCGGCCGTAATGGCCCGGGCGACTTATAATAGGAAGAGAAAATTCAAATCCGCGCGGACGCATGAGGGATTGCGTTCGCGCGGATTGCTTTTTTATCGCGGCAGCGGATCGGTCCAGCCGAACGGATCGGGCTCCTTGCCCCACTGGATGCCGGTCAGATGCGTGTAGAGCGTCTGCGAGGTTTCGCCGATTTTGAAATCGTTGATCACATACGGCTTGTCCTTGTAATAGATTTCGCCGATCGGCGAGATGACCGCCGCGGTGCCGACGCACCAGGCTTCCTCGAGCGTTCCGTTTTCGGCGGCCTCGGCCAGTTCGTCTACGCTGACCAGGCGTTCCTCCACCGGCATGCCCCAGCTCTTGAGCAGCGCGATGCACGAGCGGCGCGTGATGCCGTCCAGAATCGAGCCGGTCAGCATCGGGGTGACGACCTTGCCGGCGATCTTGAACATCACGTTCATGCCGCCGCCCTCTTCAACATATTTGTGCTCCAGCGCGTCCAGCCACAGCACCTGCGAAAAGCCCTTTTCCACCGCGCGCTCGCCCGCGCGATTCGCCGCGCCGTAGTTGCCGCCGCACTTCGCCTCGCCCGTGCCGCCGCGCACCGCGCGCACGTCCTCGGTTTCCACCATGATTTTAACCGGCTTCAGTCCCTCGGCGAAATAGCTGCCCACCGGCGACATGATGATTACAAACATCGCCGAATGCACGCCGTGCAGGCCGAGCTTCGCGTCGGAACCAAACAGGAACGGGCGAATGTACAGAGACGTGCCCGGCTCGGACGGCACCCAGTCCTGATCGAGCTCAACCAGCGTGCGAACGGCCTGAAGACCGTCGTCCGGATTCAGCTGCGGAAGGCCCAGACGGTCGCACGAGCGATTCAGGCGCGCAATGTTATCCCAGGGCCGGAACAGCTGAACGCCGCCATCCGGCCGGCGATACGCCTTCATGCCTTCGAAAACCTCCGCGCCGTAATGGAACACGGTGGCGGCGGGGGAGAGCGTCAGCGGGCCGTAGGGAACGATGCGCGCGTCGTGCCAGCCGTTCTGCTCGTCGTAATCCATGATGAACATGTGATCGGTGAAATAATTGCCGAAGCCCAGCTTGTCCGCTGCGGGCATGGCGCCGCGATGATCGCATTTCGTTACAGAGATATTCATACCTTCATCCTCCTTCAGATTTCCTTCAGATGCTCCATGTTGTGGCGAATGCCCTCGCAGCATTCATGGAACTTCGCCTTTTCTTCTGCATTCAGCGGAAGCTCCACCACCTGCTCGACGCCGCCCGCGCCCAGCACGCACGGCACGCCCGCGAACAGCCCGCTTTCGCCATATTCGCCCGAAAGCTCCGCGCTGGCGGGCATGACGGCCTTTTCATCGTGCAAAACGATGCTGGCCATGCGTGCGGCCGTGGTCGCGATGCCGTATTCGGTGCAGAATTTGCCGCTGAACGTAACCCAGCCGCCGCCGATCGATTCGCGGGTGAGCGCGTCGCGATCAAAGCGGAAGCGCTCGTCGACCTTCGCCCATTCCTCCAGCGGCATGCCGCGGAAGCTGACGCACGACCACGGCGCGAACTGCTGATTGCCATGCTCGCCGAGCATGTAGCAGGTGATCGATTTGTGATCCACGCCGGTCTGCCGCGCGAGCGCGCTCAGGAGGCGCGAGGTGTCCAGCCCCGTTCCGGTTCCGAACACGCGGCCGCGCGGAAGGCCGAGAAGCTTGGCGAGCTCGCGCGTTACGATGTCGCACGGGTTCGTGATGTTGATCAATATACCGTCAAAGCCGCTGCGTTTGATCTTTTCCGCATAGCCGCGCACGGCGGGGATCGTGAAATCCATTTCGGTCAGCCGGTCGTGCGTGCCGCGCAGCAGCTCGATTTTGCCCACGCTGTTGACGATTACATCGCATTCGCCGAGATCGGGGAAATCGCCCTCGCGCACCGTCACGCGATGGGGGAGATACGCAACCGAATCGCGCAGATCCTGTGCCTCGCTGGCGACCTTCTGCCGGTTCTGATCCACTAAAATCAGCTCGTCTGCAATGCCCTGCACCGCCAGCGAATACGCGACGTGCGCGCCCACATGGCCCAGACCGATTACGCCCAGCACTCTCTTTTTCGTCATTTCAATCATCCTTTCTTACGCGCCGAAATGCGGGAACAGTACGCAGGTATACAGCATCGTAAGCGCCATATACACCAGGAGCAAAACCGCAAACGCGGGAAGAGTCCGCTTCATGACCTGGTTTTCCCGGCCGATTTCATCCACCGTCGCGCATGCGGCCACGGTGTTGTTCGGGCAGATCATATTGCCCAGCGACGCGCCGGCGTTCTGCCCGGCAAAGATCGTGATCGGATTCATGCCGAGCGCCTGCGCGGCCTGCATGTGCATGTCGGCGAACATGATGTTCGAGCCGAGTCCCGTTCCGGTAATGAACGATCCGCTTGCGCCGATCATCACCGCCGCCGCCGGATACAGCCGGCCGACCACGTGCGCTGTGTCCGACGCAATCAGGTTCATCATCCCCGTGTGCGAGGACTGCATGATGTAGGACACAATCAGCAGGCTGCTCATCGTGACCAGCACGGGCGTGACGTGCAGCACCGTCTTTTTGCAGACCTGCCAGTACTGCTTCGCACGCACGCGCATCACCGCCGCGCCGAGCACGCCGCAGAGCATGATCACCGCGTCGACCCACACGATATACCCGAACGTGCACATGATGGAAAAGCCGTTTTCCACCAGCGCCGGGAAGCCGTAGCGCACCGCGGGCAGCAGCACCAGGATGAACACATACGGCGAAAGCGCCTGAAAGGACGTGTATTTGCGCTCGCCGGCGCGGAAGTGATTCCGGAATTCCTCCGGCGTATTGACCTTCACGACCTTTACATACGCGACCGACAGCAGCATTCCGATCAGTCCCGTGCCCATTGAGGTGACCTCCGCGCCCACGAAGTTGGAAAGCGCGAACATCACGCCGCAGGTGGTGATTCCCGTAAACGCGAGATACGGAACGATCTTCTTAAAGCCCTTGCGCCCGAACGCCATGAACACGATCAGGAACGGTATGATCAGCACGCCGAACATGTGAATGCGCCCGACCATCGCCGAATTCAGCGAAACCGTGCTCACGCCTGCGTCCACCAGCGCCGCGCCGCCGTTGATCGTCGTAAGGCCCGCGCCGCCCCAGGAGCAGGGAGTCGCGTCGCCCAGCAGCGCCATTGCAATGGCCGTTACCGGATGAAAGCCCAGCGCCGCGAGGAACGGCGCCGCGATTGCCGCCGGAGAGCCCGCGCCGGCCGCGCCCTCCAGAAAGATCGGAAGCAGCATGCCGATCAGAACTGCCTGCACGCGCTTGTCGTCGCTGATGCGGGCGATGGTCGCCTTCACATCCTCGATCGCGCCGGTTTCGCGCAGCAGATTCAGAATCACGAATGCGCCGAATACCATCCATACGATCTTCAGCCCCTCCTTGAGGCCCTTCCAGACGAGCGCGTCGAACACGGTCACGGTCTCCTTGAAGGTCGCGCCGGTTACGTTGAAGAAGGTAAACCCGAGAACGAGCGTCCACACCAGCGCCACGGGCGCAACCCGCTTCGCCGACTGCTTAAATACCAGAATCCCAACCAGCACCACGATGATCGGGCTGAGCGCCATCACAAAATTCACAAGCTGCATCTGCGTTCTTCCTTTCAAGCTGCTTTTTCCTTCCGCGCTTCGCCGCCGGCCGGACGGAGAAGGAGCGGAATCTATCAAAAAAGCGGGCCCTGCCGAAACCGGCGGGCCCGCTCGAGTGTTCCAATTGCCTTATGAATTCAGCAAGGAAAGCTTTACGTTCGGGTTCGACTGGTTTCGGCCGTTGATCGTAATCAGAATCGCCAGCAGAATCAGCGCAATAACAAAAATGGACAGCGCAATTGCGTTGTCCAGAATGAGGGTATTGTTTTCTTCTGCGCAGAAGGAGCGCGCAGAAACAGAATTGGCGCGAGAAAGCGCAGCCGTCACCGAATGAAAGCGATACGTCGTCATCCTCAGCGCCCCCTCGTCCTGAAATATGAGCAGATTATAGCACTCCGTTTCCGCCCTGTCAAGCGGGAAATACAAACATTAACATTGCGCGGAAGACGGAGAAATACGCACCATTCCCGCGATTCCGCCCGAAAAACTTCGAACATTCGGCGATTTAAGCTTCAAATTGTGCGCAATATGGAGAAATGCGCGAAAAGCAATTCGGAAAAACGTTAATCCCGAGTAACGCAAAAGCGGCCCGACGACAGAAGCGCCGGGCCGTTAAAAAAGAAAATCAGTGGAACAGATTGCGGATTTTCTGCAGGATTCCTTCCTCCGCCGGGGCCTCCGCTTCCTCTGTCTCTGCGCTGGCGACGTGAATGGAGGGCGTGGTGATCACGAACTGCACATTGTCCACATCCGCATTGCGCGGGTCGGTGAACGAGGCGATTTCAACGTCCGATCCGGTCTTTTCGGCGATCATATCGTCGATTTTTTCGCGAATCGTGTCGCCAATGTCCGCCGTTTCACTGCGGAATTCGCCGGTGCCGTCCTTCATTTCCTGCGCGCCGTCCATCAAATCGCTCACGCCCTGCGTGTAGTCGCTCAGACCGTCGTAGAATTTCTGCACGTCGTCCAGCTTTTCGCGCAGATCGGAAAGCGCGCGATACGCTTCGCCGTTCTCGCCGTTTTCCTCCAGCGCCTGGGCCACGCTGTCGAGATACTCCTGGCTCTGGCGCTGCTGATCCATTTCCTCCGAAATGCGATTGCGCACCTCGCTGGAGGCCATCTGCGAATCGATGTTCTGGGCGATCAGGCTCTGCACCTCGCCGGAAGCCATTTGCGAATCGATGTTCTGCTGAATGAGCTTACGCACCGATTCGGACTGCATCTGCTGCTCGATCAGCGCCTGAATTTCCTCCTCGGACAGGTGGGTGATCGCGTAGCGGATTTTTTCGCGCGCCGCGGCCTCCGCCTGCGGGCGAATCTGCTGGCGAGCGGCTTCCTCGGCCTGCGCGCGCAGCTCCGGATCGCGGATATTCTGCTGCGTTTGGGCGTCGATGAGCGCCTGCACGTCGTCGCTGTTCATTTGCTGCGCGACCTGCGCGTCGATGATGGCCTGGATTGCAGGCGAATTCATCGCCTCGTCGGTCAGCGCGTCGATGCGCGCCTGCACCTCCGGCGAAGCCATGCGCTCGCGAACGATTGCGTCGATCTGTTCGTCTGTCGGCAGGCCCTCGGCATAGGCCACGGAGGAAATCGGCGAGAAGGAGCGCAGCCACGCAACCCATTGCCCACTCGACGAAAGCGCGGTTTCCTCCGCGGAATCAGTCGTCGTTTCGGGAGTCGCCGTCGGTTCGGGAGTTGCGGTCGGTTCGGAGGTTGCCGTCGGTTTGGGCGAGGGTTTCAACAGCTCTGCGATTACGGCGGCACGGATTTCCGCTTCGACCTGGGCGCTGATTTGCGCGCGAATCTGGCTGCGCACTTCGGTCTCCACCCGTGCGCGGATTTCAGCATTTACAGCGGCCTCCACCTGCGGGCGCACCGCGGCGGTCAATTGCGCGTCGATTTGCGATTGTACCTCTTCGGAGGCCAGCTGCTCTTCAACGGCCGCGTCGATCTCCGCCTGTACCTCGGGCGACTGCATTTGCTGCTCCACCTGGGCGTTGATGGTTTCCTCGCTGGGATTGCGGATCTCCGATTCCACCGTCTGGCGCGCCTGCGCTTCCACGGCGGCACGCACCTGCTGCTCGGCGGCAATGCGCACCTGCTCGGTTACCTGCTCGCGCGCAGCGGCCTCCACGGCGGCGCGCACTTGCTCCTTGCCGCCGGCCAGCACGCGTTCGGACACCTGTTCGCGCGCCGCCTGCGTGACCTTTTCCGTAACCTGATTGAGCGCGGTCTGCTTTACGGCCGTTTCAATCTGCTCGCGTGCGGCGGAACGCACCATGCTTTCGAGCTGTTCGTCGTCCTTTTCGCGCACATAATCGTCCACATTCGCCAGAAGCTCCTGCTGCAGGCGCGCGATTTCCGCGGAATAGTTTTCGCTCGTCAGCGTGCGCAGCTCAATGCCGAGCGCGCTGAAGGAGCTTCTGGATTCCTCGAGCGTGTCGTTGGCGGTTTCGAGAATTGCGTCCACGATCTGCTTTGCGCCGTCCAGCAGCTCCTCGTTGTGGTCGACCAGCTCGGTTGCGCCGTCCAGCAGCTCCTGCGCGCCGTCGTCCAGCTCAACGCCCGCGTCCACGAGCTTGTCCGTCTGCTCGTTCAATTCAGTATCGTCCACATCGATGTCCAGCGAGAGCCGCACGCCGTTGATCGAGATCGCGTCCATTTCAAATTTGGTCGCGTCGGCGGAAATCAGGATGGTTTTCTCGGTATTCGGCAATACGATATAGCTCAGCTGGCGGCTCGTTCCGACATTTGCCTGCGTTGCGCCGTCGGCAGCGATATTGCGGCATTTTTCCGTGTCCAGCGCCGCGCTGATTTGCAGGGCGTGGCTCTTGAACAGCTCGCCTTCGTAGGCGGGATTCTGGCGAACGTCCAATTCGATTTCCATATGGCCGCTCTTGCCGGCCAGTTCCTCGGCCGCGATTTCCTGCCCGTCCAGCCGATAGGTGAGCTGGAACAGCCACGGCAGGTCGCGGGTATTTAAATTGCCCTGATAATACACCCGCTGCGCGTCGCTGTGGAAGCGCACCGCGCCGTCCTCATAGGTGATCTGGTCTTCGGTATTCAGCGGATGCACGGAGGAATAATCGCCGTAATCCAGAATGTCGCCGCCTTCGAAAATGTTCACGGCATACAATCCGTCGACCGCGCCCTGCGCGTTCAGCACGGCGTAAATCACCTCTTCCTTTCCATCGGCAAAGGCCAACGTGCTGCCGCCCAGCAGCGTGACCGTCAGCGCCAGAGAAACGCCCTTTTTGAAATTCATTTTGATTCTCCTTTCTTTGCAAACGCCGCGCCCTTCGTGGTGCGTTCAATCAGTCCGTCCAGCAAAACCAGCATGCCCGGCAGCGCAAACAGCACGATGACCATCGAAAGCAGCGCGCCGCGCCCGAGGAAGAAGCCCAGCTGGCTAAGCAGGCCGTGGGTGGAAATATAGCCCATCAGGAAGCCGACCACCGTAAGCGTCAGGCCCGAGGTCAGGATCGAAACCGTGACCGACGAAACGGTCTGCACGACGGCCTCCTTCTTATTCAGGCTCCGGCGGAATTCGGTGTAGCGGTCGGTGAACAGGATCGCGTAGTCCACCGTCGCGCCCAGCTGAATGGAGCTGATGATCAGATACGAAATGTAAAAGATGCTCTGATTCGTGAAATACGGAATCGCCGTGTTGATCCAGATGCCCGCCTCGATCGCCAGCACCAGCACGACCGGCAGCGAAAGCGATTTGAACGAAAACAGCAGCACGATGAACACCGCCGCAATCGCGATGAGGTTGACCTTGGTCATGTCCGAGGTCACGGTCGATTTCATATCGCAGGTGCTCACGCCCTCGCCTGCCAGCAGCCATTCATTGGGATAATAGCTTTCGGCGATTTCGCACACGCGCCCGACCAGATTAAATGTCGCGTCGCCCTCCAGATCGGCCTTTACCGACAGCACCAGCCGACTGTAATGCTCCGAAATCAGCTTCGAAAGCGTGTCCTTTTCCACGTATTCGGTCGGGATGACGCTGCCCGCGTTGTCCACATAGGAGAGAATGCCGCTCACCTGCGGCAGCTCCTTCAGCGCGGCGGACAGCTCCTTTTCGCGCGCCGCATTGCCGCGGGGCACCATCAGCACGTAGGTATCGCTCTTGCCAAATACGTCCTCAATGGCCTGAATGTCCGCGCCCAGCTGCGTGTTCGCGCCGAAAATGTGGGACGAGCCGTAGTAATAGCTGTTCTGATTCGAGCCCAGATAGGCCGGCGCAACCAGGATCAGCAGCGCCAGCAGCACCGGGAACATCATGCGCGTAACGCATTTGCCCAGCCCGCGGAACGACGGCATGAATGAGCGGTGGCGCGTCCTTTCCAGCAGATTGTGGCACAGCAGAATCAGCGAGGGCGAGAACAGGAACACGGTAATCAGGCTGACCGCCACGCCCTTGCCCAGCACCAGACCCATGTCCGGGCCGATCTGGAACTGCATCAGGCACAGCGCCAGAAAGCCGATCACGGTGGTCAGGCCGCTGGAGAGAATCGACATCGTGGATTTGCACAGCGCCTCGACCATGGCCTCGCGCGGATTCGGCGCATCCTTCCGGCATTCCTCAAAGCGGTGCAGCAGGAAGATGGAATAGTCCAGCGATACCGCCAGCTGCAATATGCTGCCCGCCGCGTTGGATACGAACGAGATTTCGCCGAAGATCAGGTTGCTGCCGCTGTTGATCAGGATGGCCACGCCCAGACTGCCCAGCACGATCAGCGGCTCCAGCCAGGAGGTGGTGGTCAAAACCAGGATCAGCAGCACGAAGGCCACCGCCGCTGCGGAGATGATCTGAATCTGCGATACGGTGCTGGTGGTTGCCACGGCGGTGGACACGGCCGAGCCGCTCATGGCGTTGTCATTGCCGATCAGCGCGCGGATGGCGTCCACGGCCGCGATGCGTTTGTCCTCCGCGATGGTCACGGAGAATAGCGCTGCGCCATCCTGATAATAGCTGGACACGGTATCCTGATCCAGCGTTTCCAGCGGCTGCTCCACGCTGGCCGCATCGTCCAGCCAGGATACGTTGGTCACGCCGTCGATGGCTTCCAGCGCGCGCTTGTAGGACAGGGCTTCGGGCACGGTGACGTTCTTGACCATCACGCGGGCGTTGGGCACGCCGCCGTCGTATTCCGCATCCATGGCGTTCAGTGCCAGCGTGGAGGCAGTGTCCGGCGGCAGATAGTCGTTCATGTCGTAGTTGACGGCGATCAACGGCTGACACAGCGCGCAGAACACCGCGATCAATATAAAAACCAACACGACTGTTTTGGGGTGCCGGGTTGTGGCACGATAAAAATGATGCATGGTTATTCCTCCTTTCTGCTTCCGCGAAGCGGCAGGCTTAAGCCTGCGCAGCGCAGCAGCAATTCAATGCTTTCGGGCAGAAGCAGCCCTTCGCCCTCAAAGGGATAGGTGTTCATCCGGGTGCGGATGCTGCCGGCGATGCGGCATATGCCGCCTTCCAAGAGATGACCATGAACGGGGTTTTCGGCCTTCATCAGGTGGAGAATGCCGGAAAACTGTTTTCCAGAAATCTGCAGCCCCAGGCTGCCGGTTCGCTTGCCCAGCAGGGTGGACAGCTCAATATCATAGGTTCGCGATTCGGGCGCGGAGAGCGTCTTTGCTGCGCTTGCCATGGGCATAGCCTCCTTTCGCAATGCGTGACATAGTATAACGGGCGCGCAAAAAAAGAAAAATGGATAATTCAAGTAATTTGTCCAGCGTTTTAACTTAATTTCCTGCGGGGCAAAACGCTGGGCAAATGCCTGATTCTGCCTATTGCAGCGCAAGGCTATAACGGTTAAAATAATAGGGGGAATTTTTCTAAGAAGGAAGAAATGGTATGAAGCAAAAGGAAATGGCCCTTTCAACCAAGCGCGAGCTTGCCGCAGCGCTGAAAAAGCTGATGGCTGTAAAGCCCATCAATAAGATCACCGTTCGTGAACTGGTTTCCGAGTGCGGCGTGAACCGCAATTGTTTTTATTATCATTTTGAGGATATTTACGCGCTGTTCAAGCGGATGGTTGAGGCGGAAGCCGTTGAAATCATCAAACAATACGACCTGATGATGGATTATCACGAGGTCGTCAATTTTGTGCTGGATTATGTGGAAAACAATCAGTATCTGCTGACAAACGCTTATAACGCCATAGGCCAGGCGGGGCTGAAGCGTTTTCTTTATCTGGATTTTGTATCTTGCCTGGGCGCTTTGATCAATCAGGGCGCGCACAAGCAGGGGGTGGAGCTGGATCCGGATTACAGGTCGTTTATGTGCGCTTTTTATGCCGAGGCCATTGCCGGCACGCTGCTGGATTACATCATTCATCCGCAGGCCCGAAGCCGGGAAAAGGTGGTATCCTATGTGGAGCGCCTGCTGCGCAGCACGCTGCCGGCGGCTATTCAATAATAAAAACCGGGCGCGGAAAGCGATTGGCTTTTCGCGCCCAGTGTGTTTTTAGAGAAATCATTTTAACGATAATACCGCGAAATCGGCTTTACGGCCTTGCGGCGCGGTTTCTTGCTGCGGAAGCCCATCAGGCGCTTGACACCCTTGACGAGGCCCCAGATCACCGCAGCCACGGCCGCCAGAAACAGGAAGATTTCAACCGTGAAGCGCGGGAAAGGATTGGGATCGTTGAGCGTATCGGCAATCAGCTCGTCCAGCGAGGGAAAATCCAGCACGCGGCGGGATACGCTGCGGGAGGCCACCAGCTCGTATTCGATGGGTTCGCCCTCCTCGGGGTAGTAGGTCAGGGTAGCCATGACCTCGCCCGCCGTGATGGGCGCGACAGGATCATGCACATATTCGATGGCGACCAGGTCGTTAAAGTTGCTGGACAGGTAGTCCAGGCGGGACTGCAGGGTGACGATGGTATCGTTGGTGGAGTCGCTCAGCTTGTTCAGCGACAGCTCCAGCTTGCCCAGCTGCGGATCGCTTAGATCATATTTGGAAATTTCCAGCACCTTGGGGCTCATGGCGTACAGCTCGGCCACGCTGGTGCTGACATACTGGGTAAAGCCGTA
>CAKUKM010000035.1 GCA_934663595.1 uncultured Clostridia bacterium | reverse complement strand
CATATGGGATTGTATCACATCCCCATCCCCTTGTCAACCCCTTTTTTCGACTTTTTCCATTCCTTTACACTTTTGGCTCATTCACGCCGGTTTTGGGGCGATTTGAGGCGTTTGGAGGGGCGAATTCCGGCGTTCTTTAGTACACGGTTCTTTTCGGCGCGTCGGAAACGTGGCGCTGCTTGTTCAGCTCGCGCTCCACCAGTCGTTTGTATTCCGAGGGTGTTCGCGAGGTATACTTCTTAAATACGCTGGAAAAATAGGCCGGCGTGGCGAAATTCAGCGTAGACGCGATCTCGGCGACGGAGCGCTCCTCCATCACGATCATGCGCTTGGCATGGGCGATTTTGCGCCAGAGGATATAATAAAGCGGCGTAACGCCATAGTGGCTGGCAAACTGTTCCTTAAAATACGGAACGGAGCATTTGCTGAGCTTTGCGAGATAGGACAGCGAGAACTCCTCCGTAATATTTTCATTAATATATCGATAGGCGATTTCCACATTGGGCATCCGCTCCGGCAGACCGTTTTCCAGAATATCCTCGAGCGAGAGCAATATCCGCAGCAGCTCGCCCCTTCCGCGCTGCTTTTCGCGCGAATCGGCGGAGGAAAAATACCTGAGCGCGTCCTTCATCATGTCGTTGAGCACGCCGTCCGAGGAATAGCGGCCGCCCGGGAGGGAGCGCAGCCAGGCGCGCAATGCGCGCGCATTTTCACCGTCCAGCCCCAGCAGCGGCTCTTCATCATTCATGGAAACAGAAAGATGATAATAGCTGTGCTTGTACAGCGGATGGCTGCCCGTGGAACAGGAAACGCCCGGCGGAATGACCACCAGGTCGCCGCCCCTGCAGGAATAATCCGTCGCATCGATTTTATAAACCTGAATTCCCTTGGCGATCAGCCGCAGCCCCACGCAGCCTTCGCTGATTACAGACGGCGCCGAGCGGGTCGCTTCGTCAATCCGGCAATAGGTAAACGCCTGAATGCCCTCCATGTCTCGCCGCCTCCTTCCCGTTTCATTCGAGGAAAAGCCCAATCTATAAAATAATATTACCTCAAATATTGATTGCGTGGATAGCTTATCATTGTTAAACTATTTACATAAGCACCGAAAAGTTTCCAAAGAACGGGCGCAAAACTGCACTATATCGACGAATCCCGCGCCGCGATCCGGCAATCCCCACGAGCTTTCACGAATGGAAAAGGAGCGATCAATTTTATGGTTAGAAGGCGAAAAAGCCCGCGAAACGCGCCGCTCAACCGCAGCGACGCCTGGCAGCTGTACACGCTGCTGATTCCCGCGGCGGTACTGATTCTGGTGTTCAGCTACATTCCGCTGTATGGAATCGTGATTGCGTTTCAGGATTACCAACCGGGGAATTCGTTTCTGTCGCTGGCGAACGTCAAATGGGTGGGTCTGAAGCACTTTCAGAATTACATCGGCAGTAAATTCTTCACCCGCACGCTGGTCAACACCATTCGCCTGAGTCTGATGAATCTGGTCTTTGGCTTCACCATGCCGATCCTGTTCGCGCTGCTGCTCAATGAAGTGCGCAGCCTGCGCTACAAGAAGTTCGTTCAGACGGTGAGCTACCTGCCCTATTTCATCTCGATGGTGGTCGTGGCCGGCATGGTGCTGTCCTTCCTGGAAATCAACGGCCTGATCAACAATCTGCTGGGGCTGCTGGGACTTACGCCGAAGGAATACATCGTCTATCCCTCGACCTACCCGTGGATTTACACGTTCACGAACGTCTGGAAGAGCTTCGGCTTCGGATCGATCCTGTATTTCTCCACGATTTCGGGCATTGATCCGGCGCTGTATGAATCCGCGCGCATCGACGGCGCGAACCGCTGGCAGCAGATGCTGCACATCACGCTGCCGAGCATCATGTACATCATCGCCGTGCAGCTCGTGATGCAAATGGGCCAGATTTTGAACACGAACACCGATCTTGCGCTGCTTCTGTACCGGCCCAGCACCTATTCCACCTCGGACACCATCGGCACTTACATTTACCGCATCGGCATTCAGGGCGGCAAATACAGCTACACGGCGGCCGTCGGGCTGTTCATGTCGGTCATCGGCTTTATGCTGACGCTGATTACGAACAAGGTCAGCAACAAACTGACCGGATACGGATTATGGTGAGGATGATAGCGATGAAGCAGAACAACAGAATTCGAGAGGGCAGCCGGCTGGCGGACGTCATCATCTATACGGTTGCGGCCATTGCGGCGTTCATCACGCTCTACCCCTTGTATTACGTATTGATTCTCTCCCTGAGCAAGCCGGAAGCGGCGGCGACCATGCGCGTGTACTGGCTCCCGAAGGGCTTTTACCTGGGCGGCTACGAGCGGATCTTCTCCGATACGCGCCTGTGGACGTCCTATCGCAATACGATATTGTACGCGGCGATTCAGGCGGTCGGCATGCTGTTTACCTGCTGCACCTTCGCCTATACGCTGTCGGTCAAGAAGCTCAAGGGCCGCGGGCTGATCAATGCCTTCATATTAATACCGATGTATTTCTCCGGCGGCATCATTCCGCAGTTTCTGCTGATGCTGGATCTCGGCCTGTACAATACGCCGTGGGCGCTGATTCTGCCGGGCTGCTATTCCATCTGGTATATCATTCTGGTGAAGTCCTATTTCTCCTCCATCCCGGAAACGCTGCGCGAAGCGGCGCGCATCGACGGCGCAAATCACTATCGCACGCTGTGGAGCATCTATCTCCCCATCTCCAAGCCCATTCTGGCGGTCATCGCACTGTATACCGTGGTCGGCGTGTGGAACAGCTGGTATCGCCCGGCGCTGTTCCTAACCGACAGCCAGTGGCAGCCGCTGCAGCTCTATCTGCGCCGCGTGCTGGTGGAACAGACGGCCACCGTTTCGGAGGATTTCGCCTCCAAGGCGCTGCTCGAGGCGGCCCAGAAGCAGGAGATTTCCAACAACCAGCTGAAGTACACCGTAATCATCGTCTCCACGCTGCCGATGATCATCGCCTATCCGTTCTTCCAGCGCTATTTCGTCAAGGGCGTTATGCTCGGTTCCCTGAAGGGCTGAGGAATTTTGCAGGCTCCGGAGCGAGACCTGTAAAAAAGAATAAATCCAATGGAGGTATTTTCATGAAGCGATTTCTTTCCTTGCTGCTGTGCCTGCTGATGCTGCTCAGCATTCTCCCGACCGCGTTTGCGGAGAGCGCCGAGCTGCGCACCGTAACGGTTCTTTCCCCCTACCCGACCAAGCTGAGCCCGGAAGAGGCCCAGGCCATGCCCATGTATCAGGACTTCGAGGCGATCTTCGCCGACAAGAACATCAAGATCAACTTCAATTACGTCGATTCCGACCAGTATTCCACCGTTCTGCAGGCGCTGATCGCGTCGAACGAAATGCCCGACGTATTCAGCGCACACCGCCTGGGCACCGCCAGCTGCATCAGCATGATCGAAAACGGCAAGGTGCTCTGCATCGACGACGTGCTCCAGTATTCCGACGGCACCGCCAGCTACGCGCTGAGCGAGGAGGGCTATATGTATCCCTGCCGCCAGAAGGACACCTATACCGACGGCAAGATGTATTACCTGGGCAACGCCTCCATGCTCGCCTCCGTGGACAGCACCGAGGACAACTTCGGCTACAACGCCGTAACCACCAATACCTACGCCATCAAGGTGCGCAAGGACTGGCTGGACGAGCTGAATATGGAAGCGCCCACCACGCTGGACGAGTTCTTCAACATGCTCGTTGCCTTCCAGGAGAACGACATGAACCACAACAACGTCAAGGACGAGCGCCTGATCATCAGCACCGGCACCTGCAACACCACCTGGGGCGGCTTCTTCGATACCGGCATCAGCGGCTGGTTCGGCCTTGCGCCGTATGTGTTCCAGCTCAATCGCGAAACCTGGAAGGCGGAAGTGCCCTTCCTGCAGGAGGGCTTCACCGAATATGTCGCGTTCCTGAAGAAGTGCATCGACGCGGGCGTGCTCTATGTCGGCGACAACATCGGCAAGAACGACAATCCGATCACCACGCTGATGTCCCAGAACGTCGTTTCCGCCTATTTCTGGCAGGCGCAAACCGATAACGCGGGCAAGCCCGAGGGCGCGGTGTATCAGACGCTGGGCACGATCACCGGCAAGGAAGGCATTACGCCCGTCATGGACGGCAGCCGCGGCTGGAAGAGCTGGGATCTCTGGGGCTTCCGCAGCGATCTGGACCCGCAGCTCGCCGCCGACCTGCTGGACATCTTCTGCAGCGTTGAATGGTCGATCTTCTTCAACTTCGGAGTCGAGGGCAAATCCTACGAGGTCTCCGATACCGGCATGCTCAATTTCATCGCGCCGCTGGATCGCGAGGAATACATGGCCTACGGCTATACCGACGGCTACAATCTCCTGACCGACGGCACGCTCCCGCGCACTGCGCTGAACGGCTATTTCCAGACCTACAACGGCGGCTCGCTGATCTGGAAGAGCTACGACGAATTCCTGAATTCCGATTACTTCAACGACTTCTACGCCAAAGACCTGTCCGAGATGGATATCCAGAACATCAAGACCTGGTGCGAATCCGCCAAGGTGCTGCAGAAGTTCAACATGAACGGCGACCTGGGCATGATCGCGCCGATGGCGACCACCGAGGAGGCCGAAATTCTGGATACCTATGAAACCGACCTGTACACCTACATGGACGAGCTGTTCGCCAACCTGCTCTCCGGCGTTTACTCGCTCGACGACTACCAGACCTATGTCGACGAATTGTACATGTATGGTCTTCAGGAGGTTCTGGACGTTCAGCAGGCTCGCTACGATCGCATCGTTCGCTGACGAATCCAACCGAATAGGCGCAAAGAAGGAGCCGCAAGGCTCCTTCAATTTGGCGGAAAAGCGCGTATTTCCCCATGAAGCATTGCGCGCGCGAAATCTATGCTACAATACCGAAAGGCAGGAAATCTCTATGAAAAATTGCGTAACCGTTTGGAACTATCCCGGCGACAAAATCGAAAACGCCTATCGCTTCCACGAGCTCGGCTTTGACGCCGTCAGCTGGCTGGGATCGGACTTCGCCAACATGACCGAGGCGGAAGACGAGCGCCTGGTCGAAATGCTCCGCAAAACCGGCATGCTGCTCACCGTTCATTCCCGCATGCCGAACCCCGACAAGCCGGAGCTCTGCGAAGCCTTTCATCGCGAAATGCGGCGCGCCGCGGCCTGGCAGAAGAAGTACGGCCTGATTTACAGCTATACGTTCGATTTCTGGACGGCCGTCGAAACGACCGTTCCCTATCTCGACGAGGCGCTGAAGACCTTCCGCGGCCTGAACGTCGTGGTGGCCTGCGAGGATATCCCGCTCAACGCGCATCAGCTGGAGGCATTTTTGCCATACATCACCGACGAGGACAAGTTCGGCGTGCTGATCGACGTGGGCCACATGAACATCCGCCAGCGCAGCATGGAGCTGATTGAGGACGAGGATTTCGTGGCCGCGTTCGACGCGCTGCCGCTGCCGATCATCGAGGTGCATTTCAGCGGCAACAGGAGCTACAAGGACGAGCACATGTATCTGAGTTACGGTACGGTGCCGCTGGACGCGATCTGCCGCGGCATGAAGCGCCGGGGTTTCGACGGCTTCGCAACGATGGAGATCGTCTTCCACGACTGGACGCTGGATCAGGCGTTTGATTACGCCGTGAGCAGCCGCGAACTGTTTTTAAAGCATTGGGCGGAGGCATAGCCGCCCGGGAGGTCATGCTCTATGAGAATCAACCATGATTTTCATATTCACACCACGCTGTCGCTCTGCGCGCACGACGCCTCGGCGACGGTGGAAAACTACGTCCGCAACGCAAAGCGCAACGGCATTACAAAGCTCGGTTTTTCCAACCACATGTGGGACAGCGCCATTCCCGGCGCTTCGGAGCGCTTCTACAAGCCGCAGAATTACGATCATCTCGCGCTGCTGCGCCCGGAGATCGAGAAATTTGACGGCTGCGACGGCATTCAGCTCTATTTCGGGTGCGAGGCGGAATACGACCCCGCGCGCCACGACATCGCGCTGACCGAGGAAATCGCCCGGAAGTTCGATTACATTCTGGTGCCCAATTCGCACACCCACATGATGATGCCCAAAGAATTCTACGAGCCCAAGCAGCGCCACGCACAATTCATGCTCGACGCGTTTCTGGACACGGTCAAAAGCCCGCTGGCGAAATACGTGACCGCAATGGCGCATCCGTTTTCGGCCGTCTGCTGCCCGTATCCCCGCGAGCTGCTGTATCCGCTGATTTCGGACGCGCAATACGGCGAGGCGTTCTCGCTGGCTCGCGAGGCGGACATCGCCATCGAGCTGAACACCTGCGGCTATGTGCATTCCACGCTGCAGCAGATTCTCGATCATCCGTCGCTTCGGATGTTCGCCATCGCGAAGGAATGCGGCTGCAAATTCATCTTCGGCTCCGATGCGCACAGCGCCGCGCCCGGCGACGTGCAGGATTCCTGGTGGATCGCCTATGTACTCGCGCAGGCGCTGGATTTAAAGGAGGACGATATCGCCCCCATCGCGCGCTGATTTGGATCGGTTTCTTCTATTATAAAAGGGACGCGACTGCGTCCCTTTTACTTTCTTTCCCGCTTCGCCATCTCGTTCAGCACGCGATCCTGATGCGCCTCGATTGCAATCAGAATCAGCAGCACGAGAAACACCAGCCCCGCCGCGCCGAATGCCGCATGCGCCGCGCCCTTCCAGCCCAGCGCCAGCAGCGCGCCGCCCGCCAGCAGCAACACGCCGACGGCCTTCAGCATCGCAATTCCCGGCTCCAGCATGTTCAATTTGTGTCGAAACCGCGTGTCGCAGTTCGCTTCCTTCCGCACAGGCCGCCCTCCAATAAAAATCATTTGATATATATCATATTATATCAAACATTTTCATTTGTCAACCGCCGCGCAAAAGCGCCTGCCGGAAAATTTCCCGGCAGGCATTCAAAGAGCTCGAGGGGGCAACGCCCTCTCGAGCCTGAAATCAGCGCATGCGCCGAATCAATAAGCGTCCTTCGATTCGCCTTCGCCCTCGCAGATGGGCTTGCAGCTGGTGTAGCCGCAGCCGAGGCGGGACGCGCCCATATCGACGTACATCTTCGCGGTTTCATAATTGCGAATGCCGCCGGAGGGCTTGACCTTGATGCGGCCGTTCGCGGTTTCGAGCATGGCCTTGACGGCCTCGACCGTCGCGCCGCCGCCATTGAAGCCGGTCGAGGTCTTCACGAAGTCCGCGCCCGCAGCGATGCACACCTCGGTGCCGCGGCGGATCTGCTCGTCGGTGAGCTGGCTGGTTTCGAAGATGACCTTCACGCCGACGCCCTTCTTGTGCGCTTCCTCAACCACGCCGCGAACCTCTTCCTCCACGACGTCCCAATTGCCGCCGCGCGCCGCGCCGTAATTCATGACCATATCGATTTCGAACACGCCCATCTCGCTGTACAGGCGCGCGGTTTCGCGCTTCGCCGCCGCTCCGCCATAGCCATAGGGGAAATCCAGCACGCAGCTGACCTTCGTCTGCGTGCCCTCGCACAGCTTCTTCGCCAGCGCAATGTCGCAGCCGCGCACGCACACGGTGTACGCTTCATAGGCAATGCATTCCTTGATCGCGGCCTCAGCCTGCTCGGGCGTCATGTCCGGCTTCAGAATCGCCGCATCCAGATATCTTGCGATCTTCATAGTTCATTCCTCCACATGTTCATTCAAAAAAGCGTTGACCTCGTCCTCACTGGGCAGCGACGGCATCGATCCGCGCCGCATTGCGGCAATCGCGCCGCACGCGGAGGCATAGCGCATTGCCGAGCGAATGCTGTCGCCCGCCGCGAGCCGCACCGCGAGCCCGCCGTTGAACGCGTCGCCCGCCGCCGTGGTATCCACCGCGGAAATCCGGAACGCCGGCGTCATAAACGCCTCGTCCGGCCCGCTGTAATACGCGCCCGCGCCGCCCATGGTGATGATCACGTGCTTTGCGCCGCGCGCATGCAGCGCCTTCGCCGCGCGCTCGCGCCATTCGGAAAGCGGCATATCGTCGCGATACACGTTCGTGAAGAACTCCGTCTCGGTCTCGTTGGGCGTAACGTAATCGGCCAGGGCGAACATTTCGTCCGGGATTTCGCACGCCGGCGCGGGATTCAGAATCACCTTCGCGCCGCATTCGCGGGCCAGGCGCATCGCGCGCGCCACCGCGTCCGCATTGATCTGCAGTTGGAACACCGCAACCTCCGCGCGCTCAAAGTACGGGCGCATCGCGTCCACCTCTTCGGGCGTGACGCTCGCGTTTGCATTCGGCGCAACCACGATCGCATTTCTGCCGTCCGCGGCCACCAGCACGCAGTCCGTGCCCGTCGCCTGATCGCCGGAGACGATGACGCCCTCGGTATTCACGCCGTTTTCGCGCATCGTCTGCAGCAAAAACGCGCCGCGCTCATCGGAGCCGACCTTGCCCAGCATCAGCGCCTCCGCGCCGAGCCGCGCGCACGTCGCCGCCTGATTGCCGCCCTTGCCGCTGGCGAAGAATCCGCTGGCCGTTCCGGTCACGGTTTCCCCCTCGCGGGGAAGGCGATCTGCCCAGATAAAGCAATCATACAACAGATCGCCAAAGATTGCAATGGTATTCATTTATTTCTTCTGCATGCGCTTGGCGCAATAGTCGTCGTCCACATTCCTTACCGAGGTGCCCCACGCCTTTTCGCGAACGAAGAACATGCCGTTCTGCTCCTGGCGCGGCCAGAAGGTGAAGATCTTGTACGGCTTGGTGCCCTTGGAATTGTCGATCCAGTGGAACACGTGCGGCGGAATCACGATGATGTCGCCCGGCTTGGTGGGCAGGCAATCGTCGTCGAGCCATACGTAGGTGTCCGGATCGCAATCGACGATGTAATAGATTTCGGTATCGTCGTGCTCGCCGCCGCCGGTCTTGCCGCCGGCCTCGAGGGTGCCTTCGTTGATGTTGATGACCGGCAGGCCCGCCATCTCATCGCCGGTGAGCATCTTGGAGGTATACACGCCGTCCACATAGCCCACAACGTTTTCCGCGTTTACAAAAGTCCATTTCTTCTTTTCCATTTGAATTGCCTCCTTTGTCGATTACGGGTAAATCTTGATTTCGCTGGTCTCCGTCCACGGAATCTCCGGGGGCGTGCCATGGTTTTCCACCAGATCGAACCGCAGGAACTTCGCCTTGATCGGCGTTTCCAGCTCGATGTCCTGCCAGCCCTCGGCCTTTTCCATATTCACGCGCTTTACGAACTTCCAATCCACGGAATCGATCTTGTCGTCCTTGCGGCGCAGCTTGCGCGGCTCGTCGGTATCGGAATAGTAAATGTCGATCGTCTTCGCGAGCTCCTCCAGAATCGAGATGTCCAGGCCCACGTTCCGGAAAATGCGAATGCGGGAAACGGTCTGCTCCTCGCCGAAGAAGCTCAGCACCACGATCGCCGGGCCCATCGTGTTCGCGCCCCACGTGCCGCCATTGCGCTCGGTATCGTCGCGAATCAGATTGACCACCCAGAAGGTCGGATCGGACTCGGTATGGCTCGCCCATTCAATGCGCGTGTAGTAAGAACCATCGCGCCTGACTCCCAACGGATAATTCATGCTCTTCTCCTCCTGTTCGTTATGCCTTTTCGTAGAACCAGATCACGCTCGAGCGCCTCGGCAGCTCGAACGAAAGTCCCTCGCGCAGCTGCGCGGCGTCCACGACCATCCGGCTGCCGTCCTTACTGGAGGTCAGCGTGTAAACGCCGTCGCCGATTGCCTGCAGCTTCGCGGTAAATACGCTCTTGCGGTTGCAGGTGTTGCTCAGAATCTGGAAGAAGCCGCGGCCCGTGTCCGGATTGTGGAACTGCATCGCATAGAAGTCCTCGTTCGACTTGCGGCACTCGGTCAGCGGATAGTAATCGCCGTCCAGCATGCGCTCGGCCGCCTTGCGCCAGATCTTCTGCATTTTCGCCGCCAGCTCCATCGCTTCCTTTGGCGCGTCGTGCTCGGTCATGTCGGTCAGGCTCGGCGCCATCGCGGCATAGTATGCGAACTCGTCCGGATCGTGATTCTCGTGGCCATAGCTGCCGTCGGCATTGTCCCAGCTCATGTTGTGCGCGCGGAAATACGGAATCCACTCGAACATCTCGCGATGCTGCTTCTGCTTGATCGGGTGATTGCCGTAGCCCACGTCGGTGTAGTGCAGCGGCACCGCGCGGCGCATGGTTTCCAGATCGTTTCGGCGGCCGCCGCTCGCGCAGGAATCCACCCACAGGCCCGGATTGCGCTCAATCAGCGTGTCCCAATAGCGCAGATAGCCCTGAACGTGCAGGTTCTCCAGCGCGCCGATACGATCCTCCGCCTCGTTCTGAATCCAGTGCATGCGGGGCGCAAAGTTGAAGTCCTGGCGATAAATGCGCACATGGCCTTCCTTGATGATCGAATCCACGCGATCGATCACCCAGTCGCAGCACGCCTTGTCGCCGAGATTGACCAGGCTGTTTTCATCCTGCGTGCCGTCTTCCTTTGTGCGGCGCAGCAGCCATTCGGGATGCTCGTTCGCCAGCTCCGTGCCCTCGCGCACGCGCTCCGGCTCGAACCACAGCAACAGCTGAATGCCCTCGGCGTCGCACTTTTCGCCGATCGGGCCCAGGCCGTGCGGCAGGCGCGCCGGGTCCGGCTTCCACGTACCGATATACGGCCAATCGTAATTGCAGGGATACCAGCCCGCATCGATCCACCAGACGTCCGGGCGCAGGCCGGCGTTCAGGTAATCATCGATGCCGGAAATCTGATTCTCAGTCGTAATTCCGGTAAATTCCGGATGGCCGCCGGCGTTGAACGTGTGCATACAGCACTTCGGCGGCAGCGGCTCGCCGTTCTCGCGCGGCAGAATGTGCGCGATGTACCAGCGGCGCCAGAGGTTCATGCCGCGCGTCTCGTCGCCCGTGAAGGCCAGGAAGTTCGCGCGCGGGGTGCGCATCGTCTCGCCGGGATGCAGCACCATGTCAAACCGCGCCTGGCCGATCGACACGTGCGCGCCGCCGACCGCGGGCTCGATCTCGCCGATCCACGTCGCCGGCCAGCCGACCGCGATGTTCACGCCGAAATCCTTCGTCATGATTCGGAAATACGGGAACGCGCCGTTGCAGCTCGTGCCGTCCACGGTCGTGAGCGTCACCTTCTCATTCAGCGCGTCATGAACCCATTCATAGCCGTTCTCGCGGCAGGTGTCGCCGTTGCCGTGAATCAGCACCGCGTCCTCGCCCTCGATCAGGCCGTCCACGATGCGCACGTTCTTCAGACGCTTCGAGTCCGCGCTTCCGCGGTTGGTGAAGAACGCCAGGAATTCCGTCGCAGCGAAATCGCTGTATTCGGTCGCTTCCACGCGCACCTCGAGATTTTCGTCGATCCTGCCGCAAACGGTGTAGCGCACCATGTTCGCGTCCAGCGCCTCGCGGCGCACGCAGCAGGGCTCCTGAACGCCGTGGTAAACGCGGCCGTCGTATTCGTAGGAGATGGGGAGCTTCTGGGGAGAAACATAGCGGAAAATGCGGCCCATCAGAGCCATGTCAGCGTTCGTTACGATACTCTTCATTTTGCATACCTCAAGTCCGTCAAATATTGTAGTTTTCCTTCACCATCCGGTCGATTTCCTCGCGCGAGGGCATCGCCGGCGCAGTTCCCTTTTTCGTGACCGACAGCGCGCCGGTCGCATTGCCGTAGCGAAGCGCCTCGAACAGATCGCGGCCCTCGCTCAGCGCCATTACAAATCCGCCGTTGAACGCGTCGCCCGCGCCGGTGGTATCCACTGCGTCCACCTTCAGCCGCGGCAGCAGCTCGCTCTTTTTTCCGTCGGTCGCAAACGCGCCCAGCGAACCCATCGTGATCACGACGTTCTTTACGCCCTTGTCCATGAACACCTTCGCCGCGCGCTCCGCGTCCTGCTGCGTCTTGACCTCAACGCCGGTCAGCACCTGCGCCTCGGTTTCATTCGGCGTCACGATATCGATCTTCTTCAGCATCTCGGCCGGAATTTCGGCCGCCGGCGCGGGATTCAGCACGATCTTCACGCCCGCCGCATGTGCGATATCGATTACGCGGTACAATGCATCGAAGTTGACCTCCAGCTGCAGCAGCAGAATCGACGCGTTTTCAATCAATTCGCGGCAGCTTTCCACGTCCTCGGGCGTGATATTTCCGCACGCGCCGGACACGACCAGAATCTCGTTCTGCGCGCTCACCTCGTCGACCATGATCAGCGCAATGCCGGTTTCCTTTTCGTCGTCGAACAGGATGTGCCCGGTATTCATGCCCTCGCCCTTGTAAAAGTCCATGGCGACATTGCCGAACACGTCGCGGCCGATCTTCGTTACCAGCGTCACGTCCGCGCCCGCGCGATGCGCGGCAACGGCCTGATTCGAGCCCTTTCCGCCCGCGCCCATCTTAAACGAGCTGCCCAGCAGCGTCTGTCCCGGAACAGGAAGGCCCTTGCAGCGGCCCGTGAGGTCCACGACGAAGCTCCCAAATACTACGATCGGTTTGCCCATTTTGCTTTACCTCCTTGCGGCGATTTCGCGCTCCAGCGCGGCAATTTCGTCCGCGCCGTCGCAGATTCCGATTTCCAGATGCGCGCTTCTCGACTCCATCGGCCGGAGAATCTCGTGCCCCAGCTCGCGCTGCCGGTCGCGGCCGATCGGATGACAATTGCCCGGCTCGAACGCCAGCACGTATTCCGCGTCGCGCAGTACCTTCCATTCGGCAATGCACGGAAGCTCGCGCACATTGTATTTCAGCCATACCGCCAGCCCAAGCGCATCGTTGATCAGTGCCACGATCGTGTTGCCGTCCGCGTCCGCGCCCATTTCATGAAAGAACTGCTGCTCGATATAGCCCTTCTGCGGAAGCGTGCAGCGATCATACGTCGCGATATCCGCCTTCGCATGCGCCGATTCCGCCCAGACCTTTTTGCTGGGCGCAGCGAAGCGCGCGCCCTCGCCGAGCACGGGATGGCCGATGTTGATGTGATAGAAGAACATCAGCGCCTGATCGAGCTCGCCCTGATTGGAGAACTCGTCCGTGATTTTCACGCTCGACGCGCCGAGCTTCGTCTCGATCGTGCGCCGCATCTGAATGTGCTCGCCGTGCAGCCGGCCCTCCTCCACGCGCCCGGAGACGTGCAGGCGGTATTCGCCGTCCGCCCATTCCTCGCGCGTGCAGACATTGTCGGCCCCGGTGTTCGAAATATCGCCGTGCAGACCGAACGGCACGTCCTCGAGCATGCCGATATCGTCCCGGCAGGACGGGCCCGCGTTGGTCAGGCCGCACGTGGTCAGCATGCCGGCAAAGAAGCTCTTCAGCCACTGATTCTCGCGCGCGTCATGATATCCCGGCGCGGTCACGCCGGCCTTCGACAGATACGAAATCGGAATTCCGCGATATTTCAGCGCCGAAATGTCCATGCCGCGGCCGGGCAGCACCGTAAAGCTCAGCCCGCCGCCGGTTTCCACATCCACAGCTTCCACGCCCGCGGCCTTTCCATCGGCAAATACATATTTCTTCAGCCCGCACAGCTGGCGCATGTTGCCATAGCGGCGCACACACGCCTCGCGCGCGGGATCAGGCTTCCAATTCATCATTTAAAAATCCACCATCACTTTTACGCGGCTCTCGTTACGCGCGGTCACGGCGTTAAACGCCTCCTTGACCTCGGCGAACGGGAAGCGGTCGGTCATCATCGGAAGCAGATTCAGTCTGCCGGTTTCCATCATCGCCAGCATCTTGTCGGCCATGTTCGGCGTGCCCGCCGCGCCGATCAGCGTGCAGTTCTTCACGATCAGGCGATCGAGCTTCACGCCGTTTAAGACCTGCTCATAGAACGCCGGAATGACCAGCGATCCGCTGCCGCGCAGCATGAACATCGCGTCGTTCAGCAGCTCCGGCGCGCCTGTGGAATCCATTACGATATCCATGCCGCGCCCGTCGGTTTCGCGCATTACCACGTCGAGCAGATTCTCGCGCGTCATATTCACGGTGATGTCCGCGCCCAGCTTCTTCGCCACCTCGAGCTTCGCATCCTTGCGGCCGGCCACGATGGTCTTGCCAATGCCCATCGCCTTTGCGCACGCCATGCCGCCCAGCGAAATCGGGCCGGTGCCGATGATCAGCAGATTCGTGTGCGGATCAAAGCCCGCGCGCTCGAGTCCGTAATAGCCGATGCTCGCCGGCTCGATCAGCGCCGCCTCCTCCAGCGGCACATTCTCGGGCACCTTATAGGCCATGCGCTCGGGAATCAAAATGTATTCGGCAAATCCGCCCGGCCAGCAATGGCCGATCGTGCCCAGCGACCGCCCGTTGCGGCAGGACTGATACTGTCCGCGCTTGCACATGTCACATTCGCCGCAGAAATAGCCGGTATCGGAGATCACGCCGTCGCCGACCTTCATGCGCCACGCCTTTTCGCCCACCTCAACCACGCGGCCCGACCATTCATGGCCGATGCGCACCGGGTAAATCGGGTCGTTGCCGTCGCCGAGGTTCAGAATGCCCTTCATGATCGCAACGTCCGTCGCGCAGACGCCGCAGTGTTCCACCTTGCACAGAATGTCGCGCGGGCCCGGCTTCGGCTTGTCCATTTCGACCACGCGAAGCTCGCCCGGAGCGTAAGCCAGCAGTACTTTCATCTTTTACCTCTCTTTTCTGTCGTAGGGCCCGCGCTTAGAAATCGCGCGTATAGCCGCTCGTCCACGCGCCGTCCACGGTCAGGATCGCGCCGGTAATGCTCGCGGCCGCATCGCTGACCAGGAAGCAGATCAGAGCGGCCAGCTCGTCCGTTTCCACCAGCGCGCCCGACGGCGTGTGCGAAACGATCGCCCGCGCGCTTTCCGGCTGCGCGTCGATCAGCGCCTTCAGCTCGTCGTTCAGCGTTTCGCCGGACGCAATCGCGTTGCAGCGGATCTTCTCCGGGCCCAGCTCCATCGCCACGGCCTTCGTGAAGTTGAATACGCCCGCCTTCGCCGCGCTGTACGCGCACTGCAGCTTGATCGGCACGAGGCCCGTCGCGGAGCCCACGGTGATCAGGCTTCCGCCCTGTCCCTGCTCCACCATCTGCTTCGCCGCCGCCTTGATCGCGTGATACGCGCCGGTCATTTCCGTGGAAATCACGGTCTCCCACAGATCGTCGTCGTAATCCTGAAGCGGATTGCGCTTCTCCAGCCGTCCGCGCACGCCCGCGCAGTTGACCATCGCGTCCACGCGGCCGAACGCCTTGACCGCCGCGTCCACCAGCGCGTTCATGCTCTCCGTGCTCGTTACGTCCGCCGTCGCCGCAATCGCCGTGCCGCCCTGCGCCGCAATTTCCTTCACAACAGCATTCAGCGTTTCCAGCGTTCTGCCCGCCACAACGACCTTCGCGCCGTTCGCCGCCAGCATTTTGCACGCAGCGCTGCCGGTGCTTCCGCCGCCGCCGACCACAATCGCGACCTTACCGTTCAATTCATATTTCATATTCGCTTTCCTCGCTTTTCCCCATTCACAGCTCGCGGTTGTAGCCGCAGATCCAGCCGCCGTCGATCGTCATCACCGAGCCGGTCATGTACTTCGCCTCGTCGCTCGCCAGGAAGCACGTGGCCCACGCAATGTCGTTCGGCTCGCCGGGCTGATGCTGCGGAATATGGGACATGATGCCCTCGGCCTTCACGGGATCGGCGTAGAACAGCTTGCGCGTGCCCTCGAACATGATCGATCCGGGCGCAATGCCGTTTACGCGAATGCCGTGCGGCGCGCATTCCAGCGCCATCGTCTTCGTCAGGTTGAATACGCCCGCCTTCGCCGCCGTGAACGCGCACTGCAGTCTCAGCGGAGTCAGACCCACGATGGAGCCCACGTTCAGAATCGTTCCGCCCTCGCCCTGCTGAATCATCTGGCGAATGGCGTATTTCGAGCAATAATACACGCCGTTTAGGTCGACCGACACGATGCGATCCCACAGATCGTCGCTGTATTCGTGCACGCGCTTGCGATCGTCGGGGCCGCCGTTGATGCCGGCATTGTTGATCATGCAGTCGAGCCGGCCATAAATGCGAACGGTTTCGCGGATCAGGTTCTCCGCGCTCTCCTTTTTGGAGACGTCCGCCGTCACCGCCGTCGCCTCGCCGCCCGCTTCGCGAATGGCGTTCACCGTCGCCTCCAGCGTCCGCATGGTTCTGCCGGCCACGATGACCTTCGCGCCGTTTGCCGCCAGCTGCTCGCACATCGCGCTGCCGATCGCGCCGCCGCCGCCGGTAACGATCACAACCTTTCCGTTCAGATCCACTTTCATTGAAATTATACTCCTTTTTGCAATCTTCTAAGGTTCATTTATGCAGGCACCTTCCGGCTCTGCCGGAAAATGTCAAACAACACGGCTCCCGCCATCAGCGCGCCCTGAATGGCCACGCGCATCGTGCTCGGCATGCCCAGGAAGATGATCGCGTTTTCCGCCACGAACACCAGCGTTACGCCGATCAGAATGCCCAGCGGAGAACCCTTGCCGCCCGAGAGCGACACGCCGCCGACCACGCAGCCCGCAATCGCGCGGAATTCCCAGCCGTCGCCGGTCTCCGGAAGGCCGATGCCTACGTCCAGCGTCAGCAGAATGCCGCCGATCGCCGCGAAGAACGCGCTGAGCACGTACGCCATCATGCGCATGCGCTTTACGTTAATGCCCGCCAGCAGCGCGACCTCGCGATTGTCGCCGCACGCGAGCAGCCTGCGGCCCCACAGCGTCTTCTTAATGACGATGAATACGATCACGAACAGCGCCAGCATCACCCAGAAATGCATCGGCATTCCCAGATACCGCTGATCGAACACGTCCGTAAGCGTAAATCCCTCCAGCGTATTCAGCGAAAGCTGATAGCCCTTGATGAACAGATACCGCGCGCCGCCGACCATGTACAGCGTGCTCATCGTGGCCACGAAATCCGGAACACCCATGTGCACCACGAGGAAACCGTTGAACAGGCCGATCAGGCAGCAGCTCACGATCGCAACCGCAATCGCCGCCGGCGCGTCCCAGCCCGCGTCCACGCACAGAACCGACATGATAATTCCCGCAAAGCCCGCCACGCGGCCGGTGGAGATATCGACGTTGCCCGTCATCAGCACGAACGACGCGCCCAGCGCCACGATCGCGATGAACGGAATCTGCGTAAACATCGCCGAGAAATTCTTGATCGTCAGGAAATCCGGGCGAAAGAGCGCCGTAACCAGCATGATTGCCAAAAGCGGAATGAACACGCTCACTTCATCCGAGCGGAGCAGGCGCCGCGCGCCGCTTTCTTTTTTGAGACTCATTCTCTGCGTCATAGTTCCGCCCCCTTATCGAACGATCCGGCGCGCTTCCACGCGCTTTCTCTGAATGTCGAGAAGCACTGCCAGCACCAGAATCAGACCGATCAGAACCAGCTGCAGATTCGTATCCACCTTCAGGATGCGCAGCGCATACCACAATACATGGAACAGCATTACGCCCAGACCCACGCCGAACATCGATCCCGAGCCCGCCATCATGCCGCCGATATTGACGCAGATGATCGTTCTGAATTCGCGTCCGCCGCCGAAATTCGCATTGGCCGTCGCGGCGTTCAGCACGTCGAAAATGCCGCCCGTGGCCGCGAGCACGCCCGCAATCACCATTGCGATGATCTTCACGCGATCGACGTTGATGCCCGCCATCGTCGCGGCGTTGGGATTGCCGCCCACCGCGCGCAGCTTATAGCCGTAGCGCGTGTGTCGAATCAGCACGTCGCACAGCGCGACCAGGCCGATAAAGATGAAGAACAGCCAGCTCAGGCCCAGCGGGCGCGCGCGCGTGAACGTCGACGTGCCCAGCGCCTTGATCGAAATCGGCTCTCCCTGCGAAATCGTGACCGACAGGCCCTGGCAGATGAACTGCGTCGCCAACGTGGTAATCCACGAGGAGAGCTTCATCTTGCAGGTCAGATAGCCGTTGATGAAGCCGACCAGTCCGCCCGACGCGAGGCCGATCAGCAGACACGGCACCAGTCCCAGATTCCATCGCGCGCACGCGACGGCGGTCATGATGCCGGCCAGACAGCCGTTCATGCCGACCGACAGATCAACCTCGCCGGCAATCGCCGCAAAGCCCTGGCCGAGCGACGCCGCGCCGATGAAGATCGAGCCCATGAAGATGCCTGAAAAGTACTTCCAGGTCATGAAATTCTTGTTGATAAACGACGTGACCACGCAGAGGATCACGATCGGGATCAGCACGCCGATTTCCGGCGTCAGGAAAATATTGGTCAGGATTTCTCCGGTCTTGCGCCTGTTCTGCGCCGTTTTCTTTTCCACGCCCGTCTCTCCTCTCCTAAAATCACTTAAACGTCGTAACGGCCATTTCCATGATCCGCGCGTCGGTGCCCTCCTCGCGGCTCAGCTCGCCGACCACGCGCCCCTCGGCCATAACGACATATCGATCCGACATGCCCATCAGCTCCGGCAGCTCCGACGAAATCATGATCACCGCCGCGCCCTCGGCCGCCATGTCGTTGATGATATTGTAAATGTCGTTTTTGCTGCCGACGTCGATGCCCTTCGTCGGCTCGTCCAGAATGATGATCCGCGGATTCGTATTCAGCGAGCGCGCGATAACCACCTTCTGCTGGTTGCCGCCCGACAGCGTGCCCACCTTCGTGTGCATCGTCGGCGCCTTCACGCGCAGATTGCGGAAATATTCGCCCGCGCGGGCCGCCAGACGCTTTTTGCTCACGAACGGCCCCGCCGAAATCGCGCCCAGATTCGAAATCGCAATGTTCGTTTTGATGTCCCAGACGAAGTTCAGGCCATAGACCTTTCTGTCCTCGGAGACCATATTCAGCCCGCTGCGAACGCTCTTTTCGGTCGTGCCGGGCTTGAATTCCCTGCCGTTGATGAACACCTTGCCGCTCTTGACCGGGAGCATGCCGTAAATCGCCATGCAGACCTCGCTGCGACCCGCGCCGACCAGACCCGCCATGCCCAGAACCTCGCCCGCGCGCACCGTAAACGACACGTCCTCAATCAGGTTCTTGTTCGCGATGTACGGATGCGCCACCGTCAGGTGCTCCACGCGCAATACCTCCGCGCCGATGTCCACGTCGCGCGGCGGATACATGTTTTTCAGATCGCGGCCGATCATGTCGTGAATGATCCGCGCCGTATCGTATTCTTCGTGTTCAAAGGTGGAAATGTTCTTGCCGTCGCGCAGAATCGTCACGCGATCGGTCAGCTCCAGAATCTCCGCGAGCTTATGGGTAACAAAGATGATGCTGGTGCCCTTCTCCTTCAGCTTTCGAACCACCTCGAACAGCTGGCGCACGTCCTCGCCGCTCAGCGAGGTCGTCGGCTCGTCCAGAATCAGCACCTTTGGATTCGTCGCCAGCGCGCGCGCGATCATCAGCATCTGCTGCTGTCCGATCGACAGCTTGCGCACGTCCGCGCGCGAATCCAGCGCAATGTGATTGTCCTTGAGCAGCTTCTCCGTCGCCTCGCGCATAGCTCGAAAGTCCACGAACGGCGATTTGCCTTCGCGGCCCTTGACCTTTGCAAGGCGCAGATCCGACATGTAAATGTTTTCCGCCACCGAGCAGTATTTCAGCACGTTGATTTCCTGCGGAACATAGCCGATGCCCAGCCGCATCGCGTCGTGCGGGCTCGCGGGACGAATCTCCTCGCCGCCCAGCTTCAGCGTGCCCGTATACGTGCCATGCGGATAAATTCCGTTCAAAACCTTCAAAAGCGTGGACTTGCCCGCGCCATTTTCGCCGATCAGTCCCAATACCTCGCCGGGCCTTACGTTCAGGCAGATCCTGTCGTTTGCCAACACGCCCGGAAACCGTTTGGTGATCTCGATCGCTTCGAGAATATAGTTCACTAAACCACCCGTCTTTCCTGTTCGGACGGCCGCGTGGGCGTCCCGATTGCGTAAAGAAAGGGGCCGCCCTTGCAACGGGCAAAGGCGACCCCAGCCGACGCGCGCCTCTCAAACGCGCATCGATTCAGCGTACACTGGATTATTTGAAGAATTCCGCAACCTGCGCCGCGATGTCGCGATGGTACGCAAGGCCGTTTTCGCCTTCGCCGTCAACGGTGACAACGGGGGCAACCAGGTCGGTCCACATCGGAACCTCTTCGCCGCGGAAGATCTTGTCGAGGTATTCCATGGTCTTGTAGGCTTCCTCATACAGCGGCTGCGCAACGATCGCGGTGACCTTGCCCGCCTCGAGGTAGTCCAGGTTGCCTTCGGTCGCGTCCATACCAACGATCACGAGCTCGCCATCCTTGTAGCCGGCCTTGGTCGCCGCGTCCGCCCAGGTGATGGGGCTGTTGCCGGTGGTGCCGAAAGCGCCGATGATGTCCGGATGCGCCTGAATGATGCTCAGGTTGATCGCGGTCGCGCTGTCCACAACGCCGCCTTCCAGCTCAACGGGCAGAATGGTGATGCCGTCCAGCTGATAGGTGCCCTTCAGCTCTTCCCAGGTCTTCATGAAGGACTCGGTCGCCGCATTCTCGGTGACGTTCTTGGTGTTCTGCGTCAGCGCCACGGAGCCGGTCTTGCCGGACAGCTTCTCGGCCATCAGCTCGGCAACCTGCTTGCCGTAAAGCACCGGATCGCACGCCATGTTGAACGCCAGGCCTTCCGGATAGGTGCCGTCTTCCGCCTGATGACGGAAATGCGGAATGCCGACCACAACGCCGTTGCTCGCAACGCTCGCCAGCGTCTCGTAGCAGCCGGAGTCGCCCGCCCACAGCAGCAGGCCTTTGCCGCCTTCCAGCGCAAACGCTTCCGCCGCAGCAAACGCTTCGGAGGTGTCGCCGCCTTCGGTGCCGATGACCTTCGCGTCGGTGTAGCCCAGAGCCTCAGCAGCCTTCAAAAAGCCCAGCTGCACAATGCGGTGTACGGGGTGATTCATGCTGTCCATGCAGATGGCAACCGGGTAATCAGCCGGATTGAATTCCTCGGCCACGGCCATCGGGATGAGGGCCAGCATCAGGACCAGAACCAGAGACAGAATCTTTTTCATTAGGGGTACCTCCTCTTTCTTAATGCCCGCTTTGCGGGAATTTTTGACATTTTTAATCAGCGATGCCTTGCTCGCTTTTTCAGATATCGTTTTAAAGAATAGAAGGCGGCACATTTCATCAATGTAACCGGTTACGCGTTTCTGTAAAAAAATTTTACTTTCACAGTCCCGCCCGATCACAGCTCTATTCTAGCATAGTTCTCGTGCTTTGTAAATAGCATATTCTAAACTTTTTTGTGATTTGAATGAAATCTAATCGGTTACGCTCCGGAAAACAGCGTAATTTCCGTCACGTTTGCACAAACGAATTCTTCCACAGCCCATACTCGAATCCACATTTCCAGTGATTCTGTATAGTTCGGTAGAATTGTTAAATATAGTGCCAAGCAAGTACACCTAAAAAGCTCTCGCGAATGCACGCATCTTCTCAATTTACCAAACCCCAGGAGAGCTCGAGAGGGCCAAAGCCCTCTCGAACTTTCAATCGAGCCCAGCGACATGTGCGGTGGCAAGGTTGCTTGCCCTTGGCAAGCAAGTCGCTTCGCGACCGGCAAAGCTAAATCAAAGATTTAGGTTTGCCGCCTCGCGGGCTATTTTCGCGAAGGGAAATCCCATTTCCCGAGAGCGAAAAAAGATACCTTGCAAATCCCGCGCCCGGGGATTTCGAAGA
>CAKUKM010000034.1 GCA_934663595.1 uncultured Clostridia bacterium | reverse complement strand
AACCCTCGCGACAGTCAACCCATCCTACTCCCTTAGCAGGGGAGCCCCTTCGGCCTCTTGGGTACTTCTCCATATTCTTTTTGGCGGAGAGAGAGGGATTCGAACCCCCGGCGCCTTGCGACGTCACTGGTTTTCAAGACCAGCGCCTTAAACCACTCGGCCATCTCTCCTTGAACGAACCAGCAATACAAATTATAGCAAAGCTTTCCCGGATCGTCAAGGGAAGGCGGCGTTTATTCTCTAATTCTTAACATTGATAGGGATTCTGCGGCGCTTTTTGCGCGGAAGCCTCGCTTTTGGGCAGAGCGCGCGGAAAATCATGTAGAGTTTTCATTTCGGCCGCGAAAAACATTTGAATTTGGCGAGAAGATGTGGTATAATTGTTTCGTATGAATAGGTTTTGCTCGAAAGGCGGTGTACTATGAACGGCAGGATGGATGAAACGAGGCATTTTCGGCTTCCCGGCGACGCGCCCGAATCCGCCGAGGAGATCATTGAGGTGGTCTATCAGGCGCTGAAGGACAAGGGGCACGATCCGATCATGCAGCTCGTAGGCTATCTCATCTCGGGAGATCCGACCTATATCACCAGCTACAACAACGCGCGCGCGCTGATTCGCCGTCTCGAGCGCGACGAGCTGCTGGAGGAATTTATTCGCTTTTACGTCGTGGAGCACGATAAGAAATAATGCGCGTCGTCTGTCTGGACGTGGGCGAGCGCCGCATCGGCGTGGCGGTCACGGACGCGCTGGATCTGACCGCGCAGGGCGTGGAGACGATCTGGTGCGCGGGGCCGGAGCGCGATTGCGCGCGCGTGCTTGAAATCTGCCGGCAGTATCAAACGTCGCGCGTGCTGCTGGGCCTTCCCCGCAATATGGACGGGAGCGAGGGCTTTCAGGCGCAGCGCGTGCGCCGGTTTTCCGAAAAGCTCGCCGAATGCGGCCTGGAGATTCGCTTTCAGGACGAGCGGATGACCACCAAACAGGCCACGAGCGTGCTGCTGGAGGCGGACATGCGCCGCGACAAGCGCAAAAACGTCGTGGATATGCTCGCGGCAACCTACATCCTCCAGTCCTTCATGGACGCGGGCGGATGGAAGGACGAACCCAAAAAGAAACCGTTCCTTGGAGGGAAATATATTATGTTCGATCAGGAAAACATGGATCAGGAAAATCTCGTGGAGCTCGTGGACGAAGAGGGCAACGAAGTCACCTTTGAGCATCTGATGACGCTCGAGCACAAGGGCAGGAGCTATATCTGCCTCGTTCCGGCGGAGCCGATGGAGGACGTCGAGGAGGACGAGCTGGTCATCATGCGCATCGAAACCGACGAAGAGGGCAACGATTACTACGCCACCATCGATTCCGACGAGGAGCTCGAGGAGGTCTTCGACAAGTATCTCGAGATCGCCGAGGCCGACGACGGCGAATAATCCCCCATCTTTGCATCTGAATCCTTTCCCAATCGGGAAGGGATTTTTTTATCGAACATACGTTTAAGAGTTTAATTCTGGACGTTTGTTTAACGCAAACGCCCATCGGATATGCTATAATGACTGCTATACGACCGCACAGGGAGGGAAAAAGCGTGTTTCAGCTGCATTCCGAATACAGGCCGACCGGCGACCAGCCGCAGGCCATCGAGGCGCTCACGGAGGGCCTGGAAAAGGGCCTGAAGCATCAGGTGCTGCTCGGCGTGACCGGCTCGGGCAAGACGTTCACGATGGCGAACATCATCAAAAACGCGAACCGCCCGGCGCTGGTGATCGCGCACAACAAGACGCTGGCCGCGCAGCTCGCCGCGGAATTCCGCGAGTTCTTTCCCGAAAACGCGGTCGGCTATTTCGTTTCCTATTATGATTACTATCAGCCGGAGGCGTATATTCCGTCGTCGGACACGTTCATCGAAAAGGACGCGAGCGTCAACGACGAAATCGACCGCATGCGCCACAGCGCGACGGCCTGGCTGTCCGAGCGGCGCGACGTGGTGATCGTCGCGTCGGTCAGCTGCATTTACGGCCTGGGCGACCCGGAGGAATACGAGGACATGTCCGTCTCCCTCCGCGAGGGCTCGGAGATCGACCGCGACGCGCTTTTAAGGCGGCTGGTGGACATGCAGTACACCCGCAACGACTTCGAGCCCGCGCGCGGCACGTTCCGCGTTCGCGGCGAATGCATCGATATCATTCCCGCGGCGGCGCAGGAAAAGGGCGTGCGCGTGGAGCTGTTCGGCGACGAGATCGACCGCATTTCCGAATTTGAAATCACGACCGGCAAGGCGCTGCGGTACATGAACCACGTAATGATCTTCCCCGCCTCGCATTACGCGACCTCGAAGGAGAAGATGGACCGGTGTCTGGACTCGATCGAGCAGGATCTGGAGGCGCAGGTCAGCATGTTCCGCGAAAACGGCCGGCTTCTGGAGGCGCAGCGGCTGGAGCAGCGCACGCATTACGACCTCGCGATGATGCACGAGATCGGCTATTGCAACGGCATCGAGAACTATTCGCGCTATTTCGACGGCCGCCAGCCGGGCGACGCGCCGTTTACGCTGCTGGACTACTTCCCGAAGGACTTTCTGATCTTCATCGACGAATCGCACGTGACCGTTCCGCAGATTCGCGCGATGTACAACGGCGATTACGCGCGCAAGCGCACGCTGGTGGATTTCGGGTTCCGCCTGCCGTCGGCGTTCGACAACCGGCCGCTGAAGTTTCATGAATTCGAGCAGAAGACGAACCAGCTGATTTACGTCTCCGCCACGCCGGGCCCCTACGAGATGGAGCGCGCCGAGCAGGTCGTGGAGCAGATCATTCGCCCCACCGGCCTGATCGATCCGGAGATCCTTGTGCGCCCCGCGACGGGGCAGGTGGACGACCTCGTGGGCGAAATCCGCAAATGCGTGGAGCAGAATCAGCGCGTGCTGGCCACGACGCTGACGAAAAAGATGGCCGAGAGCCTGACGGCGTATCTGCGCGAGCTGGATATCCGCGTGGAATACCTGCATTCGGACGTCAAGACGCTCGAGCGCGCGAAGCTGATTCACGATCTGCGCGCCGGACGGTTCGACGTGCTAGTCGGCATCAACCTGCTGCGCGAGGGACTGGACATGCCGGAGGTCGCGCTGGTGGCGATTCTGGACGCGGACAAGGAGGGCTTTCTGCGGTCGGAAACGTCGCTCGTGCAGACGATCGGCCGCGCGGCGCGCAATGTGGACGGCCGGGTCATCATGTACGCCGACCAGTTCACCGATTCCATGATGCGCGCCATTCAGGAAACGAACCGCCGCCGTGCGCTGCAGCAGGCGTACAACGAGGAGCACCACATTACGCCGAAGACCGTGCGCAGCGCGATTCGCGAGCTGATGGAGGTCACGCGCGCGGTGGACGAATCCGCGGACAAAACTCTCAGCAGCGAAGAAAAGCAAATGGCAATCGAGGCGCTGGAGGAGCGCATGCTTGAGGCGGCGAACAACCTCGATTTCGAAAAGGCGGCGAAGCTGCGCGACGAAATGCTTTCCCTGAAGGGCGAAAAGCCCATGGCGAGCGGCGAAAAATCGCGCAAGACGCGCAGGAGGGGGCGCTGAACCAATGCAGAGCAATCAAATCATCATCAAGGGCGCGCGCGAGCACAATTTAAAGAACGTGAGCCTCGCGCTGCCGCGCGATAAGCTGATCGTAATGACCGGCCTGTCCGGCTCGGGCAAATCGTCGCTCGCGTTCGATACGATCTATGCCGAGGGCCAGCGGAGATATGTCGAATCGCTGTCGTCCTATGCGCGGCAATTCCTGGGGCAAATGGACAAGCCGGACGTGGATTCCATCGACGGCCTCTCCCCCGCCATCTCGATCGACCAGAAAACCACCAGCCGCAACCCGCGCTCGACCGTGGGCACGGTGACCGAAATTCACGATTACCTGAGACTCATGTACGCGCGCGTCGGCACGCCGCACTGCCCGCAATGCGGCCGCGAGATTCAGCAGCAGACGATCGACCAGATCGTCGATCGCATTCTGGCGCTGCCGGAGCGGACGAAAATCCTCGTGCTCGCGCCGGTGCTGCGCGGCCGCAAGGGCGAAAACGCGAAGCTATTGGAGGATCTGCAGAAGCAGGGCTTCCTCCGCGCGCGCGTCGACGGCGAAATCTGCGAGCTTTCCGATCCGCCGGCGCTCGCGCGCACGAAAAAGCACACGATCGAGGCCGTGGTCGACCGCCTGGTGATTCGCCCGGACATTCAGCAGCGCCTGACCGATTCGATCGAAACCGCCGCGCATCTCGCCGGCGGGCTGGTGATCATTCACGTCGTGGACGGCGAGGACATTCTGTTTTCGCAGAATTATGCCTGCCCGGACTGCAATATCTCGATCGACGAGCTGACCCCGCGGATGTTCTCGTTCAACAATCCCTACGGCGCGTGCCCGGTCTGCACCGGCCTGGGCACGCTTTCGAAGATCGACCCGAATCTGGTGATTCCCGATCGCACCAAATCGCTGAATCAGGGCGCGATTCAGGTCTCCGGCTGGGGCGGCGCGGACAACGCCGACAGCATGGCGCACACGTATCTCGCCGCGCTGTCCGAGGCGTATCATTTTTCGCTGGACACGCCGGTCTGCGATTTGCCGGACGACGTGCTCGACAAGCTGCTCTACGGCACGCGCGGCGAAAAGATCCGCATTTCGTATCAGCGCGAAAACGGCAGCGGCTCGTTCAGCGCGCCGTTCGAGGGGATCATTACCAGCCTCGAGCGCCGCTATCGCGAAACGAATTCCGACGGCATGAAGAGCGTTTACGAGGGCTATATGTCCGCCACGCCCTGCCCCGAATGCAAGGGCCGCCGGCTGCGGCGCGAGGCGCTCGCGGTCACGATCGGCGGCAAAAACCTCGCCGAGGTTTCGGAAATGTCGGTGCGCGACGCGCGCGGCTTCTTCGATGGCCTTCAGCTTTCCGAAAAGCAGCGGATCATCGCCCGCCAGATTTTAAAGGAGGTGCAGTCGCGCCTCGGCTTCCTCGCGGACGTGGGTCTCGGCTATCTCACGCTCGCGCGCAGCGCCAGCACGCTCTCCGGCGGCGAAGCGCAGCGCATTCGCCTGGCCACGCAGATCGGCTCGAGCCTCGTGGGCGTTCTGTACATTCTGGACGAGCCGTCGATCGGCCTGCACCAGCGCGACAATCGAAAGCTGCTCAACACCCTCAAAAAGCTGCGCGATCAGGGAAATACGCTGATCGTGGTCGAGCACGACGAGGAAACGATGCTGGACGCGGACTATATCGTCGATATCGGCCCGGGCGCGGGCGTCAACGGCGGGCGCGTCGTCGCGGCGGGCACGCCGGAGGAAATCATGCGAAATCCCGATTCGCTCACCGGGCAATACCTGTCCGGCAAACGCCGCGTGCCGGTTCCGGAAAGGCGCAGAACGCCGAACGGATGGCTCACCGTGCGCGGCGCGCGCGCGAATAATTTAAAGAACGTGACCGCGAAAATCCCGCTCGGCGTGATTACCTGCGTCACCGGCGTGTCCGGCAGCGGCAAATCCTCGCTGGTGAACGAAATCCTGTTCAAATCCCTGTCGTCCACGCTGAACCGCTCGCGGCTGCGCCCGGGCCCGTGCGACGGCGTGGACGGCACGGAGGCGCTCGACAAGGTAATCGCCATCGACCAGACGCCGATCGGCCGCACGCCGCGCTCCAATCCCGCGACGTATACCGGCCTGTTCGACCTGATTCGCGACGTATTCGCCACCACGCCGGACGCGAAGGCCCGCGGCTACAAGCCGAACCGATTCAGCTTCAACGTCAAGGGCGGCCGCTGCGAGGCGTGCGCGGGCGACGGCATTGTGAAAATCGAAATGCATTTCCTGTCGGACGTGTATGTGCCGTGCGACGTGTGCGGCGGCAGGCGCTACAACCGCGAAACGCTCGAGGTGCGCTACAAGGGCAAGAGCATTTACGACGTGCTGGAAATGACGGTGGACGAGGCGCTCGACTTCTTCCGGCCGCTTCCCAAGCTCGCAAACAAGCTGCAGACGCTGCACGACGTGGGCCTCGGCTATGTCAAGCTCGGCCAGTCGTCCACGACGCTGTCCGGCGGCGAGGCGCAGCGCATCAAGCTGGCGACGGAGCTTTCGCGCGCGTCCACCGGGCGCACGATGTATATCCTCGACGAGCCGACCACCGGCCTGCACACCGGCGATGTGGAGCGCCTGAACGAAATTCTCCAGCGCCTGGCCGACGCGGGCAATTCGCTGGTGATCATCGAGCACAATCTGGACGTGATCAAAATCGCGGACTACATCCTCGATCTCGGCCCCGAGGGCGGCGACGGCGGCGGAACCATCGTCGCCACCGGCACGCCCGAGCAGGTCGCCGAATGCGAACAGAGCTTCACCGGCGCGTATCTTAAACAGATTCTGAATCGCTGAATTTTTCCCGGGAAGGAAACTTTCCGGGATTTTTTGTCACACCGGGCGCGTCCCGCGCGTCTTTATTTGCGAAGGGAGGAGATTGCATGCGCCTGAACGACGCTTCGGACGTGCGCGCGGTCGTCGAGGCCTACGCGCCGATGCTGTACCGCCTGGCCTACGTCCGCACCGGCAATCACTTTGACGCGGAGGACGTGTGTCAGGAGGTGCTGCTTTCGCTGATCCGGGCCAATCCGGACTTCGATCGCGAGGAAAATCGCCGCGCATGGCTGATCCGCGCCGCAATCAATCGAACGATTTCGCTCTTGCGAACCGCCTGGCACGCGCGCGTGAAGCTCACGGAGCCGGAAAAGCTGGATGCGCGCGCCGAAATTTACGACACGGCGCTCTACGACGCGCTTTCCGCCCTGCCGAAGCAGGAGCGCACGATTCTGGCGCTGTCCTGTTTCGAGGGGCTGAAATCCGGCGAAATCTCCGCTGCGCTCGGCATTCGCCCGGCGACGGCGCGCAAGCGCCTGGCCCGCGCGCGCGAGCATTTGAAATCGCTGCTCAGCGAGGAGGTGTGAATCATGAAAGACCGATTTGACGCATTGAAGCAGGACCTGTCGCCCGATCCGGCGTTTCTGAACCGACTGGAAAGCCAGGCGGCGCTGCAATTCCAAAAGTCGCGCCGCAGAAAAACCGCGCGCCCGCGCCGTGCAGCCGTGGCAATTGCAGCAACGCTCTGCGCGCTGACCGCCGCGGTGCTGCTCCTTCCCCGCCCCGCGCCCGACCGCCAATCTCCCGCACCGCTCGCCCCGAGCCCAACCGCGTCTGCGGAGGCAAACAATCCGGTCGCGGCAGATTCCACTGCGTCTCCGGAGCTGAGCGAGCCGGACTCGGCGGTTTACGCCGCGTCTGCGCAGCTGAACGACCCGGCAGCGGCGAATTCCGCCGCGTCTGCGCAGCTGAGCATTCCAAATGCGGCGGATAGCGCGCACCTGTCCGTTTCCTTCTCCGAGCGCGACGTCATGCGCGGCACCTATCTGGTCGGCTATCCGTCGGACGAGACGATTCCCGTGCGCGCGAGCGCCGGTTCCGATTCCGAAACGATCGCGACGCTCGTTTCCGGCGATTTCGCGCTCATCGGCGACGGCTCGCCCGAAAGCCGCGACGCGGAGGTCTGGTCGATTCAATGGTGGGACGAGAGCGAAAAGCGCGTGCGCAGCGGCTGGATTGCCAATCAGGATACCGCCGTAAAGCACGCCGCGCTGATTCTTTCGCCGGTAAAGTATATGGAGGTCGCCGGAACGGTGCTCGAGGGCGGCGCGACGATATTTGCCGGCCACGATTTTGATTCGCCGGCGCTGACCACGCTCGAAAAGGGCCGGCCCGTGTATCTCGTCGCGCGCTATGACTACTGGTTTCTCGCCTCGACCGCGCCGTATGCGGGCGCCGATTCCGCGACCGTCGGCTGGATTCCGATGAGCTGCACGGGCGACGCGGACGGCAATCCCTACTTCGTTCTCGACTGAATTCGCAAAATCGCGCGAAATTTAACACAAAAATCTTGAATCCGGCGGGCATTCATGGTAAAATGGATGAGTTGAATTACGGACGGTCCTCTGCCACAAGCTGGTTATGAACGTCCCTGTGAGGAGGAAATCCCAATGAATGAGATCATCCGTTCCATCGAGAGCGCCCAGCTCAAGGACAACGTGCCGGAGTTCCGCGTCGGCGACACCGTTCGCGTCCAGGTCAAGGTTGTCGAAGGTACCCGCGAGCGTCTGCAGGCCTTTGAAGGCGTGGTCATCGCCCGCCGCAACGGCTCCGTCCGCGAAACGTTCACCGTCCGCCGCAATTCCTACGGCATCGGCGTTGAGCGCACGTTCCCGCTGCACAGCCCCCGCGTAGACAGCATCACTGTCACCCGTCGCGGTAAGGTTCGTCGCGCGAAGCTCTACTATCTGCGTGGACTCAGCGGCAAAGCGGCAAAGGTTAAGGAAAGATAATTTTCCGACCGAAAGGGCTATCGCAACCTGTGCGACAGCCCTTTTTCATTATCTGATTTTCACGGAGGGATTTTCGTGCCGAAAATCAACTGGTATCCCGGGCACATGGCGAAAACGCGCCGCCTTCTGCAGGAGCAGCTGCGGGTGGTGGACGCGGTGATCGAGCTGTGCGACGCGCGCGCGCCGCTGGCCACGCGCAATCCCGATCTGGAGCGCCTGACGCGCGACAAGGCGCGGATTCTGATTCTGAATAAGGCCGACCTCGCGAGCGATTCCGACACCGCGCGCTGGCTGGAGACGTTCCGCCGCCAGGGATTGACCGCAATGCGCTTTAATTCAAACGGCGGCAAAATCAAGGACATTCTCGCCCGCATCGCCGAGGCGACGAAGCCGGTCGCGGACAAATACGCGGCCCGCGGCGTGAAAAAGACGATTCGCATGATGGTGGTCGGCATTCCGAACGTCGGCAAATCCACGTTCATCAACCGCCTTTACGGCGGCTCGATCGTCAAGGCCGCCGATCGCCCGGGCGTCACGCGCTCGAACACGTGGGTCAAGCTCGGGCCGTATATGGAAATTATGGACACGCCCGGCATGCTCCCGCCGCGCATGGACGACCAGGAGAGCGCGACGCTGCTGGCGTATCTGGGCTCGATTCGCGATGAAATCATGGATACCGAGGAGCTGGCGGGCGGCCTTCTTCAGCTTTTGTACCGCCTGAATCCCGAATCGACGCGCGCGCGCTACAAGCTGGGCGAAAATCCCGGCTCCGAGCCGCACGAGCTGCTGGAGGCGGCGTGCCGCGGGCGCGGCTGGCTGATGAGCGGCGGCAGAATCGATATCGACCGCGCGTCGACGCTGATTCTGGACGAATTCCGCGCGGGCAAAACCGGCAAGATCACCATCGAGCCGCCCGCGCGCTAAATCCATTTGCAAATACGGAGGCGCAATATGCAGACCGACAAGCCGAAGCGCACGCGCGAAAAGCCGGAGGAAAAGCTGCTTCGCCTGACGCAGATCGAGCGCCCGCTGTGGGAGCAGGGCCTTTCGATCGCGGGCATCGATGAAGTGGGCCGCGGGCCGCTCGCCGGGCCGGTGGTCACGGCGTGCGTGTCGATTCCGCGAAATAAGCTGGTGCCCGGCGTGGACGATTCGAAGAAGCTTACCGAAAAGCGGCGCGAGGCGCTGTATCCGCTGCTGCTGGACGCGGCGGATTATGCCGAAACCTGCTTCCTTCCCCCCGAAACGATCGACGAAATGGGCATCCTGAACGCCACGCGGCGCGCCATGGAGACGTGCGCCGCCGGTTTTCGCGGCATTTTCCTGATCGACGCGGTGGACAAGCTGCATTTGCCGGGCGAATCGCGATCGATTCTGCATGGCGACGCGCTGAGCTACATGATCGGAGCCGCGTCGATCGTCGCGAAGGTCGCGCGCGACCGCTATATGATCGCGCTGGACGAAAAATACCCGATGTACGGCTTTGCGCGCAACAAGGGCTACGGCACGCCCGAGCACATCGCGGCGCTGCGCAAATACGGCCCGTGCCCGGAGCATCGGCGGTCGTTCATCGGCGGCATTCTGGGGGAAAACGCATGAACCGGCGGCAGACCGGCGCGCTGGGCGAGGATCAGGCGTGCGCGTATTTAAGGGCGCAGGGCTATCGCATTCTCGAACGCAATTACGCGCGCCCGACCGGCGAGATCGACATCATCGCGCGCGACGGCAAAACGATTGCGTTTATCGAGGTCAAGGCGCGCGCGACGGCGCGCTACGGCCTTCCCGCGGAGGCGGTCACGCCCGCGAAGCAGGCGCATATCCTGCGCACGGCGCTGATTTACATCTCCGAGCACGACCTGGCCGATGCGCCGATGCGATTCGATATTATCGAAGTGCTCTCCGGCGAAATCAACCACATCCGCGCCGCGTTCGACGGCAGCGATTTTTTCTGAAACCCCACGCGCCTGCGCTCCGGATCGAGCGCGGGCGCTCAGCTTGTCAAAAAAGTCTTTTTGACAAGCTGGTGGACGGGGGAGCAAGCTCCCCCGCCACTGCCACCCCCACCAAATCCCGCTAGGATTCCTGCGGAATCCCCGGGCGCGGGATTTGCAAAGTAGCTATTTTCTCTCCGGGAAATGGGATTTCCCTGCGATAAAATAGCCCCGCGAGGCGGCAAACCTAAATCTTTGATTTAGCTTTGCCGGTCGCGCAGCGACTTGCTTGCCAAAGGCAAGCAACCTTGCCACCGTACACGCCGCTGGGCTCGATTGAAAGTTCGAGAGGGCTTCGGCCCTCTCGAGCTCTCCGGGGGTTTTTTGACAGTCTGCGCGCCTGCGCTCCGGATCGAGCGCGGGCGCCGTTTCATTTTCCGGATCGCGCCTTCGCCGCGGGCTTTGCAGTTTATTTTCAAAAAGGCCCTGAAAAAGGCGCTATATTAGAAGGAATTTCCCGTGCACGCATGGAAATGATAGAATCAAGCCTAATTTTAAGGAGTCTTCCTATGCGCAAGCTGTACTGTATATTGCTGGTTGTTTTGCTCTGTCTGCCCGCGCTCGCGCTGGGCGAGGAAAATCTTTTGAAAAACGCGGACTTTGAATCGGTCGAGGCCGGTCTGCCCGCGGACTGGTATGAGGACGCGTATTACACCTCCAAGGAGGTCAGCTCGTTTGCGCTGGAATCCGGCGGCGCGTCCGGCAACTGCATTCGCGTGACCAATGCCACCGAAAACGACGCGCGATTCATGCAGACCGTGTCGGTCGAGCCGAACACCGTTTACAAAATCACGTGCCTGTGCCGTGCGGAGGGCATTCCGGAGGGCAGCATCGGCGCGACGATTTCGATCAAGGACACGTTCAGCTATTCCGAATCGCTGACCGACACGGCCGGCGAATGGGTGCCGCTGACGCTGTACGGCCAAACCGGCGCGGATCAGACGACGATGACCGTCTATGCGCGCGTCGGCGGCTACGGCTATCTGAATACCGGCACGGCGTGGTTCGATTCGTTTGAAATGGTCAAGGCGGATACCGTTCCTGCGGACGCGACGGTCACGAGCTTCGCCACGCGCTCGAGCGGTTCGGCGCAGCAGAAATCCTCCTTCACCGCCGAAAGCGACGCGGAGCCCGCGCGCAATACCGAGGCCTACGTGCTGCTGACGGCGCTGTACGCGCTGGCCGTGATCTCGGTGGCGCGCAAATATCGCCGCTCGCCGCAGAAGAGCGATCGGTTTTATTCAAACGCGCTGGTCATTGCGCTGGCGGCGGCGTTTATGCTGCGCGCCGTGCTCGCGGTGCGCGTGCGCGGCTATTATTCGGACATCAACTGCTTCTCGTCCTGGGCGGACACGATGTTCTCCGTCGGCCCGCGCGCGTTCTATTCCGGCGCGGTCTGGTGCGATTACCCGCCGGGATATATGCTGATGCTGTGGCCGGTGGGCGCGGTGCGCGCGCTGCTGCGCAGTATCGGGCTGAATGGCGACGCCATTCAGCTGCTCTGCCTGAAGCTCCCGGCGATTGCGTTCGACCTGCTGGCGAGCATCCTGGTCTATCATCGCGGAAAGCGCCGCCTGGGCGCGCGCGCGGGACTGCTGCTGAGTCTGTTTTACGCCTTCAACCCCGCCGCGATCATCGATTCCGCCGCATGGGGCCAGATCGACGCGATCTTTACGCTGCTGATCGTGCTCTGCGCGCTGGACGCGGACGAAAAGAACTATTGCCGCGCGCTGATTGCGTTCGGCTGCGCCGCGCTGATCAAGCCGCAGGCGCTGCTGTTCGCGCCGCTCGGCCTGTTCGCCATTCTGCAGGCGCAGATTCGCGATTCCGAAAAGCCGATTGCGAGCCTGTACTGGGTGCTTGCCGGCGCGGCGGTTGCGCTGCTGGCCGCGGCGAGCCTTTCCATGGCCGCCGGCGCGGCGGGCTGGCTGCTGCTTGCGGGAAGCGTTCTGTTCTGCGCCGCGGCGCTCATGCTGTTTGGCAAATCCGGTCTTTCCTCGCCATGCGCAATCGTCCCGGCGGCCAGCCTGCTCGGCGGCGCGATTCTGGCGCTTGCCCATCAGAGCGCCGCAATTGCGAAAGCGCTCGCCGCGCTGTCCATCCTCGGGCTGGCGGCGATGATCGTGCTGCTGGTGATTTACGCAATCTCCTGCGCGCACGAATCCGGAAAATCGCTGCGCAGTCTGCTGCTCGGCCTCGCGATTACGCTGGGCGGCATTTACCTGCTGGCGCTGCTGCTGCGCGCGGACGCGTCGCAATCGCTGCTGCAGAACCTGATTGCGCCGGTGGAATGGCTGAAGGAGCTCTATTCCGGCACGATGCAGGGCTATTCCTACGTGACGGTCAACGCGCTGAATCTGTATCACCTGCTCGACCTCAACTGGAAGCGCACCGACGCGCACACGGCGATCACGACCGTGGCGTGGATTCTGTTCGCGCTTTCGTATCTCTACAGCTTCGCCGTCTGCGCGCTTTCGAAGGCGAAGAAGGCGCTTCCGCTGATCGGCGGCATGCTGATCGTGCTGATCTGCACGTTCGGGCCGATGATCCACGAGCGCTACGTCTTCCCGGCGCTGCTGCTTTTGACGATCGGCTATGCGCAGGTGCGCGACCGCCGCGTGCTGGGCGCGCTGATCGCCCTGAGCTGCACGCTGTTTCTAAATCAGTTCCTCGTGCTGCAGGGCGGCATGACGCGCGCGAACTACGGCCATCTCCAGTCCAGCGAGGCGTGGATCAACCTGATCGTGGCATTTGCAAACGTGGCAATCGCGTTCTTCCTCGCGTGGACGGTCGCGGACATCTGCCTGCTGGGAAACACCTGGCGGCCGCGGCTGGCGCGCAAGGCAATCATGACCTGGGGCCGCAACGAGCTGCTGGCCACCGGGCGCAACCAGCTCTATTCCATGCATTTTGGGCGCAAGGACGCGCTGCTAATCGCCATCGTCACGATTCTGTATTCGATCCTGGCCTTTACGAATCTGGGCACGACCAAGGCGCCGCAGACCTCGTGGGTCTCGCAGGAGGCCGGCGATTCGGTCACGTTCGATCTGGGCGAGACGCGCCGCTTCCGCATGACCTATTACGGCGGCATCTGCAACACGAATTTCACCGTGTCGCTCTCGAACGACGGCCTGGAATGGACCACGCCCTATTACGCGAACTACGATCAGGGCGAGATCTTCCGCTGGCTGCGCTATACGCCGCTGGATGAAAACGGCAAAACCGTAATGCAATCGACCGAGCCGCGCGACGACGGCGGCGCGTACACCGCGTTTTCCGGCTACGAGGGCGAATCCGCGCCGTTCCAGCGCGCGCGCTACGTGCGCATTGCGGCGGCCGCGCCGGGGCTTACGCTGAGCGAGATCGCGTTTCAGGATGAAAACGGCGATCCCTATCCGGTTCAGATTGCCTCCGCCGCGCACGACGGCGAGGCGCTGATCGACGAGCAGGACACCGTTCCGGCCTACCCGAGCTATTACAATTCCACCTATTTCGACGAAATCTACCACGCGCGCACGGCCTACGAGCATCTGCACGGCATGTCGACCTACGAATGGACGCATCCGCCGCTGGGCAAGGTGCTGATGATGGTGGGCATTCAGCTCTTCGGCATGACGCCGTTCGGCTGGCGCTTCATGGGCGCGCTGATGGGCGTATTGATGCTGCCGGTGATGTATCTGCTGACCAGTCAGCTCACGAAATCGCGGAAGCTTTCGTTCGTGGCGATGTTCCTGCTGGCGGTGGATTCGATGCACTTTACGCAGACGCGCATCGCGACGATCGACTCCTACGCCGTGTTCTGGATCATGCTGATGTACTTCTTCATGATCCGGTATTTCCAGATGAACTGGACGAACTGGCGCGATTTCGGCAAATCGCTGGTTCCGCTCGGCCTGTGCGGAATCACGATGGGCGTGGCCTGGGCGACGAAATGGATCGGCCTGTACGCGTCCGCGGGTCTGGCCGTGCTGTTCTTCTGGGCGCTGTTCCGCCGGATGCGGCGCTATTTCGCATCGCGGCGCGAAAAGGATCACAAATGGTTTGCGTATATGGACGACTATCCGAAATACGCGGCGATCACGATTCTGTTCTGCCTGATCTTCTTCGTGGTCATTCCGGTGCTGATTTACTATTTCTCGTATTACTGGCACCTGCGCGGCGAGGGGCTTTCGTCGTTTGGCGACATGTTCTCGATGCGCTATGTCCGCAAGGTGATCGATCTGCAGCAGCGCATCTTCAAATACCATGCGGGCCTTTCGGGCGACACGCACTATTTCCGCTCGCCGTGGTATCAGTGGCCGGTCATCTGGTGGCCGATGTGGTATTATAGCGGAACGGCGTATCTGCCGACCGGCGGCATGATTTCGTCGATCTCCTGCATGGGCAATCCGGCGGTGTGGTGGTTCGGCCTGATCGCGCTGATCTATATCCTGATTCGGGCCGCATGGCAGCGCTTCGGCGTGGAGAAATACGCGATCGTGCTGATCGGCTTCGCGTCGCAGTTCCTGCCGTGGGTGCTCGTTCCGAGATCCACGTTCATCTACCACTATTTCGCCAGCGTGCCGTTCATCATTCTGGCAAGCGTGCTGATGCTGGATCGCCTGCGGCCGAGCTCCTTCCTGTTCGAGCAGGATCAGCGGCCGAAATGGCTGTTCCCGGCGGCGGCGGGCGCGCTGTGCGGAATTGCGCTTCTGCTGTTCATCGCGTTCTATCCGCTGGAATCGGGTCTGCCGGTCGCGCGGTGGTACGCGCAGCTGCTGCGGTGGTTCAAATGGTATAACTTCTAAATCAACGAAAGGGGGCGCGCGCATGCTTTCCAGCGTCCTGAGCTGCGGTCTTGCCGGAATCGACGGCTTTGAGGTTACAGTCGAGGTCAATCTGTCCAACGGCATGCCGATGTTTGAAATCGTCGGCCTGCCGGACGCGTCGGTCAAGGAATCGCGCGAGCGCGTGCGCGCCGCCATCCGAAACAGCGGCTACGCCTTCCCCGCCTCGCGGCTCACGGTCAATCTCGCCCCGGCGGACACGAAAAAGGAGGGCCCGGCGTTTGATCTGCCGATCGCGCTGGCCACGCTGTGCTGTCTGGGCATTCTCGCGCCGGACGCGCTGAATGATTTCACCATATTCGGCGAGCTTTCGCTGGACGGCTCGGTGCGGCCCGTGCGCGGCGCGCTGCCGATGGTGATCTCGGCGCTCGAGCGCGGCGTCAGGCGGCTGATGCTGCCGAAGGAAAATTTAAACGAGGTGCGCTGCATCGAGGGGATCGCGCTCTATCCGGTCGAAACGCTGCAGGGCGCAATCCGGCATCTGACCGGCCAATTGCCCATTCAGCCGCCGGAGCCGATTCCCTATGCGCAGCTGATTCACAATGTCGAGCATGCGGAGGATTTCAAGCACGTCAAGGGCCAGTCCCGCGCCAAGCGCGCGCTCGAAATCGCCGCCGCGGGCGGGCACAACGTGCTCCTGATCGGCCCGCCCGGCTCCGGCAAAACGCTGATGGCGCGCTGCATGCCGTCGATTCTGCCGGACATGACGTTTGCCGAGGCGCTGGAAACCACGCGCATCCATTCCGTGGCCGGCACGATTCCGTCCAGCGGCCTGTTGACCGAGCGGCCGTTCCGCTCGCCGCACCACACCGCGTCGCACGCCTCGCTCGTCGGCGGCGGCAACAACGCGCTGCCGGGCGAAATCAGCAAATCAAACCATGGAATTTTGTTCTTAGATGAGTTACCGGAATACCGGCGCGACGTGCTGGAGGCGCTGCGCCAGCCGCTGGAGGACGGCTTCGTGACGATCACGCGCGTAAACGCGCAGGCGACGTACCCGGCGCGCTTTATGCTGATCGCATCGATGAATCCGTGCCCGTGCGGCAATCTCGGCAGCCGCACGCAGCAATGCCGCTGCACGCCCGCGGAGATCCGGCGATATCTGGGCCGCATCTCGGGCCCGCTGCTGGACCGGATCGACATGCATATCGAGGTCGAATCCATTCCGGCCGAGCAGCTCGCAGACACGGCCGAGTCCGAGTCCTCCGCGTCCATTCGCGCGCGCGTTTCGGCCGCAAGGGAGATTCAGCGCAAGCGCTACGAGCGCGACAGGGGCAAAATCCGCTGCAACGCGCAGCTGGACGCGCGAACGCTCGCCCGCGCCTGCGTCATGACGGACGAAGCCCGCGCGCTGCTATTGCTGTCCAGCGACCGAATGAAGCTGTCGAACCGCGCCTATACGCGCATTCTGAAGGTCGCGCGCACGATCGCCGACCTCGCCGGCGCAGAAGAAATCGCCGCCGAACACATCTCCGAAGCCGTGCAATACCGCACGCTGGACCGCAAATACTGGACCTGACCACACAAATTCCGCGCCGTAAATGTCGCCAGGGCGCAAACATCAGTGAGCCGCAGCGCATCCTAGCGCAACAAGGAGAAGCGCATTCGAGTGGTACGAATGCACTCGCGCAGCGCTAGCGCGACGCATCTTAGCAACGAGATGCAATACATCACAATGCGAGCCACTTAGCGGCACAAGCGACAGCGATGTGCCGTACGCGCGCGCAAGCGCAAGCGACAGCGTCGCGCACCTATCGGTGCAAGCGCATTCGCGCAAGCGACAGCGTCGCGCACTCGCGCATGCGGTAGCGTCGCGCAAGCGACAGCGTCGCGCACCCGCGCATGCGGCAGCACCGCGCATCCGCGCAAGCGGCAGCACCGCGCATCCGCGCAAGCGGTAGCGTCGCGCACTCGCGCAAGCGGCAGCGTCGCGCATCCGCGCAAGCGGTGGCTTCGCGCATTCGCGCAAGCGTTAGCGGCGCGCACTCGCGCAAGCGGTAGCGTCGCGCTCTCGCGCAAGCGGTAGCGTCGCGCTCTCGCGCAAGCGGTAGCGTCGCGCTCTCGCGCAAGCGGTAGCGTCGCAAATTCGCCCCAAGGCGCATACCGCCATCTGGCTGCAAGCAACAACGCGCGCCTACTCAAAGCGCACGCAAACGCATCCGTACGAACGGCGACGAACGCGTCGCCCCCAAAGTACTCGCGCAAACGTCAGCGAATTACGTCCGCATCATCGCGCAAGCGGCAGCGTCGCGCACCCTGCAAGCGTTAGCGTCGCGCATCCGCGCAAGCGGTAGCGTCGCGCATCCGCGCATGCGTTAGCGTCGCGCACTCGCGCAAGCGGTAGCGTCGCGCACTCGCGCAAGCGGTAGCGTCGCGCACTCGCGCAAGCGGTAGCGTCGCGCACTCGCGCATGCGGTAGCGTCGCGCACTCGCGCATGCGGTAGCGTCGCGCACTCGCGCATGCGGTAGCGTCGCGCATGCGACAGTGCCTCGCTTTCACGGTGCATTTCTCGCGAGACGCGCTTTTCCTGTTCCCGCGTTTTTCTTCCTGCGCCGCGCTTTATAATGAAGCGACGCTTGCTGCGCGGTTTGGAATGCGAACAAACCACGAACTCTTGCTTTTTCGTCGGAGGTAACGAATGCATTATTCGGAAATGGAGCGCTACTGGATCTGGCTTTCGTCGATCGACGGCATCGGCGTGAAGCGGTTTTACCAGCTGCTGAGCATCTTCGAGGACCCGCGCGCGGTGTGGGACAACGTTTCCGCGCCGGAGCTCAAATTCCTGGGCGCGAAGACCATTCAGGCCCTGCGCGCGGCGCGAACCGACAAATATCTGGATTCGCTGTTTACCATGCTCGAGTCCGCCGAGTGCCGCGCCATTCCGCGCATTTCGGACGATTATCCCTCGCTGCTTTCCGAAATCTACGATCCGCCGGTCACGCTGTATGTCCGCGGCGAATGCGCGCTCTGCGGCGACCGGCTGTTCGCCATCGTCGGCTCGCGCCGCTGCACGCGCGACGGTCAGCGTGCCGCCCGCGAAATTGCCGCGCATCTTGCGCGGGAGAACGTCACGATCGTGTCCGGCATGGCGCGCGGGGTGGATACCTTTGCGCATCAGGGCGCGCTGAGCGTTCACGGCAAAACCATCGCGGTGCTCGGCAGCGGCCCGGACGTGATCTATCCGCCGGAAAACGACGAGCTGGCCGAGCAGATCCTGATGGACGGCGGCGCGATCCTGAGCGAATACATTCCCGGAACGCGCCCGAACGCCGGCCTCTTCCCCGCCCGCAACCGCATCATCAGCGGCATGACGCTGGGCACGCTGCTGGTAGAGGGCTCTTCCACCTCCGGCGCAATGATTACCGTAAACGACGCGCTGGAGCAGAATCGCGACGTGTTCGCCATTCCCGGCTCCATCTATTCGCCGCTGAGCGAAGCGCCGAACAAATTGATCGTGGACGGCGCGCACCCGGCGATCTCCGCCTGGGAGATTCTGGATCACTATCGCTGGGCGCAGCGCGCGGAGGTGCTGCCGGCGAAAGCGCCTGTGATCGAGCTTTCGGACGAGGAGCGCGCAATCGTGCTTCCGCTGACGGAGCAGACGCTTTCGTTTGAAGAAATCGCGCAGGCAACACAAATTTTGCCCTCGAAGTTAAATTCCTACTTGACAATGCTCGAACTTCGGGGAATAATAGTAAAAGCGCCCGGTGGAATGTATCGCGCCTATCTCGACGCGCCCATCGGCGAGAATTAATACCGGAGGTACTCATGGCAAGCAAACTGGTCATCGTCGAATCCCCGGCGAAAGCAAAGACGATCGGAAAATTTCTCGGCCGCGGCTATAAGGTGGAAGCGTCGCAGGGACATGTGCGCGATATGCCCAAATCCCAGATCGGCGTGGATATCGAGCATAACTTCGAGCCGAAGTATATCACCATTCGCGGCCGCGGCGAAATCCTGAACCGCATCCGCAAGGAAGCGCGCAGCGCGACCAAAATCTATCTCGCGACCGACCCGGACCGCGAGGGAGAGGCCATTTCCTGGCATCTGGCCAACGTTCTGGGCGTCGACGAAAGCGCCGCGTGCCGCATCGAGTTCCACGAGGTGACCGCGAAGGCCGTTCAGGCGGCAGTGAAAGCGCCGCGGACGATCAACATGGATCTGGTCAACGCCCAGCAGGCGCGCCGCGTGCTCGACCGCCTGATCGGCTATAAAATCAGCCCGCTGCTCTGGGCGAAGATCAAAAAGGGCTTAAGCGCCGGGCGCGTGCAGTCCGTCGCCGCCAAGATGATCTGCGACCGCGAGGAGGAAATCGACGTCTTCATCCCCGAGGAATACTGGAGCATCGACGCGAAATTCAAGTTCGAGCATGCGACGATCGTCGCGCGGTTCGTGTCGCTGAACGGCGAAAAGACGGCCCTCGCCTCCAGGGAGGACGCGGATCGGGTGCTCGCGCTCTGCGAGGGCGCAAATTTCGCCGTTTCGGCCATCAGGCGCTCGGAGCGCCGCAAGTTCCCCGCCCCGCCGTTTACCACCTCGAACCTCCAGCAGGAGGCCTCGCGCAAGCTGGGCTTTACCACGCAGAAGACCATGCAGATTGCCCAGCAGCTCTATGAAGGCGTAGAGCTCGCCGGCGAGGGCTCGCAGGGTCTGGTCACGTATATCCGCACCGACTCCACGCGCACGGCGGACGAGGCGATTCAGGCCGTTCGCAGCCTCGTGCTCGATTCCTACGGCCCGGACTATCTTCCCGAAAAGCCGAATACCTATAAGACCCGCAAGAGCGCGCAGGACGCGCACGAGGCGATCCGCCCCACCGACCTCAACCACCGGCCGGACGCGATCAAGCCCTCGCTCACGCGCGACCAGTTCCGCCTGTACAAGCTGATTTACGATCGCTTCGTGGCCTCGCAGATGACGCCGGCGGTCTACGACACGCTCGGCGTGGACGTGGATTCCGATACCGGCGCGCGCTTCCATTTCAACGCCCAGAAGCTGCGCTTCCCGGGCTTCACCGCCGTCTATGAGGAGAGCCTCGACGACGCGCAGGAGGAGGCGAACGCGCGGACGCTGCCGGATCTGGCCGAGGGCATGAAGGCGAAATCCGAGGGCTTTGATTCCGAGCAGCATTTCACCCAGCCGCCGCCGCGCTATACCGAGGCGAGCCTCGTGCGCGCGCTGGAGGAAAAGGGCATCGGCCGCCCGTCGACCTATTCGCCCACGATTTCCACGATCATCACCCGCGGCTATGTCGCGCGCGAAAACAAGCGCCTGATTCCGACGGAGCTGGGCAAAATCGTCAACGACACCATGGTCAGGCACTTCCCCGACATCGTGGACATCGCGTTTACCGCGCACATGGAGGACGAGCTGGACGAGGTCGAGGCCGGCGAGCTGGAATGGCACAAGGTCATTCAGGAATTCTACGGCCCGTTTGAAAAGACGCTCGAGCGCGCCGAAAGCGCGATTGAAAAGGTCTCGATCGAGGATCAGGTGTCCGACGTGCCGTGCGAAAAGTGCGGCGCGATGATGGTTTACAAAATGAGCCGCTACGGCAAATTCCTCGCCTGCCCGAATTTCCCCGCCTGCCGGCACACGCTGGCGCTGCCGAAGAGCATCGGCGTGAAATGCCCGCAGTGCGGCGGCGAGCTGATCGAGCGCGTGAGCCGCAAGGGCCGCAAGTTCTATGGCTGCGAGCACTATCCGGATTGCGATTTCGTGTCGTGGGATCTGCCGGTCAACGACAAATGCCCCGTCTGCGGCGGCCGAATGATCTACAAGCGCGGCGCGAAGGGCACGGCGTACCATGTTTGCGTAAACGAAACCTGCCGCCATCGCGTGCAGATCGACAACGGAGGCGCGGACGATGGCGAATAAACCGACCGTAACCGTCGTCGGCGCGGGCCTGGCCGGCTCGGAGGCGACGTGGCAGCTGATTCGGCGCGGATTCCCCGTGCGCCTGATCGAAATGAAGCCCGTTAAATTCAGCCCCGCGCACAAGAGCGCGGGCTTTGCCGAGCTGGTCTGCTCGAATTCGCTGAAGGCCGAGCAGATGTCGAACGCCTCGGGCGTGCTGAAGGCCGAAATGCGCGCGCTGAATTCGCTGATTCTGGATTGCGCGCTGAAGAGCCGCGTGCCCGCAGGCGGCGCGCTGGCCGTGGATCGCGATCGATTCTCGAATCTGATTACCGAAACGCTCAAATCCAGCCCGCTGGTCACGTTTGAAACCGGCGTAGTAGACGCCATTCCGGACGCGCCCTGCATCATCGCGACCGGACCGCTGACCGATCCGGCGCTGGTAAGCGCCATCGAGGCGCTGCCGGGCGCGAAATCGCTGCACTTTTTCGATGCGGCCGCGCCGATCGTGACCGCCGAATCGCTGGATATGAGCAAGGTCTTCCGCGCGTCGCGCTATGATCGCGGCTCGGATTACCTGAATTGCCCGATGACCGAGGACGAATACAACGCGTTTTACGACGCGCTGGTGGGCGCGGAGCTGGCCGAGCTGCACGATTTTGAGAAAAAGCTCGTGTTCGAGGGCTGCCTCGCGGTGGAAATTCTCGCCTCGCGCGGCCGGCAGACGCTCGCGTTCGGCCCGTTAAAGCCGGTGGGCCTGATCGATCCGCGCACGGGCAGGGAGCCGTACGCCGTGGTGCAATTGCGGCAGGAAAACGAGGCGGGCACGATGTACAACCTCGTCGGCTTCCAGACGCGGTTGAAATGGGGCGAGCAGAAGCGCGTGTTCCGGATGATTCCGGGGCTGGAAAACGCGGAATTCGCGCGCTACGGCGTAATGCACCGCAACACCTATTTAAACGGCCCGGACATGCTGGGCGCGAACTACGCGCTGAAGGGCAATCCCCTGATCCGCTTCGCCGGCCAGCTCTCGGGCGTGGAGGGCTATATGGAATCCACCGCGTCCGGCCTGGCAGCGGCGATCGGCCTTGCGTGCGCGCTGGACGGAAGGCCCGAGCCGGATTTTACACAGAAGACCATTCTCGGCGCACTGGCGCGCCATGTTTCCACTCCGAACGCCAATTTCCAGCCGATGAACGCCAATTTCGGCATTCTCGAGCCGCTGGAGGCGCGCGTTCGCGGCAAGCGCAATCGCTATGAGAAGCTCGGCGAGCGCGCAGAAAATGTACTCAGCGAGGTGATTGAGCAATATGAGTTATGATTCCGAACCCCGCAGCCCGTTCCGCGGCACCACGATCTGCGCCGTCAAGCGCGACGGCGTAACGGCGATCGCCGGCGACGGACAGGTCACAATGGGCGAGCACACCATCATGAAGGGCACGGCGAAGAAGATCCGCCGCATTTACAACGACCGCGTGGTCATCGGCTTTGCCGGCACGGTTTCGGACGCGTTCGCGCTGGCGGAAAAGCTGGAGGACCGTTTGACGCAGTATTCCGGCAATCTCCCGCGCGCGGCGATTGAGCTGGCGCAGGACTGGCGCATGGACAAGGCCGTTCGCAAGCTCGAGGCCATGCTGATCTGCGCCGACCGCGACAACCTCCTGCTCGTCTCCGGCACCGGCGAAGTGATCGAGCCGGACGAGGGCATTCTCACCATCGGCAGCGGCGGCAATTTCGCGCTGGCGGCGGCGCGCGCGCTGTATGCGCACACGGAGATGTCCGCAAGAGAAATCGCCGAAAGCGCGCTCAGAGTCGCGTCTGAAATCTGCGTATACACCAATTCCAACATCATCGTGGAAACGGTTTGAAAGGAGCACCTATGATACAGCTTACCCCGAGGGAGATCGTTCGCGAGCTGGATCGCTACATCATCGGTCAGGACGAGGCCAAGCGCGCGGTCGCGGTCGCGCTGCGCAATCGCTATCGCCGCGCGATGCTGCCGGAGGACATTCGCGAAGAGGTCACGCCGAAGAACATCCTGATGGTCGGCCCGACCGGCGTGGGTAAAACCGAAATCGCGCGGCGTCTGGCCAAGCTGGTGGACGCGCCGTTCGTGAAGGTCGAGGCCACGAAGTTTACCGAGGTCGGCTATGTCGGCCGCGATGTGGAATCGATCATCCGCGATCTGGTCGAGGCGTCGATTCGCCTGGTCAAGGAGCAGCACATGGAGCGCGTGCGCATGCGCGCGGAGGCGAACGCCGAGGATCGCCTGGTCGAGCTGCTGACGCACTCGGTCAAGAAAAAGCCGGCCAATCCCTTTGATATCCTGATGGGCAATCACCGCTCGGAGCCGGAGCCGTCCGAGGAAGACCGCAGCAAGCTGGCCGAGCGGCAGACCGACATGCGCGCCCGCCTGCGCAGCGGCGCGCTCGAGCACGACATCGTGGAAATCGAGGTCGAGGAATTCACGCCCAAGCAGGAGCTTCCCGGCACGGGCATGGACGTAAACGACATGCTGGGCGGCATTCTTCCGAAAAAGACGAAGCTGCGCAAGGTCGAGGTGCGCGAGGCGCGCAAGATTCTGGTCGCCGAGGAAAGCCAGAACCTGATCGACATGGATTCGGTCTACACCGAGGCGATCGACCGCGCGGAGCAGCACGGCATCGTGTTCCTCGACGAAATCGACAAGGTGGCCGGCCGCGGCGCGACCGGCGGGCCCGACGTATCCCGCGAGGGCGTGCAGCGCGACATTCTGCCGATCGTCGAGGGCTCGACGGTGAATACCAAATACGGCCCGGTGAAGACCGACCACGTGCTGTTCATCGCCGCAGGCGCGTTCCACGTCTCGAAGGTCACCGACCTGATCCCCGAGCTGCAGGGCCGCTTCCCGGTGCGCGTGGATCTGAAGCCGCTGACCGTTCAGGACTACGAGCAGATCCTCACGCAGCCGAAAAACGCGCTGATTCGCCAGTACCAGCAGCTGCTGGGCGTGGACGGCGTGACGCTGGATTTCACGCCGGAGGCGCTGAAAAAGATCGCCGAATGCGCATGGCAGGCGAACGAGACCGACGAAAACATCGGCGCGCGCCGCCTGCACACGATGCTCGAGCGGATTCTGACCGACATTGCGTTCAACGCCGGCGGCGGCGACGCGCCGGAGGTGCAGCTCACGATCGACGCGGACTACGTAGAAAAAATGCTTGCCACCGACCTGCACCGCAAGGACATTCACAAGTATATCATCTAAACAATAAGCCCCTGAAGAATCCAATCTTCAGGGGCAATTCGTTGGCATTTCAACATCACCCCCCGAAGAAATCAATCCTCGGGGGCGTTTCGTTTATCAAACCCAAAGGAGAGCTCGAGAGGGCCAAAGCCCTCTCGAATTACAATCGTACCCGGCGACATGCGCGGTGGCAAGGTTGCTTGCCTGAAGGCAAGCAAGTCGCTTTGCGACCGGCAAAGCTAAATCAAAGATTTAGGTTTGCCGCCTCGCGGGCTATTTTTGCGGAGGAAAATCCTATTTTCCGGGAGCAAAAATAGATTCCTTGCAGATTTTGCGCCCGGGGATTTCGAAGAAATCCTAGCAAAATCTGGAGGGGGTGTGTCTGCACTCATATAACGATACAGAGAACGTTAACACATCGGTAATAATTGAGCGCTATTGAAGCGGTTGTTCGTCATTGAGGTGCATATCCTGAATTTGACCTTCTTTCTCTCCACTTGTCACGTTTTACCATTTCTGTGGTTCAACCTTTTACTTTCTA
>CAKUKM010000033.1 GCA_934663595.1 uncultured Clostridia bacterium | reverse complement strand
TCAAATCTTCGCGCGGTTTCGCTATAGCTCAGTTGCTCCTGCTGCATGGTTTCCACGACCAGCTTTTTGAATTCCGGTGTGTATCGTTTGTTCGGTACTCCCTTTGGCATAGAATAACACCCCCATTTCTCAATACAAGTATTTTATCATACTTGTCTAACAAATGGGGTGCTGTTCAAATCCGCTTTTCGGGTGGTATATAAAAGGAGCACATATCAAAGCACACGGCGAGAAAGCAATGCAGTCCCGCGACGGCAGAAAATCCAGCAGAGCATCTGGTGATGTTCGCTGAGTGGGTTGTCGGTATTGTGGTCAATATCGGCAGAGAAACCTTGAAGCCGCTGTAAAAATGAGATTCTCGCTTTTTCTGGAAAATATAGCAATATCAAAGCTCAATTATTTGCAACACTATTTTTTCCTCTGAGCAGAGCGATAAGTTCGCATACAACATGCACGTCTTCGTCCTTTAAGCCAGATACATCAAGACTTGCAGTTGCATTCAGACCAAGAAGAAAATCTGTAGATACATGGAACAGCTCTGCAAGCTCGACCAAATACTGCGTAGAAGGAACGGAGATTCCCATTTCCCACGCATTTACGCTGGATCGAGTTATGTTTAGTCGTTTTGCCAGCAGCGCTTGAGTCATATTGTTCTTTTCACGTAATATTCGGATCCGTTCCGAGATCATTTAATTCAGCTCCTTTGACCTGTATAATAGAACAGGATAAATGATATTGCATTATCAATAAGATGTTTCAAATTGACAAATGCATGCTGTAATGCTATAATACTTATGCGGGGAACCCTCGTTTCGATGGTTTTCATATAACAAGGGGAAGGAAATTCTTGGCGGGGGTTTCTTTCCCCGCACTCTAAAAGGAGGATTGTGCATTGAACGACTATGAATTCCAACTGCTCCTTAACAAACTCCATGAATACCTTGCAACGGAAAAGACATTCGTCGAAAATTCCATTCGCATAATGGAAATTAAAAATGCCGCTGAAGTAGCGCATGAATTGTTTCCTGAAGCGAAGATTTACATCAAAGACGATCCACTTCAGATGGGTGCAATGATTTTGCGCATTGAGCTTGCCGACATTAACCTTAGTTCCGAAAAGGAAATTAAGCTCTTCGCTGAACTGATTTCTGCATCGGACAATTTCGAAATCTACGCGCATCAGGACGGCTATATCGTTTTTGCGCTAGTCTTTGAGAACGCATACACGAGGATTCAATAATAACTGCAGTCTCTATTTCCAACAATGAAATGAAGACTGCAGTTATAAATTACTATTGTACGAGTTTTAGTCATTGCCTGCCAAGGGAAAACTATTACCGGGTGAAATAATGGAGAGGATATATGAAGATATATAGACTATGCTCGTTTAATGGATATGTTACCAGCGGAAGTTATTTTGTATACAAGGGAAAAAAGTACGGAGAATTCACGGAGGTTGAATTTACCGATGAGTTTTATAAAGAAAACATAAAGCCGGTAAATATGACAGCCGCAGAAATACTTGGTCATAAGTACGCCAAGACTAGAAATTTTGTTAGTATTGGGACTAAAAATGGAAAAGAAGTATATTTCTTCAGAAACCACCAGCAATCTTGGACCAGCGAGGAATACTTTGATTTTATTCCAGATAGAGACATTAAAGAGATTATTCGACCTACCTACTATATGGAACCAAGAGAACTGGTAAAGCTTCGCTTAAAAAATGGAACTTGGTTCAACTATGTTTGGAAACAGACTTTGGTTTATGTACTTTGCTTGTTGATATCACCAGTTTTTAAGCAGTGGTATTTGATTTGGACGACGGGGTTGTATCTATATTTGCGGTTGTGCTATATTGAATTGTCGAAGGGAGAGGTCTGGGTTGAGTGGTAGAATCGAAAAAGAAAATGAAGCGAGAGAGGATGAACATTCATGAATACTGTAAGCAAGAAACTTATCAAACCGACTGCAGCGGGCATCCAAGAAATGGCTAGAGGTTATTTTTCTGTTGATGTTCGTAATGGCTCGGTGAGCATGACCGAAGCGGACGGTTTTATCGACAAGATACTCGGAACTTACACCAACGTATTATGCCGATATATTACCTATGAAACGGGTCACCGTTGTCTGCTAGTCACATCATTGACTGGGAGGGCAAAGTACTTTCAAATCAAAATAACGGACTGATTTTACACATCGCTATGTTTAGGAACTCTCCGCTACAGTCTGCGTTTCAAATTGAAAATCTCGTGGTGTGTCAATGATAAGCCCACCCTGTTCGCCTTCATCGAGGAAACAGAGCGGGCTTTCCTCTATCCAATCATCTTCAGATACTTATACACCGTCGGTCTGCTCAATCCACATACCCGTGCCAGCTCGCTGATGTTTATCCTGCCCGAGGCGTAGGTCGGGTAATGTCGGAAGAATATGGCTGGGATGTCGTCTTTCGTCGTCGGACGACGGCCGATCTGCTTGCCCTTGGCTTTCGCGTTCGCCATGCCGGATTTGACGCGAGCGCGAATCATGGCAAGTTCCAGTTGGCTGAACACGCCAGCCATTTGTAAAAACGCTTCGCTCATTGGGTCGGTCTGTCCGTTGCGGCAATCGATGGTGATGGAGTTGACAATTTGCAGACAGAGACGCTTTTCGCGGATAACGTCGATAATCTGGCAGATCTGCTGTGTGGAGCGCGACAGGCGGCTAACCTCCAGCGTGATGATTGTGTCGCCCTCGCGGGCTGCGTCCAGCAGCATTTGCAGATTGCGCTTCACCTTCGCGTCGCCGTGCTCGTATTCGAAAACGATCTCTTGCGCGCCCGAGGCTTTCAGCTCGCGGATTTGCCGCTGAATGTCCTGCTTGTCCTCGTTCGTGCTGCATCGTGCGTAACCGTATTTCATGGGTGTCCTCCTGTAAAATCAAACAAGCGTAATTGCAGACAATCTGATGGTCTGAAAATCATTGCTGTAATATACGTTTTCGAGGCTAAAAATCGTGCCGTTTTGTCAATGATACTTCAATCGGCTTTTCGTTTACAGGCGATTTCAGCCCCGAAAATCATTGTTATTCTATTGGTTCAGGATCATCTGGACGGCTTTCTCCGCCTTGCCCGAGGCACCGACGATGAAGCGCTTGTCGTTTTTCAGGATGCGAAGCCAATTCTGTATGTAAGCGGCGCTGTTGCGGAGGCTGCTCGGCGTTTCCAGACTGGCGGCGTTCATCAGCGCCGAGGCTCCGATTTCCGCAATCAACTCTTCTTTGGAATACGCTTCCGAACCGAAGAACGCGGTCTGCTCCAGCCGATTCAGGCGCTTGCTGTGACCGGTGGAATGGGTCAGCTCGTGGAACGCTGTGCTGTAATATTCGGCGGTTTCGGCGAATTGCGCTCGAAGCGGAAGTGTGACGGAATCGTCAGTGGGACGGTAACAGGCTTGATCGCCTTCGACGTGCTTCAGCTTTACGCCTGAATTCTGAAGATATGCAGCGATGATGCGCTCGGCGGCTTCGTCGGTGTCGGCTGTCTGCGGCAGGGGCTTTGCGTGTCTGGCGGCAATTCCTTCGCACTGATCGAGGTGGAAGACACTGTAATAGCGCAGAAACGGGATTTGCCTCTTCTCACCGGTTTCCTCGTTCTCCTGCTCAATCCACTTCCAGAACACGACCATATGCGCTTTCTCGCCCCTGTGGATGTGTCCACCCGCCTGCTGGCATTGCCTGAAGGTCAGATATTCGCCGGGCTTGCCAAGAATCATCTGATTCAAAAGGCTGTACGGCTTGCCGGTTGCGTAGCTGACGCAGTTTCCGCCTGCAATCCAAGGCTTGTGCCAAGGAATTTCGCCCTGCTCCATCTGCTCGACGATTCGACGGGTGACTTCTTCGTAAATATCCATTTTTTGCTCCTTCCTCTTGCAGGGGGAGCCGCTCGTGTGGTAGAATGAACGTGCTCCCCGTTGTTCGTGCTAGTGCTTCGGGCGGCATGGCCGGAGTGATGTGGTAGTTCCTCCGGCCTTTATTTCGCCATCGTGACGCTGAAACGGCGCGTGGTCGTGGTTTTTCCGTACTCCTGCCAGACCTCCGGCAGCTCTTTTCGCAGCGCGGCAGTGTCAATGCGCGTGGAAGTCACGGGCTTCCAAGTAACCCTGAACGCTCCTGCGGTGATCGTGTCCGTGTCTGCTTCGGTCATGTGCGCCTTGATCGCGTCCTGAATGCCTTCGATTTCGGCATCAAGTTCTTCCGCCATCCTGCGGAGTTCGGAAAGCTCGTTCAGCTTCGCAATAAGTTCGTTTGTTGCCATGGTATTGTACCTCCTTTTATTGTGGGTGAGATGCGTTTTCTCAACCTTGTGAGTATATTATACACTTGCGTAAGTGTATTTTCAATTCGCAAAATCGCCAAATATACACTTGTGTAATTATCAATTATGTACACTTGCGCAAGCGCTTTTTGCATGCTACAATAGGAAGGGAGGTGTTTCGATGAGCGAGAGAAAAACGCTGAGCGATGCGCGCAAGCGTGCCAACAAAAAATGGAACGATGAGAATCTTACGAAGAAGTATGATCGCATTCAGCTTGTCGTTCCCAAAGGGCGTAAAGCAGATATTGAAGCTTGCGCAAAGGCGAAGGGAATGTCTGTAAACGGCTGGATTTGCGGTTATATTCGCGAGGCGGCAGGCATGAGCGAAGAGGAATGGAAACGGGTGGCAGATGAACAGGGGGACGCATAAAACCGAACGAGCCTTCTCCGTTTCCCTGTTGTTCAGAAGGTGGGGCGGATCGACACTATCTGCAAACAGCGAGAGGAAAACGAGCCTTTGAACTGCACAAAACGCTGCACAAAACACGCGTGATTTTGTCTTAATCTCCTATAGTTGGTTGTGTTCAAATGCCAGCCGGCGAGTGTGGGGTCAAAGATCAGGTCGGGCGCGCAAAATCGGGCGACGGGGGTTTCCTCGCCGCTCTTTTTTCGCCGGTTTATGTCAGTTGCAAGTTCATATCGAATTAACAATAAAAAGTATTGACAAAAACCGGGAACTGCGGTATTATATATGAGTCGTCAGGACAACAGAGTTCCTGAGCGATAAGGTCCCTTAGCTCAGCTGGATAGAGCGTCTGGCTACGGACCAGAAGGTCAGGGGTTCGAATCCCTTAGGGTCCGCCACTGAAAAGCCTTGGAAACGTGAGTTTTCAGGGCTTTTCTTCTGTCTGTATTTCCGAAGGATGATGTGCGAGGAGGGGCGGAGAATGGAATTCAATGAAAAGCTGCAGCAGCTGCGAAAGCGGGAGGGACTGACCCAGGAGCAGCTGGCGGAGGCGCTGCACGTTTCCCGAACGGCGATTTCGAAATGGGAATCGGGGCGCGGCCTTCCCGGCATCGATTCGCTGAAGGCGATTTCGAAATACTTTTCCGTGTCGCTGGACGATTTGCTTTCCGGCGACGCGCTTCTCGGCATTGCGGAAAGGGAGAGCCGCGCGCGGGAAAAGCGGCTGTACGAGCGGATTTACGGCTTTCTGGATTGCGCCGTGTTTCTGCTTTTGATCCTTCCGCTGTTTGCCAGCAGGATCGACGGCGCGATTCAGGAGGGCTCGCTGCTTTCGCTGACCTCGATGTCGGCGTACCAGAAGGAATTCTATTGGTCGTTCGTGGTGCTGGAGCTGGCGATGGGCGCGATGCTGCTTTTTCCGAAGTGCGGCGCTGCGGAAAAACTGAAAAAGAAATGCGATTTCGGCGCGCTTTCGCTGCTGGCCAGCGCGTGCGGAACCTTTCTGTTTGTGGCGACGCGGCAGCCGTATGCGGCGGCGTTTACGCTGATTTTCCTGGTGATCAAGGCGCTGATGCGCCCCAAATGCGCGCGATACGATTCGTATCGGCCGTGACACGAATCGATTCTTGCCATTTTTCGCTTCCCGAATTAAGCTGAATGCAGGCGAAAGCCAATTGCAGCGAAGGGAAAGAGGAAAATGAGAAGAAGAAACGGAAGGGCGGCGCTGTTGCTCGCGGCGTTTGCCGCATGGACGATAGCGATCCATCGAATCGACGTTCAGCCGATCGGGCCGAACGGTTCGCACGTGGGCTTTGCGGCGCTGAACGGATTTGCACATCGCCTGACGGGCGTAAATTGGTCGCTTTATCGCATTACCGACTGGCCCGGACTGGTTCCGATTGCCGTGGCGATGGGCTTTGCGGCGCTGGGACTGGCGCAATGGATTCGGCGAAGGAGCATTGCAAAGGTGGATCGCAGCCTGCTGGCGCTGGGCGGGCTCTATATCGCGGCGCTGGCGGCGTATCTGCTGTTTGAGGCGCGGCCGATCAACTATCGGCCCGTGCTTATCGGCGGCTGTCTGGAAACGTCCTATCCGTCGTCGACCGCGCTGCTCGTGCTGTGCGTGATGCCGACGGCCGCGCGGCAGTGGAACGCGCGCATTCGAAGAAAGGCGGTGCGCAGAGGCGCGATTGCCGCGTCGCGGGCGTTTGCGGCGCTGATGGTTGCGGGAAGATTCCTGGCGGGCGTGCACTGGATTACGGATATCATTGGCGGCGCGCTGCTGGCGGCGGGACTCGTTTCGCTGTATGATTCCGCATGCAAAGCAAAATAGAATCCGCCCGGACGTTCCGCGTGAATCGTCCGAGCGGATTTTTGCGCTTTTTACGCGAGACCCATGCCGCGCAGCGCGAGAAGATTTCCGATAATCAGCGCGCTCTGCCAGCAATTTGTGGCGACGGCAAACGCCTCTGGGTACATGCCCCATTGCCACATTAGCGGCCACGCACCGTCCGGCTGCTGCGTGCGCAGCAGCAGCTGCGCCTCGTTTGCGGCGTTTTCGGCAAGCGGAGCGGCCAGCGGGTCGTTCGGGCCCATGATGTAATTCAGCGCCATTGCGCCGTATTCCTTCCCGAGCAGCGGCGCGTCGCGCTTTACGCATTCGATGATCGACTGCTCAACGCGCGCGAGCAGCTCGTCCGCGCCGCCGATTTCGGGCGCGGCGGCCAGAATATCCGCGCACATCGTTCTCAGGCACGGCAGCAGGTGCATTTCCACATCGATCGGATTTGCGGAATAGAATTCAAGCGCCTCCCTTGCGATGCGCGCGCCCAATTCATACGCCGCGTCGCCCTTTTCGGAAACGCGCAGCAGGAAGCCCGCCAGCGAAGCGGTCGGGTTGTAGGTCGGCTGCGTGTTGGCGTCGTAGCTCCACCACGGCGCGTGCGGATAATCGTTCACCTCGGGAACGACGGCGCTCCAGAAATGGCCGTCAAACGCTGCGCCGCTCGTAAGATACGAAATAATTCCACGGACGATCGGGTGATTCCGGTCGAACAGGCCGGTTTCGCGCAGAATCATCGTCGCCTGCCAGGTCTGAATGGGCGAAGACGCGGGGCAGAGGCAATCGACCTCCAGCCCGTAGCCAAATCCGCCGTCCGGATTCTGATACGCGGCGAGCGCGTCCCAGACTGCCTCGCGCGGGCCGTTTTCGAAATAGAGCTTCCAGCGCGCAAAATCGAGCGGGCGTGCATTCTGATACACGAACCGCCGCGCGTTTTCATAGGTTTTCGTCATAATATCCCTCCTCGAAAACAGCATAGCGCGTTTTACCCGCATTCGTATAGAATAAATGCGACATCTTCTGAATTTCGCGCGGCAAAACGCCATGGAACCTGCGAAAATCGCGCAGCAGATGCGATTGATCAGCATAGCCGTAGCGCGCGACGGCGTCCAGTGCGTTGAACCGGCCGAACAGCAGATCCTGATACACGCGCTGATGCCGCACGAGCTGCGAAAACAGCTTGGGACTTGCGCCCATCGCCGCGCGAAACAGCCGCTCCAGCTGGCGATTGCCCAGACACGCGGCCTGCGAAAACGCGCTCAAATCCATGCGCCCGGTGCAGGTGGCCATTTCATAAATCGCGTTCTGAATTGCGGGGGAAAGGCGCTCCGGATGCAAATGCCGCAGCAGCACGCGCTCGGCGCGTTCGGATCGGGCGGAAAGCGAGTCCGATTCCCAGAGCAGCGGAATCAGCGCGCGAACGATCGGGCGAAAATAGGCGTCGAGGCCGTCCGGCTCCGTGCGCGAATCCGAAAGCGGAGAATCGGAAAAGCAGACGGCCGACCAGGCGTAAAAGCGTATGCCGAATTGCGCGATGCGCTCGCCCGGACGGCGGCATGCGACCAGCGACGGCGAATCGTCCAGCGCGCAGAAATGCCCGAACACCTGATTGCGGGTGTAATTGACCTCGAAGACCAGATCCATGCAGGCGTCCGGAATCACGCGCGACGGCGCGCCGCCCGCAATTCGCGCGCATTCGGAGCCCCAGAAGCAGCGAACGAACGGCGCGAGCGCGGGGGAGGGCGGGACTTCCTGATAGTCCGCGCTGAAGACAAATCCCTGCGCGGAGGCGGGAAAAAAGCGGCGAAACAGCTCCAAACGGTTTCCTCCATTTCAAAAAGCGCCCTTCGGGAAGACCTCGAAGGGCGCGAATGCGCGATTTACTTTTCAATCAGCTTCGTCAGCAGCGCGTTGGAACGCTTCAGGAACTCGACCATGCGCTCGGCCACCAGCGGCTGGCGCGCCATTTCCGCCAGATCCGCGACCTGCGCGCATACGGCGTTCGTTTCCTCGCCGTCGGGCGCGTTTTCAATCCAGTGAATCAGCGGATGCTTCGAATTCAGCACCAGCGTGCGCTTTTCGGGCAGATTCATGTCGCGGCCGCCCCAGCGCGCGCTCATTTCGGTCAGCCTGCGGTTCTGCTCGTCCACGGTGATCATCGCGATCATGTCGTCGGACTTGAACGGCTTGAGCGAAACGGTCAATTCCGAATCGTTCATCGCCGTGCGGAAGCGCGTTTCCAGCTTCGCGCGATCGTCCTCGGAGGTTTCGCCCTCTTCGGTCAGACTGTCGGTCGCCGCATCGACGCGCCGGAACGTGATTTTCTGTTCGTGCTCGGCGTATTCCAGGAAGCTGATGAAGTTCGTGTCGATCAGCGTATTCAGAATCACGACGTCCTTGCCTTGATCGGTATAGAGCTTGATCATCTGCGCCTGGCGCTTTTCATCGCTGGCGTAATAGACGGTGCATTCTTCGCCGTCGGAATTGCGGTTGCGGTATTCCTCCAGCGTCAGATACGCGCCCGCCGTGGTCTTGAACAGCAGCGCCTTCTTCGCGCGGTCGTAGAATTTGTCGTCGCGCATGAAGCCGTACTTCACGAACGGATGAATGTCGTCCCAATAGCGCTGGTATTCCTCGCGATTGTTGTTGAATTCGCTCAGCAGGCGATCGGCCACCTTGCGCGTGATGTACGCCGACATCTTGCGGACGTAGCCGTCGTTCTGCAGGAACGATCTCGATACGTTCAGCGGCAGATCCGGGCAATCGATCACGCCCTTGAGCAGCAGCAGGAATTCCGGAATGACTTCCTTAATATTGTCCGCGACGAACACCTGATTGTTATAGAGCTTGACCATGCCCTCGCTGGCGGACAATTCGTTCTTGATGCGCGGGAAATACAGAATGCCCTTCAGATTGAACGGGTATTCGGCGTTCAAGTGAATCCAGAACAGCGGGTCCTCGTAATCGTGGAACACCTTGTGGTAAAACGCCTTGTAATCCTCGTCGGTGCAGTCGGTCGGCTTGCGCATCCAGAGCGGATTCGGGTCGTTGACCTGCTCCGGCTCCTTCTTCTCGGGCGCTTCCTCGCCCTCCTTGGCCGGCTCCGGAATTTCGGACAGGTAAATCGGCGCGGGCATGAACGCGCAGTGCTTGTCCAGCGTCGCGCGCACGGTCCATACGTTCAGGAAATCCGCATCCGCGTCGTTGATCGTGAGCGTGATCGACGTGCCGCGCTCCGTGCGGTCGGATTCCTCCATGTCGTAGCTCATGCCGTCCTCGCTCGTCCAGCGAACGGCGGGCGCGCCGGTATAGCTCTTCGTGTCGATTACGACCTTTTTGGAAACCATGAACACGCTGTAAAAGCCCAGGCCGAAATGGCCGATGATCTTCGTGTCCTCGGTTTCGCCGTCCTTAGCGTATTTGGCGATGAAATCGCTCGCGCCGGAGAACGCGACCTGTGCGATGTACTTCTCGACCTCGTCCGCCGTCATGCCGATGCCGTTGTCGGTAAACGTCAGCGTGCCCGCGGCCTTGTCGACCACCACGTCGATGCGATAGGGATTCTCGTCCTTCTCCGCTTCGCCCGAGGCGACCAGGCGACGATGCTTGCTGATGGCGTCGCAGGCGTTGCTCACGACCTCGCGCATGAAAATGTCTTTATCCGAATACAGCCATTGCTTGATGACCGGCATAATGTTTTCCGCATGAATGGATACGGTTCCGTGTCCCAACATAATACAAACCTCCTCTGGGATGATTTACTACTATTTTAATCCCCTGAATCGCGTTTGTCAACACTTTTTTGGCACTCAAACAAAAAGAGTGCTAACAAACAAATTCAACTTTGAGTTTAGCGAATTCTACCTACAGTTGCTTGCAAACATAAATAGAACGTGCTACAATTCCAATATGGTGAAGGGGTTCGCCAAACAAAGCGCTTGATGCGAGACGGAGGTAAGAAAAATATGGTAGATACGCGGGCAGTAGGAAAGTTGATTGCGACGCTTCGGCAGACGAAGGGACTGACACAGCAGCAGCTGGCTGCGGCGTTGAACGTCTCGCACCAGGCGGTTTCCAAATGGGAAAACGGAGCGGCGCTGCCGGATATTCAAACGCTGCTGGATTTGACGAAGCTGTTTGGAATCACGGTAGAGCAGCTTTTGAACGGAACGGTTCCGGAGGCGCGGCTGGAGCGCGAGGAACCGGCGGGCAATTCGATCGGCAGCTTTGTCGGCGGCGTGATCGACGATATCGGCAATCTGTTTAAGAGCGAGCCGAGAGAGGTTCCGCCGGTCGACGACGGCGCGGTGGATGCGAAGGTAGAGGGCGTGCCGGAGGGCGCGCCGCGCGACAAGGTGGATTTGAAGAGCCTTGTGAAGATGGCGCCGTTTATGTCGAAGGGCGCCGTGGAGGAAATGCTGAGCGCGCAGGGGCCGCTTACGAGCGCGGAGCTGATCCAGTTTGCACCGTATGTCGGCTGCGCGTGTCTGGAAAAGCTGATTCGCCAGAGCGAATCGGATCTGGATTGGGATACGCTTCGGCAGTTCGCGCCGTTTCTGAAAAAGGAAACGGTGGACGCGTTTGCGCGGGCGATTGCGCGGGGCGAAAAAATCGGCCCGATGAATGAGAGCGCGGCGCGCGTTCCCGACAGCCCGACGCTCGAGGATGTTTCCCGGGTGATCGGCCAGGGCGTGGACACGGTGGTGCGCAAGGTGGTTCGCATCGGCGAATCGGTGGCCGACGGCGTGAGCAAAACCATCGACAGCCTGACCAGCGACGCATCGTCGCGCGAAGAGCGACTGAAGCGACTGCGTCGGAGCGCATTTGAGCGTGCGATGGACGACGGGCGCTGGGAATGGATCGAGGCGCATTTGAGCGAGGTCGACGACGAAGAACTCAAAAAGCGCATTTCCGAGCGCGCAAACGCGCTGGGCATGCAGGATTGGGTGTGTAAAAACCTCGGCGGCTATGCCGACGCGGGCACGATTGAAACCGCGATCGAGAACGGCGATTGGGGCTGGCTGGGCGAGCACGTATGGAAGTTCGACGATCATCTTCAGCAGCGCGTGGCGATGGCGGCGATGAAGGCGGAGAACTGGCAGTGGCTTTCGACCTATGCCGAGCAGATCGACATGAAGGATTGCGTGGTTGAGATCGCGAACACGGCGCGCCGGGCGGGTGCGCGCGTGCTGGCCGCGCAGCTGACGCGCTACGATATGGACGACAGCCAGATCGAAAAGGCGGCGCTGGATGCGACCGACGCGGAGGATTACGAATACCTCGATCTGGTCGCGAAGGAATTGAAGCAGGAGGTTCTGCTGAAGTGCTGCATTCGCCTGGCGAAACAGGGCAAATGGGACGGCGTAAAGCGCTTTGAGGGCGCGCTGAAGCCGCAGAGCCTGGAATGGCTGATGCAGATCGCGATCGACGCGGGCGATTTCGACGCGGTGGATATGCTGGACGGCATGATGAAGGCCGACGAGAAAAAGGATGGGGAAGAGAAATGAGCGGTTTTACCTATGAGGATATTCGCGAAAACAAGGTCAAGGCGGGCTTGGGCTATATCATCTTCTTTCTGCCGCTGATTTTGTGCAGGAATTCAAAGCTGGGCAAATACTGCGCGAATCAGGGATTGCTTTTGTGGATCGCCTCGCTGCTGATCGGCGTTTTGATGGGCGTGTTCGCATCGATCCCGCTGCTGGGATGGATCTTCAGGCTCGCGCAGGGACTGGTTCAGTTCGCGCTTCTGCTGATTGCCGTAATGTGCTTTCTGCAGCTGTCGACGAACGAGCGCGTGATCGAGCTGCCGTATATCGGAAAATTCAAAATTATTCAGTAAACAGAAACCGCGCCCGGGCGAGCAAGCTCGGGCGCATTTTGTTGCCCCCTCTCCCATGCGCGCGTAAAATCTTTCCATGCGCGAAAAATGCCGAAAATGATGCAACAAAAATCGGGTTTGTCGCGTCTATATAGCGTGCACAAAAAGACAGGAACCGGAGGGGCATGCATGAACAGATTCAGGAGCATACTTGCGATCGTGCTGGCGCTGACGCTGCTTATGTCGATCGTCGCGATTACCGCGGCGGAAACGACTGAGCCGGAGGCGTGGCAGGCGGACATACGAAAGCTGATGAGCGAAGCGTCGATTCCCCAATCGACCGTGATCAACTATGATCTTTCGCTGCCGGATGGCGTGGAGCCGGAAAATCACAGCTGCGTGATTGAAAAGGTGAGCTCGTCGGGCGCGACGATGCAGGCGAAGCTGGATCTGATTGCGACGGAGAATTACTCGAAGCAGGACTGGGAAGCGCTCGATGCGTGGCTGAAGGAAACGGTCAACGGCGCGATTCAGGGCATTGCCGTGGATACCGAATCGCTGGCGAACGTGATCGCGAAGGCGATTCCGCAGGCGCGCAGAGCGGCCGCTCCCGAGGGCGAAACGCCCGTGTGGGCGCGCGAAACGTGGCAGCTTTCGCAGATTGAGGTCACGATTCCGTATTATCCGGAGCTTTCCAAAAACGTAAACGGCGCGGCGACGCAGAAATTGCAGGAAAAGCTGATTCAGCTGGGCTATCTGGACGACAAGGCGGACGGTTATTTCGGCAAAAACACCGAGGCGGCGGTCGAAATGCTCGAGCGGTATGTGCGCGAGCTGGAGCAGGATCTGATCGACGCGCGTCCGACCCCCGAGCCGACGGTTGCGCCGGTGGCTACAGTTGCGCCCGAAAGCCCGCTGCCGGACGATCATCCGATCGCCACGGAGGAACCGGAGCTCGAGCTTGAGCCGGTGACGCAGGTGGACGGCGTTGCGGACGCGCTGATGCAGGCGTATCTGTATAGCGACGAATTCAAAATCACCCGCGGCGAGCTCAAGATGGACGATCAGGGCGAGGCGGTAAAGCGCGTGCAGAACCGCCTGCGCCAGCTGGGCTATATGACCGACAAGGCGGACGGCATTTACGGCGGCTCGACCGCGCGCTCGATTCGCATCTTCCAGTATTACAACGCGCTGGACGTGACCGGCATAGCGGACGAGAGCACGCAGCTTCAGCTGTTCTCGGAAAGCGCAAAGCAGCCGGACAATCAGATGCTCGCGTCCGGTTCGACCGGCGACGCGGTTAAGACGCTGCAGAATCGCCTGCGCCTGCTCGGCTTCGGCAAGGGCTCTGCGGATGGCGATTACGGCGCGAATACCGTTCAGGCCGTCAAGAATCTGCAGACGTATATGCGCGCGCTGGAGGAACGCTCCGTGCGCGCGGACGACGAAAAGATGGCGGCGGTGAACGCCGGAACCGCGACGATCGAGAGCTTCCTGACCGTCGAGGTCAACGGAATTGCCGATCCGCTGCTGCTGGATGATTTCTATGCCGATTCGTTCCCGGCGATTCCGGAAAAGATCGACGCGGACTCGTTCTCGGGCGATATCGTTCGCCTGCAGCGTCGACTGAGCGCGCTGGAGTATTACTACAGCAGCCTCGACGGCGATTACGGCTCTGGCACAAAGCGGGCGGTGGAGAATTTCCAGAAGCGCCATAAGCTCGACCAGACGGGAAGCGCAGATCAGAGCACGCTCGAGATTCTGTTCTCGGACGATGCGAAGAAGGCGCTGAAGCCGTATGTGCTGAAGGTCAGCATTGACAAGCAGCGCGTGTATGCCTATGCGCCGGACGAAAACGAGGAATACACCGTGCTGGTGCGCACGATGAAGTGCTCCACAGGCAAGAATGAAACGCCCACCCCGAAGGGCACATTCCAGAACGGAACCGGCCCCGGCGCGCGCTGGCACTATTTCAAGAAGTTCAAGTGCTGGGCGCAGTACGCGTACTATATCGAGGGCGACATCATGTTCCATTCGGTACTGTACAAGGAAAAGGACGGCCCGGTCACGCAGAGCTCGGTCAACAATCTCGGCCGCAAGGCCTCGCACGGCTGCATCCGCCTGAGCGTTGAGGACGCGAAGTGGATCAACCAGCATTGCCCGAGAAACACGAAGATCATCGTGTACTAAATCAAAAACAAGCCCGTTCGACCATTGGATTGGCCGGACGGGCTTGTTTTGCTGAAAATGGGATTTACCCGACGCGGGCGAGGATCGCTTGCATTTGTTTTTGCTTTTGTTCCATGTCCGCAACGAGCTTGAACTGTGTGCGGCAGCGATCCAGATTGTGATTCGGCCGGTGAATGCGGAAATACGTGTCGCCCAACAGGTAATCGGTCAGGAAGCGAACGCCGCATTCCAGAGTCATCAGCTTCGCGCCCAGCGGCAGCGTTTCCCTTTCCAGCGGCGAAAGCGCGCTTCCGCACGCCGAGAGAAAGCCGCGCGCATACGTCTCGAACAGGGAAAGCGACATTTCGACCTTGCTCAGATCCGTTTCGTCCTCCGCGGCGGTGGACGCGCCGAAGCGAATGGAATCGCCGAAATCAAATGCGGCGAGGCCCGGCATTACGGTGTCCAGATCGATTACGCAAAGCGGCTTGCGCGTCGCGCGGTCGAGCAGCACGTTGTTGAGCTTGGTGTCGTTGTGCGTTACGCGCAGCGGAAGCTCCCCGGCCTCCAGCAGGCGCATCAGCGCGCCCGCATCGGCCTCGCGCGCAAGTGCAAATGCGATCTCCTCCTGAACGGCGGCCGCGCGCCCGAGCGGATCGGCGGCCAATGCCTCGCGGAACTGCAGATAGCGATTGCGCGTGTCGTGGAACTTCGCGATCGTTTCATGCAGCGTGTGCGCCGGAAAATCGGCCAGCTCGCGCTGAAATTCGCCGAATGCGACCGCGGACTGATAGAAATCCTCGTCCGTTTCCGCCGCCTGCAGGCAAATGGAATCGGAAACGAAATCGTACATGCGCCACCAGCCGCCGTTTTCATCGCGCGTATAGGTTGCGCCGTCCAGCGTTTCCACCAGATGCATCGCGCGGCGCGGATCGTTCGTGCGTGCGCGCAGATAGCGCGTGACCGCCGCGACATTCTCCATCAGCGCCGGCACGTCGCGAAATACGGTATCGTTGATCTTTTGAAGAATGTAGCGGGCGTTCCGATCGGTGATGACCAGATAGGTCTCGTTGATGTGGCCGCTTCCGTAGCGCTCGCATTGAGCGATTGGGCCGTTTACGGCGAAGCACGCCGCAATTTCTCTGCACATGTTCATCCCTCGTCAATTCAAATTCACAAGGCGCGCTGCAGCGATCGATTGTCCGATGCGCCGGCCGGCCTCGTCCGGAAGGTGAAGCTCCAGCTGTTCCGCCAGCTGGGGGAAATCGGTTTTCAATACGGCGCGCGCCGCGTCCATCAGGATTTCTCCGCCCGGGCCGGAGGTCACGCGCCCCATCGTCAGCACATGGCGCATGTCGTAAAGCCATGCGTATTCGGCGATGGCATAGCCCAGATACACGCCGAGACTCTCGTATACGCGCCGCATTTGCGGATCGCCCTCGGCCATGCGCTGTTGAATGCGGGTCAGCTTTTCCGCCGGCGTGAGCGAGTCGTCCGCTTCCATGCCCGCCAGGCGAATCGCCGCGTCCTGCGAAAGATAGCTCGCGCCGCAGCCGCGGTCGCCCGACCACGGATCGATCGCCGATTCCGGGCAGAAATCGATCGGCACAAACGCCAGCTCGTTGAGCCAGCCCGTGACGTTGCCGTTGGCGTCGATATAACCGCCGGCCTCGCTCGTGCCCATGGAAATGCCCAGCATGCGATTTGCATTCAGGCCGATTGCGCCCGCGAGCGCCGCGACGTCGCCGTCGTTCGCTACCGTCAGCGGGATGTTTTCGCCCAATGCGCGGCATGCGTCGATGTATACGTTCTCCACGCGCGCGCCGCGCAGTTCCTCCGGCACGCCCACGAACAGCGAGGACGTGCGGATCTGATTGCCGACCACCGTTCCCGCGGTGGATACGCCGATTCCGTCGATCCTCGGCAAATGCGCCGCGGCGCGCCGAAGCGAATCGAGAATGCCGCGAAACTGGTATTCGGGATCCGCGCTCGTCTTCGGCTGCCAAGGCGCTTCTTCGCTGAATACGATTTTTCCATCGATAATGGCCGACACCTTGCGGTCGCTGCCGCCCACGTCCAGCCCGATTCGGCAGCCGTTCAACCCGCCGGCGATCGGCCGGGGCGAGCGCTGCGTCGGCGGCGCGTCGGACGCGTGCTCGCGAAACGCAATTTCAAACGGCCGATTGTATTGCCTTTGCATGAACTTTCGGTCGAAATCCAGCGCGCCGCCGGGCGCATAGAGCGCGCACAGGCGACGATAGGCCGCCTCGCTTCCGCAAACGGTGATTCGATAGCCGCCGAAGCTCCAGAGCATCGCCTTGGCCATGCGCTCAATCAGGCGAAGATCGGAGGCGTTCCAGCGCCGCGTTTCGCATCCATCGTCTCTCTCAATCGCGACGGCGATTTCAGGCTCCTCCTTTGCGGCGGAAAGCTCTGCGGCCAGGGGGCGGAAGTTGGGGTCGAGCGGGGGAAAAATCAATTCAGATGCACTTCCTTTACGATTTAAAAATGGTTCGGCCGCGCAGCACGGTTCGAACGATCTGCATGTTTTCGTCCGCGATCGCGAAATCCGCATCCTTGCCCGGTTCGATCGAGCCCTTGCGATCGGCGATGCCGACGCGCCGGGCCGGGTTCAGGCTGGCCATGTTCACGATTTCATTCAGCGGCAAATCCGTGTGCGCGCGGAAATTGCGAACGGCCTCGTTGAGCTTCAGCACGCTTCCGGCAATCGTGCCGTCCGCGAGGCGGCATTCAATGCCGCGCACGAAGATCGGCTGTCCGCCGAGCGTGTATTCGCCGTCGGCCAGACCGCCCGCGCGCGTGCAATCGGTAATCAGCACCAGCTGGTCGCCCTTCATGCGAGCAACGAGCGCAAACAGCGCCGGGTGAATGTGAAAGGTGTCCGCAATCAGCTCGCAGCTCACGCGCGCATCGGTCAGTCCTGCGCCGGCCACGCCGGGATCGCGGTGGTTGAGGCCCGTCTGGGCGTTGAACAGGTGCGTCACATGCCGAACGCCGGCCTCAATGCCCGCGCAGGCCTGATTGTAATTCGCCGCGGTGTGGCCCATGGAGATCAGCAGACTCGTATCGCGCGCGATTTCGCGAATGCAATCGAGATTGCCCTCGACCTCCGGCGCGATCGTGAATACGCGAATCACATCCGCATATTCCTTCAGAAACGCCGCGTCGCCCTTTTTGACGTGTTCGCCCGCCTGCGCGCCTTTTTTGCCGGCGTTGATGAACGGGCCCTCCGCGTTCGCGCCCATGATCTGCGCGCCGTTCCACGCGTCCTGCGCGCTTTCGCGCATGGACAGGCGAATCTCCGCAAAGGCTTTGCGCAGCTCCGGATAGGACACGGTCATCGTCGTGGGCAAAAACGAGGTCACGCCGTTTTTCGCAACGCCCTCGGCCATCGTTTTCAGGCCCTCGGCCGTGCCGTCGGACGCGTCCGCGCCGAGATAGCCGTGGATGTGCATATCCACCAGGCCGGGCAGCACGTAATTCCCGTTCGCCTGAATCTTTTCCGCCTGTTCGGGAACCGCGCTCTCCGGAACCAGATCGAGGATTCGATCCTCAAACAGCACCGCCATCCCGTCGACAATTGCCGACGGGGTGACGATTCTTCCGCCCAGAATGGCCTTCATGGGGGAGCCCTCCTCTTACAGCTTGCTTGCCGCCGCCTTATCCAGCAGCACGACTACGTCGCCATGCACCTTCAGGATCGAGGCCTGGCACTTCGGGTCGATGTCGCCGTGCACCATCGCGCGCACCGCATCCGCCTTGTTCTCGCCGAATGCGAGCAGAACGACCTTCTTCGCGCGCATGATGCCGCCCATGCCCAGCGTGATCGCCTGCTTCGGAACGTCCTCGCGATGCGCGAAGAAGCGCTTGTTTGCGTCGATCGTGGAATTGGTGAGGTTCACTACGTGCGTGCCCATGTAGAACACGTCGCCCGGCTCGTTGAAGCCGATGTGGCCGTTGTTGCCGATGCCGAGCACCTGAACGTCGATGCCGCCGGCCGCTTCGATCATTTTGTCGTATTCGCGCGCGTCCGCATCGTGATCGGCGCCGTTGCCGCAGGGAACGTGCGTGCGGGCCTTATCGATGTTTACGTGGTCGAAAAGGTTCTTATTCATGAAATAGCGATAGCTCTGGTCGTGCGTGCCGTCCAGGCCGATGTATTCGTCCAGATTGTACGAGGACACCGTTTCGAAGCTCAGCTCGCCCGCGGCGTTCATGCGCGCCCATTCCTGATACATGCCCACCGGAGTCGAGCCGGTCGCCAGACCCAGCACCGTCGCGCTCTGCGATTTGATGACGTCGGCAATCAGCTTTGCGCCGACCTTCGAAGCTTCCTGCGCCGTTTCAAAAATGCGAATTACCATGATGATCTCCTCCTTAAATCGTGTGCGGCTTTCGCTTACTTCCATATTAATCCGGTTTGCCCGGAACGTCAAGAGAAACCTTTGCAGGACGACCGAATTGATAACTAAACCGCCTGTTAAGATAAGTTTAGAACTCGCCACGGCCCCTTTCGCGCGGGCGAAAACCATGGTACAATTCATGCGGGGGAGGAAGAAGAGATGCGCTATCAGCCGTATGTGCCGGAGCCGGTTGCGCGCGTGGACGCGCTGTACAGCCTGCACTATTTCAATTTTCGCCGCGGCTATGCGTTTCCGGGCGAGAAGCACGATTTCTGGGAGCTGGTGTATGCCGATATCGGCGGCGCGACGATCGGCGACGAGGGCGAATCGTTTCCGCTCGCGCCGGGCCAGTGCTTTCTGCATGCGCCGAATGCGTTTCACACGATTCGCGCCAATCTCGCGCCGGAATGCAGCCTGTTCGTGATGGCGTTCGCCTCGGAAAGCCGGGCGCTGCGCACGCTTTGCCGCGGCGTGCACGCGCTGAATACCGAGGAAAAGCGGCTGATTCGCCGCATATTGATCGAGGGCGACGCGCTGTGTGGCCCGGTGCTGGACATCAGCGATCTGGAGGCGCTCGCGCTGTCGGAGAGCGCGCCGCTGGGTTCGGGCCAGGTGATCGTGCTGAATCTCGAGCTTTTGCTGATTCAGCTGCTGCGCGGCGAACGCGACGGTCTCAAGCGCGCGCCGGTCACGGACGAACAGGGCATGCAATCGCTGGTCGAGGCGGCGGAGCGGCTGATGCGCGATCATCCGGACGGCTCTTTGCACATGGAGGACGTTTGCCGGCATGTCGGCGTGGGGCCGACGACGCTGAAGCGCCTGTTCCGGCAGTGCCGCGAAACGGGCGTAATGGAGCGCTACCAGCGATTGCGATTGGAAGAGGCGTGCCGGCGGCTGCGCACGGGCCGGGTGAATGTGTCCGAGGTCGCGTATGAGCTGGGATATTCCAGCCTTCCGGCGTTTTCGCGGCAGTTCAAGGCGCGGCTCGGCATTGCGCCGCGGGAATACATGCGCGCCGTGGACGATCGCGCACCGCGCAGGCCGGTTGACAGGGAGAGCCCTTTGGGAATATAATAAACTGGATTCACATGGGGAGGCAAGCTATGCAGGCATGGATTCGGGAAACCATTCACAGAATTACGCCGCCGGACGAAGCGGCGATGGAAATGGCGCGCGCGCGGCAGGAAACGCTGGCGAAGCCCCCGCGCAGTCTGGGTCGGCTGGAAACGATCGCCATTCAGATCGCGGGCCTGACCGGCAAGGTGCAAAACCGCGCCGATAAGCGCCGCGTGCTGGTGTTCGCGTCAGACAACGGCGTGGTGGAAGAGGGCGTGGCGTCCGCGCCGCAATCGGTAACGCTCGCGCAGACGATCAACATTTCGCGCGGACTGACCGGCGTGGGCGTGCTGGCGAGGCATTTTCACGCGCAGGTGGACGTGATCGATCTCGGCGTGAACGCGGATTTTGAATGCCCGGGCGTGCGCAATGAAAAAATCGCCTACGGCACGAAAAACTTTGCGCGCGAGCCCGCGATGACGCGCGCGCAGGCGGAGCGGGCGATCAAGGTCGGCATTCAGGCGGTCGACCGCGCGGCGGAGGACGGCGTGGAGATCCTCGGCGTGGGCGAAATGGGCATTGGCAATACGTCCACGTCGTCCGCGGTGCTCAGCGCGCTCACGGGTCTTCCGGCGGAAAAAACGGTCAGCCGCGGCGGCGGCGTGAACGACGCGGGCTTTTTGCGCAAAAAAGAGATCATCGATGCGGCGATCGCCCGCATGCAGCCCGATCCGTCCGATCCGATCGACGTGCTTTCCAAGGTGGGCGGTTTTGATCTCTGCGCGATGACCGGCGCGTTTCTCGCGGCGGCGGCAAATCGCATTCCCGTGGTGATAGACGGCTTTATCAGCGCGGTTGCGGCGCTGTGCGCGGCCCGGATGGCGCCGGAATGCGTGTGCGCGATGCTTCCGTCGCATGCGTCGATGGAGAGCGGCTACGCCATTGCGATGCGCGAATTGCAGATGGAACCGATCCTGAATCTGCAAATGCGGCTGGGCGAGGGCAGCGGCTGCCCGATTCTGTTCGAAATCGTCTCCGCGGCGCTGGACGTGATGGAAAACATGGCGACGTTTGAGGAAGCCGCGATCGACGACGGGTATTTGAACGAAATTCGCGAAAACGAGCGCTTTCAGGGGTGAATGGGATGCGCGTATTCATTTCCGGCGGCTGCAAAAACGGCAAATCCTATTATGCCCAGCGCATCGCCAAGGCGGCGGGCGAGCCGCTGTATTACATTGCCACGATGATTCCGCACGATCGCGAGGACGACGCGCGCATTCTGCGGCATCAGCACGAGCGCGAAAACTGGGGCTTTGAGACGATCGAGTGCGGCAGGGACATTCTGAATGTGCTGCAGCGCGCGGATGCAGGCGGCTCGTTTCTGCTCGACAGCGTGACCGCATTGCTCTCGAACGAAATGTTCGCGCCCGATTATCGCCCGGACGCGGCGGAAAAGGTGGCCCGCGAGCTGTGCGCGCTGGTTCGGCAAACGCCGAATATCGTGCTGGTTTCGGATTTTATCGATTCGGACGCGGCCATTTACGATGAATGGACCGAGAATTACCGCCGCGGCCTTGCACGCATCGACCGCGCGCTTGCGAACGCGTGCGATTGCGTGATCGAGGTAGTGGCCGGGCAGGCGGTGTTTTACAAGGGGGCGCTACAATGAAGCTGATTCATGCGTTTTTCATGTGCTTCGGCATGTTTACGGCGATTCCATGCCCGTATCGGCCGTGGGACGAAGACGCGCGCGAATGGATGACGGCGTGTTTGCCGATGGTCGGCGCGGTGATCGGCGCGATCTGGTATGCGCTGGCGGCAGCGGCGAACGCGTGGCTGCCCGAGGCGCTGCGCGCGGCGGCGATTGCGGCGATTCCGCTGCTGCTGACGGGCTTTATGCATCTGGACGGCTTTATGGATACCGCCGACGCCATTTTATCGTGGCGACCGCTCGAGGCGCGGCAGAAGATACTGAAGGATGTGCATTGCGGGTCGTTCGCGGTGGTTGCGATTGCGCTTTTGCTGATCGGCATGCTGGCGGCGGCGCACGATCTGCCGGGCGAGCGGCTGCGCGCGCTGATGCTGATTCCGGTCGCGTCGCGATGTCTGTCCGCATTCTGCGTGCGCGCGATCCGGCCGATCGGCCACAGCGAATACGCGCAGCTGAATCGCAGCGCCGCGGCGCCGATTGCCGCGCTGGTCATGCTGGTCTGCACCGGGATGATCGCGCAGCTCTGGCTGGGCGGCTGGGCGCTGATTGCAATTGCGGCGACGGCGGCCGGCTATGCGCTCTCGATGGCGCATGCGGTGAAGCTGCTGAACGGCGTGTCCGGCGATCTGGCGGGCTACGCGCTGAGCGTGGGCGAACTGTGCGGCCTTGCGGCGCTCGCGATTTTTTAGGAGGAGCTATGATTTTTGTCATTGGCGGAAGCTATCAGGGGAAATGGGAATTTGTAAAGGCGCGTTTTGGATTGAGCGACGCGGAGCTGTTTGTGTGCGATTCGGAAAACGTGAATCTGAACGCCCGCGCGATTGCGCATATTGAGCGCTTTGCGCTGGCCTGCGTGCAAAACGGCGGGGAGCCGAAGGCGTTCTGGGAGGCGCATCGCGCGGAATTGGAGGACAAGATTCTGATTGCGGACGACGTTTCCTGCGGCGTGGTTCCGATCGACGAAACGCTGCGCGCGTGGCGCGAGGCGACCGGGCGCGCGAACAACTATCTGGCGAGCGAGGCAAAAAAGGTATACCGCGTGTTCTGCGGACTGGAACAGGAGCTGAAATGAAAAAAATCTATTGGATTCGGCATGGAATTACCGAGGGAATTGAAAAACACTGGTATTATGGCAACACCGATATGCCGCTTACGGAGGCGGGGCGCGCGATGTGCGCGGCGGAAAGGGCGAACTGGAATCTGCCGGAGGAAACCGCCTATGCAACCAGCGGCATGCTGCGCGCGGAGCAGACGCTGGAGGGGCTGTTCGGCCCGCGTCCGCACCGCGTGATTCCCGAGCTGCGCGAGATGAACGTGGGCGAGTTTGAATGCAAGACGTATGACGAATTGAAGGACGTGCCCGCGTATCAAGCGTGGCTGAGCGACGAAACGGGCGAAACGCGCATTCCCGGCGGCGAGAGCAATCGCGAATTCCGGGATCGCGTCGTTCGCGGGCTGAACGCGCTGCTTGCCGATCCGGCGGACGAGATCGCGGTGGTGTGCCATGGCGGCGTGATCTGCGCGGCGATGTTCTATCTCTTCCCGGAGGCGCGCGGAAGCTTTTATGATTGGCGCAGCCAGCCGTGCCACGGCTACGCGGCCTGTTTTGAACACGGGCGGCCGGTTCGCTTCGAGGAACTCTGATTTTCAAATGCAACCCCGTTTTAACGCACCCTCGCTGGCGCGGAAACGGGGCTTCTTTTATAATAGACAGGATGTGAATTATAAGGAAGGGCCGCTGTGCGGCATGAAAGCATGAATGAATTGAAGTTTAGCGATCTCGGCCTGATTCCCGAGATGCAGCGCGCGATCGACGAGCTGGGCTTTGAACAGACCACCGACATCCAGGCGAGCGCGATTCCGCTGATCCGCAAGGGCGCGGACGTGATCGGCAAATCCCAGACCGGCACGGGCAAGACGCTCGCGTTTGCGATTCCGGCGATCGAGAAAATCGACCGCGAAGAGGCCAATCCCACGCCGCAGGTGCTGATTCTGTGCCCGACGCGCGAGCTCGCGCAGCAGGGCTGCGAGGAAATCAAAAAGCTCACGCGCTTTATGCGCGATATCTGGCCGGTGGACGTATACGGCGGCGCGGCGATGGATCGCCAGATCATGCGCCTCCGCCGCGCGAATCTCGTGATCGGCACGCCGGGACGTATTATGGATCACATGCGCCGCGGCACGCTCTCGCTGGAGCATGTCAAGCTCGTCGTGCTCGATGAGGCGGACGAAATGCTCAGCATGGGCTTTATCGAGGATATTCAGACGATACTGACCGACGTTCCCGAGGGGCACCAGACCGTGCTGTTCTCCGCGACGATGCCGGATGCGATTCTCGCGCTGACCGAGCAGTTCCTGAAGGAGCCGGAGCGCGTCGAAATCAATCGCGAACAGGTCACGCTCGATCAGATCCGGCAGCTTTCGATGGAGGTGCCGATGGGCCGCAAGCTCGACGCGCTGATTCTGCTGCTGCACGCATACGATCCGAAGCGCTGCATGATCTTCTGCAATACGAAGCTGATGGTGGACGAGGTGTCGGCCTATCTGAATCGCAACGGATTTACCTCCGAGGCCATTCACGGCGACATGAACCAGTCGCAGCGCACGCGCGTAATGGAGGGCTTCAAGGCGGCGCGCCTGCCGATTCTGGTTGCGACCGACGTGGCGGCGCGCGGCATCGACGTCAGCGACGTCGATTACGTGATCAACTACGATATTCCGCAGAACAGCGAATACTACGTGCATCGCATCGGCCGCACGGGCCGCGCGGGCAAGGAGGGCTGCGCGATATCGCTGATTTCCGGCCGTCGGCAGTTCTTCCAGCTGCGCGATACCGCGCGCGAGGCCAAATCGGACATCACGCCGATTCCGATTCCGACCGTCGCCGAAATTCGCGATCGCATGGACGAAAAGAATCTCGCCCGCATTCAGGATGCGATTCTCTCCGGCGTGTCCGAGCGCAATCAGAAGCTGATCGCCTCGCTGCTGGAAAAGGGCTATGATCTGGAAATAGTCGCGGCGGCGGCGTTTGATCTGTGCTTCGCGCGCGACGACAGCGGCCTTAAGGACATCCTGCTCGAGCGCAAATCGAACGCGAACGGCCGCTATCGCCGCGCGATGATCAACATCGGCCGCATTCAGAAGGTCGCGCCGAACCATATCGTGAGCGCCGTGGCCGAAAAGGGCCGCATTCGCGGTTCGCTGATCGGCAAGATCGAGATTTACGATGATCACACGATCGTCGGCCTGCCCGCGGATATTGCCGAGGAAGTCGCTTCCGATCTGAAGGGCCTGAGCATTTGCGGCGTGCCGACCGAGACGGTGCTGCTGCCCGATAAGCCCGAGCCGCGCCCGCAGCGCACGGAATTTGCGCGCAAGGGCCCCTATGGCAAGCCCGCGAACGGCCGCTATAACGAGCGTCGGCCGTATGGCGATCGCCGAAACGAGCGTCCCGCCGAGCCGCGCGCGCAGGAAGCGCCGATGAAGCGCGGCAAGCAGAAGCTTTCGCCCGAAGCCAAGGCCCGTCTGCTGGACGCCGAGCACCTCGATCGGTTTGGAATCGGCGCAAACGGGCGCAAAAACGATCACTTCCGCGGCAATCGCGAAAATCGTCCGCCGCGCAGCTTCGACCGCCGCCCGAATCGCAAACCCAATCAGAAAAAGCATCACGGATAAAATATCGGCCGCCGCAGTTCGTCTGGAACCGCGGCGGCCTTTTGCGACTGGTTTAGCTACTACGATAAAACACCCAATTCTGGTTCCCCTGATGAAACGCCCAATTTATTTCGCTATTGCGCGCCCTCCTGCGTGCGCATGACGTATCTCCGCTCCAGATCGCCGATGAACGAAGCCTCCGGCAGCTCGCCGTTCAAATAGCGCTCCATGGACTGGTAAATCGCGCCGCTGTCGGTCAGGTCGAGCGAATCGATATACTGCACGTAAATATGCTGCGCCACGGCGCGGTATTTCGCAATGCTCGCCTCGTCCGCATCCCAGCTGTTCTCGCAATCGGTCACCAGCTGCTGCATTTGCTTCACGCGTTCCTCGAGCGGCTGACGATCCACCTCGTTTTCGCACGCGGCCAGCTGCTGCTGCGCTTCCTCCAGACACTGCCGGCGATACGCCAGCTCCTCCTCGTAGTTTTCCTTGCGAATCGGATCGTTTTCGCCGGGCATCAGCTCGATGCGCTCCAGCGGCGCGATGTTCTGCGCGTAAAAGTCCACCAGCTGCTTCGCCGCGTCGATATTTTTGGAATACGGGTTGATGGCGATGGCGGTCATGGTGATTCTCATGTAAGTCGGCGCATCCTTCGCCACGCGCAGCGGCATCGGGTCCAAATCGCTCATGCTGTCGCGAGCGTCCGGGTAATAGGACATGGTGATCAGTTCCTGATCGGCGACCAGCTCCGGATCGCCCGATGCGGACTGCCCGTCAAGCGCCGCATTGAAATCCACCGCCTGGAACTGCTTCAGCAGATTGCGGAAAATTTCCGTGTCATAGCCGACCGTGCCGTCCTCGCCCTGGCGGTAGCGCTCGTAATCCTCGAGCATCATGTTAAGCACCATTCCCCGGTTGCGAGCGGTCGTATAGCCGCCGGAGAACAGCACTGCGGACGGATGCTCCTTCTGAATCTCCGGCCAGCGCTGAATCAGCGCCAGAAAATCCTCCCAGGTTTCCGGCAGCTCGCCCAGATTCAATTCGTCCCAGAGCGCGCGATTTACGCCGTACATCGGCTGCGAAATATGCTCAAACGGCAGCGCGGTGATCTTTCCCTCATGGGTGACGAAATCCGTAATTTCCGGATAGAATTTGGACATGGTGTCTTTCACGATTTCGCTGTCGAGCGGCAGAAGGTATCCGCGCCGCATCAGATCGATGAAAGCCGGATCGCCGATCGTGTTCATAATGATCACGTCCGGAGTGGGGGATTGCGTGAGCACCGTGTTGACCAGATCGGTTGAGCTGTCCGCCTCCGCAATCGAAATCAACGGATACGCCTCTGAAAAGCGCTCCGATAAATCCCGATTGATGCCGAAAATGGTCAGTTTTGTGATGTTGTTGGCTGCGTCTGGGTCGATATCGCGCACGGCCACGGAGCTGTACGACCAGCCGACGATCCGGTTGTCCGAAAGCAGCTGCAGCCCATATACATCCTGAAACGGAAGCGCGGCCACGAGCTTCGAGCTTCCGGAAGCGTCCATTTCGTAAATCTGGCTGCTCAGATTGTAATACAGCTTCGCGTTCGCTACGTCGTAGGCAAAGTGTCCGGCGCGACCGTTTTTCCCCGGAATCGTCTGCAAAACGGTGCGATTGCCGGTCGAAGTGTCGAGCATACAGATTTGAACGTCGTTGGAATCAGTGCTCAATGCGGAATACATTACCAGATCGCCCTCGACGGCAATCAAGTCTGCGCCGCCAGCCAATTCAAACCGCTGGGGAGTGGGGTTGCCCAGCTCGTAGCG
>CAKUKM010000032.1 GCA_934663595.1 uncultured Clostridia bacterium | reverse complement strand
ATGGGTCTGGGCGATTGCAAGGACAACGCCAAGGCGCTTGAGACCGCCGTTACCGAGCTTACGACCATCGCCGGTCAGAAGCCGCTGGTAACCAAGTCCAAGAAGTCCATCGCGAACTTCAAGCTCCGTGCGGGCATGAACGTTGGCGCCAAGGTCACCCTGCGTGGCGACAGAATGTATGAGTTTGCCGACAAGCTCGTCAGCATCGTGCTTCCCCGCGTTCGCGACTTCCGCGGCGTATCGGCTAAGGCGTTCGACGGCCGCGGCAACTACTCGCTGGGCGTTCGCGAGCAGCTGATCTTCCCCGAGATCGAGTACGACAAGGTCGAGAAGATCCGCGGCATGGAGATGGTCTTCGTCACCACCGCGCGCACCGACGAGGAAGCCAAGGAACTGCTCCGCCTGCTGGGCATGCCGTTCCAGGCTTGATTGAAGGAGGATATCAAAAGTGGCAAAGACTAGCATGAAGGTAAAGCAGGCGAGACCGGCGAAGTTCTCTACCCGCGCCTACACCCGTTGCCGCATTTGCGGTCGTCCGCACTCCGTGCTTCGCAAGTATGGCGTGTGCCGTATCTGCTTCCGTGAACTGGCCTACGCCGGTCAGATCCCGGGCGTACGCAAGGCCAGCTGGTAATCTGGCAATATAAGGAGGTATTCATATGGTTATTAATGATCCCATCGCGGATATGCTGACCAGAATCCGCAATGGCCTGATTGCCAGACACGAGAGCGTGACCGTTCCTGCTTCCAATCTGAAGAAGGAACTGGCGAAGATCCTGCTGGACGAAGGCTATATCAAGGCGGTTGAAAATATCGACGACGGCGTTCAGGGCTCGATCAAGATCACTCTGAAGTATGCTGCCGGCAAGGAATCCGTCATCAAGGGCCTCAAGCGCATCTCCAAGCCCGGACTGCGCGTCTACGCGAAGAATGAGGAGATCCCGAAGGTCCTCGGCGGCCTCGGCATCGCAATCATCTCCACGCCCAAGGGCGTTATGACCGACAAGGCCGCGCGCAACGCGGGCGTCGGCGGCGAAGTTCTCGCCTATATCTGGTAAGAGAGTTGGAGGTGCACTAGAATGAGTCGAATCGGTAGACTTCCGATTCCGGTTCCCGCCGGCGTAACCGTGACCATCGCGGACGACAACACCGTGACCGTCAAGGGCCCGAAGGGCGAACTGAGTCAGAAGGTTAATAAGGATATCAAGGTCGAACAGGTTGGCGCGGAGATCCTCGTGACCCGCCCGTCCGACAGCAAGCCCCACCGCTCGATGCATGGTTTGTATCGCTCCCTGATCAATAATATGGTCGTTGGCGTTACCAAGGGCTTCGAGAAGGTCCTCCTGATCGAAGGCGTCGGCTATCGTGCCAGCGTCGAAGGCGGCAAGCTCAACCTCGCGCTGGGCTATTCCCACCCGATCATCATGGACGCGCCCGACCACATCACCTTCGAGACCCCCGCGGCCACGAAGATCGTCGTAAAGGGCATCGACAAGCAGGCTGTCGGCGCGATCGCCGCCGATATCCGCGCAATGCGTAAGCCGGAGCCGTATCACGGCAAGGGCATTCGCTATGAGAACGAGGTCATCCGCCGCAAGGAAGGCAAGGCCGGTAAGAAGTAAAAGGGAGGGTACCGCAAATGTTTACCAAGCGTGATCGCAACGAGGTTCGCGTGATTCGTCACGCCCGCGTGCGTAAAAAGATCAGCGGGACGCCCGATCGTCCCCGGCTGTGCGTCTATCGCAGCAACATGCACATCTACGCCCAGATCATCGATGACGTAGCCGGCAACACGCTCGTCGCCGCTTCCACCGTTGAGAAGGAAATCGCCTCTCAGCTCCAGGAGCTCGACAAGAAGGGCGCCGCGAAGCTGGTCGGCAAGATCGTCGCCGAGCGCGCCGTTAAGGCGGGCATCAACGAAGTCGTCTTCGACCGCGGTGGCTACATCTACACCGGTCGCGTAGCCGAGCTTGCAGCCGGCGCTCGCGAGGGCGGTCTGAACTTCTAAAAGGAGGATATGAACGCAATGCAGCGCAACGAGCAAGTAAGTGAATTCAAAGAGAAACTGGTTGCAGTCAATCGCGTATCCAAGACCGTTAAGGGCGGCCGCAACATGCGGTTCTCCGCGCTGATGGTCGTGGGAGATGAAAAGGGTCGCGTCGGCTGCGGCATGGGCAAGGCGGTTGAAATTCCCGAAGCCATCCGCAAGGGAACGGAAGACGCCAAGAAGTCCATGATCACCGTGCCGCTGAAGGGCACCACGATCCCGCACGAGGTCGTCGGCGTATTCGGCACCGGCAAGATCAAGATGCTCCCCGCTCCGGAAGGTACCGGCGTAATCGCCGGCGGCCCGGTTCGTGCGGTCCTCGAGGCCGTGGGCATCAAGGATATCGTCACCAAGTCGATCGGTTCCAACAACAAGATCAACATGGTGCGCGCCACCCTCGCCGGCCTCGGCCAGCTTCGCAGCGCCGAGCAGGTTGCCAAGCTTCGCGGCAAGACCGTTGAAGAGCTGTTGGGTTAAGGGGGTAAGCTAGAATGAAGCTTAAGATTACGCAGACCAAGTCCACCATCGCGTGCCTGAAGGATCAGATTGCGACCATCAAGGCGCTGGGCCTGCATCACGTCGGTCACACCGTCGTGAAGGCGGACAACCCCGCCACCCGCGGCATGATCTTCAAGGTCAAGCACATGGTTAAGGTCGAAGAGATTGCAGACTAAGGAGGCCACACACATGAAACTTCATGATCTGAAACCCGCCGTTGGCGCGACGACCGCACCGAAGCGCCTTGGACGCGGCGTTGGCTCCGGTCTGGGCAAGACTTCCGGCAAGGGCCATAAGGGCGCGAAGGCGCGTTCCGGCGGCGGCAAGCGGCCCGGATTCGAAGGCGGCCAGATGCCTCTGACCATGCGCCTTCCGAAGCGCGGCTTCACCAACATCTTCCGCAAGGAGTATGTTGCGGTGAACATCGATCGCCTCGAGATGTTCGAGGACGGCGCGGTCGTTACGCCCGTGACTCTGATCGAGTACGGCATTATCAAGAACGTTCAGGACGGCGTTAAGATCCTGGGCAACGGTGAAATCACCAAGAAGCTTACGGTTCAGGCGAACAAGTTCTCCGAGTCCGCAAAGCAGAAGATCGAGGCGGCAGGCGGGAAAGCAGAGGTGATCTGAGATGCGTGAGACGTTGAGGAACGCATGGAAGATCACGGAGATTCGTAAAAAGATTCTCTACACCCTGATGATGCTGCTGATTTTCAGACTCCTGTGCTTCATTCCGACGCCGGGCGTCAACACCGAGCACATTCAGGCTTTCCTGGACCGCTATTCGCTCTTGCAGTTCATGCAGTCGATGACCGGCTCCAACCTGTCGCAGTATAACATCATGGCGATGGGCATTACCCCCTACATCAACTCCTCGATTATCATGCAGCTGCTCTGCGTGGCAATCCCGAAGCTGGAGGAGATGCAGAAGGAAGGCGAAGAGGGCCAGAAGAAGATCGCGCAGATCACCCGTTATGTGACGGTTATTCTCGGCTTCGTTCAGGCAGTTGCGCTGACCGTGAGCATGAAGGCGAACGGCACGCACGGCTTCCTGGGCCTGATGACCATCGGCTTCTGCCTCGCGGCGGGTACCGCGATGGCGATGTGGATTGGCGAGCGCATCACGGAAAACGGCATCGGCAACGGCATCAGCATGCTGATCTTCGCGGGTATCGTTTCTAACCTGGTTACCGGCCTTACCAATTACATCGGATCGCTGTTCACGGCGTTCGAGGTAAGGACTCTGGTACAGCTCCTCGCATCCGTCATCGTATTCCTGATCCTGCTCGTGGGTATCGTGTTCGTCGATCTCGCCGAACGCAGAATCCCCGTCCAGTATTCCAAGCGCATGGTTGGCCGCAGAATGTACGGCGGTCAGTCCACGCACATTCCGCTGAAGCTGAATGCTTCCGGCGTTCTGCCGCTGATCTTCGCTTCGTCGATCATGCAGTTCCCGGGCACCATCCTCGCGTTCTTCTCCAATAGCAACGCGGCGACCTGGTGGAATTCGCACATCAGCGCGCAGACCTGGCACTATCAGCTGGTCTTTGGCCTCTTGATTTTCGCGTTCACGTTCTTCTATACCTCGATCACGTTCAACCCGATCGAGATCTCCAAGAACATCCAGAACAACGGCGGCATGATCCCCGGCATCCGTCAGGGCAAGCCCACCGTGGACTTCATCAAGAGAATCAGCACCCGCGTCACCACGTTTGGCGCGATTTACCTGGCCGTCCTGGCGATCATCCCGAGCATCATCTATGCGATTGCCGGTGTGTATCTGCCGTTCACGGCGTCCTCGCTGCTGATTGCGGTATCCGTCGCGATGGAAACCGTACGCCAGCTCGAGAGCCAGATGCTGATGCGCCATTACAAGGGCTTCCTGAAGTAATTCCGGAGGGATCTGACCATGAAACTGATCTTTCTGGGACCTCCTGGCGCCGGAAAGGGCACGCAGGCCGCGGGCGTAAGCTCGCGCCTGCATGTTCCGCATATCTCCACGGGCGATATGTTCCGCGAGGCGATTGCTGCAAAGACGCCCGCTGGACTGAGTGCCGAGCGCTACATTGACGCCGGCCAGCTCGTTCCGGACGAAGTCGTGATCGATATGGTGCGCGAGCGCCTCGGCCGCGACGATTGCAGGAATGGCTATCTGCTCGACGGCTTCCCCCGCACTGTCCAACAGGCGGAGGCGCTTCACGAGATTGCGGAGCCGGACGCCGTTATCGATATCGATGTGCCGGATGAAAGACTGATGGCCCGCCTGACCGGGCGCAGAGTCTGCAAAAGGTGCAAAGATACCTATCATGTTTCCAAACTCGCGGATGAGCACGTCTGCCCGGTTTGCGGCGGCGAGCTCTATCAGCGAGATGATGACAAGCCCGCTACGATTTCCAATCGGTTGAAGGTCTACCATGAGCAGACCGCGCCGCTGATCGGATATTATTCGGAGAAGGGCAAGCTGCGCCGGATCGACGTCGCGTCGCTCGCGACCGAAAACGGCGATAGCCGACCGGAGGATGTGCTTCGCGCCATTCTCAAGACGCTGGAGTGACGCATGATCACCATTAAGAATGAATCACAGATCGAAAAAATGCGGAAGGCGGGCGTGCTGCTGCACAGCGTGCTGGACGCTCTTCGCAATGAGATTGAACCCGGCGTAACTACGCTGCACCTCGATCATATGGCGGAGAGACTGATCCGCGAAGCCGGCGCGCTGCCGAGCTTCAAGGGCTATGAGGGCTTTCCCTATTCCATCTGTGCTTCCGTCGATGATCAGGTGGTACATGGCTTTGCAAGCAGAGACAAGCTTCGCAAGGGACAGCTTATCAGCATCGACTGCGGCGTAATTCTCGACGGCTGGCAGTCCGACAGCGCGTTTTCCGTGCTCGTCGGCGGCGGCTCGAAGGAAGCGCAGCAGCTGGTGAACGTAACGGAGGAGTGCTTCTGGCTGGGCGCGAATATGGCGCGCAGCGGAAATCACCTGGGCGACATTTCCCACGCGGTGCAGACGCACGCGGAGGCGCACGGCTACGGAGTAATCCGCGATCTGTGCGGCCACGGAATCGGCCAGGAGATGCACGAGGATCCGAACGTTCCGAATTACGGCAGACCCGGACGCGGCGTAAAGCTGCAGGCCGGCATGACCATCGCAATTGAGCCGATGATTTCAATGGGCACGTGGAAGGTCTTTGTCGACGACAATGACTGGACAATCTGCACGCAGGATGGAAGCCTGGCTTCTCACTACGAGCACACCGTGCTGATCACGGACGGAGAACCGGAAGTCCTTTCCTATCCGGGAATGGAAGTTAAAAAGGTTCTGGAGAAGATTCGATGATTGCGTTTCCGATTGAGGTTGGGAGCGTCGTCCTATCGAAGGCCGGACGCGATCGCGGAAGGCTGTTCGTGGTCGTCGGCGAAATCGACGAGGATTTTGTATTGGTCGCCAATGGTAAGCTGCGGAGCATGGAGCACCTGAAGAAGAAGAGGCGCAAACATCTCAAGCCTACGGGTTCTGTGATCGGTGAATTGCGCGACCGCCTGGCTCTTGGCCAGCGGGTGGATAATCATGAAGTTCGCTCATGGCTAGAGAAGGAGGCGGATAAGCTTGTCCAAGTCTGATGTTATTGAAGTTGAAGGCGTTGTCACTGAGTCCTATCCCAACGCCATGTTTGAAGTCGAGCTGCCCAATGGGCACAAGATTTTGGCGCATGTCTCGGGAAAAATGCGCATGAACTACATTCGCATCTATCCCGGCGATAAGGTTAAGATTGAGCTTTCGCCATATGATCTGACCCGCGGTCGCATCACGTGGCGTTCCAAGAGCTGATTGATTGGATTGAAGTAAGGAGGCTAACAAACATGAAAGTGAGACCTTCCGTCAAGCCTATGTGCGAGAAGTGCAAGATCATCAAGCGCAAGGGTCACGTCATGGTTATCTGCGAAAATCCCAAGCACAAGCAGAAGCAGGGCTAAGGGTTTAGCAGTCGCCATGCAAAGCTGAATAGCTGAAATCTGAACGGGCAAAAGTGAAGGCAAACCATTCAAAAGATGGTGCGGCAAGCATGGAACCCGTTCAGAATTCATGTCTGGCGGAAAAAATAACCGAAATGAACCGATAAATTTAACGCTGCCGCCTAAAGAATGGATGGAAGCGGAAACGGTTCTGTGGTATACTTATTTAGTCTGAATAGAATGCCCGGAGCGGCTGATGGGCGTTGGAAAGGCGAGCAGAGGTGTATGCTTCGCCTGTGACGTCTGTTTTTCGAGCGTTCTTTCATATATTCTACGTTTGGCGTACGCCAATGCGCCCAAACAGTTCAAAGCGAAAGCAAGTTGGAGGTGCAATCATCCCATGGCACGAATCGCTGGTGTCGATCTGCCCCGTGAGAAGCGCGTCGAAGTCGCTCTGACTTATATCTACGGAATTGGCCCGAACATCGCTGACGATATCATCTCGGCGACGGGCGTCAATCCGGACACGCGCGTCAAGGATCTGACTGAAGAAGATATTTCCAAGCTCCGCGATTATATCGACCATCACCTGAAGGTAGAAGGCGATCTGCGTCGCGAAGTTTCCATGAACATCAAGCGTCTGATGGAAATCGGCTGCTATCGCGGTCTCCGCCATCGCCGTGGCCTCCCCGTGCGCGGACAGAATACCAAGCAGAATGCCCGCACCCGCAAGGGCCCCAAGAAGCAGGCTGCCGGTAAGAAGAAGAAGTAATTCTTAAAGGACATTTTAGGGAGGAAAAATCGCTATGGCTAAGCCGAAGCTGAAGAGGGTTACCCGCAAACGCCGCGAGAAGAAGCTCGTCGAGCGCGGCGCCGCCCATATCCGCTCTTCTTTCAACAATACGATCGTTACGATTACGGACATGTCCGGTAACGCCCTGAGCTGGGCGAGCGCCGGCGGACTCGGCTTCCGCGGAAGCAAGAAGTCCACTCCGTTCGCTGCGCAGTCTGCCGCGGAAACCGCCGCGAAGGCCGCGATGGAATTCGGCCTGAAGACCGTTGAGGTCTATGTCAAGGGCCCGGGTTCCGGACGCGAAGCCGCCATCCGTTCTCTCCAGGCCGCCGGCCTCGAGGTGAACATGATCAAGGACGTGACGCCGATTCCGCACAACGGATGCCGTCCGCCCAAGCGCAGAAGAGTGTAATGGAAGGAGGAGCCGGACATGGCTAAGAATTCGCAGCCCGTACTGAAAAGGTGCAAGACGCTGGGTTTGTCTCCTGCAGTCCTTGGTTACTCCAAGGAGACCACCCGCAATCCCAAGGCAAACGTTCGCCGCAAGCAGTCCGAGTACGGCAAGCAGCTGAACGAAAAACAGAAGGTTAAATTCATCTATGGCGTGCTGGAAAAGCAGTTCCACGGCTACTATGAGAAGGCCGAGCGCCAGAAGGGCATCACCGGCGAGATCATGCTCCAGGAGCTGGAGCGTCGTCTTGACAACGTGGTCTACCGCATGGGCTTCGCGTCCTCCCGTCGCGAGGCGCGCCAGCTTGTGAACCACGGCCATTTCACCGTGAACGGAAAGCGCTGCAACATTCCGTCCGCGCAGGTGAAGGTGGGCGACGTGGTCGCCGTGTGCCAGAAGTCCCAGTCCTCCGTGAAGTTCAAGACTTTGCTCGAGGAGCTTGGCAAGAAGGCGATGCCGCAGTGGATCGAGCGCGCAGCCGATACCTTTGAGGCGAAGATCGTCGCTCTGCCGGCCCGCGAGGACATTGACTTCGAGGTTTCCGAGAACCTGATCGTCGAGCTTTACTCCCGCTAATCGCTTTAGGGAATCCCTGAATAATCGGGTTCAGGCGCGTGCAAACAGCGCTGAAGTCCATTTATTCAGTGCTTCCTTGAGACCCGTTTTTGCAGGTTTGGTTCGAATGCGGTTGATTTCAATTGCGTTCGGGCGAGCTTACGCGGTGCGCAAAGTGCAAAACGCGCCGCGTTAGAGAGGAGGAAACGCTGAGTGATCGATCAGATCGAAAAACCCAAAATCGAACGTGTGGAAATCGGCGAGAACAGCCGGTATGGGAAGTTCGTCGTAAACCCGCTGGAGCGCGGATTTGGACAGACTCTTGGCAATTCGCTGCGCAGAGTCATGCTCAATTCGCTTCCCGGCGTCGCGGCGACCAGCGTCCGTATCGAGGGCGTGCAGCATGAATTTTCGACGGTTCCGGGCGTCAAGGAAGACGTCGCCGAGCTGATTCTGAACGTCAAGCTGCTGTCTGCGAAGCTCTTTACCGAACAGCCGAAGGTGGTCAGCATCGACGCCGTCGGTCCCTGCGAAGTCAAAGCAGGCGATCTGAAGGTAGACGATGAGGTGGAGATCGTCAATCCGGATTTGCACATCGCAACGCTTTCCGAAGGCGCGCATCTGCAGATGCAGATCACGCTGGAGAAGGGGCGCGGATATGTGTCCGCGGAACGCAACAAGCAGCTCGCGCTCGAGCGGAACAAGATCGGAATGCCGATCGGCGTGATTCCCGTCGATTCGATCTTTACCCCCATTCGAAAGGTCAGCTATTCCGTGGAGGACACCCGCGTGGGCCAGGTCACGGACTACGACAAGCTGACGATCGAAGTGTGGACCAACGGAAGCATTCTGCCGAAGGAAGCGCTCGCTTCCGCCGCGCAGATTCTCACCAACAATATGCGCCTGTTCATCGATCTGACGGTGAACGTCGTCCGCGTTGACTATAACGAGCCGGAAAGCGACAACAAGGGAAAGGTGCTCGAGATGACCATCGAAGAGCTGGATCTTTCCGTTCGCGCGTTCAATTGCCTGAAGCGCGCGGGCATCAATACCGTCGCCGAACTCGTGCAGCGCAACCAGGAAGATATGATGAAGGTGCGCAACCTTGGCAAAAAGTCGCTGGAAGAGGTTGAGCAGAAGCTCATTGCCCTCGGTCTTACGCTCAAGACCAGCGAAGAATAATTGCTACCGATACTGAGCATCAAGGGAGGAAACCGGAAATGGTCAATCGCAAGCTGGGTCGGCCGACCGACCAGAGAATGGCGATGCTCCGCAATCAGGTCACGAATCTGATCTGGTACGGCAAGATTGAGACCACTCTCGCGCGCGGCAAGGAAGTTCAGGCGCTCGCCGAGCATCTGATCACCGTCGCCATGCGCCAGTGTGACAATACTATCGAAGTTACCAAGAAGCACATGAACGAGAAGCAGCAGGTTGTGGAGCTGACCGTGCAGAACGACTCTCCTGCGCGTCTGGCTGCTCGTCGTCAGGTCATGCGTTATCTGTACAACATCCCCGCCGTTCAGGAAAAGGGCGAGGAGAAGGACGATTTCAAGAAGCGCGTCAAGGAGGTCAAGTACCCCGTTGTCGAGAAGCTCTTCCGCGAAATCGCGCCGAAGTACAAGAAGCGCGCGGCTGAAAAGGGTCAGGGCGGCGGCTACACCCGCCTCGTCAAGAAGGGCCCCCGTCGCGGCGACGCGGCCGAGATGGTCATTCTCGAGCTGATCTAAATCAAATGAATCCCGACTGCGTTTGCAGCCGGGATTTTGCTGTCTGTGAATGCAATGGCGCGCAAATCGGATTCTGGTATCTGCGGGCACGGCGCGGTACTGGCAAGGATTTTGCCCTGTGGCGTTTGAAATTTTGAAAAATGGAGGCGAGTCGCGTTGTGCGGCTCGCCAATTTTATATGGATAGCCTTTGTCCCATCTTTACGCGCGTTTCGAGGCCGCGCGCCGTGTCTTCAAACAGCGATTCGGGGAAGCGCGCGGCGTTCGGAGGCAGCAGCAGCACGACCGTCGAGCCGCCATAGAGGAAGCAGCCCTTCTCGTCGCCGCGGCGAATGTCCGGCCGCGGCGGGTGATTGCAAATCCGGCCGACCAGCATCGCGCCGACCTCGATTTGCGCTGCAAGGCCGAAATGCGCGGTGTGCAGGAACGTCGTTTCGCGGCAATTCTGGTGGAATACGTCCGTGTGCTCCAGCGCAATCGGGCGCACGGTGTGCAGCACGCCGGGGATGAAGCGGCTCGGCTCGATCGTGCAATCGTCGAAGAAGTGGTAGCGGTGGTAATCGTCGACGCAGAGGCGGAAGACGAGGCACGTGCCGCCGCGGAAGAGCGAGGCGCGCGGGTCGTTTCCGAGCAGCGTCTGAACGGAATAAACGCTGTTTTTGATGCGGAATTCGCTTTGATCGGTGATCCGATAGGCCGACAATCGCCCGTCGCACGGGGCGATCAGCGCGTCGGGCGCGAAATCGATCGGCCGGCATTCCGGGCGCACGCGGCGCGTGAAGAATTCGTTGAAGGAGGCGTAGCGCGCGGGCACGTATTCGGAAAGATCGATGCCGTTTTTGCGAACGAACGGGCCGATCAGCGCGCGCGACGCACGGGAATCCATGAATTTGCCTGCGACGCGCGAAACGCCGCGGGTGGTGAGCAGTTTGAGCGTCAGGCGACCGGGCGCGGTCTCATACAGAAATCGCAGCATGGACTTACATCGGGCGCGGCACGAGGAACTTGAGCAGCAGAATCAGCGCAAATTCAATTACGCCGAATCCGACCATGATCATAATTCCGCGGAAGCCGGGCTTGCGCACACTGATTTTGCTGACGAACAGGAACGCGGTCAGCAGCATGACGGCGAAATAGCCGATGGCGATGTCGTGCGGCAGCAGATAGCTGATCAGCAAAAACGTCGGGAAAATCAGCGCGGACGACGTGACCGGCAGACCCGTATAGACCTTGCGAACGAGCTGGCCCTTCGCCTGATTTTCCTCTTCGGTCACGTTGAAATACGCCAGACGCACCAGCGCGGCGAGAATGTAAATGCAGAAGATGCCGACGTATACCGGATACGGAATGCACGTCATCAGCGAATTCGGCAGATGCGTGCTCACGCGATAGAGCGCGCCGCCGATGCACGTGGGCAGCACGCCGAACGCGACCAGATCGGCCAGCGAATCGATCTGAATGCCATAGTTGCGCTCCATTTGGGTGCGATTCGGCTTCGTGCGCGCGACCTTGCCGTCGAACGCATCGCAGAGGCCGGAAAACAGCAGAAACACCGTGGCGATAAACGGGTGGCCGCCGCCGGAAAAGCTGACGTAAATGCCTACGACGGCGGAAAGCAGCGACGCGTAGGTCAGCCAGACGGTGTAATCAAAAAAACCGATCATAAGTGGGTTCCTCCTCTTCTCTTTCTGAGAGCCAGCGAAACGAGCACGGCCAGCGCGCACAAAAGTATGCACGCGTAAAACGAAATGCCGCGTGAGAGCAGATTGAGCTCCGCGGGATCGGAAACGAAATTCCCGAACAGATCCATGAACAGATAGTCCGAAACGCCCACGCCGCCGGGAAGAGGCACGCTGTTCGAGCCCAGCACGACCAGCCCCTGCGCGGTGAACGCGCGCGCGATCGATCGGGGCGCGCCGCCGGTGGCCAGAAAGGTCATTACCGGAACCAGCAACAGCGACAGGCGCTGCAGCAGATTGCAGAGGAACGCGCGAATCAGCGCGCCGGGCCGCGCGCGAAACAGCTCCGCGCAGCGATGATAGTCCTCCTCGAGCGCAATCAGCTTTTGCCGCCGCGCCTCAGCATTGCGCATCAGCCGCAGCCGCTTGAGCGTGCGCAGCACGAAATCGGCGATTCGCATCAGCAGCCGCGGCTGGAAAACCAGCAGCCAGAAGCCGACGAACATCGCGATCTGCACGCAGCCGCCGGACACAATCAGCAGCTTTGAAAGCGCGTGCGCCTCGAGAAACAGCCCGGGCGTGAGCAATATGCACGCCGCGCCGAGCACGATGATCGCCATCGTGTACAGCGCCAGGTTCATCAGCAGAATCGACGTCGTGACCACGCCGGGAATGCCGTCGCGCATCATCCACATTGCGGAGGCCGGCTGGCCGCCGGTGGCCGAGGGCGTGATCGCCGAAAAATAGATGTCCGACGCGGAGTAAATCAGTCCGCTGCCCAGCGGCCGGGGATAGCCGACGGCCCTGCACAGCACGCGCAGCGCTTCGCCTTCAAAGAAAATGTATGCGAGCATGCAGCCCACGGCCGCAATCAGCAGCGCGGGATTTCCGGCGGAGACATAGGAGACGAAGCTTGCGGGCGTTAAATCGCGATTCTGAAGCAGTATTGCAGTCAGCGTGAGCGCCGCGAGCAATACAAAGCAGACCGGATAGAACCACTTTTTCTTCGTCATTTCGCCGATCCTTTCCGCCAGATCAGGCGCGAGGCGAGCAGGCCGATTTCGCCCACGAGCACGCCCGCCGGGATGTCGATCAGGCAATGCTGGCGCACCAGCAGCGTGGAGGCAAACACCAGCAGCGCAAAAATCAGGCTGAACGCCTTATAGCCGCGCGAAACGCGCTTGATTCCAAACAGCCCGCGCCAGCAGAGCCAGCTTTCCAGACAGTGAATGCTCGGCAGCAGGTTGTTCGGCGCGTCCAGACGGTAAATCAGCCGCGTGAGCGCCGAAAACACGTCGCTTCCGGTGGGTTCGGGCCGCTGCATTGCGGTCGGAAACACGAGAAAGCATACCAGGCAGATCAGCTTGGCGACGTATGCGCCGGTAAATACGCGTCTGGCGATTTCGCCGTCCTCGCGCGCGATCAGCAGATAGTTGATCCCCCACGTACAATACGCGAGAATGTAGACGACGATCATCGGCGGAACCAGCGGAATGCGATGGTCGATCGGCGACGAGATATCGTGGTAAACCGTGCCGGCGGGCAGCAATCGCGTTCCGAAGTAAACGGAGCAATTGAGCGCCAGCCACAATAGAACCGCCGCCCAGCCGCGCGCGGGGATGGATTTGAGAAAGCTTCTGATTTTTTTCATGTTTAATCCAATCATGACAGAAATTGCCGCGCCGGGAGCGGGCTTCAAAAGCGCGATGGCGGCAACGGCGAATGAAAACATTTTCTCATTCATATTCATTATACCACAGAATCTGCATAAGCGCCATAGCTTTGGAGGAATTTGGAATAAGATTCAACCAAAGGTCGATGGTTGACCGCGGCGCGGGGGTATGGTATAATGAAATTCACCCTCTGATCAAAACGGTATCCCGCAATTGCGGGACGGAGCGCGGCGTCGTTACCCGGGCTCACCGCTTGGCAAGATAGCTCTATGACTACCAAGGAGGCAACCGGCATGATACAAGTGGAACATTTGAGCAAGACCTATTCGGTGGCCCGCCGCGACGGCGGGTTGTTTCAGGCGATCAAGGCGCTCGGGCGGCGGGAAACGCAAATCGTTCGCGCGCTGGACGACCTTTCCTTTACCATTCAGGACGGCGAAGTCGTGGGCTACATCGGCCCGAACGGCGCCGGAAAATCCACGACCATCAAAATCCTCTCCGGCATTCTCACGCCCGATTCCGGTTCCTGCCTCGTAAACGGCCGCGTTCCATGGAAGGAGCGCAAGGCGCACGCGGCGGAGATCGGCGTGGTGTTCGGCCAGCGCACGCAGCTCTGGTGGGACGTGCCGGTGATCGATTCGTATGCGCTGCTTTCCGAGATCTATCGCATCGAGCCCGCGCGCTATCGCAAAAACCTGGACGCGCTTACCGAAATGATGGATCTGGGCGATTTGCTGCGCACGCCCGCGCGCCAGCTGAGCCTCGGCCAGCGCATGCGCTGCGAAATTGCCGCGTCGCTTTTGCATGAGCCGCGCGTGCTGTTCCTGGACGAGCCGACGATCGGTCTGGACGCGGTGAGCAAGCTGAAGGTGCGCGCGTTTATTCGGAGAATCAATCAGGAGCGCGGCACGACCGTGATTCTGACCACCCACGACATGCAGGACATCTCCGCGCTCGCCAATCGCATTCTGCTGATCGGCCATGGCAAGCTCCTTCTGGACGGGACGTTCGAGGATGTGCGCGCGATCAACCCGGAGGCGCAGTCGCTGGACGCGCTGGCGGCGGAGCTGTACGCGCGCTATCGCGTTTGAGGGGGCGAGGGCATGAGAGCGTGCTTTGCTTTCTTCAAAATGCAGTTCATCAAGGGGCTGCAATACCGAACGGCCGCGTGGGCGGGGGTATTTACGCAGTTTTTCTGGGGATTTATGGAAATGATGCTGTATCGAACGCTCTATGCCGACCATGCGGCGCGCTTTCCGATGCAGCTGAGCGCGCTGGGCAGCTATATCTGGCTGCGGCAGGCGCTGTTTGCGATGCTGAATACGTGGTCGGCGGAAAACGAGCTGTTCGACAGCGTGCTTTCCGGCAATATCGCCTATGAGCTCTGCCGCCCGGTCGGGATTTACGGCATGTGGTTCGCGCGAACGGCAGCGCTGCGCATGAGCCGCGCGGCGATGCGCTTTTTGCCGGTGATTTTGTTCGCCTCGCTGCTGCCCGCGCCGTGGGGACTGGCGCTGCCGGCTTCGCCCGCGGCGTTTGCGGCGTTTCTGATTTCGCTGGCGCTGGCGCTGGGCGTGACGTGCGCGTTTACGCTGATTTTGTATTTCAGCTGCTTCTTTACCGTATCCAGCGACGGCGTGCGCGCGGTGGTTGCGCCGGTGGTGTCGATATTGAGCGGCGAGCTGCTGCCGCTGCCGTTCATGCCCGATTGGATGGGCCGAATCCTGGGCTATTCGCCGTTTGGCGCGATGATGAACGCACCGCTGCGCATCTACGGCGGCGATATCGCGGGCACGGCGGCGGGCAAAATGCTGCTGCTGCAGGCGTTCTGGCTGATTGCAATGGTCGCGTTCGGCAAAATCCTGCAGGAAAAGGGCATGAAGAAGCTCGCGGTGCTGGGAGGTTGATGCGCATGAAGCTGTATTTTCATTATCTCGCGATGCATTTAAAGACCTGCATGGCGCATAAGAAGTCGTTTTTCCTGTATGCGCTGGGCCAGTTTCTGACCTCGTGCACCGAATTTGCAACGCTGTGGCTGCTGCTGGACCGGTTTGAAACGGTCGGCGGCTATACGGTGGGCGAATGCGCGATCTGCTTTGCGGTGATGGTGCTGTCGTTTTCGCTGATGGAATGCTTTTTCCGCGGGTTCGACCATTTCGCGGGCCTCGTTCGCAATGCGGATTTTGATCGGATGCTCGTGCGGCCGCGCGGACTGGTGTTTCAGGTGCTGTGCCACAAAATCGAATTCGGGCGGCTGGGCAAGCTGATTCAGGCGCTGGTCGCATTGGCGATCGGCATTGCGCTTTCGCCGGTGGAATGGACGCTCGCGCGCGCGGGCGTGCTGCTGATGATGATCGCGGGCGGCACGGTGGTGTTCGCGGGGCTGGCGTGGATTTACGCCGGACTGTGTTTTTTTACGCTGGAGGGGCTGGAATGCGTGAATGTGTTTCTGCACGGCGCGCGCGATTTCGGCAAATATCCGCTGGACGTCTATGGAAAAACGCTGCTCAAATTCTGCACCTACGTCGTTCCCTACGCGCTGTTTCAGTATTACCCGCTGACTTATCTGCTCGGCCGGTCGGACAGCGCGCTGCGCGCCGTCGCGCCGGTATTTACGCCGCTGTTTCTGATTCCGTGCGCGCTCCTGTGGAAGGTGGGCGTGAAGAGATACAAATCCGCGGGCAGCTGAAGACTCGCGGCGAGGCCATTTGCGCTTGCCGCCGGAGGAAAAAACGGGCGGGGGATTTATTCCCTCGCCCTGAATTTATTTGTGATTTCGCTTTGCCGCCTTGGCCTTGCGCTTCTGCGCGCGGCGAATCTGGGTAAATACCGCGCCGTACAGCTCCGCCAGCGCCAGTCCCAGCAGCAGGCCGCCCACGATGTCCGTCAGCCAGTGCACACCGCTCATCAGCCGTCCGACCGCCATGGCCGCAATGGCCAATACGAGCACCGCGTCGATCAGCATGCGCAGCGGCTTTACGCGCACGCGCTTGCGCATCTGAACGATCGTTGCGCCGAACAGCGATGCCGCCAGCATCGTGTGCGAAGACGGATACGACGCCTCGAGCACGCCGTCTACCAGAACCGGCCGGTAATTCACCACGTACTTTTCAAACGCCACATAGCACGCGCCGACCAACACATAGTAAATCGCCAGCGCCCACAGATCGCCGTCCACGCCGGCGAGGCTTTTTTTGCGAATCAACTGCACCAGCGCGAGCAGCGCGAAGCACGGCGCGGTCGCAAGGGCCAGATAGCCGATCAGCTTCGTGAGCTTGTAGCAGGCGTCGTTCTCGCCGAGCTTGTCGTGAACGCTTCCGTTCAGGCTCGCAAAGCCGACCTCGGAGCCGTTCGGGCCGATCGGCTGCACGTCCACCTTTTGCACCAGCACGGTGAATACCGCGAACAGCAGCAGCAGCGCGAACGCCAGCAGGTATTTCGATCGAATTTTCCTCTTCATCCCTTTTCCGCCTTTCCGCGTTGATTTAGGCCTCCGCGAGCGGGGAAACGCCGTCCCAGCGATAGAGCTTTACGTGCGTATCGAAGCCGCCCTCGCATTTGGAATCATGGGAGACATAGAACTGGCCGTCGCCGAACGAATACAGGCCCGTGCTGCCGTATTCAAAGTTCCAGCCGGGCGTCTTTTCGCCGGTGCCGTTGTCCAGAAGCGACAGCACCTCGCCCTCGGTTTCCGGCTCCACGCCGATCAGCTTTTCGCGCACCGGCGCTTTCGAGCCGTCCAGAATGTACATCGCATAGTTCGGAAACGATTCCTTTTTGCCGCGATAAACGGCCATCAGGAAATTGCCGGTCGCCGCGTCGTATTCCAGGTTCTGAACGCCGTAGTTCGTGTTGCCCGTATAGACGAAGAACTTGTGCGCCGGCCTTGCGGGGCCGAAATGGTGCATCGCGTCCTGATGCAGCGCGTGCTCGTACTGCTTCCAATCGGACGTGTCGTAGCAGAGAATCACCTGATAATCGTTGTCCGCGCGGTCGAGCTCGCTGTAAACGCCGTAGGAAACGAACAGGTAATCGCGATCGTCCTTGCCGCCGGGAATTTTGCCGAACGTCGTTCCATCGATGCCGCTGCAGCCGTGGCGATGCGCAAACGTCTTGCCGCCGCAGGAAACGCTCGCGGAGAAATCGTCCACGACCTCCTTCAAATACACCGCCGTCATCACGCCGTCGGTCGTCGCGTCCATGCCCACGCGGTCGATCTTGTCCACGTCGAAGATCGCCATGTAAAACGCGTTCTCCAGCTGCGCGTCGCTGCCGAGATGCGCGAGAATGCCCTTGCCGATTACGTCGTTTTTGTATTCCAGCGAGCCGTACAGCCGGCCGTCGCCATCGCAGAAATCGACGCAGCCGAGGTGGCCGAGCAGGCCGGTCACGCTGCCGATCAGATTGCCCTCGAGGTCGGTCTTGACCAGAGTGGTCGTGAAGGCGTAATAGATGTACTTTTTGTTCGTATCCACGGCGACGCCCTGGCAGTGGCCGCTGTTCCATACGCCCGAATATACGGATTTGGGAAGATTAATTGCCTGATTCATATTATGTCCCGTCCTTTGATACTATGCGCCTGTGCGCAGAATTCTTCTATAGTATACCACCAACGCGCTCCGGAATCAACGCCGCCGCGCAAAAAAGAGGCGCGCTTCGCACGGGGCTAAAGCGCGCGCCCTTCGGCCAGCAGGCGATTTAAAATCAGCGTGCCGACGGTCACCGCGTCCTCCATGCTCAGGTAATGCTCCGCCGAAGCGTCCAGCAGCAGGCGGCCGGACGCGGGAAATTCATCGTCCGCGAACCACAGCTTCAGCCAGACCGGGTAATTCGGCATGAAATGGAATTCGGCGCAGAAATCGGCGTTCGAGGGGCGGAGCTGCGCGCCCATATCGCGGCAGCGCAGCTTAAGCTCCGCAGCGGAAAGCGCGCCCAGATGCTGAATCTGCCGCTCCGCGTCCCGATCGAAATTGTGGCCGCGCGCGAGACCGTCCCGGTGGTCGGAAAAGGAAATGGGCCGACCGGACAGCGGCGTTCCATCGGCCGCGGCCAGATAGTGCAGAATCGTCAAAATATGCCACGGGTCGAGTTCCGGGCAAATGCCGTATTCGGGATAGCGAACGGCGATTTGCCGGCCGAGGCTTTCAAAATGAAACGCGCCGCGTTCGAAGGTCACGTTTCCCGCCCGGCAGATCTGCTCCGGCGACCGGCCCGTCAGCCGCTCCAGCGCGGCGGCATGCATGTTGTCAAACAGCGTATTCATATCATCAAAAAAGCGGAGCGCCCGAAAGCGCTCCGCAGTGGAATTGGATTAGCCCAGCGTCGTGATGCCGTCGATTGCGATATCGAAGGACGGCGCGGAGGCCAGCTCGGACTCGTGATAGTAGCCGTCAGAGACGTAATCAGCGTACTTCGCGTAATCGGCGTTGTTCGCGATCAGGTTCTCCAGCGTCTCGCCGCCCACGGTGAAGGTGGTGGTGTCGAACACGTGCAGCGTGCCGTCGCTGATCGCCTTTTCAACCTCGGCAACCTTCTCGGCAGTGCCTTCGGCAACGGTGTTCTCGTTCAGGGGGGTGATCAGAACCGCGCCCTCGGAGAGACCCTTGCACCAGTCAACATCGATCGGGGTGCCGTCGATGACGCACTTGACCGCGTAGGTGTTGTAGATGCCCCAGTCGTTCGCGGAGGAGGTCAGAGCCGCATCCGGAGCCACTTCGTTCATGGAAACATTGTAGCCAACGCAGGGAACCTTCGCGGCCTGGCACGCGGTGGGAGCACCGGTGGTGTCGGCGTGCTGAGCAATCAGAACGCAGCCCTGCGCGATCAGCGCCTCGGCAGCTTCCTTCTCAAGATCGAAGGACGCCCAGCTGTTGGTGAACTTGACTTCCATCGTCGCGCTCGGGCATACGGAGCGAACGCCCAGCAGGAAGGAGGTGTAGCCGGAGATAACCTCGGCATACGGATACGCGCCGACATAGCCGATCACGCACTTATCCTCGGTAACGGTGCCGTTCGCGATCATCTCGTTCAGCTTCAGGCCCGCGACCACGCCGGAGACGTAGCGCGCCTCGTAGATCGAGGTGAAGTAGTTGTGCATATTCGCAAGACCGGAGGAGGCAGCCTGGAAGCCGGTCGCGTGGCAGAACTGGACGTTCGGATACTCCGACGCCGCCTGCATCACATAGGATTCATGGCTGAAGGAGTTCGCGAAGATGATGTTGCAGCCCGCTTCCGCGAGATCAACCGCCGCGTCGTAGCACTCTTCGGTTTCCGGTACGCACCACTTGACGATGACCTGATCGTCCGTCAGGCCCAGAGTCTTCATCATTTCCTTAGCGCCCTCGTAGTGCGCCGCGGTGTAGCCTTCGTTTTCGTCGCCGACGTAAATGTAGCCAACCTTGATCTGATCGGCCGGGATGCCCTCCGCAACCGCTGCGGACGCGCAAATCAGCGCCATGACCATAACCAGTACCAGAGATACGAGCTTCTTCATGAATTTTGCCTCCTTCGTCTTGCCCCGTTTGGGATTGTCTTTAATTTACCAGATGAAAGTTATCGCTGCACGCGTGAATAGGTTAATTTTCCGAACATTAATCCGTAAATTTGCACTACACATTCGCGATTCACGATAAAAACCCGCCGCGGTATTGCGACGGGTACAGAATGTTCGCTTTTTACCAGGGACGCAGCGTTTCGCCGCGCACGAGGAACGCGCGCCGGGAGATGCGGGCCATCGGCGAATCGGAATAGGAATCGGAATAGAATTCGTCCGGCTGAACGGAGCCGAAGTGGGCGCGGAACGCGCGCACCTTTTCCTCGCCATGGCAATTGTTTCCCTGATACAGGCCGGTGTTTTTGTCAATCGGCGAGCCGATTACGCGCGCAATGCCGAGCCGCTCGCACGCGGGGCGAATCAGGAATTCCGGCGAGGCGGAGATCACCACGTCGTCCGGCCGATGCTGCCTTTTGTACCAGCTCTTCACGCGGCAGAAATTGCGTGCCCAGAACGCCTCCACGGCCGCATCCACATCGATCCAGTTCAAAAACCGCAGCAGGCGCTGCTTGTAGGCCTCCTTTTTGCGAATGCGCGCAAGAAACAGCGCGCCGTTTACCAGCTGGCAGGGAATGTCCAGCCACATCCGCGGCGTGCGCGCGAGGCAGAAGGCGTAAAACCGAGCGGTGGAATCGCCGCGCAGGATGGTGTTGTCAAAATCATATACGTTCAATGGGATTCACCGTCCATTTCAATCATTCGATAGCCCACGCCGATTTCGGTGGTGATGTATTCGGGCATGGTCACGTCCTTTTCGAGCTTGCGGCGAATGTTCGCCATGTTCACGCGCAGAATCTGCGTGTCGCAGCTGGAATACGGCCCCCATACGTCGCAAACGATCGCTTCATAGGTCATGACCCGCCCGGAATGCCGGCAGAGCAGCAGCACGATGCGATATTCCGTCTGCGTAAGGTGAATGGGCTTGCCGTCGATGGTCAGCTGCCGGCGATCCGCGTCCAGATAAAAGCCGTGCGCCGAATAGATTTCCGGGCCGGTAGCGCCCGAATGCATGCGGCGCAGCGCGGCGCGAATTCTCGCCAGCAGCTCGTCCGCGCCGAACGGCTTGGTGATGTAATCGTCCGCGCCCGCGTCCAGCGCGGAAACCTTGTCGTGCTCGTGATCGCGCGCGGAAACGACGATGATCGGCACCTTCGACCAGGTGCGTAAATCGTGAATCAGCGAAAGGCCGTCGCCGTCAGGCAGGCCCAGATCGATCAGAATCAGATCCGGCGTGTAGGAAGCGGCCAGCATGTGCGCCATGCGCAGCGTTTCCGCCTCCAGCACCGCGTAGCCCACCGACAGGAGCGAGGTTTTGATATAGTTGCGGATGCGCTCGTCATCCTCCACCAGCAGTACGTTCGTCGCGGCAGTCATGCGTTTCCTCCTTTGCGGCGTTCGGGCGCGAGCTCCGGCATCTGGGGCTCCTGATCCTCGCAGAATTGCATTGCAGCGCGGAGCCATTCCTCCTGATGCTCCAGAATCGGCAGATGGAACCGGAAATACGCGCCGTTCGGGAAGCGGTTGCCGGCGCAGATATCGCCGCCGTGCGCGAGAATGATCGCCCGGCAAACGCTCAGGCCGATGCCCATGTTGCGCCCGCAGTCGGACGCGCGGCTCCCGGTGGAATCAAAGATGCTGTTCAGCCGCTTTTCCGGAATGCCTGCGCCGTCGTCGCTGACCTCGAATACGGCCTGATTGTCGATCGCGGACAGGCGAATGCGAACGTGCGTCGCGCCGTGCGCGTGAATCGCCGCGTTTTCCAGCAGGTTTGAAAGCACCTGTTCAATCAATATCGAATCCATCGGAACCAGCAGGGGCGTTCCCGGCAGCGAGGTTTCCACCGGCATCTCCGGAAAGCGCTTGTGGAATTTGCGCACCGCTTCGGCAACGATTTCCTCCGCGATCTGCGGCTCCTTGCGCACGCGCGCGGGCTCGGATTGTATGCGCGTGATCGAAAGCAGATTTTCCACCATTCGAATCAGCCATTGCGAGTCGTTCGCGATCTCGGCAAGGACGTTCTGCCGGCTCTCCAGCTCCATATCCGGCGTTTGCCGCAGCAGATTTGCCGCGCCGGAAATGCTGGTCAGCGGCGTTCGAAGGTCGTGCGATACCGCGCGCAGCAGATTTGCGCGCATTTCCTCCAATTGGGCGCGATAATTGCGTTCCTCCTGGCGCTTGATCTGCGTGGTCATCGTGCTGATGAGAATGGAAACCGCCAGAAAGCACAGAAACGACAGCGGATAGCCCGGAATCGCCAGCGAAAATGCGAAATACGGCTTCGTGAACGCGTAATTTACGCCCAGAACCGCCCCCAGCGCCGTCACGACGCCGCAGATATAGCCGTCCGTGAGCCGCGCCACTACGGCGACCGCGAGCACGAAGATCATGGCCGCGTACGCGTCGCTGCCGTCCGTGTTTCCCAGCAGAAGGCAAATGCCCGAGGCCAGCGCAATTACGCCGGCGGTGATGCACACATCGCGCAGAACGCTCCTTTTCCAGCGTTTACGGGGCATCCCGAATCGCTTCCCTTCGCAGATTCTTTTCCTATTTATTATAGCACATGCGCGCGCGCGCCGCGTAAAATCCGCATAAAAATTATGCCCGCGGTCTATTCAGTCCTGGGCGGGCGTATGCTGAATCGAAAGCAAGGGAGGGGATAGTGCATGCAAACCGGCAATTCCGCGGGCCATTCCATAACGCTGACCGATCGCGCCAGCGCCGTGCTGACCGGCGTTACGGACGTCGCGTGCTTCAACGAGCAAATCGTCGTGCTCACCACGGCGCTCGGCTCCGTCAGCCTGTCCGGCGAAAATTTGAATATCTCGCAGCTCAATCTGGACGAGGGAAGGCTGGCGGTGTCCGGCGATATTCGCTGCATCGAATATTCCGACCGAATCAAGGCCAGCGGCGAGGGCTTTTTCAGGAGGCTGTTCGGCTGAATGCTGTTTTCAACGATCGGCCAGGGCGCGGTCTTTCTCTTCATGCTGGGCGCGGGCCTCGCAATCGGCGCGCTCACGCTGCTTTCAGAGGCGCTTCGCCGCATTCTGCAGGCCGGGCGCGCGCTTTCCCTCGCGGTCGATCTGGCTGCAGGCCTGCTCGCGGCCGCCGTGCTGATCGCCGCACTGATCTTTGCCGATTACGGCAGAATCCGGATTTACCAGCTGCTCGGCGCAGCGCTGGGACTGGCCCTGTTTCGCTTCGCGCTCACCTCGCCCGCCCGAGGCGCGGCTTACTGCGTTCGCAAGGCGCTTCGCAGATTCGGAATAGGGCTGAAATCGTGCAAAGTGATTAAATATCTATTAAAATAGAGGATTTCGCGGGCGCGAGGGCGAAATAGACTTTACTTTGTGTTCGAAAAAAGGGAGTGCGTCGCGTTGCATAGAAGGGTTCGGCCGCGGTTCTGGCTGTTTGTGATTGGGGTTATGCTGATTGTGTTTGCCGTCGGCGGAATCAGCGCGCAGCGGACGCTTGCGAAGGGCGGCGCGGAATTGACCGAGCTGGCGGAAGAACGCGCGCGGCTGAACGCGGAGCGCGAGGAACTGACCGAGACGTATGCATTCGTGCAGACGGACGAATACGTGATCCGCACGGCGCGCAACGAGCTGGGCATGCTGATGCCGAACGAGGTGCGCTATATCAGCAACGATTGAGAAGATATTTTCGCGCAAAGAAAAATTTTCTGCATTTAGGGGTTGACAGACAGCGCCAGATGTGGTAAAATGTCTCTTGTTGAGCGGTAGTTCAACATGTCGCGGGGTAGAGCAGTCCGGTAGCTCGTCGGGCTCATAACCCGGAGGTCGAGGGTTCAAATCCCTCCCCCGCAACCATTTGCCGGCGTATCTCAGTTGGCTAGAGAATCCGGTTCATACCCGGAGTGTCATTGGTTCGAATCCGATCGCCGGTACCAGCAAAAGTCCCTGAAAGCAATGCTTTTCAGGGACTTTCTTTTATCTCCGGCCCAGATACCGGAACACGCGGCGGCAGTATTCCCGATAGGGCGCGCCGAAGGTGCTCGCGAGGTAGCGTTCCTCCTGCAGAATCTGCAGATGCAGCATGACGATGGCGAATGCGGAAAATGCCAGCGTGAGGAAATTGGCATACATCAGCAGCACGCCGATATACATGAGATCAAATCCGAGAAACGCCGGATTGCGGCTGAAGCGGTAAATGCCGGTCGTGACCAGCTCGGTTTTGTCCCTGTCGGGAATGCCCGCGCGCCAGCTGTCCCGCATGCACAGCACGGACAGCAGAAAAATCGCGTCGCCCAGCAGACCGATGCAAAAGCCGGCGAGTCGCGTGCCCGCGGGCAGTCGGCTCCAGCCGAGGGCGATGGAGAGAAGCTGCGCAGCGGGCGCGCCCAGCGTCGCAACGCTCATCAGCAGCTCGACCGTGCGAATGGATTTTTCCTTTCTGCGCCCAATTTGCCGGGTTTGAATGCCGCGGCGCTTTTGAGAAAGCATTTTCGCAAAATAAATGCCATAGAAAATCGCCAGCACGAGCAGCGCGTCTATCGGAAATTTCATCGTTGGTTGTTTCCTTTCTATTATATATCTATTTTCGGGGAATACACGAGCCGATGGCGAGGCCGATCAGCATGCCCAGCGAAAGGCCGACGCCGGTATCGCCGGCGAGCGCCGTGCCCAGACACATTCCAAGGCACATTCCCTCCGCGCTGTAGTTGCCGCCCTGCTTTTCGCCCCTTTTCCGCGCTGCGCCGCGAGCGGCGAGAATCGCCACCAGCAGCCCCATCGCCACCCATGGCGCGGCGGCGCGAATAAAATCCAGAATCGATTGCATTTCAATCCCTCATCAGACGTTGCCGGCGGCCTCGCGCCGGTCGATTTTCCGGAAAAACAGGAAGTAGACCAGCAGCCCGTCGATGATAAAATCATAGATCCGCAGGCGATCGAACAGCAGAACGCTGGACAAAATCGAAACGAGCACGATTCCCGCACCGATGACCTTCGCAAACGCGCCGCGCTCCTTCGCCATCCATGCAAACCATGCCATAACCGGCGAAAGCAGGGCGAAAGCCGTCCATCCGGCGATGAACGACCAGCTGTACACCCCGCGCGTGAGCATGGCCGTGGCGTAATAGGTGATCAGCATTCCCATGCAAAACGGGAAAATGTTGCGCATCGCGGCCCTGCGCGTGGGGCTGTAAATGGCAATCAGCGTGCCCAGCAGAATCCAAACCGCCATTTGCGAGAAAATTTCCCCGAGATTTTGAAAGTAAATGTCAAACAGCCGCGCCGCCGCGCCCAGAAAAAGCCCGGCCGCCAGCATCGATACCGGGCGGAGAAGCCTGTGCGTTTTCATGGTGTCCGCCGAAACGCCTCCCTCTTTCAATATAAGCAACAAATGTTGCATATCGAACATTATACTTCAAAACAAACCCGCTGTCAATAGCGCAGTCGAAAACCGCGCAATAAACCCCGCCGAGGATCGCTGAAAGATCCCCGGCGGGGTTTTATTTCCGCGCCATTTGCGCATGCTAACCAACGCATCCCATTTTCCTGCAATCAGAACCAAAGACACGCGTCGCAAAAAGGTTTCATTTATGAAAACGGATGCGCATGCGATAGAATTACCGCTCTGTTCCTCAAACCGCACCAATATTTTACAGCGAATCAAAATTCATGTCAACCTTAAATGCCTGATTTAACGAAAAATTTCAATATTCAACCTGTAAAGTATGGATTTCCCAGGCGGGGCGGGAAAATTGGCGGGGCGGCAGAAAAGATTCAGGAAGGGAAATAAGCCGTCAAAAGAGCCGTCGGCAAAACGAAAAAGGAGAGACACGGCATGGCAAGGCATGGCGAAAACATCTACAAGCGCAAGGACGGGCGCTACGAGGGGCGATACGTCATCGGCAAGACGCGCGCCGGGCGGAGTCGCTTCGGCTATATCTACGGCCGGCAATACGCAGAGGTGAAGCGCGCGCTGCTTTTGAAAAAGGCGGAATGCGCGCGTCCGGCGGGCGACTATTATAAAGGAAGCGTTTCGGACTGGATGCAGTTCTGGATGGAGAGCGAGCTGCGCGGGAGCGTGAAGGCCAGCTCATATCAGACGTACGCGAGCCTTTTGCGCAAGCATCTGCTGCCCGGGCTGGGGCGGATGAAGCTCGCGGGCGTTACGCCGGGGATCGTTCGCGAATGGATTGAATCGATGGAGGTCTCCGGTCTGGCCTGCAGCACGATCAAAGGCGCGTTTCGGCTGCTGGCGGCGGCGATGAAGGCGGCGTGGGAGGACGGACGCATTGCGAAAAATCCGTGCCGAAAGCTGCGGATTCAGCGCTCCGAGCGCGAGGAACAGCGCGTTTTGACGCGCGGCGAACAGGATTTGCTGAAAAAATCGGCCGCCGGGCCGCGCGAGCTGCCGCCGCTGATGTGCCTGTACACCGGGCTGCGCCTGGGCGAGGTCTGCGCGCTGAAATGGTCGGACGTGGATTGGGAACGGGGCACGATTGCCGTTCGGCGAACGGCGCAGCGCGTGCTGCAGGGGCCGCGGACGCTGCTCATGATCGGCGCGCCGAAATCCGTTCATTCGCGGCGCGTGATCCCCGTTCCGGCGTTTCTGCTGGAGCGGCTGCGCGCGCAAATGCGCGAAACGGACGGCTATATCTTCGGCTCGGCGACCGTTCCCGCGGAGCCGCGCACGCTTCAGCGGCGCTTTAAGCGGTTTATGGAGAGAATCGGCATTCAAAACGCGCATTTTCACACGCTGCGCCACACATTTGCCACGCGGCTATTGGAAATCGGCGTGGACGTCAAGACCGTGAGCGTGCTGCTGGGCCACGGCTCGACAAAAACCACGCTGGATTGCTACGCCCACAGCCTGCTGGAGCAGCGGTTCGCCGCCATGCGAAAGCTGGTCGGAAGCTTAAAATAAGCCGTCAAAAGCCGTAACCCGCCCCGAAAAGCCCCACAAACGCGGCCTTTTTTGCCCGCCATAAATGAAACCTTTTTGCGACGCGCGTCTTTGGTTCTGATTTCCCCCCACGATCCTCGATTCCTTATTTCCCGGCGGCTCGCCAAACCTGCGCCGCTGGCTCGAGGGCAAAATTCTCGCGGCGCTTTTCGCCATACTTGAAAGGATATTTATGCGGGCATTCAAAAAAATCTGGAATGTTGTCGGAACCCTCTTTGTCACCCTCATGGTCGTGCTGGCCATCCTGCTCGTCGGCGTGCGCGTGATCGGGCTCACCCCCTTCGCCGTGCTTTCCGGCTCCATGGAGCCCACTTACCATGTCGGCGCGCTGATTTATGTCAAATCCATCCAGCCGCAGGACGTTCAGGTCGGCATGCCGCTGACGTTCGTCGTGGACGAGAGCCTCCTCGTCGCCACCCACCGCGTAATCGATATCGAAACGGTGACGACTCGGGAGGAAGCGGAGCTGGACGAATCGGGCAACCCG
>CAKUKM010000031.1 GCA_934663595.1 uncultured Clostridia bacterium | reverse complement strand
CAGACAGCAAGCCCTTTCGGTTGCTTGAACAATTTGTGTTGAAAATATTTGTCTAACTTTTGGGGGTCACTTCAATTGGCTTCCGGGTTTAATTTTATTTCTGAACGGCACAGCGCTGAATCAGTTGTGCCATCGCTTCGGGCGTTTCGCCTTCGCGCAGCTCGCGGCAGAAGAGGATGAATCGCGCGTCGGGCAGCTCGTAGCTGCAGGTCACCAGCGCGAGAATCCGGTCGCTGGAATCCACCTCGAGCTCCGGAATATCGAACATCGACCGCTCGCGAATCTCCGCGATGCTTTCCTCAATGCTCGCCGCGTCCTCGGGCGTGAGCGCCGCGCCTTCGGGCAGGGGCGTAGGATCGGGGGACGCGTCCTCGCTGAGCCACGGCATGAACGCGCTGAAGCGGCGCAGGTAGAAATACGAATCGTGGTCCTTGCTCATCGACGCGTCCACGGCCGCGAACGGCACATAGTAATCCGGGTCGTCGCTGTAGAGCGTGTACAGGCTGACGGTGGTGTTCGCCTTGAAGCAGTCCAGATCCATATAATGGTCCATGTTGCCGAACATCGAGCCGTTTTTCATGTTGTGGCCGTAGAGAATGACGTACGGGTCGGTCTGCCAGTCGACGTTGAATTCATCGGCAAACACTGTGCCTTCGGCGCTGGATTTGCCGTAAAAATCGTGGTCCATGTAATAGCTGTTGTCGCGATAAACGACGGGCGTGCTGACCTCGCTGCCCGCGGCAATCCAGCCGATGATGTCGGGATTGATCTTGTACAGCTCGGCAAAGCGCGCGGCGGGCTGGTTTTCGTCCGCCTCCTCGGCGTGCGCCGTGGGGAACAGGAACGAGCCCATCGAGCTCGCGCCGTTTTCAAACATGTCGCGCAGGTCGTTCTGCTCCTTCAGCACCATGCGATCGTCGATGTACGCGCGCAGGAATTTTGCGAACAGCACGACCGCAGCGAGAAACGCTACGGCGGCGCAGAACGCCAGAATGCGGCTCTTGTTACGCTTCTTGCGACGGGTCAATGCAATTCCTCCAATCTTGCGTAAAGAAAAATGCGGAGGAGGCGAGCCTCCTCCGCTTCGGGTCCATTAGTGGTTCTTCTTCGCCTTGCGGCTTTCAGCGGTCAGGAACGCGCCGAGGCCCAGGAAGGCGACGCTGCTCGCCAGCAGTGCGGCGGGCGCAGACGCGAAATCGCCGGTCTTCGGGACGTCTTCATCGTCGCTGGTTGCAACCTTCGTCCACTTCGCGGTGTAGGTCGCATTGCCGGTCACGGTTTCCGCCACGGCGGGCTCCCAGCCCTTGAACTTGTAGCCCTTGCGGGTGGGCGTGCCGTTGAACGCGGGCGTTGCGTCGCCGGCGATCAGATCGGTGGTTACCTGATCCGCAAAGACCTCGGTCTTCTCAACGCCGTCGGTGTAGGTCACGGTGAAGTGCTCTTCCTCCGCGTCGTCCACGCCGTTGTTGTTGCGATCCGCAGCCCAGGTCGCGGTGTAGGTCGCATCCGCAGTCACGGTTTCGGCCACCGCGGGCTCCCAGCCCTTGAACACATAGCCCTTGCGGGTGATTTCGCCCTCGAACTTCGGAGTGGGCATATCCACGAGCTGATCGGCGTAAACCTGATCCGCAAAGACCTCTTCGCCGTCCACGCCGTCGGTATAGGTCACGGTGAAGTGATCCTCTTCCTTGTCGGCCTTGCCGTTGCCGTTCTTATCCTCGGCCCAGGTGGCGGTGTAGGTCGCATTCGCAGTTACGGTTTCGGCAACCGCGGGCTCCCAACCGTCGAACACATAGCCCTCGCGGGTGAGCTCGCCCTCGAACGCCGGGGTGGGCATATCCACGAGCTGATCGGCGTAAACCTGATCCGCAAAGATTTCTTCATCTTCTACGCCGTCGGTGTAGGTCACGGTGAAGTGATCCTCTTCCTTGTCGGCCACGCCGTTGCCGTTCTTATCCTCGGCCCAGGTCGCGGTGTAGGTGGTATCCTCGCTCACGGTGTCGGTCACGACCGGGGTCCAACCGGTGAATACATAGCCCTTGCGGGAGAGCTCGCCGGAGAACGCCGGGGTCTTGTCGCCAGCCTTGAGGTTGGTGGTTACCTGATCGGCAAATACCTCTTCGCCCTCAACACCGTCCGTATAGGTCACGGTCAGGTACTTCGCAAAGCGGGCTTCGAGGACGGAACCGGATTCGTCTATCTTCAGGGCGCGCAGATTGCGGAAGTCCTTCATATACAGAGTATCTTCTGCAGAAACCAGAGCGTCCTTGGTTACATCATACCAGCCGATGCAGTAGTAGCCGTCTTTAGCGGTCGCCACAACGGGAGTGTAGTAAGCGACAGGAACCTTGCCGGCACCAGTGCCGACATTGCCGGTGTAGAGCTTGAAGGTTTGGACAGGCGACTGTTTAACGTTGTTAATACTATAAGCGATCTCCTTGCCGCCATCGCCGAGAACCGCGTTCCAGTGAATCCACTCGTAGGACTCCCACTCAGCATAGAGAGTGGTGTTGCCGGCGGGCATTACGAAGGTGCCATTCATTGCGTAGTGATCGCCGGTGCCATCCGCCTTGGTGTTCCAGCCGAGCTGACGATAGTTGGTGGTGTAATCGTCGCTGAGAGCCTTGGTGAACGATTTGCCATCCATGGCCGTCTTCAGATTGACTTCGGCGTCGGCAGGGTATTTCGTCTTGGAGGTGTAGTTGCCGGAAATCGTGCCGGACAGCTTGTTCGCGCCGTTTCCGTTGAAGGTGAGCTTGTACTTCGGTACAGTCACTTCCCACTGCGCGGTGTAGGTTACGTTGTCGCTTACGGTCGCGGCCACAGCAGGACTCCAATCGAGGAAGGTATAACCTTCGCGGATGGGTTCGCCATTGAAACGCGGAGTCGGGTCGCCGGAGGTAACCGTGTAAACCTGATCGGCGAATACTTCTTCGCCGTCCACGCCGTCCGTGTAAGTAACGGTGTAAGTAGTGGTCAGCGGTACGCGCGTGACATACAGAACCTTACCGGTACCATTGGTTCCAGATTCACCCTTAGCCCAAGAGCTGGAATCAACCGTCCAGCCAGAACCATCGGTTTTGTAGTTAGGCGCACTACCTACATACTTCAACTTCCAAGTGAAGTCAGAGGTAGTTTTCGTTTTATCGATAACGAACGGATTTTCCTTGGCAGGGTAATTATCGTTGAAATCTTTAACGTAGTATTCGAGATCAGTAATGGTCAGCTTGCACCAGAACGCACCGTTTTCTTCATACACATCAGAAAGCGTATAGGTACCCGCTGCGAGATACTTAAAGTAAGTGATTCTGCTATAATTCTTTGCATATTTCGGGATATCTTGCGAAGAATCATGTACACGGATCGCTTTGCTGGTTTGCTGCGATTTCGGGGTCAGAGCAGAAAGATTCGGCTTGGCCGGCTTGTCATCCGCCGTATCATTCGGAGTAATTTCGCCGATCGTGGGCAGCTCTCCAATGGGCAGATTGTCAACAGGCCGCAGCTCAACAGGCTGATCGTTCACAGCGGGCTGTTCCGTTTCGACGGGCTGTTCCGTTTCTACCGGGGTTTCCGTCTCGGCGGGCGCTTCTTCCACGACCGGGGCTTCGGTTTCTTCCGGAGTCTCGGTGGGCGCTGCGGTTTCTACCGTTTCAACGACCGGCTCGGCAATGGCCAGAACGGGCGCGGAAACAGCGAGCATCAGGGCGAGCAGCACAGCCCAGACGCGTTTGGCGAAAGAGAGCTTCATATTTTTCCCTCCTTAAATTTTCGTGCGCCGCGGGCGGGGCGGGAAGGGCCGCGCCTATGACGCATTTCAAGGAATATTATAGTGGAAAACAAAAATTTCAAGAAGCATGCTATTGTAAAATATTACTATGGCGAAGCAAAATCCTTGCGCGCGCGGAGGAGGCGAAACTTATATGAGATTTTACCGGATGTATGCAATAGTTCGTTGATATGCTAACAATGGTTGTGATAGAATGGAGTATAAAATCGAATGCCGCTGGCCGTGCGGGAGCGCGGGGCGGATTTTTTGCGGAGGAAACGAGATGGAACAGCAGGAAAGATCGAAGATGCTCGGCACGATGAAGATGTCGAGCCTCGTGCCGAAGGTGTCCGTGCCGATCATGATCAGCATGCTCGTGCAGGCGCTTTACAACGTGGTGGACAGCATCTTCGTGGCGAAATATGATTCCGGGGCGCTGACGGCGGTTTCGCTGGCGTATCCGGTGCAGGTGCTGATGATCGCGGTGTCGACGGGTCTGGGCGTGGGCATTAACAGCCTGATTTCGCGCAGGCTGGGCGAAAAGAACCCGGAGCAGGCGCGCGAGGCGGCGAAGAACGGCTTTTTCCTGCTGCTGCTGGGATACGCGCTGTTTCTGATTTTCGGCCTGTTCTTCAACGGCCTGTTCTTCCGCGCGATGACGAAGGACGAGACGCTGCGCGGGCTGGGCGAAACATATACCGGCATTGTGACGATCTTCAGCTTCGGGCTGTTTTTCTCGATCGGCTTTGAGCGGCTCGTGCAGGCGACGGGCAATACGATGCTCTCGATGGTAATGCAGCTGGCGGGCGCGATTACGAATATCATTCTCGACCCGATCATGATTTTCGGCTATCTGGGCTGCCCGGAGATGGGCATTGCGGGCGCGGCGGCTGCGACGGTGATCGGCCAGATGGTGGGTATGGCGCTGGGCTTCGCGCTGAATCAGCGGCGGAATCCGGAATTGAAGCTCTCGTTCCGCGGCTTCCGGCCCCAATGGCCGACGATTCAGAACATCCTCGGCGTGGGCTTCCCGAGCATCATCATGCAGTCGATTTCGTCGGTGATGAGCATGCTGTTCAACATGATTCTGATGCCGTTCGGCAATGCGGCGGTGAGCGTGCTGGGCGTGTATTTCAAGCTTCAGTCGTTCGTGTTCATGCCGGTATTCGGGCTGGGCAACGGCATGGTCGCGATCGTGGGCTACAATTTCGGCGCGCGGCTGAAGACGCGCGTGTATGAATCGATCAAGGTTGCGCTGAAGTATGCGATTGTGATCATGGGGCTGGGCACGGCGGTGTTCATGGCGGTTCCGAATTTGCTGATGGGCATGTTTGAAAATGCGACGGACCCGCAGTACGTGCAGATGACGCAGATCGGCGTGGTTGCGCTGCGCATTATTTCCACGAACTTCATTCTCGCCGCCATCGGCATTACGCTCAGCACGGTGTTCCAGGCGATCGGCAAGGGCTTTTACAGCCTGATCATGAGCCTGTGCCGCCAGCTGATCGTGCTGATTCCGGCGGCGTGGGTGCTGAGCAAAATCGGTCTGGACGCGATCTGGTGGTCGTTCCCGATTGCCGAGGTCGTATCGCTGACGATCTGCCTGCTGCTCTACCGCAAGGTCGATCGCGAAATGCTGAGGACGCTGGAGAACTGAAAGTTTGTGGACAGGGGAGCAAGCTCCCCCGCCACTACCACCCCCTCCAGATTTTGCTAGGATTCTTTCAGAATCCCCGGGCGCAAAATCTGCAAGGTAGCTTTTTCTCTCCGGGAAATGGGATTTCCCTGCGATAAAATAGCCCCGCGCCCACCGCGCATGTCGCTGGGCTCGATTGGAAGTTCGAGAGGGCTTTGGCCCTCTCGAGCTCTCCCCTGGGTTTGGTCACGGAAAATAACAATCGCGAGGAGCGTTTCTCCCCGCGATTGCTTTTTCTCCACCTTTTTTGTGATTGCCCTACGGCTGGGGGAAGTCCTTTCCCTCCGCCGCCATGCGCTTCAGCGCGCGGTTGTGTATGCGGCGCGGCACCTGCTCGTCGTATTCGCTGATCTTGAACGCCACCTGCTTCCAGGTCATGCCGTCGATATACCGCGCCGACAGAATCAGCCGCAGCTGCGCGTCCGGAATATCGTCGATAAACGCATACAGCCGGCCGAGCTCCACCATACTCGAAAGCCGCCGCGCCTCCATTCTTTCCCGCGCGTCCGCCGCCGCTTCGCGCAGTCGCCCCGCCATTTCCGGCGGCGTTCCGGGCAGTCCGCGAATGCGCCCCTCGCAGTTCTGCGCCTTCCATTCCAGATCGGCGATCCGCTGCGATAAATCGTCGATCTCCCGCTTCAGCGCCGTCAGCGCGCTCAATCGCCGAACCATTTCCTCAAAAACCATCTACCATCCTCCTTATATCTTTCTTCAACCGCTGCTGCGGCAAAAATGCATCAATTAACCGTTTTCGGTTAATTTAATCATAGCACAACAAGCCGGGCGAGTCAATAGAACGCCAGGATAAAATTTGCGCCTCCGGTTGCGGGCATTCTAATTTCATGATAAAATAGCATAGGGATATAATAGGAAAAAGGGGGGAACAGGCGTGGATTTGCGGCAGCGACTGCTGAGATTAAAGGCGGAAAACGGGCTGACGACGGAGGCACTGTCGGCGCGCTCGGGCATCCCTCGGGGAACGATCAACAAGCTGCTCAACGGCGAGACGCGCAATCCGACGGGGCAGACGCTCAAGCGGCTGGCGGAGGCGCTGAATTGCCCGCTGGAGCGGCTGTGCGGAAGTCCGGAGGAAATTCCCGGCGTATACCGCGCGTCGCGCCTGCGGGAGGACGGGGGCGCGGAGCTGCTGCCGGTGAAGCGGCGCAGCATTCCGGTGCTGGGCGAAATTGCGGCCGGACAGCCGATTCAGTGCATTGAGGAAGCGGAGGTTTTCGCGCCGGTCGCGGAGGCGGAGGGCGGCGATTTCGCGCTGCGCGTGCACGGCGACAGCATGATCGGCGCGCGCATTCAGGACGGCGATCTGGTGCTGATTCGCGCGCAGGACGACGTGCTGGACGGGCAGATTGCCGCCGTGATCATCGACGGCGAGGCGACGCTCAAGCGCGTGTACCACATTCCGGGCGGCGTGCGGCTGGTGAGCGAGAACGCGAAATACGCGCCGATGGTGTTTACCTATCCGGCGCACGAATCGATTCGGATACTGGGCCTGGCCGTCGCGTTTCATGCGGCGATAAAATAAGCGGCTTTTTGACAGGCGTTTGTAAAACGGGTTCGGAACGAAATTGCGCAATAAGCGCCCGTCCGGCAGAACTGGCGTCGAATAGCGAATATCCGGTGAACGCACCGGATATTCGCTATTTTGAAAAATACAGAGATGTTCTCATCTTTCCAATACCAGCCGGGCGAGCCGGACGGGTACGCCGGAGTTGCAGGCCTGCAATCCATGGTCGTCTCCTCCGCAAAAACCGATAAAGAAGCCCCTCGCGATTGTGCGAGGGGCAGGATTCACAGCTCCGCGAATTTCACTGCGCCGCGGGTCTTCAGCCAGCGATAGAGCAGGCCGCTCGCCAGCAGCGCAATCGCGGTGGCGATCAGCATATACGCGCCGCCGCCGATTTTTTTGCCCGCGAGGAACCACAAGCCGCCGAATGCGATCGAAAGCAGCCAGCCGCCGAACAGCGCGACGAACACCGCCATCGACTGCTTGACCGGCGTCAGCTCGCTCGTCCAGTTCACATTCGCGCCCTTCAGGCCGATCGACAGGCCGATCAGCGCCGTCAGAAGCGCAAACGACAGCGGGAACGCGACCATCAGCACGCGCTCGAGCGAGCCGGCGGGGCAGACGATCGCCGCGCACACGCCGCAGAGCGCCACGCCCGGCATCGTAATCAGCAATTGCACGCGCAGCTTCGCGCGCAGCGCCTCCCATGCGGGAATCGGCAGCGACTGCGCCAGCCACAGATTCTTGCCCTCGAGCGAGACGCTCGGCGCGGCGGAATCGTTCATCGAGGCAATCAGGCAGATCGCCGCGGCCAGCAGCACCGGAAGCGCGGCCGTTTCGCCCTTAAACAGGAGCGAGGCCGTGGCGATGAGATCGCGGCCCTTCCAGACGACAGCGACGGCTGCCAGCGGCAGAAACAGCGTGCTCAGGCCGCAATTCAGCATGTAATTCGGGCTCGCGGTGAAGCGCCTGAATTCCTTCGCCAGCATCGTGCGCGGCAGGGAACGCAGATTTACGCGCTTTTCATGATACTGCACGCGGCTGGTTTTGCCGGTCGCGGTGGCGATGGAGAGGAAGCTCCGCTCCAGAACCAGCGCCGTAATCGCGAACAGAATCAGCGTAAACGCGCTGAAGAGCGCGATCGAGGCCCAGTCGCCGGTGGCCGCGTTGCCGAATACGTACAGCGGCTGGAATTTCGCGCGAATCGCGGTTCCGTAAACGGCGGCATTGGCGACCACGTCGGCGATGACCTCCTGAGCCTTGAAATAGAAGAAGTAGTAAAGCCCGATGAACGCCAGCGAGAGCAGCACGGTCGTGAAGCTCTTGTGCTTGAGCTTTAAGCTGATCTTCGCGACCGCCCAGCCGAGCGCGCACGAAAGCACCATCACGAACAGCGAAATCATGAACACGTACACGACGCCGCCAATCAGCGCGGAGGCCGAAAACGAGGCGACGCACAGATACACGATCACCGCCGGAACGCTCACCACCGCCGAATACATCAGGCCCATCAGGTAAACGCCCATCAGCCGCGCGGACATGATCGTGCGCACCGGAATCGGCAGCGCCAGGAGAAGATCGTTGTCCTTGGACAGGTACAGGCCGGAGTAGGTGTTGAATACGCTGCCGAACGCGCCCAGAAACACGGAAAGAACGCCGATCAGCATAAAGTACATCCAGCCCATGCCCGCGCTGTTCAGCGGCGCGCAGATCGCGATCGACAGCCCCGCGAACACGCCGCCGAGCACGCCGACCATCAGAAATCCAAACAGTATGAATGAAAACAGGATTCTTCCCCGGGAGCGGCTGCGATTCTTCTTCGTATCATACAGATACGTCCGAAAAATCTCCATCAGCTGCTTTTTGACCAGCGCTTTCAGCATTCTTCTCCCTCCAGTTCGAGGAAAACCTCCTCCAGACTGTCGTCGCCGCGCACCTCTTCCATCGTGCCGGAGCGGATCAGCTTGCCGCCCTTGATGATGGCGACCTTGTCGCACAGCTTCTCCGCGACCTCCAGAACGTGCGTCGAGAAGAAAATCGCGCCGCCCTCGTCGCAGAGCTCGCGCATCATGCCCTTTAAGATGTACGCCGCCTTCGGGTCGAGACCCACGAACGGCTCGTCCATCAGAATCAGCTCCGGCTTGTGAACCCACGCCGCAATGATCGACAGCTTCTGCTTCATGCCGTGCGAATACGTCGCGATCGGCTGCGCCAGATCGTTCGTCAGTTCAAAGAGATCGGCGTATTTGCGAATCCGCTCCGCGCGCGCGTCGGGATCGACCTTGAACACGTCCGCGATGAAATTCAGAAACTGTATGCCGGACATGAATTCGTACAGATCGGGGTTGTCCGGAATGTAGGCCGTCTTTTTCTTGCAGGCCAGAGGATCTCTTTTGACCGATACGCCGCCGATTTCAATTTCGCCCGCATCGAACTGCATAATGCCCGCCACGGCTTTCAGCGTTGTGGTCTTGCCCGCACCGTTATGGCCGATGAAGCCGTAAATCTCTCCCGCAGCGATGGTCAGGCTCAGATCGTCGACCGCCTTCTTTTCCCCGTAGGTCTTCGTCAGATGCTCAATCTTCAGCATGCCTTTTCCTCCCGAATCAATCAAACACAACACGTGTATTGCAACTGGTGTTTTATAATTATATATTGCGAAGCGTCGCCTGTCAAGCGACGGGGGGCGCGGCTATGTAATTTCAGTGTTTTTTCGGGATTAAGCGAAACAGCAGCGCCACCAGCGCGATGCCGGCGGACATGCTGGCGGCGAACAGCAGCGTGGGCAGGCCGTTTTCGGCCGTGAGCGCCCAATCGCCCTGCATCAGCGCGCCGGCGGTTCGATAAAGGCCCGCGCCGGGAATCATCGGAATTGCGGCCACGACCATGAAAATCGTGGCCGGCGCGCGCATGCGGCGGGCGAGAAATTCGGAATACAGCGTCAAAAGCGCGGAGGCGACCAGCGCGCAGAGGTTGTCGTTCGGGGTAAATCGATGCATCAGCAGATACGCGCCCCACGAAAGCAGGCCGCCCAGCGCGGACAGCGCGAGCTTTTTTCCATGCAGATTAAACAGCGCGGCGAAGCCCAGCGAGCCGACCAGCGCCGCAAGCAGCTCTATCAGCATGCCCTCGCCTCCTTAAAAGATCAGATTGGCCAGCGCGAAGCCGAGCGCGAGCAGAATCGCCAGCAGGAGCGATTCAAAAAAGCGAATCAGCCCGGTGATCGTATCGCCGGAAAACAGGTCGCGCAGCGAATTGGTAAACGCGATGCCGGGGGTGAACAGCATGATGTTGCCGATGCTGATCAGATCCGCGCGGCAGCCGGGAACGAGCAGCGCCGCGAGATTCGCGAGCAGTCCGCCCGCGCAGCCGCAGAGGAACACGGTGAGCATTCGGTTAAACGCCGCGGGCTTTAACGCCGTTTCCACCAGCCGCAGCGCCGCGCCGATGGCCGCCGAGGCGAGCATGTCCCGCGCGCCGCCGCCGAAAAACACGGTAAACGCCGCCGAGACGAGCGCGTAAATCGCAATCAGCGCGCCCGGGGAATAGCGCCGGCGCGCGTCGATGCGGGCAAGCTCGGCGCGAATCCATTCAAAATCGGGGCGGGCGGCGCAGATCGTGCGCGAAAGCTGATTCAGCTGGTCGATCGCGCCGAAATCGTTTGCGGAGGAGGACACGCGGCGCGTCTGCGTCACGCACTGGTCGCCATTAAAATACAGCGTGGAGACGATGCTGGAGGTAATCGAGAATACGTCCACGCGCTCGGCCCCGTAGGCGAGCGCGACGCGCCGAATCGTGTCCTCCACGCGGCTGACCTCCGCGCCGCTGATCAGGAGCCGCTCGCCGATCGTCATCGCGTAAAACAGCGCCTTTTCCGCCTCCGCACGCTCCATCGCAGTTTCCCCGCTTTCCCAATGCATTTTTGCAGACATTATACCACCCGGCGCGCGATCCGGTCAATCGCGGCGGATTGTTTTTTGAAAAAGGTGTTGTTTTTAACCATATTGTGATATATTAGAAGAAGCATGGATCGGAGGGATGAGTTTTGTCGCGCAAGGAAAAAGTGCTGCACAGTACCATGCTGGTTACGCTCGTGATCATATTGAGCAAGGCGATCGGCTTCGGCCGCGATATGGTCACCACCGCGTATTTTGGACGAACGATGGAAAACGACGCGTACGTTTCGGCGTACAGCCTGTTTTATCTGCCGGTGCTGCTGTTCAATTCGTGCATTTCGGCCACGCTGATCCCGATGTACGTTTCGGAGCGGCAGAAGCACAGCCTGAAGCACTCGAACCGCTTTGCGAGCAACGCGATCAACCTGTTCGCGCTGATAGCGCTGGTCGTCAGCGCGGTGATGTTCGCGCTGGCCGATCCGCTGGTGCGGCTGGTGTATCGCGGCTTCCCGGCCGACAAGATTGCGCTTACGGCAAAGCTCGTGCGCATCATGGTGCTGGCGCTGGTGTTCAACGTCACTTCGATCACGGTTTCGAACATGCTCAACGCGATGGAGAAATACATCGCCGCGCAGCTGACGGGCTTTCCGCTGAGCGTGTGCGTAATCGTTGCGTCGGTCGCGTTTTCGGGCCGGTTCGGCATTGCGGCGGTCGCCTGGGGCGTGTTTGCGGCGAACATACTGCAGCTGCTGGTGCTGATTCCGTTCCTGAAGGGTTGGTTCCATTACACGCCGGAGCTGAACCTGCGCGACAGGCGGTTTAAGAAGCTGGCGAGGCTCGCGCTGCCGGCGATGCTCTCGATGGGCGTGAGCGAGCTGAACCACATGATCGACCATGCGCTCGCGTCGGGCCTGGCCGAGGGCACGCTGACCTCGATGACCAGCGCGTACCGGCTGATTACGTTTCTGCAGGGCATACTGATCGTGCCGCTGACGACGATCATGTTCTCGAAGATGAGCGTAAAGGTGGCCGAAAACGACGAGCGCGGCGCGCTGAACATGCTGAAGAGGAGCGCGATTACGCTTTCGCTGGTGGTGCTGCCGATCGTCGGGATCGGCGCGGTGCTGAGCGTGGACGTGATTAAATTCGCATATATGCGCGGCAAATTTACGCTCGAGGACGTAAACGTCACGGCGGGCATATTGCTGTTTTATATCGTGGGTCTGCCGGCGTTTGGCATGCGCGACTTTTTAAGCCGCATGTTCCACGCGCTGAAGGACACGAAGACGCCGTTCCGCGTGTCGTGCATGGTGGTGGGCATCAACGTCGTTTTGAATTTCATACTGCGCGCGGTGATGGGCGCGAACGGCCTTGCGTTCGCCACGTCGATCGCGGGCTATTGCGGAACGATCGCGCTGGTGCTGCTGCTGCGCAGGCGGTTTGGGAGAATCGGATTGCGCAAGACGGCGCGGGAATTCGGCAAGATTCTGTTTTCAACGGCCGTTTGCGTGGTCGTCTGCATCGGCATGAACCGGCTGATTCCCGATACGGTGGGCACGTTTAAGGTCACGCTTCGCCTGGCGCTGTGCGCGGGAGTGTCGCTCGTTGCGTATGTCGCGTGCGGCCTTGCGGTGCGCATTCGGTCGCTCCGGCGCATTGCGAGGCGCGTTTTGAAGAGATAAAAAGGGAGGAAAAACCGTGCAGGAGGAAGAACGCCTGATTACGACCGGCTTTCGCCAGGAGGACGAGGACGCGGAGCAATCGCTGCGCCCGCGGACGCTGAGCGACTATTTCGGTCAGGAAAAACTGAAGGAAAGCCTGAGCGTATACATGCAGGCGGCGACGGCGCGGCGCGAGCCGCTCGATCACATCCTGCTCTACGGCCCGCCGGGATTGGGCAAAACCACGCTCGCGGGCATCATTGCCTCCGAGATGGGCCACAACATCCGCGTAACGAGCGGCCCGGCGATTGAGCGCGCGGGCGATCTGGCCTCGATTCTGACGAATCTGAACGCCGGCGACGTATTGTTTATCGACGAGATTCACCGCCTGAGCCATTCGGTGGAGGAGGTGCTGTATCCGGCGATGGAGGATTACGCGCTGGATATCATGATCGGCAAGGGCCCGAGCGCGCGCTCGATCCGGCTGGATCTGCCGAAATTTACATTGATCGGCGCAACGACGCGCGCGGGTATGCTGACCTCGCCGCTGCGCGACCGATTTGGCATCAGCTTCCGGCTGGAGCTGTACACGCCGGAGCAGCTGGCGGTGATCGTGAAGCGCTCGGCGAAAATTCTGAAAATTGAATGCGACGACGACGGCGCGCTCGAGATTGCGTCGCGCTCGCGCGGCACGCCCCGAATTGCCAATCGCTTCATTCGCCGCGTGCGCGATTTCGCCGAGGTGCGCGGCACGGGCAAAATTGACGTGAGCGTCGCGCAGGAGGCGCTGAATATGCTGGAGGTGGACGAGCTGGGCCTCGACCGCACGGACCGCACGATGCTGCGCGCGATGATGGAGAAATTCGGCGGCGGCCCGGTGGGACTGGACACGCTGGCGGCGACCACCGGCGAGGACGCGGCGACAATCGAGGACGTATACGAGCCGTATCTGCTGCAGCTGGGCTTTCTGATGCGCACGCCGCGCGGCCGCGTCTGCACGCAGGCGGCGTACGACCACATGGGGCTGAGCATGCCGCGGCCGGCGCAGAACCCCAACCAGGTCAAGATGGAGCTGTGAACCTTTTTGCGTTAACGCGCGTCTAAATGGAAGAAATTTCCGTTTGGAGGACGCCGGCATGACAATCGTTCGCAAATTTGCGGATCGCTACCTTCCCTATGCAATCGCGACAGGGCTGATCGCGCTCGCGGTGTTTGAATCGCTGAATTACAGGGCGCACGCGGACACGGGCCTGGAAACGGAGCTCGCTTCGGTCGCCGCGGCGATATATGCGGGCGTTCGCATTGCGTTTGCGCGCGAAAGGCGCGTTCGGGCGGCGCACATCGCGCTGCTGATCGTCGCGCTGGCCGGCGTGTGGTATGCCGGACAGTTTCCGTTCTGCCCGATGTGCGACGGCGTGAAGTCGCCTTTGATGCGCCGGCTGTTTCCCGAATGGCTGCGGGAAGGGGCGGCGCTGCAATGAAGATTGCGCATTCGCCGGAATCGGCGCGTTTACTTTGAGAACAGGGATGAATCGATATGAAGCTTTCTGATTTTATGTATGATCTGCCGGAGGAGCGCATTGCGCAGACGCCGGTCGAGCCGCGCGATCACAGCCGGCTGATGGTGATTCACCGCGACACCGACGAAATTGAGCACCGGCATTTTTACGATGTGATCGATTACCTGAATCCCGGCGACGTGCTGGTGGTGAACGACACGCGCGTCATTCCCGCGCGGCTCTACGGCGAGCGCCCGACCGGCGGCGCGTGCGAGGTGCTGCTGCTGAAACAGCTTGCGCCGAAGCGGTGGGAGACGCTGGTCAAGCCCGGCAAAAAGCTGAAGCCGGGCGCGGAGATCGTGTTTGGCGACGGCCGTTTGCGCGGGCGCGTGCTGGAGACGACCGACGTGGGCGGCCGAATCGTGGAATTTGAATGCGAGGGCACGTTTGAGGCGGCGCTGGACGCGCTGGGCGAAATGCCGCTGCCGCCGTATATTCACGAGCAGCTCGAGGATCGCGAGCGGTATCAGACCGTGTACGCGCGCCATGAGGGCTCCGCCGCCGCGCCGACCGCGGGACTGCATTTCACGCCCGAATTGCTGGATCGAATCCGCGAAAAGGGAATCGACGTCGTTCCCGTGCTTTTGCACGTGGGCCTCGGCACGTTCCGGCCGGTCAAGGTCGAGAATATCGAGGAACACCAGATGCATTCGGAGCATTTCGAGGTGACCGAGGACGCGGCGAGGCGCGTCAACGCGGCGCGCGAGCGGGGCGGACGGGTGATCGCCGTGGGCACGACGAGCGTGCGCACGCTGGAATCCGCGGCGGAAAACGGAAAGCTGGTCGCGAAGCGCGGCGAGACGAGCATCTTCATCCGGCCCGGCTATCGGTATCAGATGGTCGACGCGCTGATTACGAATTTCCATCTGCCGGGCTCGACTTTGATGATGCTGGTATCGGCGCTGTACGATCGGAAGAAGATTCTGTCGGCCTACGAGACGGCGGTGAAGGAGAACTACCGCTTTTTCTCGTTTGGCGACGCGATGCTGATTTTGTAAGGAGCGTTCACAATGCAAAACGCGATTCATATGCTCAAATCGGTCACGAACATTCAGATGAACAGTTTCGTGATCACTGCGGAGGACGGTCATATCGTTCTGGTGGACGGCGGATTCGATCAGGATGCGGAATACCTGATTTCCTACCTGCGCGAAATCACGGGGCAGGAGCGGCCGCACGTGGACGCGTGGATACTCACGCACCCGCACATCGACCACATTTCGGCGTTTATGACGATTGTGGAGAAGCATCCGGACGCGATCCAGTTCGACCGCGTGCTGTTCAATTTCCCGTCGATTCAGTTCGTTTCGTCCGAATCGCGCGACGCGATGGAGCCGCTCGAGCGCTTTTATCGGGATCTGCCGCGGTTTGCGGACAAAATCGTGATCTGTTCCGGCGGCGACCGGTATGATTTCGGCGAGGCGCATTTCGACATTCTCTGCTCGGCCGACAGCGCGCTGAATGTGAATGTCTGCAACAATTCCTGTCTGGTGTTCCGGCTGGAGCTGGGCAAAAAGACGGCGCTGTTCCTCGCGGACTGCGGCGAGGAGGAGGGCGACAAGCTGCTCTCGATGTGGGATCTGGGCAAGCTGTCCGCCGATATCTGCCAGATGGCGCACCACGGCCAGGCGGGCGTGAAGCGGAATTTTTACGAGGTCGTGCGCCCGGAGACGTGCATCTGGTGCGCGCCGGACTGGCTGTGGAACAACGACGCAGGCAAGGGCTATAACACGCACACGTTCAAGACGATCCTTACGCGCGGCTGGATGGATCAGATGGGCGCGACCCGCCACGTGGTCTTAAAGGACGGCACGCAGACGGTTCTGATGGACTGACATATTTTTAAGACGCCCTCGCATACGGTGAATGCGGGGGTGTTTGATCGTGCGGATTCCATGGGAACTGGTGCTTTCGTTTGCGATCGGGCTGTCGCTGCTGTGCCTGATCGGGTATCTGCTGCTCGCGCCGATGCGGCTGATGAGCCGGCTGGTTGCGGGCTGCGTGTTGGGCGCGCTCGCGCTCGCGGCGGTGAACGCGCTGGGCGGGCTGATTGGAATCCGGGTGGAGGTCAATCCGTTCACGGCGATGGCGGTGGGCTTTCTGGGCCTTCCCGGCGCGGCGCTGGTGATCGCGCTGAATCTTCTTCTGTAATGGCGGGATTGAAAATCCGGTAAACATATGGTATTATAGGAATATAGGAGATGACCGGAATGAAGATTTCAACCAAGGGGCGCTATGCGCTGCGGATGATGCTGGATATCGCGCAAAACGGCGCGGACGGCTATGTGGCGCTGAAGGATATCGCGGCGCGGCAGTGCATTTCCAAGAAATATCTGGAGCAGATCGCGCTGCAGCTGACGCAGGCGGGACTGCTCGGCGCGGTGCGCGGGCATCAGGGCGGCTATCGGCTGCTGCGCGCGCCGAAGGATTACACGGTGGATCAGATTCTGCGCGTGACGGAGGGCTCGCTCGCGCCGGTGGCGTGTCTGGATCGGGAGCCGAATCCGTGCGCGCGGTGCGAGGAATGCCTGACGCTGCCGGTGTGGAAGGGTTTGGGCCGTGTAATTGGCGACTACCTTGGGAAAATCACGCTGGAGGACGTGCTGAACGGCCGCCTGCCGGGCGCCTTTTAGCTTGTCAAAAAAGTCTTTTTGACAAGCTGGTGGACGGGGGAGCAAGCTCCCCCGCCACTGCCACTCCAACCAAATCCCGCTAGGATTCCTGCGGAATCCCCGGGCGCGGGATTTGCAAAGTAGCTATTTTCTCTCCGGGAAATGGGATTTCCCTGCGATAAAATAGCCCCGCGCCCACCGTACACGCCGCTGGGCTCGATTTTAAGTTCGAGAGGGCTGCGGCCCTCTCGAGCTCTCCGGGTTTTTCGACAGGCTGAGGCGCCTGCCATTCAGCGGGCGCCTTTGATGCAAAATTCGGGGAATTTATTTCTTCGGAAGGCCGTTTTCGGCGATGGAATCGAGCAGCGCGCGCAGCTCGGCTTCGCTTGCGATCACGCGATCGGCCACGGCGGCGACGGCGGCGGGCGTTTTGCGCGCCCCGCCGAACGCGATGGCATAATCGGCCGCGCGCAGCATGGGCACGTCGTTTTCGCCGTCTCCGACGGCCACGAACGGGTGCGGAAGCGTTTTTACGGCCGCCTCCTTGTCCATGACGGACAGAATCGAGGCGACGCGATCGTCCTTTACCGTGCCGCGCGAGCAGAGGCAGCGGCCGCGCATGTTCAGGCGATCCAGCAGTTTTTCGATCCAGACGTCGAGATTGCCGGACAGAATCAGCGCGCGATCGCGATTTGCGCGCACGAATTCGGCCAGCGAATCAAACAGAAGCGCGTTCGCGGCGATTTCCTGCGCGTGTGAAACGGAAAGCGCGCGCATCAGCTCCACGCGCTTCAAAAAGTTTTCCCGATAGCTATCGCCCCCCGCCATCGCGCGCTCGGTCAGCGCGTCAATTTGCGCCGCAATGCCGATTTCCTGTGCAAGCTGCGGGAGTAGCTCGGCGCGCGTGAGGGTGCAATCGAGATCAAATACAAATAAAACGTTATTCATGCGCCCATTATAGCATGAATGGCGATCAGACACAATAGAAGCGCGCGTTTCCTTTTTTGAAAAAGCGCGTAAAGGAGGCCTGTTTATGGCGACGCTTGCCGAAAAGCGATATCTGGAGCTGGAAAGACCGACGGAGGCGGACGGCGCGGCGGATTGCGAGCGGATACTGCGCGCATTGACGGACGCGCACATGCCGCTTGCGACGCTGAAAACGCTTTCACCGATGCTGAACGAGGCGGACTACCGCGTGACCGCGACGCTGTGTCCGGGCGCGTCGGGCATGGACGTGGTGCGCGTGGAGCCGGGCGATACGCGGGCGCGGCTGTTCGGGCTGGCGCTGGACGTGGGCTCGACGGCGCTGGAAATGGCGCTGGTGGATTTAAATACCGGAAATACGCTCGCGGACGCGGGCGCGACGAACGGTCAGGTGGCGCTGGGCGCGAACATCCTCGACCGCATCTTCGCCGTGCGCGGGGACAGGCGCAATCTCGAAACGCTGCGGACGCTGGTCGTGGACGGGGCGAACGGGCTGATCGACCGCGTTTGCGCCGAGGCGAACGTGTGCCCGGAGGAAATTGCCGCGATCGTAATTGCCGGAAACACCACGATGATGCATTTCCTGCTCGGGTGCGATCCGTGGTATGTGTTTCAGAATCCGTATGCGCCGGCGTTTTTCGCGCCGGAACCGATGGCGGCGCGCGAGCTGGGACTGAGGCTGAACTGCAATGCGCTGATCATGCCGGCGGTGGCGAATTATCTGGGCGGCGATATTACGTCGGGGCTTTTGCTTACGGACATGGAGAGCGCCGACGCGCCCTGCCTGTTTCTGGACATCGGCACGAACGGCGAGCTGGCGCTGGGCAATCGCGATTATCTGATTGCCGGCGCGGGGGCGGCGGGCCCGGCGCTGGAGGGCGCGGTGAGCGCGTTCGGCATGCGCGCGGAGCCGGGCGCGGTCGACCGCGTGCGCATTGATGAAGACAACGCGCTGCACATTCACGTAATCGGCGGGGGCGAACCGAGGGGCATTTGCGGCTCGGGCCTGCTGGATCTGATTGCGCAGGGGTATCTCGCGGGCTGGATCAACGGAAACGGCACGCTGGATGCGTCCGCGTCGGAGCGGATCGAAAGGGCGCGCGATCCCGAGAGCGGCCGCGAGGTGCTCGCAATTCGCTTTGCGGAAAATGAAGAGGGCGGCCTTTTGCTGAACGAGAGCGACATTGCCGAATTCATTCGCTGCAAGGCGGCGGCGCACACGATGGTGGAGACGCTGCTGGAGGCCAGCGGCGTTTCGCCCGATCAGATCGGCAAAATGTATTTATCCGGCGGCTTCGGCGCGCATTACGATCTGGAATCGGCGATCACGGTGGGGCTGTATCCGGACATTCCGCGCGAGAAATTCTGCATATTGGGCAATTCGTCGCTGGGCGGCGCGAAGAAGCTGCTCTTGAACCGCGATTGCCGCGCGGCGCTGGAGCGGATTCGCCGGCGAATCACCTATGTTCAGTTTGGCGAGATGGACAAATTCGTGGAAAACATGGTGTCGGCGCAGTTCATTCCGCACACGGACGCGAAGCAGTATCCGAGCGTAAAAAGAAGAAGATAAGGTTGGGGGGCGCGAGTATCGCGCCCCTTTTGAATGCGCGGAATGCGGATTGCATATAAAAGTTACGCATTCATCTTGGGAAAGCGCTTGCCAGCGGGCGCGGGTTGTACTATAATACAATCAGAGTATTATGGACTTTGCGTCCGGAATGGATGTGCGGTATGGGCAAAATCATCGCGGTAACGAATCAGAAGGGCGGCGTGGGCAAGACCACCACGTCGGTCAATTTGAGCGCGTGCCTCGCGGAGGCGGGCAGGCGCGTGCTGCTGGTGGATATCGATCCGCAGGGCAATGCGACCAGCGGCCTCGGCTGCGCGGAGGAAGGAAAGAATACCGTTTACGACGTACTGCTGGGCGAATGCGCGGCGAAGGACGCGGTGATTCCGACGAAATTCGGCTCGCTTTCGGTGATGCCGTCGGGCATTGAGCTGGCGGGCGCGGAGATCGAAATGGTGGGGATCGACGATCGCGAGCTGCTCTTAAAGCGCGCGCTTAAAACTGTTTCGGGCGATTACGATTACCTTTTGATCGATTGCCCGCCGTCGCTGAGTCTGCTTACGGTAAACGCGCTGACGGCCGCGGAATCGGTGCTGATTCCGATTCAGTGCGAGTATTACGCGCTGGAGGGCGTGGGCCAGCTGATCAATACCGTAAAGCTGATGCGCAAAAAGCTGAATCCGACGCTCGCGATCGAAGGGATACTGCTGACGATGTTCGATTCGCGAACGAACCTCTGCGCGCAGGTGGTGCAGGAGGTGCGCAGCCATTTCCCGGAGGAGGTCTTTGAAACGATGATTCCGCGCAACGTGCGTTTGAGCGAGGCGCCGAGCTACGGCGTGCCGATTCACCTGTACGACGCGCGTTCCACCGGCGCGCAGGCCTATCGCGCGCTGAGCCGCGAACTGATTGAGAGAAATGAGGGCTGATCATGGCGAAGAAGGTACAAAGAGGTCTGGGCAGGGGCCTGGGCGCGCTGCTGGGCGACGCGGTGGAGGCGGAAGCGCCGGCGGCCGAGCCGGAGAGAAGGGTCGACGAGGTGCGCATGCTGCCCATTCGCCTGATTGATCCGAACCGCGAGCAGCCGCGCAAATCGTTTGACGAGGCGGCGCTGAACGAGCTCGCGCAGTCGATTCGCGCGGTGGGCGTGCTGCAGCCGATCATCGTAACCCAGAACGGAGAGCGATACACGATCATTGCCGGCGAGCGGCGCTATCGCGCGTCGCGGCTGGCCGAAAAGGACGAAATTCCCGCGATCGTGCGCGACTGGGACGATCAGATGCGCCTCGAGGCCGGGCTGATTGAGAATCTGCAGCGCGACAATCTGAATCCGATCGAGGAGGCTATGGGCGTGCGCCGCCTGATGGACGAGACCGGCATGACGCAGGAGCAGGCTGCGGAGCGCCTGGGAAAGAGCCGCCCGGCGCTGGCCAATCTGCTGCGGCTGCTGACGCTTCCGGACGCGGTGCGGCAGATGCTGATTGAGGGCAAGCTCTCGGCGGGCCACGGCCGCGCGCTGGTGACGGTGGATCGCAAGCGGCAATTGCAGCTGGCAAATCTGACGGTGCAGCAGGGCTGGTCGGTGCGCCAGCTCGAGCGCATTTGCGCGCAGCCGGTGAAGGAGGAAACCCGGCCGCCGAAGCCGAAGCGCGACGCGCAGATCAGCCGGCTCGAGGGCATGGCGCGCGAGCTGTTCGGCACGCGGGTCAAGCTCGACGGCGACCAGAACAACGGAAAAATCACGCTCTATTATTACAGCGCCGACGATCTCCAGCGCATCTGGGACGTTATGGAGATGGCGGGAAGCGAGGAATAGCATGCTTCGATACGAAATCCGCCCGGAGCGCGCGCCGCTTCCGGAGCTGACGGGCCGCGTATTTGCGCCCGAGGCGATTGCATTTTGCCGGGAAACGCCGTTTGCGGCGATCGATCAATACGTCTGGCCCGGCGATTACCGCTGCGAGGCGCGGGCCTATGTCGCGCGCGGCGCGGACGGGCTGAGCGTTCTGATGTGCGCAAACGAGAAGACCATTCACACCGAGGCGAAGGCGTTTAACGATCCCGTGTGCCGCGACAGCTGTCTGGAATTCTTTCTGCAGCCGGTCGAGGGCGACGGGAGATACGTAAACTTTGAAGTGAGCGCCGCGGGGATTGCGCTGATCGGAATCGGCCCGGATCGATACGATCGCGCGCTGCTGCCCGCGCTTCCGGAGGGAATGGACATTCAGGCCTCGCGCCACGAGGGCGAATGGTGGGCGGTGCGGTACAGAGTTCCGTTTGCGCTGCTGCGCGAGCTGTTCGGCGGAGAACCCAGCGCGCGCATGCGCGGCAATTTCTATACCTGCGACGAGACGATTCACCCGCATTTCGGATCGTGGAGCCCGGTTGCGAGCGCGAATCCGGATTTTCATCGCCCGGAATGCTTCGGCGAAATTGAATTTGTAACCGGAAAATGAACATTTTCGCCCCGCGCTTGACGGGGCGGGGAAGAACTGCTATAGTAAGACAAAACGCCGCGGGAGGTTAAATATTCATGTATTCGGAACAGGATGGAAAGATTATCCGTCAAAGAATTAAGAAGTACAGCGTGATCATGGGCGTTGGAATGGCGGCGCTGCTCGCCGCGTTCATCGTCGGGCTGAACGTGCGCTCAAAGGCGCTGGTGATGGTCGCAGGCGTGGCGCTGTTCGTGTACGCGTGCTTCATGTGGGTCATGCTGATCTATCCGTGCGTGAAATACAATCGCTTTCTCGCGGATATGAGGGACGGCCTGACCAAGGAAATCGACTGCACGATCCTTGAAATTGCCGATAAGGAGGAAACGCAGGACGGTGTGCGCGTTTTGCCGGTTCATGTGTTTCTGGACGACGAGCAGGATGAGCGCATTCTGTATGTGAACGTATCCAAGCTGGATCAATTGCCGAAAGAGGGCGCAAAGGCGCATCTCGGCTGCTTCGGTCGCCATATCAAGGAGGCCCGGGCGGTCTGAACGGAGGGCGGAACGGAAGATGAAGGATTTTAGCGTGCTGGTGTGCGTAACCGATCAAAAGCGATGCGAGCGGCTGATTGTCGCGGGCGCGGAGCTGGCGGAGGAAATCGGCGCGCGGCTGGTTGTGCTGCATGTGGCGCGGCCGGGCGGAAAGATGCTGGAATACGAAAGCGCGCCCGAGGCGCTGGAATACCTGCTGCAGGTTTCCGTGTCGCACGGGGCGGACATGGTGGTGATTCGGTCGGACGACGTGGTCGGCACGCTCGAGGCGCAGGCGAAGGAGCGGCGCGCGAGAATGCTGGTCGCGGGCCGCGCGGAGAACTACACCGGCCACGACGTGCTGGACGAATTGATGGAGCGGCTGCCCGGAATCGAAATCAGAATCAGATAATTTAAGGCGCATTTCGCGAAACGCGGGGTGCGCCTGTTTTGAAAGGAGAAAAGAGTGAAGAGGGTTTTTATGGGAATGGGAATTGCGATACTGGCGTTGGCGATTGCGCTGGGCGGCATGATGACGGCGGTATTCGCGTGCTCGCGGCGCGGGTTTGAAACGCGCGCGTCCGATTGCATCATCGTGCTGGGCGCGCAGGTATGGATGGACGGCACGCTGAGCCGGACGCTGGAGGCGCGCGTGGACGCGGCGCTGGAGGCGTATCGGGCGGGAATAGCGAATAAGATCATCGTCTGCGGCGGACAGGGCTCGAACGAGCCGACGAGCGAGGCGGCGGCGATGCGCGCTTTTCTGGTGGAGCGCGGCGTTCCGGAAACGGACGTCTATTTGGAGGATCAGTCGGTCAATACGAAGCAGAATCTCGAAAACGCGCGCGCGATCATGCGGGCGCAGGGCTGGAAAACGGCGGCGATCGCCACCAGCGATTACCACCTGACGCGGGCGATGTGGCTGGCGCGGGATCTGGGGATCGACGCGTGCGGCATTCCCGCGCCGCAGCCGGTGCGATTGGCGGTGAAAATTGCCAATTACGCGCGGGAGAGCGCGAGCTGGGCGCTCTACGCGCTGCGCAAAGTGTTTTGAGGAAGAGAAGCGAATTGCGCAAAAAAACACATATGGTGCACAAAACGATGCGCCCGCGCTTGAAAAAACGCGGGCGATTTGTTATAATATTGGTGCTGCTTTAAACAAGCAAAAATCGCAAGGAGGAACTTGACTATGAAGAAGATTCTTTCCGTTCTCGTGGCTCTGATGCTGGCGCTGTCCGCGCTGGGCATGACCGCCGTTGCGGAAGAGAAGCCGCTGATCGGCATTCTCGCGCCCGCAACCTCGCACGGCTGGGTCGGCGGCGTCGCGTATTTCGCGCAGCAGGCTGCGGACGAGCTGGAACTGAACTACAAGCTGGTGACCAGCTCCGACGCGGACGAAATGTCCTCTCAGATTGAGAACATGATTCAGCTCGGCGCGAAGGCCATCGTCGTCTGGCCGCAGTTCACGGGCGTGGAAACCGCTGCGGAAATGGCGCTGGAGCAGGGAATCGTCATCTACAACTTTGATATGAAGATCAACGTGGATGAGAAGTACGCCGACAATATGTACGTCCTGACCGGCGACAACTACGGCATGGGCGTTGCGGGCGCGAAGTACATCGTGGACAAGATCGGCACCGAAGGCACCGTTCTGATCATGGACGTTCCGACCTCCGGCAACGTTGCGGCGGACCGCAAGGCGGGCTTCACCGACACGATCGCCGAGATCGCGCCGGACATGAACCTGATCACCATCGCGACCGAGTTCAAGCGCGAAGCGGGCCTGAACGACATGACCGCGGCGCTGACGGCGAACGATCACATCGACGCGGTATTCTCCATGGACGACGAGACCTCCATCGGCGCGCTGCAGGCGATCATCGAAGCCAAGCGCACGGACGTGAAGGCCATCACCGGCGGCGGCGGATGCCAGGAGTACTTCGGCCTGATGACCGAGGACGCCTATAAGGACATCTGGGTAAGCTCCGCGACGTATCTGCCGAACATGATCGTGAACTGCATCGAGAACGCGAACGCGATCCTCAATGGCGAGACGATCGATCATGAAATCGTGCTGGAGACGAACATCGTCGACCGCGACAACGTTCAGGACTTCCTGAATCCGGATTCTCCGTATTAATCGGCATATTGCATTCAGGAGGAGTTCCCCTTTGCGGGGACTCCTCCGTCGGCGCGTTTTTTTGACCGCGCTGTTTTTGTTTTAAGAGATTGATCAAGGGTGTGTCGAAATGGCATTGAGCATGACGGGCATCGACAAGGCGTTCGGTGCGAACAGGGTGCTGAAGGGCGTTGATTTTTCGGTCGGCGACGGCGAAATTCACGCGCTGATCGGCGAAAACGGCGCGGGCAAGACGACGCTGATGAACATACTGGGCGGCGTTTTGCAGCCGGACGCGGGCGAAATGCGCTTCGGCGGCGCGCCCGTGCGGTTCAATGTGCCGCGCGACTCTCTGGATGCGGGAATTGCGTTCATTCACCAGGAATTAAACCTCGTGAACGACTTGAATGTATATGAAAACCTCTTTCTGGGCCGCGAAATCCGGCGCGGGGGCAGGATCGATCGCGGGGCGATGATCGCGCGCTCGGCCGAGGTGCTCGCGCGGCTGCAGGTGTCGCTGGACCCGAAGACGCCGCTGCGCGCGCTGGACGCGTCGTATAAGCAGATCGTCGAGATCGCGCGCGCGCTGCTGTTTGAGGCGAAGCTGATCATCATGGACGAGCCGACTACGTCGCTGACGGAGGTTGAGATCGAGCGCGTGTTCGACATGATGCGCGCGGTGAAGAAGACGGGCGTGTCGATCGTGTTCATTTCGCACAAGCTGGGCGAGGTATTGGAAATCTGCGATCGATTCACCGTTTTGCGCGATGGCGCGGTGGCGCAGCAGGGCGCGGTCGAGGGCGTGACGGAGCGCGATCTGGCCCGCTGGATGGTCGGCCACGACGTGCGCACCGAAAAGCTGAAGCGCAATGCGCAAATCGGCGAGGAGGTGCTCCGGGCCGAGCATCTCAGCCGCGAGCGCGCGTTTGAGGACGTATCGTTTTCGCTGCGCGCGGGCGAGATTCTGGGCTTTACCGGATTGCTCGGCGACGGGCGAAGCGAGCTGTTCCAGACGCTGTTCGGCGTAACGCCGGAATCGACGGGCGAAATCTTCGTGTGCGGAAAGCCGTATAAGCCCAAATCTACAACGCACGCGTGCGCGGCGGGGCTCGGGTATGTGCCGCGCAACCGCAAGGAAAACGGCATCATTCCGGATCTGTCGATTCTGGAAAACGGGTCGATCGCGACCTACGGGCGGCTCAATCGCTGCGGCTTTCTGAAGGGAAAAGCGCTGCGGGCGAATTTTGAGAAATGGCGGCGGGAGCTTTCGATCAAGCTGGCGGACGAGGACGATCTGATTACCAGCCTGTCCGGCGGCAATCAGCAGAAGGTCGTGCTCGCGAAATGGCTCAGCGCCGCGCCGCGGGTGATCATCTTTGACAATCCCACGCAGGGCGTGGACGTGGGCGCGAAGGAGGATATTTACGATATCATCCTCCGGCTTTCCGAAAACGGCGTGGGCGTGGTGATTCTGTCCAGCGAGGCGCAGGAGATCATCCGCCTGTGCGACCGGGCGATGGTGATGTATCACGGCCGGGTGCGCGGCGAGCTTTCGGGAGAAAATCTGAACGAGCATGCGATCATGCTGCTGGCAACGGGCGGCGAGCTCTGCGAAAAGGGGCGGTTGGAATGAAGAAATACAGAATTGCGGGAATCCTGGTGCTGGCGCTGGCGCTGGCCGTGGCGGCGCTCGGCTTTGCGGTCGAGGGCGCGAAGGAGGGTGACGGCGCGTTTGCCGGCCGGCTCGCGAGCGCGCGCGCGCAGGTGGAAACGGTTGCGGCGAACGGCAAGGCCGCGAAGAATCTGGATTCGCTGAATAAAAAGCTCGCGACGGCGGAGACGAAGCTCGGCGAGGCGGGCGAGAAATCGCGCGCGGCGCTTTCGGCAATGGACGCGCTGGACGCGGCGCTTTTGACCGAGGAAACGGGCGACGCGGACGTGGACGTGCTGCGCGGCGCGCTGGAAAAGCTGAACGAGGGCGCGGACGCGGCGGGCGTGTATACCGAATACGCCGCGGAGGGTCTTTCGAAGGCGCTGGAATCGGTGGGCGAGGGCATTGAGGAAATCGCGACGCTGACGGACGCGAAGGTGCTCAGCATGTATATTTCGCTCGCGGACGACGCGCTGGATGCGGTAAATGCCGCGGAAAATGCGGTCGGCGCGGTCGGCGAGGGCGCGAAAAAGGTCTGCGCGCTGGTCGGAAGCGAATCGACGGCGGCGGAAATCGCGGTTACGGAGGCGGGCGAGCGGACGAGCATTGCCGCCTGCCGCGAAGAGGTAAACGCGCTGATTGCTCGGGCGGATGCGCTGAAGGCGGAAGCCGAGGCTGCGCCTGAATGGGTAAATGAGGCGAGCGAAGCGGCCAATCAGGCTGCGGGCGCGCGCGTTTCGTTCGGCCAGAAGCTGATCATCGCGCTTTCGGACAATTTCATCGGCGTGCTGTTTACGGCGGCGCTGCTGGCGGTGATCGGACTGGTGCTTTTGTTTCTGGCGGAGCCGTTCAAGCGCCGCTGGGCGAACGATCCGGTGTTCTCGGTGGCGATGGCGCTATTGGTCATGCTGGTGCTGCAGACGTACGCGCTGGGATTCCAGCAGGGCTCGGTGGGCGCGTGGGCCAAATTCTGGTTCGACAATACGTTTAACGTGCTGCGCGCGAACACGTCGGTCGGCATGGTGGCGCTGGGCATGACGCTGGTGGTCATCATCGGCGGCATCGATCTGGCGGTGGGCTCGACGCTCGCGGGCGTGGGCACGGTGCTGATGGCGATGATCGATACCGGCGATCACGGCGTGCTGATCCGGTTTGGAATTACGGGAACGCCGGCGTTTGCAATCGGCATTGCGGCAGCGCTGCTGGCGGGCGTGGCGATCGGCGCGGTGAACGGTTTGCTGATTACGAAGGGCAAGGTGCCGCCGTTTATCGCGACGCTGGGCGTTATGAATATCATTCGGTCGGTCGCGCAGTATTTCACGAAATCCTATTCGCCGACGGTGCCGAAGGCGTTCGAGGGCATTGCGAACACGATGATTCTCGGCCAGCGGCCGATGACGATCGTGTACTGGCTGGTGCTGGCGGTGATCTTCTATCTGGTGATGAAATACACGGCGTTCGGCCGGTACGTATACGCCACCGGCTCGAACGAGCGCACGACGCGCCTGTCCGGCATCAACACCGATAAGGTGAAGATGAAGGTGTATATGATCAGCGGCTTCGTGGTGGCGATTGCGGCGGTCGCGCAGCTTTCGCGCCTGGGCGGCATGGACGTTGCGAGCGCGGGCAGCGGCTACGAGCTGGATTCGATCGCGGCGGTGGTCGTGGGCGGCACGGCGATGAGCGGCGGACGCGGCTCGATCGTCGGAACGATTCTGGGCGTTTTGATCATCGGCCTGATGAACAACCTGCTGATTCTGCTGGGCGTGGATTCGTTCCTGACGGACGCGTTCAAGGGCCTGATCGTGGTTGCGGCGGTGCTGATGCAGCGCAAGGAGAAAAACGCGTAAATCTCAGGCGCGGGCCCGCTTTGGGCTTCGCGCCTTTTTGTATGCCGAAAACCCCACGCTAGGCGTGGGGTTCAGTGGAGCTTAAGCGGTGAGGGGGAAAGAAAAACTCCT